>JBCCWC010000056.1:0-69329 GCA_039194325.1 Myxococcota bacterium
CGCAGCTACGTCAACGCTCGCCTGGGACGGTCGGCCTGCGACGTGCTGCTCTCGGTGCGATTTGGTGGCAGTCGTCGGCGGGCGCTGCTCTATGTCTTGCTCGAGCATCAGCGCAAACCCGACCCCATGATGCCGTTTCGGATGCTCAAGTATGCCTGCCGCGCCTGGGAGGATTATGTCGAGCGTAGCGACGCTATCGACGGATATTTGCCGCCGATCATTCCGCTGCTGGTTCATCAAGACCCAAAAGGATGGCGAGGAGCTCGCTCGTTGTCCGATCTTCATCGGCTCGATGGAGAAGACAATGTGGAACTGTGCGTACCACCCTTCATCGAGTTGCACATGCAGATCCACGAGCTAAAGAGCGATCGGGTGGACATGGAAGCCCTCACGGTGCGTGCCCGCACCGCGCTGCAACTGATGCGACTCATCGCCACGGGGGTCATCACCCGTGAGAATGCGGCGACCTTGGGAGAGTGGTTCGTCGAGATCCGGGACGAATATGGCCATGAGGCACTCGAAGCGGTGATGTGCTATCTAGAGAATGCTGACAGGAGCGGTACAATCATGAGAGCCATCGAGGATCTGTCACCCCAAGAGCTGTTCGCCGACGTCATCCCCGAACCCGGGAGCCCCATGGCCCAGCGTATTGCCCGCTACAAGCGCGAAGGCCGCGCCGAGATGCTCATCAACCTACTTCGGGCTCGCTTCCGTCGGCTCCCTCGCGCGGTGACCCAACGCGTGAATGCGGGTACCTCGGTCGAACTCAAGCGCTGGGGCAAACGACTACTCACCGCGGACACGCTCGACGAGGTCTTTGCCAAGAACAAGTGAGGGCAGTTCGGAAGGACCACGAGATGAGCGTACGTCCCAACCAGCACTGCCCCTCATGCGGGCATGGATGCGCGGGGCGCCATAACGCGCCTCGGCGCTTCGCACGTGTGATGGCCCACGAGATGGACCAACAGATGGCCGAGCCGCCTCTGCCAGATGCTCGTTCGAGCGGTGGGTGGCCCATGGGTGGGCACCCGGTCGGCCCATGGGTGAAGCAGTGTTGTGCTACTTGGAACATACGGATAGGAGGGGCACCATTATGAAAGCCATCGAGGATATGTCACCCCAGGAGCTGTTCGCCGACGTCATCCCCGAACCCGGGAGCCCCAGGGCCCTCGAACTCGCCAAGAGCCGGTCCCAGGGCAAGCAAGAAGGCCAAGCCAAGACTGTATTGCGGCTACTGCGGGCTCGCTTCCGCCGAGTACCGCGTGCGGTGGCCCGGCGCGTCAACCAGGGCAGCATGGCCCAACTCGATCGCTGGGCCGAGCGGCTGCTCACCGCCAACACGCTCGACGAGGTCTTTGCCAAGCACGCTTAAGGGGGCGCCCAGCATCGATACGCGATGTGGAGCAGCAACATTGACGCGAAGGCCATAACCGGCCCTGGCGCCTGCTCGTTCGCCCGATCGCCACGCGCGCCCCCTCGGACGCCATGACGGTGAGGGATCCACGGACGCTCGCGCGCTCGAACACGAGCACCTACGACGTCCCGGAACCTCTCCAGGACATCCCGAGGCGACTCCAGGACATCTCGGAGCCTCTCCAGGACATCCCGAGGCGACTCCAGGACATCCCGAGGCGACTCCAGGACATCTCGGGGCGACTCCAGGACATCCCGAGGCGACTCCAGGACATCCCGAGGCGACTCCAGGACATCCCGAGGCGACTCCAGGACATCCTGAGACCTTCAGTCGGCGGCGGGGCCATTTTCGCGCGCGGTGAGCCGCGGGCGGAGCGGTTTGACAACCTGCGTGTCCGCGATGGATATCGAGATTGTGGGCCGATCGGTCAGGGCGACCGGATCGCTGCCACGATGGAGGACGGGCGATGAGTGCAGAAGATCTCGAAAAATGGCGTGAGGCCGCCGCCGCCATGCCAGGGGGCGCGCTAGCGCTGAGCCTGCCGCTGGACGTGTTCCTGGGCGAGGCGATCGACGTGGCCAAGTTCCACGCCCGCTACTGGAAGGCGCAGCGCGACGAAGACGAGGCCGTGGTGTTCCCCGGGCTCGAGCTGGCCGTGGGCACGGGCGCGCGCAAGAAACCACTATCGAGCAAGACGGGTCGCGAGATCCGCTCGCTGCAAGCCGCCGCGCGGCATGCCGATACGCTCTACCAGTTCGCCCTCGCCCCGGCCGCCCGAGCACCCACGCAGGAAGGTCGAGAGGTGCTCGGGAAGATCAGCGCCGTGCTGGAGTGGGCGTTCGACGACGGCGTCGAGGACGACAACGACCAAAAGCTCGCCAACCTCGAGGCCCGACACGGCGACCCGAGCAACAACGACGCGCTGGCCTCCGCGCTCGAAGCCTACGCCACCCTCGCCGATGAAGTGCGCGAGCTGATCGCGTCGTTCGAGATCTTCGACGTCGCGAAGATCGAGCGCGCACGCACGCTGGCCGAGCAACTGCGCGATGCTCCCACGAGCGGCACCGGCGGGGTGAATGAGGAGTCGCGGGCGGCGATCGATCTGCGCAATCGCGTGTGCCAGCTGCTGTACCAGCGGATGAAGCTGGTGCGGGCGGCGGCGGCGTTCGTGTTTCAGGACTATCCGGAGATCCGGCGGGAAGCGACGAGTAGTTATCTGCGGAGGCAGCGGGCGGCAAGGCGGCGGGCAGCGAAGGAGGTGGAGGACAAGGCGGGGGCGGAGGAGTGAACGAAGCGGGCGGGTGAGCTCGGTCTTGAGGTGAGCTCGGGCGTCCGGCGGGCGGGGGTGGCTGGTGTTCGGACGGGTACGGGCGTTGCAATGAGCGCTGGGCGGTCCGCCCGCGGTCGGGCGGGCCCGGGTGCTCGTGGCGGTGAGGCTCGGCATGAGCTCGCCGCCCGCTCGTAGGGTTAAGACTCGGCATGGGCTGGCCGCTCGTGTCTTGTGTCGGCGGGTCGCTGGAGTTCGGGCGGGCGCCGATCGGCCCCCTCCCTTGCTTTCCGCCCTTGCTGATTCCTGGGCTAGCTGGTTCAGGCTGGCTGCTTAACCTGGCGCAGCTCCTGACCTCGAGCCAAACGAAAACCCAGGAGATCGATGCGTCGGCCGGGCTTGGCCCAGCGGCGGTAGGCAGCCCGGACGCGGCGGGCTTCGCCGTACCAGCTGCCCCCTCGGTCGACACGATTCGGGCCGTCTGCATTAAAAGGGTCTACCTATGCCTGGGCCGTATAGTCGCTATTGGCATCAGCACACCACTCGTAGACATTGCCCAGCATATCGTAGAGCCCCCAAGCATTGGGCTGCTTGAGCGCGACGTCCCGGGTGCCAGCCTTTTGGTGCGCATGCCGCTTGTCGGGCCAGTCCGACGAGTCCCAGCCATGCCTAAGATCATAGTCCACCCCGCTGTTACCTCCGTACCAGGCAATGGCGTCGAGAACCGGCGCATTGTTCGCCCCGTGTATCTCTATTGGACCCCCGTAGGTCGCCGTAATCGTGCCTGCGCGGCATGCATACTCCCACTGCGCCTCCGTCGGCAACCAGGCAAAGAGATCGGGCACGCGCTGGTTCAGCATCTCGATGAACACCTGCACGTCCTCCCACGACACCTGCTCTACTGGCCGTCGAGGCGAACGATACTCGCTGGGGTTGTCGCCCATTACCGCCTGCCAAAGCGCCTGCGTACACGGGGTATCGCCCAGCCAATACCCGTGGGTCAACTTGACCTCATGCTGCGGGCCTTCTCTTCGGGCCCGCCCCGGCTCCGTCTTTGGTGACCCCATCTTGAATATCCCGGGCGCAATCCATCGCATCCTCTGCTCGACGCCCGCGACCTCGAAGCTCGCGAACACCCCATATTCATCCTCGCCCCAGGCGCTGGCCCACGCCGGTGCAATGCCCCGCGACAGCCGCTCGCGTTCTTGGTCGGGTGTGTGACGCATTCAGGCTCTCCTCAGAAAGACCAATAGCTCGTCGACTGTGTCGAGAGAAGCGAGAGCGACAAAAATGATGATGAACCTGAACTTCATCGTCATAGTCTCCCATGACCGAACAGGCCGGGCAAACGCCGATCGCCGATCCCCCCCCCTGCCCTTGCCTCATGACCTTGCTGATTTCGGGAGAGATGGGTTCAGCCTCGCGGATTGACTTGGCGCAGATCCTGACCTCGAGCCAACCGAAAACCAAGATCGTCGTAGCGGCTACTGGACACTCGCCAGCCGCGGTTAGCGGCCCGAACGTGGCGGGCGTAACTGTTCCAGCCACCCCCGCGATGGACACGAGACGGGCCGCTTGCTGAGAAGGAGTCTGCCCGTAGTTGCACTGCGTAGTCCCTTGCCACGTCAGCACACCACTCGTAAACATTACCCAGCATGTCGTAGAGCCCCCAGGCGTTGGGCTTCTTGAGCGCTACATCTCGTGTACCAGCCTCCTGGTGCATATATTGTTTGTCGGGCCAGCCTGAGGAGTCCCAACCATCATCGAGGTCGAAGTCCATCCCGCTGTTGCCCCCATACCAGGCGATGACATCGAGAACTGGCGCATTGTTGGCCCCATATATCTCTATAGGGCCAGCGTAGGTCGCTGTGCTTGTACCCGCGCGGCATGCATACTCCCACTGCGCCTCAGTGGGCAGATCGGCAAGGAGACCAGCTACGCGCTCATTCAATTTCTCGATGAAATTTTGCACATCCTCCCACGACACCTTTTCCACTGGTCGCCGGGGTGAGCGGAATTGGCTGGGATTGTCGCCCATTGCCACCTCCCACAGCGCCTGCGTGCATGGGGTGTCCGCAAGCCAATACCCATGGGTCAGCGTGACCATGTGTCGCGGTCCTTCATCGTCATCACGCCCCGGTTCCGTCTGTGGTGACCCCATCACGAAGATCCCGGGCGCAATCCACCGCATCCGCTGCTCTACGCCCGCGACCTCGAAGCTCGCGAACACCCCATACTCATCCTCACCCCAGGCGCTGGCCCACATCGGCGCGATCCCCCGCGACAGCCGCTCACGCTCTTGGTCAGGTGTGTGGCGCATCAGACGCTCCAGAGGCAGGCCGAGACCCCCTCGGCGGCGCTGGTGGATACCAGAATGACAATGGTGAAGCACTTCATGGCACGACCATAGTCTTCCATCTCCGAATAGACCAGACAGGTCAAATAATTGTCGATCCATCTGGCCGATCCCTTCCTTCCCAGCATCGCCCCCTTGCCTGACTCATCCTGTTCATCCCGGTTCACTTGCTTGGCGCAGCTCCCGATCTCGAGCCAAACGAAAGCCCAGGAAGTCGAGGCGAAAGCCGGGCGGGCGCCAGAGCCGATAGGCGGCCCGAACACCATGCGCACCGCTGAGCCAGCTGTCCCCTCGAATAACACGATCCGAGCCGCCCACAGTACGGGGGACTACCCGTGGCCGTGCAATGTCGTCCCCCACAGCGCCAGCACACCACTCGTAGACATTGCCCAACATGTCATAGAGCCCCCACGCATTCGGTTTCTTGAGCTCTACATCTCGGGTACCAGCTTTCTCGTGCCCATGCTGCTTACCGGGCCAACCCGAAGAGTTCCAGCCATGCTCAAGATCGTAGCCCACCCCGCTGTTACCCCCGTACCAGGCGATAGCGTCGAGCACCGGCGCATTGTTCGCCCCGTATACCTCTATCGGGCCGGCGTAGGTCGCCGTACGCGTACATGCCCGGCACGCATACTCCCACTGCGCCTCGGTCGGCAGACCGGCAAAGAGCTCAGAGACACGGTCGTTCAGCATTTCGATGAACCTCTGCACATCCTCCCACGAGACCTGCTCTACGGGTCGTCGGGGCGACCGGAATTCACTAGGGTTGTCTCCCACCACCGCCCGCCACAATGCCTGCGTGCACGGGGTGTCCGCCAGCCAATACCCGTGGGCCAGCGTCACATCATGCTGCGGGCCTTCATCCTCGTCATGCCCCGGCTCCGTCTTTGGTGACCCCATCTTGAATGTCCCGGGCGCAATCCATCGCATCCGCTGCTCGACGCCCGCAACCTCGAAGCTCGCAAACACCCCATACTCATCCTCGCCCCAGGCGCTGGCCCACGCCGGCGCGATCCCGCGTGCCAGCCGCTCTCGCTCCTGGTCGGGTGTGTGACTCATTCAGGCTCTCCAGAGGACGGCCGAGAACTCGTCGGCGGCGTCGGTGGATGCGAGCGTAGGAATGGTGAGGCACTCAAGCCACACCGCCATAGCCTCACATATCCCATATCCCAACAGACCGGACACACGCAGCACACGCCGATCGGTCCACTCCCTTACTCGCGCCTCTGCCTGGTTTCATTCCGGATCACTTGCCTGGCGCAGATCCTGACCTCGCGCCAAACGAAACCCGAGAAAGTCATCGCGGTAGCCGGACTCGTACCAATAGCGGTAGGCGGCTCGAACGAAGTGGGCGTAGCTGAGCCAGCAGCCCCCGCGGCGGACACGATACGGACCTTCGTAGTGACCAGGGTTCTGCACTGCAACTGGTTTGTATTGCCTAGGCACGTCTGCGCACCACTCGTATACGTTCCCCAGCATGTCATAGAGGCCCCACCGGTTGGGCTGCTTTAGTCCTACATCGCGTGTACCTGCCCGGACATGCGGGTACTGCTTTTCAGACCATCGAGCAGAGTACTCGAATTCATCAAGGTCGTAATCCACCCCACTGTTCCCACCATACCAGGCGATATCGTCAAGCACTGGAGCATTACACTCCCCAAGAAGATCAAGAGGTCCCGCATGGGTCGCAAGGGTGGTCCCTGCGCGGCACGCGTATTCCCACTGCCCCTCCGTCGGCAGGCACCAATGAGCCACGCGCTCGTCTTCAACGCCTAGATTCAAGCATGCTAAGAACCCCTGAACATCGTCCCATGAGACCCGCTCTACCGGACGCCTCGGCGAGCGAAACCGGCTGGGATTGCCATTCGTCACCGCCTGCCACAAGGCTTGCGTACACGGCCTGTCCGCTAGCCAATACCCTTGCGTGATCGTCACCTCGTGCTGCGGGCCCTCGGCCTCCCAACGCCCAGGCTCGGACTCCGGTGAACCCATCATGAAGGTCCCCGGCGCGATCCACCGCATCCGCTGCTCGACGTCTGCGATCTCGAAGCTTACAAACACCCCATACTCGTCCTCGCCCCAGGCGCTGGCCCATGCCGGGGCAATGCCTCGCAACAATCGCTCGCGCTCTTGGTCGGGCGTGTGGCGCATTCAGGTTCTCCAGGTTCTCCGCAAGAGAGACCGAGACCTCATCGGCAGCATTGGTGGATTCCAGCGCAGAAATCGTGAAGCACCTAAGCGACATCGCCATAGTCTCCTGATCCCGAATAGGTCGGGCATTCGACGGTCGGTCCCCTCCCTTACTCGCGCTCTTGGCTGGCTCATTCCGGCTCACTTGCTTGGCGCAGATCCTGACCTCGAGCCAAACGAAACCCGAGGTGGCCGCGGCGGTGGCCCGGCGGTAGCCTGCGGCGGCAGGCTACTCGGACAAGGCGGGCGTCGCTGAACCAGCTACCCCCGCGTCGGACACGACTCGGGCCATCGTACTGACCAGGGTTCTGCACCGCAGCTGCTTCGTAGTCCCGAGGTACGTCTGCGCACCACCCCTCTACGTTCCCTAGCATGTCGTATAGGCCCCACTGGTTGGGTTGCTTGAGTCCCACATCGCGTGTACCCGCCCGGGTATGTGGATACTGCATTTCTGGCCATTCAGCAGAATCCTCGAACTCGTCAAGGTCATAGTCTACCCCGCTGTTCCCGCCATACCAAGCGATGTCATGTAGAACCGGAGCGTTGTTGTCCCCAAGGATCTCGATGGGTCCCGCATGAGTGGCCGCGGTGGTCCCCGCACGGCACGCGTACTCCCACTGAGCCTCCGTCGGCAGGCACCAACGAGCCGCGCGCTCATCCTCACCCCCTTGATTCAACCGCACCAAGAATCTCTGAACATCGTCCCACGAAACCTGCTCCACCGGACGCCGCGGCGACCGAAATCGGCTAGGATTTTCGTCCATCACCGCCTGCCACAAGTCTTGCGTGCACGGCGTGTCCGCCAGCCAAAACCCCTGGGTGAGCGTCACCTCGTGCTGCGGGCCCTCGTCCTCCCAGCGCCCTGGCTCGGACTCCGGCGAGCCCATCATGAACCGCCCCGGCGCAATCCACCGCATCCGCTGCTCCACGCCGCGCACCCGCAGCGTCGCCCACAGGCCATAGCGATCCCGCCCTATCGCGTGAGCCCACGCAGGCTTGGGCTCACACTGAAGTGACACCCGCTGCGCCCGATCGGTCGACAGCACGATCGATTGCCCCTCGGGCAACGGAATCACCCGAATATCATCGTCGGATAGCACATGCATCCGCGACCCCACCTGCAACCTTCGGGCCCTCGCCATCACCGTGACCACGAGGCTACCTCGCCGCTGGTCCACTACGCCCTCGGCCCCCACGTGCAATTCGTCGCCCCGTTGCGCCACGACGAATCGCTGCTCTTTCACCGATTCCGGCGGAGGCCGCAACCGTCGGAGGTCCAGCCCCGGCGGAACATCCCGATCGGGAGTACCCGCCCCCAGCAGGTCCCAGGTATCGGTGAGCGCCTGCCCCCAGTCGGCGTGCGTCCAGACCTCTCGCGCCTGGCCATCCAGGAACAACCGTAGCCAGTGCTGAAGATCGACGCTGGGGCCGAGCCCACCTCGTTGTCCAGCGTTGAGATAGGCCCGCACCTTATGTGTCCACGCGATCGCTTCCTGCCGTTCGCTCGACGTGACCCCCCCGGGACCTCCGAACGAGTCCTGCACCATCGTCTCGTCGATGGACAACAGCCCCCGCACCTCGTCGAGCCAAAGCTCGCGAGCCAGCCCGGCATGATGCCGCCGGACGACGTCGACGACGCGCCGCACAAGCTGTGGCCGCTGCTCGATCACCGATCGCAATTGCGCATGCATCCGACGCCGAAGCTCATCGGAGACGAGCAAACCCGCCGGGTGTTGCTGCACATCTTCGTGCTCGCCCGACTCCTCGTAGTTCCACACGTCGGCCTCGGTCCCCGCATCGGCCTCGGTCGCGGGCAAGCACAACCTCACCTCCCGGAGCAACGCCGGCTCGAGTCGCTGTGTCCACGACACCAGGGCGAGCAGCCGGTCGCGTCGGGCCTCGCGCTCCGCAGACCCGAGCGGCACCCCGAGGGCCGCCCGATCCGGCTCACACCAATCGACCGCCACCCAGGGTCCGAGCACCTCGGGCCGCCAGCGCACAGACGGCACGGGCAAGAGCGCCGCCGCGATCACCCCGTGACGCCGCAGGGCCTCGCCCAGCCGCGCCCATGCGCCAGACAGCCCCCCATCGCCGGGGATCTCCGGGGGATCCGGCTCGCCCGGCGTCAGCTCCAGCGTCCCTGAGCCCATCGACTGGTAGTGCCCCAGGTCACCGAGCACCAGCACCACGTCGCCTTCCTCCAACGTGGGATCGACGACTGCCACGAGTTCGTCGTCGGCGCCTCTCCACGGCGGCCCTCGACGCCACCATCGGTGCCCGACCCCGTGCGCTCCGAGCTCGCCCCGCAGGTGCTCGAACACCTCGAGCTGATCCCGCCAAAAAGGGATCAGCCGCTCGGCCCGGTCAAACACCACCACGACCCGCGGCGCCCGTAACCGACGCAAGCGCCGCGGGACCCTATGGACGGGTACGCCACGGCCGATCCGATCCACCAGGGCATCGACATCGATCTCACCCACCGACCGCGGCCGGCGACAAACCTCTTCGATCACCCGCCGTAGGCGAGCCCATGGCACGAGGGAGGGTGACGGCGGAGGAGGAGGTGCACCAACCATTGGGCCGAAATCGTCGGCAGACAACGGTTCGCTCGCCGGCTCGGAGACCATGGGCGGCGGTTGGGGCTCGTCGGGACTGGCCGCGACCACCTGGACCACTCGCCAAAACGGCGTGGGACCACTTGGCGGCCGCGTCGCAATGGTAGGCGTGGCCGTCCCGTACCTACGGCCCGAATCCACGGCGGTCGCCCGCATGACCTGTTGTCGAGGCCGAGGCTCACGCTCCTCCAACCCCATCAGCGACGCCACTCGGCGCAGATCGGCCGGATCTAGCCCCTGATCCTGAATCCGTGCCAGATCGGCGCGGCCGACCCGACCCCGCGGACGCCTCCCCTGCGTACTCATCGGGTTGGTCCGGGATCGATGTGCTTGCGCAGGAAGAACCGGGACAGCTCGTCGAGCTTACGCTGCGGGTCGGCCCGCAGAGCCGACAGCAGGTCGATGTATTCCGCCAAGCCCGGAACATAACGTTGATATGCGGCCCCATCCGTCCGATCCCGCGCCAATTGCACCGCAGCATCTACATACACTTGCTCGGGCAGCTCCTCGCCAAAGTGTGCCCGCCCGCGCTCCACCAACCAGCGAATCAACGGATCGTCGAGCCCTCGCTCTTCGAACGCCGGCTCTGCCTCCGGCACCCGCAACCAAAGCACCAAGCAGCGCCGTATGAACGCATCGGGCAGCACCCGATCGTCGTTGGTCGTCAGCAAGACCAACGGCGGCGGCCCCTGAATGCACACCGTTCCGTCGATACCCGGCACCGAGAAGCTCCCCTGGCCCAGACACTCGAGCAGACCATTGGGCACGCTGCTATCGGCCTTGTCGATCTCGTCGACCAACAAGACCGCCCCCTGGCGTGGGTCCACCTGGTCATCGATCGCCGGAGGCGCCACCGGCACGGCTGAATGTTCCAAGTGTCGCAGGGCGCCATCCCAGTCGAAGGCCCACCACAGCGGACCGGGCACCACGTAGCGGTGGCGAGCCAGGGCAGTCGCCGCGTCAAGCACCGGCGCCTTGCCGGCCTGTTTCCCAGCCTCGGCGTCTCCTGCTCCCCGATGTCCCCAGATCTGTGCCTCCGCTAGCCGGGTCACCGCATCGTGCGACCACAGCAGGTCATGCGCCTCGGTGCGAGCATCGATGAACACCGACAAGAACACCCGGCCGAGCTCGCGGGCCACCGCCCGAGCAAGCTGCGTCTTGCCCACTCCGGGCCGCCCTCGCACCAGCAACGGGCGCCCACAGTCGAGCGCAGCCTTGACCGCGAGCAACGACTCGCGCTCGAACACATGAGCAGCGGCTCGCTGAGTGCCGATAGCAGGTAACTTGATGGTAGCGCCATCGAGGCGATCGATATCGAAGGGTTGCGAGATCATCACAGGTGTCCTTGAACGATCGAGCAATAGACATTATGGAGGTCACCGAGGCTCAGACGCAGCTCATCATCGAGCTCCATGCTCTGCCCCTCCCCTCCCGGCACCAGCACACGTAACGACGGCAGCTTGTCGGCGAGCAAGCGAAGCAAGGGGTGCTCGTGCGTATGACCGGCCTTGCGATCGGCGATCGCATAGAGCGTCAGCGGCCGCCGTGGATCCTTGGTGCTACGCGCTCGGCGGATCGCCCGATCGGCGACCGCGAGCTTGCGATCCAGCTCGTGGTGCTCGAAGCTCTTGGTGCCCTGCCCACACGCCCGCAGGGACGACAGCGCCAGCGCTTCCAAGCCACCGTGGAGCGAAGTAGCGATATCATCCGCCTGTCGACTCACGTGGGCCCCCGACTTGGGCAAGCCCCGCAAGGCAATGTGCGCTCGTGGCTCGGGTGGCTCACCAGGCGCTCGCTCGTGCCACTCGCTGGGCCGCCCATCGTGGAGCGCCATGCATGGCTCGACGGTCGCCGGATACTCCGCGTCGGTCGTCCATCGACCGCTCGCATCGGCCGTCATGGCCAACCAGGCTCCCGCGACCACCGGCAGGGCATGGTCGAGCACGCTGAGCATCCCGTCGGCCAAGGCTCGCGACGTCGCCGCTCGATGCACCACCAGCTCCCCCATCGCGTCACGAACCCCATCGACCAGCTCGACCGGGGACGATGCGCTCAAAAGTGTCCGTGCGAGCGCCTCCTCGCCACCCGCCGCCGCCTTTGTCCATGACTCGGCTCCTCGAGCCAGAGCGACCGCCAGGTCGCGGGTGCGACGAAACTCGACCAAGATGGTCTCGACCGCGGCCTGTCGCACCTGCTCATCGACCGCTACGGCCTTTGGCTCGCCATTCGAGCTCGTGACCTCCGACGGCTCGGGTCGCAGGTCGGGAGGCATGGAAACGACCGGGCCAACCGGCTGTGGCGAGACACGTGGCTGTCCGGTGAGCCGACGGTAGAGCGCCTCGTAGTCGCCCATGAGCTGGTACCGCGTAAAGCCTCGCAGCACCAAGGGCACGACTTCGTCTCCGCCTTCACCGAGCACAACCGGTATCAATTTGTCGGTCTTCGAGCATCCATCGTAGAGAAGCTGCTGCGAGACCATCGCCTCCCACTTGGCCCCCTTGCCATCCGAGGAATCCGACTGATCCCAGCGACGGCGATAGTGCGTTGTGCAGATCAGTAGGACGAAATCGGCCCGAGCGATCTGCTCCGCGGTCCACCGGGGCCACCCCTGCGACGGATGCTCGACATACTGATCGATCCATGCCTCGACCCCCTCTTTGCGGAGCCGATCGGCCAACGCAAGTACTCGCCCCTTGTGCGGCTCGGAGTCGTGGCTATAGCTGATGAAGACCAGCGACTTTCGTGGCATCCCTGACGAGCCAACTCCTGCTCCCGACTCACCCACCACGACGCATCACCCTTTTGGGACCTCGGTGACTCGCCGAAGCTCACGACATGCCCTGAGCAGCGACGGCGGAGCTGGGCTCGACGCCCCCTCACCTCCCTCACGTCGACTACGGCAGATTTCCACGGCGTGCTTGGCGGCTTCTCGGCAAGCATCGGCGTCACCACGATATCTCACCTTGAAATCAACGACCTCGTCGATCTCACCCCTCGTGGTGAAATGAAGCCAGCTCTCGATGTTCCGACGAGGAACGAGGATTGCAATCCTCTCTTCATCCCCACGGGCTCCCTGGCCCGAGGCTTCCAAGGCACCGTCGAACTGCTCATGGCGAAATCCCTCCTCGTGGCCATCCGCGTCGATCATCACCAGCAGCGATGCGGTCCGGCTGTGTGTCGCGCGACGGCGCTGCGCCCTGACCTCCTTGGGAAAGCTCTGACGCACCCACTGCTCCCCAGACTGAGAGCCCGCCGGACAGGGCAAGATCCTGAACTGCCGGAAGTTGAATCCCTGGCGACGCAGGTAGCGGCGCAAGAACGTCGCATGCTGCTGGTCCTCGCACAGCAGCGTAAACTCGACCTTACGCATCCTCCCCCTCCCACCCCCGAGCCACGCGCTCGGAGGGGGTGAGCGGATCATCCTCGCGCGTCTGAAACCGCCTCGCCCGCACAGGCCCCGTCGCTTCCCGCCAAAACCGGATCCCCGACCCGCGGGCCCAGGCGTTGAGCAGCTCGGGGTGATGCGAGGCCACGATCGCCTGGAGCTTGCCCTCCTCGGTGCGCTCTTCGATCTGCCGCAGCCAGGGCTCGATCTCCGCCAGCGACACGTAGTTGATGGGCTCGTCGAGCAAGACGGTCATCGGAGGCGCATTCTTGGGAACCGAGAGCGCCAGCAAGGTGTAAAGGAGGATCAGCACGCGCTGCCCATCGGAGAGCTCGTCAAGATCGAGCTCGAACGGGCCACCAGAAGCCGCGACATGCTCGGCCGCCCAGACCGTGCGGAGCACCTGCTCCTTCTCGCCGGTCTTGACGAAGCGAAGGGACTCGAAGCCCGGCATCACTTCTTGCAGACTGCGGTGAAGGAATTGCTTGGCGTCGAAGTGCAGCGTGGGATCGATCTGCCGGTACCACGAGACGAAATTCGCCCCCGATCCATCGAGCTCGCCGGCCTCGGCATCCGATGCATGGCGGATCCCTGCGGGCCACGGGCGCAACACGACGAGCCTGCGCATGAACTCCCGAAACCAAGTGATCTCGGTGTTCGGCCATGAGGGGAGCATGCCCAGAGCGGCCCGAGCCGGGTGGGTCAGCACGCGCTGAGGCCCCCCCTCGGCGTCCAACAGCTCGGCCTTGCTTGGGTCCCGCACCAGCAGCGGCCGCCCGTCGAGCACGAGCGTCTCGCTGGCCACCAGGCCCCATACCGCCGGATCCGGGACCTCGTACTCGAGACGATAGCGATAGATCCCGCCCGCCCCGTCTACGTATGGGTTTCGCACGTCGACCTCGAAGGTCTGCCGTCGACGGGAATCCCAGCGGGTCAACGTGCTCGCCGCCGGCGGTCCGCCGGTGACGACCGCCGCGCGCAGGCCGGCGACAACGTCGAGCAACGAGGATTTCCCCGTGCCGTTGCCCCCGAGCAGCAGCTGCAACCGGTCGAACCCGAGCTCGAAGTTGGTGAAGCACCGGAAGTTGTCGATGTACACCCGCGTGAGCATGGGACCCCCTCCAATTGTAGAGGGCCCGTCAGTGGATTGCACCGCGTGGATCCTGGCCCGATGCCGCCGTCCCGTTCGGCCCTGGTTCAGGCCAGGCGCGCCGGTCATCCCACGACCCGGGCCTCATGCGCCCGGGTCCGGCTGGCCGCCCCGGCTGGCCGCTCGCCTACCCGCCGACCAGCTCGGCGAGGATCTGCTTTTTGAGCTTGCTGCGGCTGACCTTGCCCGAGGCGGTCTGCGGCAGCTGGTCAACCACCACGAACTCCTTGGGCACCCGCACGAAGGGCATGGCGGCCAGGCAGTGCGCCTTGAGCTGCGGCCGCTCCAGCGTGTGCCCGGGCTTGGCGATGAGGTACGCGACGATCCGCTCGCCGAGGGTCTCGTCGGGCAGCCCGATCACGGCGACCTCGGCCACCCCATCAAGCTGCTGGAGCACGTCCTCGATCTCCTGCGGGAAGATCCGCTCCCCCGCGCTCTTGATCATCTCCGAGCTGCGCCCCACGAGAAAGAGGTGCCCGTCGGCGTCCACGCGCCCCAGGTCTCCGGTGCGCAGGCGCCCCTGGGCGTCGATCTTGCCCAGCTCGCGCTCGTCTCCGGACACGTAGCCCTTCATGATGTTGGGCCCGCCGGCCGCGACCTCGCCGACGATGTCGGGGCCGACCGGCTCCTCGTTGGGACCGAGGATCTCCAGGGTCACGTTGCCCAGCGCCCGCCCGACCGAGCCTCGCTTGACGAACAGTTCCTCGGGCCCGATCCAGGTGATCCGGGGCGCGGCCTCGGTCTGCCCGTAGGCGAGGTGGATCCCCGTGTTGGGCAGCGCTTCGTTGAGCCGCTCGAGGCTCGAGGGCGACAGCGCTCCTCCGGTGATCAGCACATACCGGAGCTTGGGCGGCGGCTGCTTGGCGAGCTTGGAGCGATCGAGCAACTGCTTGAAGTGATAGGGCACCCCAGAAAACCCGCTGACCCCCGAGTCGCAAAGCTCCTTGTGCACCTTGGCCGGGAAGGTAAACCCGGCCGAGAACACCACGGTGCCGCCGGTCATCGCGTGCATGAGCAGCTGCATGCGGCCGTGGATGTAGTAGAGCGGCACGACGACCAAGATGCTGTCGTCGGCGGTCAGCCCCATCAGCTCGTTGGAGGCCTGCAGGTTGGTGACGAAGTTCTCGTGCGAGAGCATCACCCCGTTGGGCCGCCCGGTGGTCCCCGAGGTGTAGACGATCATCGCCACGTCTTGGGGGGTGACGGCGGGCTGGGGCGCGGCTGCTCCGGCTCCGGCTTCGGCTCCAGCTTCGGCCAGCAGCGCTTCGAGGGTGATCACTTGGCGCCCCTGCTCGTCGGCAGTGGCCTGCGCCGCTTGGGTGGTGAACACGTGCTCGGGAAGAGACAATCCGTCGGGCCCGCCGTGCTTGCCCAGCTGCTTGGGGTCGATGACGATCCCGGCCGGCCCCGCCTCGGCCAACACACTGGCCAGGGTGGCGGCCCCGGCCAGGGTGGGCATGTCGACGCTCTGGGCCCCGGCCTTGAGGATCCCCCAAAAGTAGACCAGCGAGGGCAGCGAGTTGTCGCTGAGGATCGCGACATGATCGCCGGGACCCAGGCCGCGCGCCTTCAGGGCGGCGGCGACCTTGTCGCTTTGCCCGTCGAGATCACCAAAGGTGATGCTCGCGTCGGGAAAGATCGCCGCAGGCTTGTCGGGATGAGCGCGTGCGCTGGCTCGGAGCAGATCGAAGATGAACAACGGCGACCTCCGCAGATTTTCAGTTGGATCCGCAGGGCAGATCCGCAGGCCGGATCCGCAGGCCGGATCCGCAGGGCAGATCCGCAGGCCGGATCCGCAACGATGGATCCGCAGGGCGGATCCAGTGGGTGAGGCAAGCAACGGGCAACGGGGTGACCACCCGCGTGCGGAGCCACCCCGTCCCCCGATCCCCGATCGGGTCTCGGGCTCAGGTTTTCCTGTTGCGGCCGATGTAGGCGACGATCTTGGCGATCGACCCAAAATTATCCGGCGTGATGTCGTCGATCTCAACGTCGAACCCGCACTCGCCCTCGATCCACACCACCAACTCCATGATCGCGGTGGAATCGATGACGCCGGCGAGGCTGGTCTCGGCCTCGATCTCGGCCTCGCCGCTGGTGAGCTCCGTACGGATGTACTGGGTGAGGGCCTCTTGGATTTTGTCCATGGTGTCGTTCCGTGTCGGAAGGGTGCAAAGGAAGTCGAAGGCAGGAGGCGAAGGACCGGGCGCGCGGCCTCAGGCGCGTAGCTCGATGGGATCGCCCATGCGGAGCCGCCCGATGACCTCGGGGTTCACGTCTACGCCCAAACCAGGACGATCGAGCGCAGCATGGACCGCGGGGTTCTTGGCATCGGCCGAGGGCAGGGCAAGGACGTCCTCCTCCAGAAGGAAGCGATTTTGCCCCTTTCCATCGAGACAGGCAAACCCGGGCACACAGCGGCCGAAGACCTCGGCCACACGCGACAATACGCCCGACTCTCCCACCAGGGTGCCCAGGTGGATCGAGATCTCCGCCTGCCGTGCGCACTCCACGATCGCTCGGGTGGCCCGGATCCCGCCGTGCTTGCCCACCCGGATGTTGAAGATGTCGGCCGCCTGCGCCCGGGCGAGCCGCTGGGCGTCGTCGAGCGAGCAGATCGCCTCGTCGGCCATCACCGCAACTCCCGTGCGCTCTCGGATCGTGTGCATGCCCGCGAGATCGTCGGCGGCCACCGGCTGCTCGATCGATGCGATCGGGATCTGAGACAGCGAGCGCAAGCGCTGCACGGCCTCGTCGACGGTCCAGGCCATGTTGGCGTCGAGACGCAGCGGCACCTTCGGCCCGAAGACCCGGGTGATGACGGCGAGGCGCTCGGCGTCGTCGGGCAGCCCCACCTTGACCTTGACGTGGGTGTGACCCTTCCAGCGCAGCCCGATGCAGTGCTTCTTGAGGGCGTCGGTCTTGACCTCGAAGCCGATGATCACCCCGGGCGGGAGCGCGGGGCCGAGCGACTCGGACGCCCCTGGCTCGCCTCCGATCCAATCCGCCAGCGACACCCCGAAGCGCCGACCCGCGCGATCCAGCAGGGCGATCTCGAAGCCGCCGAAGGTCGCCAAGTCGCGACCCACCTGCGCGAGGGTCTGGTCGATCCACGCCTCCACGGCGATCCTGTCGCCAAGCTGCGCGCCGAGCAGCCGCTGAGCGACGGCCGGGCCCGACCGCTCGAGCACCCCCTCGAGGGTCTCGCCGGTGACGTACGAGCGCGGCAGGATCTCCCCCCACCCATCGCCGCCCTGCTCGTCGCGCAGCTGCACGAACACCGCGTCGCTGTGCCGGCGCTCAGAGAGCGCGTGCCCAAAGCTCCCCGAGAAGGGGATCCGCACCCGGTGCAGCCAGACGGCGTCAATCCGCATGGAAGCGCTCGACGATCTCGAACTGATCGACGAAGTTGGCGTCGCGGGTCAGGTGGGTGGGCTTGAGCTGGGAGTCGGAGGTGCCGCCGGCCAGCCGCTGGCGCCGGCGCTCCTCGTAGCTGCCCGGCCGCACGAGCCAGAGCTCGGGCGGGGCGAGGCGCTGGGACGAGCGCTTGGAGCCGTACTCCATGTTGTGCTGCTCGAGCGACTCGTCGAGCCGCCGGGGGACCTCGGCGAGCACGGCCCGATCGGCCTCGTTCGACAGCTCGATCATGGCCACATAGTGGGGAAAGCCCTGCTTGGCGGGGGCCAGGGTGAACGCCTCCACGGCCAGGCCGAGCTGCTCGGCCACGTCGGAGACCGCGGCGGTGACCTGATCCTCGGTGAGCTTCTCGCCGGTCAGCGAGCAGGTGGAGCCGGCGCGGTGCAAGAACTCGATGATCGGAGTGCGCTGCTCGAAGCGCACCACCCGAACCACGTCGCCGATGTTGTAGCGGTAAAGGCCCGAGGCGTTGGACAAGATCAGCACATAGGTGCGCCCGACCTCGAGCTCGTGCGGCGACAGCACGGTGGGATCTGGATCGTCGATCTCGTCCTCGGGCACGAACTCGTAGAGGTTGGCCCCGATACAAAGCGCCCCGCCGCTGCGGCCGTCATCAATAGGTACCGCCATGACCCCCTCGGAGGCCATCAGGATGTAGTCGCGCTGGGCCACGCCCGAAAAGTGCGGGCTGAGCAAGTCGATGTAGGGCTGGAGCATGGGGCTGCGCCAGCAGATCGCCAGCGACAGCTCGGGCCAGATCCGATGGGCCAAGAGCCCCGGGGCCTGGTCGCGCAGGGCCGAGAGCTCGGCCGCCCGCGCGGGGTTGCCCGCGTAGCGCTCGGCCACGTAGGCCCGCACCTGGTCGCTCACCGCCACCTCGTCACCGATCCCGCCCTTTTCGATGTCGCGGAGCAGCGAGTCGGCGAACTGCCCCACCTTCTGGAAGAGCAGGAGGATCGTGCTGGGGTTGAGGGTCATGATGACCGCGAAGGTCTCCTCGAGCAGGATCCGGGCGATCGCATAGTAGCGACTGTCGGAGTCGCCTATTTGGGCGATCGACTTGGGGATCAGCGGCCGCTCCCGCATCTGGGTGGCCCGGGTGACCCCCGCCCAGTAGGAGCTCTCCGAGCTGCACGGCAGCCCGCCGGGGGCCCGCACCGCCTTGCCCGAGTCGGAGAAGTTGGTGACCATCCGCCCCTTCTTGGCCGCCGGGTGCGTGCCAAACACCATGCTCCAGTAGATCCCGAACGTGCGGCTCTTGTTGCGCACGAAACGATTGGTCACCGGGATGTACTTGGACTTGGAGGTGGAGCCCGAGGTCAAGAAGAAGCGCTTGATGGGATCGCCGGTCACCAACCCCTGCTCGCCGGTCTGCACCGTGCGCTCGATGAGCTCGGCGAAGCCGTCGTACTTTTGGATCGGCACCGCGGCGCGGTAGTCGGCCAAGCTCTTGATCGTGCCGAAGCCGAAGCGCCGGCCGAGCTCGCAGTCGACGTTGGGTGCGAGGATCTGCTCTCGCAAGAAGCGGTCCTGCACGCGCTCGGGCTCGGCGAGGCTGGCCAAAAAACTCTCGGCTTCGCGGGAGGCGAACATGACGGTCACACTCCTAGCGCGTCCCGGGCCCAGGCGTCGAGCCGCTCGGCGAGGGCCTGCGGGGCGTCGAACTGGAGGCCGTGGGCCCCGGGCAGTCGGGTGGTCCGAACCTGGGCCGGGGGAAGGCGCGCCAGCTCCGCGAGGGTGCGCTCGTTGTCCACCGTGACGTCATCGTCGGCCAGGGCCACCCAAAGGGGCAGCGCGAGCTTGCGCAGGCGCATGCGCGCGACCATGGTCAGCCGCGAAGAGACCTCGAGGAAGCGGGGCGAAAAGCGACGCCAACGGGCCTGGTCGCGGCGGATGAAGCCATCGAGGGCCGGCCCGGCGGTGAACATCTCGTCGGTGATCGGGCTGTCGAGCACCGGCTCGCCGGGGGGCTGGCCCTGCGCCGCGACCGACAGCGCCTTCATGCGCGCGGCCAGGGGCGCGGAGGGATAGAGCCCGGGGGTCAGCATACACAGGCCCGCGACCTCCGGTCCCAGCGCAAGCGTCAGGTGAACCCCCAAGATCGCCCCCCAGCACCAGCCGACGACCACCAGGGGCCGATCGGGCGCCCGACCGTGCAGGGCGACGGTGCGCGCGTCGTCGATGAGGCGCTGGGCAGAGACGGTGTCGCCGCGTACTTGTCCGCTGCCCTGGGGCCCGCGCCCCTGGGGCCCGCTCCCCTGGGGCCCGCTCCCCTGGGGCCCGCTCCCCTGGGGCACGTTGAGCCCGCTGCCGTCGCGCTCGACCCCGACCACCCGATAGCCCATCGCCCGCCAGCGCCCGGCCAGCGGGCGAAACCACGCGGTGTTGCTCATCACGCCGGTCAGCACGGCCAGCGTCGCCCGCGGGGGCGCCTTGGGCTCGGCCCACACCCGGTAGGCCAGCCCGGGTCGACCGTCCCGAGATGGTCCGACCACCACCGACTCGCCCTCGCCGGGCTCCCGCAAGTCCAACACGGCGGCTCCTTTCGTGCCCTCAGTCCATCACGAAGCCGCCATCGACGTTGATGGCCTGGCCGGTGATCCCTCGCGCGTCCTCCGACATCAAGAAGACGCAGGTGGCCGCGATCTCCCGGGCGGTCATGATCCGCCCCTGGGGGTTCTCGGCGATGATCCCCTCGAGGTACTGCTCGGCCGTCTTGCCGAACATCTTGGCCCGCCGGCCCATCGCCTCGCGCACCATCTCGGTGTCCACGTGCCAGGGGCAGACCGCGTTGACGGTGATCCCCAGCTTGGACACCTCGCGCGCCACCGACTTGGTGAACCCGATCATCGCCGCCTTGGAGGACGCATAGGCCGCGTTGTACGACGCGCCCACCTTGGCCGAGACCGACGAGATATTGATGATCCGCCCCGATTTGCGGCGAATGAGCTGCTTGAGCACCCGACGGGTCAGCGCGACCACCGAAAACAGGTTGAGATCGTACAGCTGTCGCCAGCGATCGTCCTTGGACATCACCAGGTTGGCCACGTAGTTCATGGCTGCGTTGTTGACCAGCACGTCGACCCGACCAAACTCGGCCAACGCGGCGTCCACCACGGCCTTGTCGGTCCCCGACTCGGCGAGATCGCAGGCGTGCACGAGCGCCTGCCCGCCCGCCTCGCGGATCTCGGTGGCGACCGCCTCGAGCTGCTCGGCGGTGCGGGAGACCAGCACGACCCGGGCACCCGCCCCCGCACTGACCCGGGCCACCTCGGCGCCGATTCCACGGCCCGCGCCGGTAATGATGACGACCTGTCCTTCCAGCTGCACCTTCACGTGTTCGTCCTCGATCCCCGGCGTTCGCGACCTGGGGCGTCTGCGACTGTGGCACAGGTGACGCCTCCCGGTGACCGCCCGTGCCACAAAAACACCATCGCGACTGCGCGCGACGGCCAATAGTGAGCGACCTCAATCGTGACCCGCCCGTGACCTGCGACGCTCGGTGTCGCTCGCGACGAATGACGCCCCGATCGCGTCCGGCTCCGACGTCCGGATCCCCGGTCGGATCCTCGTCTGGATCCCCGATCTGGATCTCCGGTCTGGATCCGTCAATCGGATCCTCGTCCGCTCTGTTGTTCGGATCCGCAGCATCGGATCCGCAGCGTCGGATCGGTCGCTCGGATCCGCGGTCCGGATCCCTTTGATCCCCCGGGGGACCGTTCCCCATCGCCCAAAGTGGGACGGCCGCGGCGGACCCGCAACGCGGTCCAACGATAGAGTCGCGTGTCCATGGTCGATCATCCGAGCTACCAGACCGCCCCTACCGACGTTCACGAGGTCCTTCGCCAGTGGATCCTCGCGGACGGTCTGCCCCTGGTCTATGACGCCGCCCGCAGCCACGACGCCTTCGTCGTCGACGCGCGCACCGGCCAGGAGTACCTCGACCTATTCTCCTTCTTCGCCAGCATGCCGATCGGCCACAACCACGCCGGGCTGTGCGACACGGCGTTCCTCGCCCGTCTGCAGCAGGCGGCGCTGGTCAAGCCCTCCAACTCCGACGTCTACACCCCGGCCATGGCCGACTTCGTCCGCGCCATGGGGCGCACGATGCCGCAGGCCTTCTCGCACCTGTTCTTCATCGAGGGCGGCGCGTTGGCGGTGGAGAACGCGCTCAAGGTCGCCTTCGACTGGAAGGTGCGGCGCAACATCGCCAAGGGTCGGATCGGGCCGGACGCGGGGGACGATCCTCAGCTGGGCACCCGGGTCGTGCACTTCCAAATGGCGTTCCACGGCCGCTCGGGCTACACCCTGTCGCTGACCAACGGCTTTTCCCCCGCCAAGACCCAGTACTTCCCCAAATTCGACTGGCCACGGGTCAGCACCCCGGGCCGGCGCTTCCCCGATACCCCCCAAAACATCGCCGCCACGGAGGCCGCCGAGGCCCAGAGCCTCGCCGAGATCAAAAAGGCGTTCGCCGACCATCCCGACGAGATCGCGGCGATCATCATCGAGACGATCCAGGGCGAGGGCGGCGACCAGCACTTCCGCCCCGAATTCTTCGCCCAGCTGCGGGAGCTGTGCGACACCGAGGAGGCGCTGCTGATCTTCGACGAGGTCCAAGCGGGCATGGGGATCACCGGGCGCTGGTGGGCCTTCGAGCACATGGGGATCGCCCCCGACGTGTTCTCGTTCGGCAAAAAAGCCCAGGTCTGCGGGCTCGGCTCCACCACCCGGGTCGACGAGGTCGACTCGGTCTTCAAGGTCAGCAGCCGGATCAACTCCACCTGGGGCGGCAACTTGGTCGACATGGTCCGCTGCCAGCGCTACATCGAGATCATCGAGCAGTACGATCTACTGACCAACGCCACCGAGGTGGGCGGCTACCTGCTCGAGCAGCTGCGCGGGCTGGAGGACACCTACCCTCACGTCAGCGCGGCCCGGGGGCGGGGCCTGATGTGTGCGTTCGACCTGCCCACCCCCGAGGCCCGCGACCAGGCCCTCCAACTCGTCTCCGAGCAGCACGTGATGATCCTGCCCGCCGGTGCCAGGAGCCTGCGTTTTCGGCCCGTGCTGGACTTTTCGCGGGATCACGTCGATCTGGCGATCACCCGGATCAAAGCGGCCCTCGACAAGATGTAGGCTTGGTCGCCCCGCACTCTTCCCGTTCTCCGTATTCCGTCTTCCGTCCCGGACCGGCTCGATGCGATTTTTGTTCCTCGTCCCCGACTTCATCAAGCCCGGGCCTGCCGCCCAGGCCCTCGCCTTTTGGCACAGCAAGCCCAAGCTGGCCTATAGCCCCCTGGTGCGCAAGCTGGCAGGTCACCCCTTCTTGCGCACCTCGGTGACCTGGGGCGGCACGCTCAACAACATGCGCCACTGCTGGATCGCCCGGCAGCTGGGGGCCGAGGCCGCCCTGGTCAGCCTCAGCGGCAAGGACACCTACAAGTCCTTCAGCATCCTGGACCTTCCCTACATCAAGTGGTCCGACCGACGCCCCGACGACGTGATCCTGGTGCCCGACTTCGCCTCCGACGTGATCGACAGCGTAGAGGGGCGGGTGATCGCCTACATGCAGGTGCCGATCCACCTGCGCCAAGACTTCGACTGGCGATCGGACCGGGTCACCATGTGGACCGACTCGCCCTTCATGCTGGCCCTGTGCAAGGAGGCCTACCCGGGCAAGGAAGTCCCGATCGTCCCCAACATCGTGGACGACGAGGTCTTCCCCTTCATCCCCCAAGAGCACCGCGAGGAGGGCCTGGCCTTCGCGTTCCCCCGCAAGGGGCCCGAGTTCATCGCCCAGACCCGACGGATCTACCGCGAGCGAGGCGGCCGCTTTTGGCACTTCGAGCTGATCGACGGCCTGCCGCTGATGGAGCTGGCCAAGGAGATGCAGCGCCCGCAGCTGTTTTTGGCCTCGGGCGAGATCGAGGGCTGCGCCCTGCCCCCCCAAGAGTCCATGGCCGCAGGGATCGTCGTGATCGGCAAGAACGCCCGCGGGGCCAACTTCCTCATGGAGAACGGCAAGACCTCGCTGGTGGCCAACAACCCCGAGGAGGCCGCCCAGCGCCTGTTCGACGCCGAGGACCTCGAGCTGCGCAAGCGGATCGCCGTGACCGCGCACGAACAGATCAGCCGCTACTTCCCGCGTAACGAGCCCACCGAGTTCTGGCGCCAGAACCTCCGGGACTTCGGGGCCCGCTAGCCGGGCGGCACCACCGGCCCCATCCGCCCGGCCCCATCCGCCCGGCCCGCCCCGCCTCGGCCCACCCCGCCCGTACCCGGCGTACGCACCCGTTGCCATGACCGCGATCAACATCAAGACGCTCGGTCGTAGCTCCATCACCTCGGGGCTCGCGCAGCTTTGGCGGATCCTCTCGCGGCTGATCCTCACCCCGCTCATCATCAGCTCGATCGGCTTCGAGGGGTATGGCGTCTGGACCCTGGTCTTCAGCGTCGCCGCCTACGTGCAGATGACCAACGCCAGCTTCGGGCTGGCCTACACCAAGTTCACCGCCGAGTGCGTGCGGCACCGCCGCTACGACGAGCTGACCCACATCATCGGCTCGGGCATGACCGGTGTGGGCTCGATTGCCGTGCTGGGCCTCGTGGCCGCGTGGTTCTTTGGCGAGCCCATCATGGCCTGGGTGGGCGCCCCGCCCGACATGGTGTCCGACGCCGCCCTGGCCCTGGTGCTGATCCTCGGCGTGCTGGTGCTGCGCATGACCGTGGGGTGCACCCTCGAGATCCTCGGGGGCCTGCAGCGGATCGATCTGACCTTTCGCCTCAACGCCCTTTCGTACCTCATCGAGTTCGTGCTCTCGGTGCCGCTGCTCTTGTGGGGCTACGGCCTGGTGGGACTGGCGGTGGGCCACGCGGTGGGCCAGGTGGCGATCAACCTGGCCGCCTACGCCATGGTGCGCCGGCGCCTGCCCCAGGTGCGGATCTCGCCGCTCTATGTGTCCCGCGAGGGCCTGCGCAAGATCCTCTCGGTGGGCGGCCGCTTTCAGCTGCTGTGGGCGGTCAACACGATCGTCTTGCAGGGGATCAAGATCCTGATCTCCAAGCTGGTGGGCGTGGAGGCGGTGGCGATCTACGAGCTGGCCGACAAGCTCATCAACCTGGGCAAGACCGCCTCCGAGGCGGTGGTCGCCCCGCTGATGCCCGCCTTCGCCAGCCTGCAAGCCGGGGGCGACAAGATCCGCGAGCGCCTGCTGTTTCTCAAGGGCTCCAAGGCCGACGCCCTGATGGGCGGCACCTCCTTTACCTTCTTGGCCCTCTTCGCCCCCGCGATCCTCCTTTTGTGGACCGGCGAGCAGGTCTCCGAGTCGGCCTGGACCCTGCGGGTGCTGGCGATCGGCGAGGCGGGGCTGTTGCTCACCTCGGTGGTCTCCTCCAGCCTACGCGCCCAGGGCCGAGTGCGCCGCGAGTTCACGTGGGCCATGCTCACCACCACGATCATGGTCGTGCTGGTGATCCCCTTGGCTCCGATCCTGGGCTACGAGGGGGTGATCTACTCGCGACTCATCGCGCAGCTTCTGGGCACCGGCTGGTACCTGCGCTCGTACTTCCGCGTCTCGGGCCTGAGCTGGGGCGAGTACCTCCGGGGCACGCGGATCCCACTGCTCGGGGTCCTGCTCGCCGCGGTGGGCGGATTGATCTGGCTGGGCGCCCACGCCCTGCCCCCGCTATGGCCTCCTGGGCTCAGTGCCCGCCTGGGGGCGGCGATCGAGGTGGCGGTGTGGAGCGTGCCCTACCTGGCGCTGCTCGGCGTGGGCGTGTGGAAGCTCTACCTCAACGACGACGACCGCACCCAGATCTCCACGCTCGTGGGCGCCATCGTCGACAAGCTCCGCGGGCGCGGACCGGGGCCACCCGCCGTGATCGTGGTGGCCCTGGCTGGGCTCGACCGCGCCGCCCCCCTGGTGGACGCGGCCAGCGTCCTGGGGCATGCCGAGGCCTTGTCACCGGGCCACGCCGGCGAGGCGTTCATCGGCGGCGCCGTGCCGCGGCTTATCCTGGTGCACCTGGGGCCCGACAGCGACCCCCGCGATCAGTGGGTCTGGCTGCAGGACAACCGCCCCGATCTGGTGGAGCGCCTGGTGTTCGTGGGCGGCCGCGACGATCCCTTCTTCGAGGAGTCCGGCGCCCCCCGCTACGCCTCGATGCCCGACGGGGAGACCCTGCGCGCCGACTGGGGCGAGACCGCCGGGGCCGAGACCGGATCCAACGCCGGATCCAACGCCGGATCCAACGCCGGATCCAACGCCGGCTCCAACGCAGAACCACCAGCCTCGGACTGAGCGAGCAGCGCCAGTTCGGCGACGCTGCCGTCGGGCATGGCGGTTCTTTGCTGGCGATCTTCTGGTTGTGGGACCTCACAACAAGGTCTCCCGAGATCCATGGGCGTTCACCCCTCCTGGGTGCCGGGACCACACTGCACCACCGTAGAATCGCCGCGATGGTCCAGAACCGTCCGCCCCGGTCCTGGATCCTCTGCCTTTTGTTGGCCCATGCCCACGGGACTCGCCCCCATGCCTACGATTGAACGACAACGCTTCCTCGTGCTCCCCACCCTCGGCCTGCTGAGCCTCGGCTTCGCGACCGGCTGCTACGACGGTCCGACCGTGATCGAGACCGATGGCAGCACCACGATGGTGGTGCTCAGCACGGGCATCTCACTATGCGAGGGCAACCTGGTCACCTGCCCCGACGGCACCTGTCAGCCGCCAGGACCGGGGGTGTGCTGCGGCTTTGGAGGGGTGTGCCCCGGGGATGGCACCGGGGTCACCGACCCGACCACCACTACCACCACAACCGACCCCACCAACCCCACCGACCCCACCGACCCCACCAACCCCACCGACCCCACCAACCCTACCGACCCCACCAACACATCGACGGGCCCCACCAACACATCGACGGGCCCGGGCGACTCGTCGAGCACCACCGACGGGGGCAGCAGCAGCTCCAGCGGGAGCAGCAGCAGCTCCGACGGCAGCAGCAGCAGCTCCGGCAGCAGCAGCAGCTCCGACGGCAGCAGCAGCAGCAGCTCCGGCGGCAGCAGCAGCAGCAGCTCCGGCGGTCCGCCCATGAGCTGCTACGACCCCGCGATGTACCCCTACGCCGGTCCGCTGTGTGGGCCCATGGCCATGCCCTGCACCGTGCAGGTGGCAGAAACGATCGAGCCCATGGTCGTCGCCCGCAATGGCACCCCCTCGGTCGCCGTCGACGATGACTGCGAACCCTCGGTGCTCCACGCCCAATCGGTGGGGGGTGCGCTGGGCTTCTTTGCGCAGCGGATCGGGGTCAACGCCTGGGACGTGCAGCCCACCCCGTTCGACATGATCCAAGGCGGCCTGGATTTCGATCCGGCCACCGGGTTGTTCGGCGCCATGGTGTACGAAGGAGGCTTCGACACCACCGCCCGCACCTACGACGGGGTCTGGAGCATGGGCGATCTGCTCGTGGGCAACTATTCACTGTCGACCAAGGCCTTTGCCCCAACGGGCGACGCGGTCCTGCACGGGGTGCTCATCGAGTCGGGTGTCGGCTTGGTCGACGCCACCTGGAACGGGGCCTGGATGCCCGCGGCCATGGCCAGCGGAACACCCACCGACCTCAGCCCCTCGCTGGCGGTCGCCGCCGACGGCACGCACCACTTCACCTACTGGTCCTATGGCGGCATGGTGCCGACCCTACGCTGGGAGACCTCGGCGGGCGCTCTGGAGGAGATCACCCCCTACGGGGGCATGATCGTCTCTCCCGCGCTCGTTCAAGAGATCGCCCTGACCGATGCCATGGGTGTCGCGGTGCCGCACGTGATCGCGGCGACGCCCACCGCCATGAATGGACGGATCCAGGTGGTCTACCTGCGGCGTGATGCGGTGGACACCTGGTCGTCCTACCAGGTGGTCTCCGAGGATCCGACCGGCGAGACCGACTGCGACGTGCCTCCGCTCATACCCGGCGAGGCCTGCACGCTCGAACGCACCACCTATCGGCCGCTGGCGATCACGTCGAGCCAGGGGGGCGACGTCCGCTGGTTCTACACCGAGACCCACGAGTTGGTGGACTACATGTCCGAGTGCCTCCCCGACTGCGTATGGACGCCGCTGGCGGACATGAGCACGTACCATACGTACATGGGCTGGCTGGATGCCGGGGTGCCGACCTCGGTGCAGATCCTGCCCGATACTCGGCTGGTGCGCGGCAACGTGGAGGTCGACGGCGAAGGCACCATGCACATGGTGGCGTATGCCGACGAGATCCCCGATACGATCGCCAACGGGACGACCGTCGAGTACTTCCGGCTCGGACCGTAGCGTAGGGCGAAGGCGAGCGTCGACGGTAGGGCGAACACGAGCGGGTGGTGCGAGCGGTCGCGCCACCCGCTCTTGTACCCATAACGAGCTCCTGATGACGCACTCCTGACACGCGCTGTCGGTACGGCACCGGGCGGGCGCTGCCGTGGGGTCCGGCGCGCTTCATACTCATTCGAAGGCCACGCGAGACGACAAAGGCCGCGCTCCTACCGGAGCGCTGGCGCCCATCGAACCCGGGGAGGCCGCAGGTTGCTGCTCGATATGATCCAGCAAGAGCTATTTCGTCTGAGCCCTCGGATCTCCGCCAACAAGCTGGGGGAATACCTGGTGTCGCCGCCGCTGCGGCGCCGCGACATCCTCGAGCAGCAAAAGTACCCGCGGACGTTCATCGGCGCTTACTACGAGCCGGCACGACGAGCCATCGTCGACTTCGTCGTCGGAGCGATCGACCGCGTGCAGCTGCTGTCGCGCGCCGACCGGCTGGTGTCGGCCGAGCACGACTCCGATTGGTTCCGACACCGTGCGCATGGCTGTGCCGAGGCCATCATGCGCTTCCTCGACCTCGAGCCGCACATGGACATGCGGGGCATGACCCCCGTGCACGTGCCCAAGCACGAAATCATCAACGTGCACGGGGTCGACATCAGCGTCTACCCCGACCTCGTACTCGAAGGCCGCGACGCCCGCGGACGACCCCTGGTCGGCGCCATCAAGCTGCACTTTCCCAAGAGCCACCCCCACACCGAAGCCTCGGCCCAGTTCGTGGCCACCCTGCTGCGCGTGTATGCCATGACCGCCATGACCGCCCGAGGCCGGACCCTCTTCGATGCCTGCCTGGTGGTCGACGTATTCTCCGGACGAGTGATGACCGCCCCCCGCGGGTACAAGCGGCGGTGGCGAGACATCAGCGCCGGGTGCGAAGAGATCCGCAACGCGTGGGCAACAACCTGACAACGGGCAACGGGAATGAGCCGATCTCTGCCGATCCCCCAGTGAATTCATCTCAGTCTGGTACATTTGATCTCACAAACCATCGAGAGATCACGCTCCAATCATCACCCTCGCCCCCGGCACATTTGGTTCCAGGGTCCATGGGGTCATCTCGATCCCGGTATATTCGTGCACTTGGCCGATTGTTGGTGACGACACCGAGCCCGATCGGGCCGTAGGTCCTGGCGTGATGGTCTGATGTTCATTCGACTGCGCGTGGCCACCCTGACCCTCGCAGTGGTACGTTTCGGTCCGTTGCGACCTTTCCGGTCGGCATGCATCATCGCGCACGGTGGACGATGCGTTGATGCTGTCGATCGATCCGCGGGGGCATATCCGGGCAAACGCCGACACCTGGCGTGGGGGCTCGCAGGGATCGTCCGACCCTCTGACGAGCGCCTTCGCTCAGGGCGTGGGCGCGGGATTGCTGCACCTGGCCGGGCCCATGCTCGAGGCCGATCTGTCCCCATCGCTGGCCTTTGGGCGGGAGATCGGCCGAGCGTACTACACGGCGCTGTGCCGAGCGGGGCAGATCGTTCGAGAGTCCCCGCCACTCCCCTTGCCGGGAGATTTCGAGCGACTGCTGCTGCAAGTGCCCCCGATCCAAGGGGCCGAGTATGCCAACCCGGGCACCCTCACCCGTGCGTGGCGGCAACTCCAGGATGCGGCGTGGCCCCTGGTCGCGGAGCACTCCGGCGACCTGCCGGGGTGGCTCGAAGCCCAGAACCCGGCCTGGCACGGGGTCGGTCGGCTCTACTTTCATCTGGCCGAGAACAAGCGCGACCCCACCCACCCCTTCGGGTTCGTCGCGACCTACGTGGACGGCCTCGACGAGGCGGGACGGCCCCTGCACCGAACCCTCGGGCAGGCTCTCGACGCGCTCGGCCGCGATCGCCAGGCACTTTTACTGCTTTTGCGTCCCCTCGAGCTCGCCGCCGCGGCCAGCCCCCTGGTCGCTCGGCTGATCGACGCGGGGGAGGTGTATCGGGCGGTGCGCTGGACCCCCGACGAGGCCTTCGCCTTCTTGCAGCAGATCCCCGCGTGCGAGTCGTCCGGCGTGCTCGTCCGGGTGCCCGACTGGTGGCGTCGCGGTCGGCAGCTCCGCGTCAAGGGCACGCTGGGAGCGCGCTCACCGAGCGCCTTGGGCTTCGAGGCGCTGCTCGACTTCGACGCAACCCTCGCTTTGGATGGCCAGCCGCTGACCGCCAAGGAACGACGCGCCCTACTTCGGGGCACCACCGGCCTGCGGCTGGTTCGGGGCCGGTGGGTCACCGTGGATCCCGAGCGCTTGACCCAGGCGCTCGAGCAGTTCAAGGCGATCGAACAGGCCGCCAAGGACGGCACGCTGTCGTTTGCCGAGGGCATGCGCCTTTTGTCGGGCCTGGGAACGGACGGCGCGCATGATCCGGTCGAACCCGAGGCGACCGACCCGGCCCCACAAGCGTGGCACGAGGTCGTCGCCGGCCCCTGGCTGCGCAAGACCCTCCAGCAGCTGGGTCGACCGACCGAGCACGAAGACCCGGGACCGGCCCTGCACACCCAGCTACGGGGTTACCAGCGCCAAGGACTGGCCTGGGCCCGGCTGCTGTGCCGGCTGGGTCTGGGGGGATGCCTGGCCGACGACATGGGGCTGGGCAAGACCCTCCAGGTCCTCGCGCTTTTGCTGACGCTCCGGGCCGACCGCGCCCCTGGCCCGCACCTGGTGGTCGTGCCCGCCTCGCTGCTGGGCAACTGGCAAGCCGAGGCGCAGCGCTTTGCCCCGAGCCTGACGATGCTGGTCGCTCATCGCTCGCAGACCGGCACCCGAAGCGTGGCCTCGCTCGCGGACGAGGCCGACCACGCCGACGTGGTGCTCACCACCTACGGCACGCTCGCCCGCGTGGAGTGGCTGCGCGAGCGCAGGTGGGGGCTGGCCGTGCTCGACGAAGCCCAGGCGATCAAGAACCCCGAGACCCGACAGACCCGCGCGACCAAGACGGTGCGCAGTCGGTCGCGGCTGGTCCTGACCGGGACCCCCATCGAGAACCGCATCGACGATCTGTGGTCCTTGATGGACTTTGCCTGTCCCGGCCTGCTGGGCTCCCACACCGAGTTTCGCACCGCGGTACGCACCCTCGAGCGCCGGGGCGCCGGGTTTTCGCGGGTGCGCCGCCTGGTCGCCCCTTACATCCTGCGCCGACTCAAGACCGACCCCTCGATCGTGCCCGACCTGCCCGACAAGACCGAGATGGTCGCCTGGTGTCGACTGGGCAAGACCCAAGCCGCCCTCTACCAGCAGGCCGTCGACTCCCTACACCGAGAGCTCGCCACCATCACCGAAGTCATCAAGCGCCGGGGCCTGATCTTCGCGTACCTCCAGCGCTTCAAGCAGATCTGCAACCATCCGTCGCACTGGCTGGGCGACGGCGACTGGTCGCCGAGCCAAAGCGGCAAGTTCGGGCGCCTGGCCGAGCTGTGCGAGCCCATGGCCGCCCGTCAGGAGCGAGTGCTCGTGTTCACCCAGTTTCGCGAGATGACTCGACCGCTCGAGCGATTCCTGGCCACGATCTTCGGCCGGCCCGGCCTGCGCCTGGACGGGCAGACCCCGGTCCGACGCCGCGCGCAGCTGGTGCAGACCTTCCAACAGGACGACGGCCCGCCCTTCTTCGTGCTCTCGCTCAAGGCCGGCGGCACCGGGCTCAACCTCACCGCCGCCTCGCACGTCGTGCACTTCGATCGCTGGTGGAACCCCGCGGTCGAGGACCAGGCCACCGACCGCGCCTATCGGATCGGCCAGCACCACAACGTGCTCGTACAGAAGTTCGTGTGTCGAGGGACCTTCGAAGAGCGCATTCACGACATGATCACCCAAAAACAAGCGCTGGCCCGCGAGATCTTGTCGGTCGATGCCTCCACCTCGCTCACCGAGATGAGCACCGACGAGCTGATCGCCAACGTGCGGCTCGATCTGCGCAAGGCGGTGGACGATGGCTAGCGGGAGGCGACGACGCCGGTCACGCGGCCCATCGCCGGGATCTTCGTGGGGGCCGCCATGGGGTGGGAACCCACCGAAGGCCACCCTGCGCGCACGAGCCTCACCGGCCGAGCTCGTACGCCACCTCGGTCGCCCGCCGCAGCCCGTCAAGGGATCGGGTCGCATGCTGGCCCAGACCGTCTGGGGGCGTGCCTGGTGCCGCCACCTCGAGCAACACCCCGGCGCCACCGATCGCTTACCCGACGGTCGTACCGACCTACGCCAGGGCGCAGTGCTCGATCTATGCGTCGAGCCGGGTCTGGTGACCGCCCTGGTCGCCGGTCGGGCGCTCTATCAGGTCACCGTGCGCATCCGCCCCCTGCCGCGCAAACGCTGGGCCGCCCTGCAAGAACGGTGTGCCGGCGGACTGTCGTCGGTCGTCGAGCAACTCGAAGGCCGCGTCGGCGACACGATGATGAAGGCCGCCTACGAGCCGCACGGTGGCTTGTTCCCCGAGCTCCGCGAGCTCGCGATGTCGTGCAGTTGCCCCGATTGGGCCGGGATGTGCAAACACGTGGCCGCCGCGCTCTACGGGGTGGGAATTCGACTCGACGAGCAACCACAACTGCTGTTCGAGCTTCGCGGGGTCGATCCCAACCAGCTGGTCGACCTCACAACTCCCGCTCGGGCAGAGATCGACGCCAGTCGTCGGCTCGAGGGAGATCTTTCGGAGATCTTCGGGATCCATTTTGGGATCCACGTCGAGCAGGAGCCCGCGGCAAGCATGGAGACGGGTGGCACGACAGGGTCCGGTGAGACCACGGCTCTTGCCAACAAGATTTCCGCCAGGAAGAAGATCTCGGCCCGAAGTAGGGCGTGGCTCGATCAGAAGACTCGGGCCAAGAAGAAGACCACCAAGAAGAAGACCATCAAGAAGAAGACCTCCAAGAAGAAGACCTCCAAGAAGAAGACCTCCAAGAAGAAGACCTCCAAGAAGAAGACCTTCGCCCGGCGCCGAGTCCTCGACCTCGTCATCACCCGGCAGCAGTTGCTCGCCCGGGGCGTGCCGGCAAGCACGATCCAAAGCTGGCTGCGCCGACGAGTCCTGCGCCCCAGGAGCCGCCGGGGGATCTACACACTGACCGACGAAGCGCTCGAATGCCTTGAGTGGTACGGCTGAGCCGGCCCACGACATCGGTACTCCGAACATCGACATCAATCGCGGAGGTCCTGAGGCCCGTGGACGGCACGGCGCGCGCCGGCGCGGACAGCACGTCGGGCAATGCGAGGATCTCCCACGAACCCCGGCTCGGGTCGTGGCGTCGAGGCGCTGCTTGATGCTCCGCGCCATGGCCACGATGACCTCGCGCTCGTGGACCGTGCTGCCCACGCGACCGCTGGCGATCCAGCCCATGGCGATCTTCGAGTCGGTCCACGTGAGCTCGATACCCGACAACCGAGCTTGTCGACCCTACCGGTCACCAGGGGTAGAGCCCCACGCTCGAAGTTGATCGCGCATCACCTTATCGATCATCACGCCCACCTTCTAGTTGATGTCGACGAGTTGGACCGTCCACTGCGGGGTCGCAGTCTCGAGCAGCATGAGCTGAATGACGCCATCGCCGGCCTCCGGCGACGGGTCGCCGGAGACGATCCCCCACAGGCGTCCGCCCGGCGTCGCGACGTAGTCGAACGTGACGAGGGGCGTGAGCGGCGGGCTAGGCTCGCCGACCGCATCCGCGACGCCGAGCAGGTACGGTCGCTCGTCGAGGATGACCTCCTCGCTCTCCGACCGCCACGCGATGGGTGTCGTATAGATATCCTCCGCCCGGACCTCGCCATCGGTCACGTTGCCCACATAGATCTGCTCCGCAGATGCACCGTGAACGAAGCGAATCGCCGCGGCGTTCGGTTCGTCGATGGGGAATCGGTCCCGGAACGGCGCGACCTGGATGGCCGGCTCTCCCCCGTCGGGAGACTGCTCGCCGGTCAGCAAGAGCAGATACCTCTCCCCTGCCTCGAGCGGCCCCGATGCGTTGCCACCAGGATTGAGGGCGGCTCCGGTGCAACCAGAGGGATAGGGATGGAGCTCGAAGTCGTACTCGCCCGGAGAGAGGAAGGACGACTGGATCTCGCCGTAGTTGAAGTTGGCGGCCACCTCGAACCCGTTGGTGCAGTTCTCGAGGTTACCCGCGTCTCGTGCACCATGCAGGGTGAACAGCTCCGGATCCTGGAGGACGCGGCCCAAGGGTCCGTCCGACCCCACGGCGATCAGGCTGAATCCGTCGGGCTCCCGCGCGAGCGAGCCGAGCAGGCCGGTGGCGATGATCAGCACCTGGTCCCCCTCGGTGAACGGCGGGGTGGTGAAGGTGGTGACGACGTCGTCGGACTCGAGCAACTCGATGCGCTCGCCTCCCGCGACGTCCAGTGGCAGCCCCACCGCGGCGCTGTCGCCGAATCGAGCCAGCTCGAACGGTGGTCCCTCGAGCCCGTCCACGGCGAGCGAGGGAGCGTCGGCTCCCGCATGCACGATGCGCGCCCGGGCCCGCCCGGCGAGGTTGGTTCCCCAGTCTTCTCGCACGGTCAGCAGGCGGAAGGCATCGTCGTCGACGCCGCTCGCGAGGCCCACCGCGACGGCGGAGATTCGTTCGTCTTCGGCGAGGTCCACGGGGGCACCCATATACACCGGACCTTCGTCTACGCTCGCACCGGCGAGTCGGACCTCGAAGGTATAGCTGCCGACGTCGAGCGGCTGCCAGTCCGAGGCGTCGCCATAGACGAGTCCCTGGGCCAACAGCTCTCCGGAGGCAGCATCGTAGACGTCCAACGGACCGATGTCGGGCGACCCGTGCACGAAGCGGAGGGTTCCCTCGGCGGCGATGCCCGTGCTGTCGCCCGGCTCGGCGTCGTCCGTGGCGTCGCCGTCCAGCCCGGTGGAGTCTTGGGGAAACGGCTCCGCGGTCGATGAGTCGGCGTCCGCATCGCCAACGACGCACATGCTCTCCTGGCACAGCTGGCCTGCCCCGCAGTCTTCGTCGACCGTGCAGGGGTTGCCCACCGTGCTGGGAACGACGAAGCACCCGGTCCACGACAGGAGCAGCACGGTGGCTCCGGAAGCGAGCAGGAGGTAACGTGCCATCCTAGAACCGTCCTCTCAGGGCCAGCCCCCCGCCGTTCGGCGCATACCAAGCGAGTGGTCGAACATTCGCTCTGCGCTTGCGGCCGACGACGGCGAGCGTGATGCCGGCGGTCACCAACACGCCTGCGGCCGCAGCCCCTGCGAAGATCATGACGTTGGCCACCGAGCCCTTGGACTCCGCGGCGTCACGATCCGCACGTGTCGGGCCTTCGATGTGCTCACTGCGAGCTTGGGAGGCGAGGACGGCCCCCGAGACCGCGGCTGCGCCCGAGGCAACCCCCAGTCCCAGCATGGTGTAGCCCGCGATCTCGAGCCGGTTGGGGCGCGAGTCGATCCTACTATCCTGCCCACTCCCCTGCGGCTCTGGGTCGATGACCGGCGTGGGAACGGCCCGGAGCGGTTCCTCTCGCGGCTGCGCTTGCTGTTCGGCAGCCGCTTGCTGCTCCGCAAGGCGATCGAGCTCGAGCTTGGCCTCGGCGAGCAGTTCCTCCGCATCCCGCTGGTCGGCAAGGTCGGCGGTCTGCGCCAGATACTTCTCAAGCAAGTCGACTTGCTGAAGCAGGCGCTCGGCATTGCCATCCAGCACGTACGCCTTGGAGTGGGCCCGGGCTAGATTGAAGAGGATCGCCGCTTGCACCTCGCCACGAAGCTCGGCGTCCACGATCGACGACGACAGCCGGTATGCATTCGTGTAGGTCTCGACCGCGCCTCGGTAGTCGGAGGTTTGATACTGCGTTGCCGCTCGGTCGAAGAGATCGCTGGTCTTGTCAGCTGCCGAGTCGGGCTCGGACAACGCGAGGACGGCCGCCATGGCTATCGTAGGCGTAAGACTCATGTTTTTTTTGCTCGCTACGTAAGAACGGCATCGAAGGCTCGTGACTCGGCATCGTGTTGCGGATGGGTCTTGCCGTGTCGTCAACGCTGTAGCGCAGGCCTCCGGGTCTGCAAGCATTCCGCCGGTCACCGCGCCTGGGGGGCACGTGACAACGATCGGGAGGTGGGGCGCATCGATACGACACCGAAAACCCGACGAGGCCGGGTCGGTACGAGCGCCCCAGTCTAGAGGTCCACCCGGCAAGCCTCTGCGCACCCCGGGTTTTTCGCTCAATCGTCATTCGGTCACGCGTGCATCCAGTAGGCCGGCGCAGGGCGACAGCGTAGAGCGACTGGGTCGACTTGGAGTTGGCATCAGCGCGGGACGGACAGACTAAAGAGGGGGCCGTCATGCACGTCGTAGGGCGATGTGAGACGAGCGGGCGTGAGCGACGAGGAGCCGAAGCAGGCGCGAATGCGCCTGGCTCGAGAACTCAAAGGAGGCGATGTTGCTCCACGACGTGGGACCGCCCAAGGGCGGTCGCCCGCGCGAGATCCCGCTGACCTGGGATGCCGTGGGCGCTCCGTCGGCTCCAGGGCAAACGCGCTAAAGACGCTTATGTCTTTGGCGCGACGACCATCCCGTTCCAGCAGGACGAGCTGCGGCGCGAGGATCTGTTGGAGTCGACGCAGTTCGTGGCTGGCGAGCAGCTGCTCGAGGTCGTCATTGATTGGTGTCCTCCGGGTCGTCGGTGGGATCGTCATCAGTAGGAAGTCGGAAGAAGTCGCCGGCGCTCTGGCGCAGGATCATCCACTCGATCCGGCCCCCCGCACGGTCCTCGAAAATGAACGGATGTTCCGCGCGTACATCGAGCCCTTGGTCGGGGACCGACGCGTAGACCAGGTCACGGCTCGGGTGCTCGATCGCCTCACGACGCAGCTCCACGCGGGTGCCGTGAGTCGACGACCACTGAGTCACAACTCGGTCGCCAACATCCTCGGGTTGCTCCGGCGGATGCTCAACGTCGCCAAGCGCTGGGGTCACCTTGACGAAGTGCCGGAGATCAACACGCTCAAGAAATCCTCTGCGCGCTTGGAGGACAACAAATGGCTCACCCAGGTCGAGGCGACGCGCTTCATCGAAGCGATCGAGCCCCAGTGGCTCGCGCTGGTCACCGTCGTGGTTCGGACGGGCTTACGGGTGGGCGAGCTGCAAGGGCTCCGGTGGGGCGACGTGGATCTCGAGGGCGAGCGGCTAACGGTCCAACGCCAGTGGCTCGAACGCATCCTGGAATTCGGTCCACCCAAGGGCGGCAAGTCCCGCGAGGTCCCACTGACGTGGGACGCCGTCGCGGTGCTCCTCGAGCATCGAGGCCGGCGAAAGGACGACGCGTTCGTCTTCGGCGATCCGTACTGCGTGTTCCAGCAGGACGAACTGCGGCGGGCTCTCACGAGAGCCGAACGTGCGTCCGGCGTGACCAAGCACGTCCACATCCACATGCTCCGCCACACGTGGGCGAGCCACTGCATCGAGAAGGGCATCCCCAGCCGGGTGGTGATGCTGTGGGGTGGATGGGAAAGCGAAGAGATGCTCAAGCAATACGCGCATCTCGCGCCGCGCGAGGTGGAGACACTCATCCACCGCATTGCCCCAGCGGGGGCGCCATTGCGCGTGGTGGAAGTGCCACCGACCGATCGGTTGGGGCACCATAGGGGCACCGCCCACGAAGGAAATTCGAAAACGGCTAGCTAGGACCCCCTAGCTGCCGTTTTCGTGGTGGGCGCGGCAGGACTCGAACCTGCGACTTCCACCGTGTGAAGGTGGCACTCTAACCAACTGAGTTACGCGCCCGTCTCGTTGGTGGGCGAGGTCTATAGCCAAAGCCGGGCCCGCTTGCAATGGCTAACGAACGTGAGTCAAGGTCGGCCGCCATGACGGTCCAGCGCTCGATCATCCACACTCCCTCGGCACCTGCCGCCATCGGCCCTTACAGCCAGGCGGTGGTCGTGTCGGGCGGTCGGACCCTCTACTCATCGGGCCAGATCGCGCTGGATCCCGAGTCCGGGCAGCTGGTGGGGGAAGGAGACGTCGTGGTGCAGACTCGTCGGGTGCTCGACAACCTCGAGGCCGTGCTCGCGGCGGCGGGCATGCGCTTCGCTGACGTGGTCCGCGCAACGATCTTCCTCGCCGATCTGGGCGATTTTACGGTCGTCAACGAGATCTACGGCGAGCGCTTCTCCGACGCCCCCCCGGCTCGCTCGACCGTCGAGGTCGCCCGCCTGCCCAAGGACGTCCGGATCGAGATCGACGTGGTCGCGGTCGCCGATTGACATCACCGACTCGAGTTCACCTACTCGAGTTCACCGACTCGAGTTCGAGCTCGAGCCCGGTACCGACGAGGCCAGCCCTCGGTCGCGACCACTCGGATCCCGCCCAAGGAGTGGCCACCTTCCGCGCCTCTCACTCGTAGTCGTAGATCGTCTGAAGCGTCTCGGGAAACTCCGCATCGACAACAGCCCCGAACCCCAGCAGAGCATCGAACCGAGCGCAGCGCTCGGGCTCGATCTGAGGATCACACGCCGCTCGTTCTTCGTGCATCCGCGACAGCTCCACGCGCTCGAGCGCTCGAAAGGCGAGCGCATCGGAGACGAACGCCATGGGATACGCATCCGAGGGGCCCTCGGACCCATGGCATAGCCGGCACTTGGTCCCCATCGTGTCGAGAACCTGCTCGGTCGCGTCGACCACGGTGACCGGCCCGTCCAGCGGAAACTCCAGCTCGGCCTTGACCGACTGGGTCTCGCTCACCAACTCACCAAACTCGAGCAGGTCGCGGCCGTCGCCATCAACGGCGACGGACATGATTAGATCCCCATAGAAGATGAAGACCCGGGGACTCTGAACCCCGACCGCGGGCTGTAGGCTCACCGTGCTGTGGGTGGCGTTGAGGGGCAGCGGCCGCTCGAGCTGCTGCAACACGCAGTCGAGGGTCAGCGGCCGCGGCAGCGCGTCGATGAAGTCCACCGCCTCGGCCAGGGTCTGGGGCGCCCCGATCAAGTCGGTTGGCTCGGCGCAAGCGCTGGGCGGCGGCGGCTCGGCGGCGGTGGAGTCGGCGCCCTCGCCGGTCGAGGACGCCGCGGCAGTCGCCTCCACCTCACCACTGGTCGACGGATCGACGGTCGATCCGTCGGCGGGCGATGACGCGGGCTCCGAGCACGCCCCCGTCAGTCCCAGCCCCAGCCCCAGTCCCAACCCCAGACCCAGGACCCGCTCCAGCCTCCAGCGCTCCGCCCGACCTGCGCCGGCTCGAGCTCGGGCGCGTGCCGGCCCCGCGCGGCCATGGCGACCCGTATCGCTTCGCCCGACGCTCCCCGCCTCCCGATCCGTTGCGCGATGCCCCCGCCCCCGCATGGTCCAGATCATATCGCCCATGGTCGGTTCGTGAAGAGGCGCAACCCCCGACAACTCTCGACAAGCCCAGACAAAAGCCGCAGAGCAGCAAGCTCGCTCACACCTAGCGCACGGTGTGGTCGTCGAGACGACCCGAGGACTCACCCCGTCCGCGCCTGTGCCCTCACCCTGCGCGACACGCCAGTGAGCCCAGTCCCTGATCCACGCGTCGGGCTTCAACCGTTTCGGGCCGCGGCTTCGCTCCCCTCCCAACTCACTGGAAGGTCAGCGTAGCCAGCCCTCCTCGGGCCACGCGGGCAACTCAAGCGTCTCCAGCGAGTCGTCGACCGGCACCTGCCCTCCCGATGACCGCATCCATCGATCCCGGGCCACGGGATGGAGCTTTGGGGCTACGCCCGACAGATCCGCGATAAGCGAGGACGTACGAGCCACGGTCCTCGAGCCCGGCCACCACGCGAGCCAGCTGGTGGAGTCGCTGTCCACGTCTTGCTCTTCTACACGGGCGATCACCAGGCCCTGCGGCCAGCTCGCCCAGACGGCATGGATCGCATGCGACTGGTAGACCTTCGGGCTGGCCCACTGCACGCCCATCAGCGCGTCGGCATGGGCGCCGACCCCGAACGGCGCACCTGTGTCGGCCAACGAGGGCACCTCGAATGTGAGCACCGGCTCCAACGCGACGGCAGGGCGGATGCTCGCCTCGGCGGGCAACAGCTCGGCGACGAGCTGACACAGGGTCGGCGGCCCGGCCACCATGTACTCGTGCTTGCCGTCGTGCTCGATCACGATGCGCTCGCCCCCGGCCCGCTTGGTGATGGACTCGGTGATGGGCGCGGACCCCTGAGACTCAACCAGCTCGATGACCACGAGCTCGGCATCACCCCACCACATGCCGGCGATCCGCTGGACCACCCGGTCGTCCAAAGAGCACTCACGGAGGCGATCACCGACGCTGCCGAGCATGCCCGTAGCCTACCGGTCCCGGCGAAGCCGCGCGAACCCATGCGCCACCGGCGATCCGTCCATCACCCGAGGGTTACCCGGGCCATCACCCGAGGGTTACCCGGCCATCACCCGAGGGTGACCCGGGCTCGGTCAATCGAGCTGGTGCAGCGAGAACGCGTCGCGAGCATCTCCTCGGGCCGTTGCGTACTCGGTGCCAAACTCCAGCCGCAACGGCTCGTCGGCGGCCGGCACCGGGATCGTCCATGATGCCTGTGCCTCGAAGTGCTCCCCGGGGTCGAGCACCTGCGCGCCGAGCTCGACCCGGATCAGCGCGTCGGTCGAGCGGTCGTCGTGGCGCTGGGCGACGGTAAACGCATGGAGAGTGAACTGTTGGTGGGCTCGGTTGTCGAATTCCAGCCGCAGCTGGATCTCCTGGCCCGGGGTGAAGCGCTCGGTGGATACCACCGTCGCAAGCGATGTGCCGTAGCGATCGTAGACGAGCACCTGCCCCCGCTCCTCGCCGTCATCGGGGTGGTAGCTCGCCGAGCCGAGCACGAGGAGCTCGTCACGAACGTAGGGCTCGTTGTTCGAAGGCAGGCTGGCCGGGCGTCCCCCGTCTCGGAGATCGCAGGCGTTGTTGTCGGAGCGGGAGCGCACCGACAGCCGAGTCCGCAGGGGGCTCGTGGGTGCACCGGTACCGATCTCCTCGGACAGCAGGCCCCAAGTCCCCCCATGGCTGCACTCGTCCGAGCGATACGACGCCTCGAACCCACCTTCGGGTGAGAAGGTAATCGCGTCGGAATCCATGAACTTATCGAAATCGTTGGTCTTGATCCACGGGTGATCGACGAGCCGACACCAAAGGTACGAGGGGGTCACCGTGGATAGTCGCGCCGCGTCGCCCTCCACCAACAAAGGCCGACCGGGCTGGAGCAACCTACCCTGTAGCCGGAGCCCGTCCCCATCGGGCATGAAGTCGAGGACCGAGCCGTTGTCGAGGAATACCAGGCCTCGCTCGGCATCGGTCCACAGGTTCCACCGGCCGGCATCGTCGCGCTCGATGTAGTCCGACACGGCGGTCCACACATAGTCACCATTGGCCCGTAGCTCGATGCGCTCACAGGTCGGCGGGAGCGGATCCTCGCTCGGGCCGCACCCGCTATCCACCCACTCGCTGGCCACGATGAAATTGAACAAGGCGGCATCGGGCTCCGCCGAGGGGTAGGCGCAGCCCTCGGGGATCGGCGGCTCGGACGGATCCGACTGCGGATCGTCCACAGTATCGCTCGGTACGCCGTCGTCCGTCACCGATCCATCCGACTCACCTCCGCACCCCACGCCGAGGACGACACACACGGCCCATCCCCACCACGATCCACGCTCAAGCATTGTCACTAGGCCTTCGAGACTATCACGCCGCGCGTTGGAAATCGCCCTTGGGCGGGCAAGGGCGGCCGTTCGCCAGGACCAGGATCGATCGGTAGGGGCTCCGGATGCGATCGCGCCGGCGCGACATGCGCTCATCAGCACGCACCCGAACATGCTCCATTCACGAGCGCCCTCATTAGGATATTGGCCTCGACGAGGTCCGCGCGACCAAGCTCGGACCCATGGCGCCTCACCAGGCCCGCCCACCCAACGACGATATGAGCGACCGAACACGGGACACCGACACCGCGTCGACCCCACGCACACCAGCCGCACCCCGGCAGCCTGGCGTGGAATCGCCCGACCCGTCGCTGCGCGAGACGCTCCAGGCGCTGCGCCGATCCAAGGTGCGCCAGGCGCTCTTCGACGATCCTCCGCCGCCGATCCGCCTGGGTGCGTTCATGGTGCGCAACATCCTCGGGCGCGGAGGGATGGGCACGGTGCTCGAGGCCTACGATGAGCAGCTCGAGCGCCCGGTGGCGCTCAAGCTCCTCCATGGAGCCCGGCGTAGGACCGAGAGGATCGAGCGGCTACGCCGGGAAGCCAAGGCGCTGGCCAAGCTCTCACACCCCAACGTGGTGCAGGTCTATGGCGTGAGCGAGATCGACGGGGAACTGTTCATCGAGATGGAGCTCGTCCGTGGGCAGACGCTCGACACGTGGCAACAGCAGGCACACGGATGGAAACGATGCGTCGAGGTCTACCTACAAGCGGGGCACGGCCTCGCCGCAGCGCACGCCGCGGGGCTGGTCCACCGCGACTTCAAGCCGGGCAACTGCATCCTCGACGACGACGGCCGGGTTCGGGTGCTCGACTTCGGGCTGGTGCGATCGATCGATCCGCCATGGTCGGAATCACCACCGAGCCCCACCGAGCAGACGTTCCCCGACGAGCCCATCACCCAACCCCTCATGACCCAGCCGGGCTCGCGGCTGGGCACCCTGGCCTATATGTCACCCGAGCAACGTTCGGGCGCATCGGTCGATGCTCGGGCCGATCAGTTCAGCTTCTGCGTAGCGCTTTGCGAGGCGCTCTACGGCCATCATCCCTTCGGCGGTCGCTCGGTCCAGACCCTGATGCGAGCCATCGAGCAAGGCACGCTGCGACCGGCACCAGCCGATCGCCGGGTACCCGCCCGATTGCGACGAGCCCTCCAGCGGGGGCTGGCCCCGCACCCCGGACAGCGGTGGCCATCGATGTCCGCGCTGCTGGCCGAGCTGACCCGCATCGTCCGACCGCGGTACCGATGGTGGCTCGGCTTCGGGCTGCTCGGTGTCGGTCTGACCGTCGCCGGGACGGCACTGTGGCACGAATCGCTGGTGGGGCGGCTGTGCGAGGGCGCCCCGCAGCAGCTGGCCGGGGTGTGGGACGACGCGCGTCGTTCCCGGGTCGAGGCGGCGATCCAGAGCACGGAAGTGCCCTACGCCGATTACACCTGGGCGTCGGTCGAGCCACGGCTCGACACCTACGCCCAGGCGTGGATGAACCTCTACACCGACACGTGCGAGGCGACCGCGGTGCGCCACGAGCAATCGACGAAGTTGATGGATCGGGCGATGGCGTGCCTCGATCAGCGCAAGCACGCGCTGTCGGCCGTGGTCGATCTGCTCGAACAGGCCGACGCCGAGGTGGTCGAGCGCGGCGTGGGGCTCGTGGCGAGCATTCCCAGGCTCGAGCGCTGCGCCGACATGGACGCGCTGCAGGCCGAGCTCGCTCCGCCGGAGGATCCGCGGGTGGCCACGCAGGTCGATCGACTGCGGCAACGGCTCGCCCACGTCGAGGTCCTACGCGCTGCCGGCAAGTACCGCTCGTCCCTCGACACCGTGGAGCCGATCCTCGCCGAGGCCCAGAGGCTGGGCTACCTCCCCCTGGTCGCGGAGGCCCAGCTGCGGCGGGGCACGGCGCGGCAGGGAGCCGGCCAGTACACCGAGGCAGAGCAGGACCTGCGCCGCGCCTACGCCCTGTCGATCGAGGTGGAACACCGGCAGATCCAAAGGCCCGCGGCCGATGCCCTCACGCTCGTCGTGGGCAACCAGCAGGGTCGGCACGCAGAAGGCCTGGTGTGGAATCAGACCGCCATGGCGCTAGCCCGCCGCGAGTCTGACGAAACCGAGATCGCCCAGAGCCTCAGCAGCCGAGGCAACGTGCTCATCAGCCAGGGGAAGTACCCGCAGGCCCAGGAGCACTACCAGCATGCTCTGGAGATCTTCGAACGGGTGCTGGGCCCCGACCACCCCCGCGTAGGCGGGACCTTGAACCGGCTGGGCGCCACCTTGTCGCACCAGGGCCGGTATCACCAAGCCCTGCGCCACTTGGAGCGGGCGCTCGCGATCCGAGAGCGAGTGCTGGGCCCCGACCATCCCTTGCTGGCCTATACGTTGAGCAACTTGGGCAACGTGCTCGACGCCCTCGGACGACACGGGCAAGCCCAGCAATCCATCGAACGAGCGCTCACGATCCGGGAGCACGCCCTGGACCCGAACCACGCCGATGTGGCCAAGAGCCATCATCACCTGGCCTCCTTGATGGACCGTCGAGGTCATTTCGCAGCCGCCCAGCACCACTTCGAGCAAGCGCTCCAGCGATTCGAACATTCACTGGGCAAAGAGCACCCGCTGACAGCCCACGCCATGCACAGCCTCGGCCACACGTTGCTCGATCAAGGTCGACTAGAACAAGCCAAGGAATATCTGGAGCGAGCCCTCGCGATCCGGCAGCGACGGCTGGGTCCCGATCACTCCGACGTCGCCCATACCCTCCACAGCCTCGCCAACGTGTCGTGGCACCAAGGACGCTACGATCGGGCGCAGCACCGCTATCAGCAGGCACTCCAGATCTGGGAGAACGCCCTGGGCTCCAACCACCATCTGTTGATCTACCCGCTCGTCGGTCTGGCCAGGGTGGCCCTGTCCAAGGGCCTGTTCGAACAGGCACGTGCCCACGCGAGCCGGGCCACCGAGCTTCCCGCACCGGCACCCGACCTCACCGAAATCGCCAGGGCCCGCTTCTTGCTCGCCAAGGCCTCATGGCCCGAGCCGAGCCTGCGTCTGGGCGCTCGCCGGCAGGCCGAACAAGCGCGCGAGACCTTCGATGATGCCGATGACTCCGACGAGCTCGCCGAGATCGATCGATGGATCGCCGAACACCCGATACGCGGACGCTCTGCCCGATGATGTGCTCCGCCGACCTCACCGGGCGGTCGCTCCCGCCGACCGACGACCTAGTGCCCCGTGCCGGAAGTTCAGGCCGAGCAGAGCTTGGCCCGTCGTTCTCGAAAGTACCGCCGGCTGACGTGGAGTCGCTGCGCGGCGTGGGTGAGGTTTTGGGACTCTTGCAAAAAGACCTGCTCGAGTAGCCAGCGGTCCACCTCGTCGTGGACACCGGCGTGGGTCACTCGAGCGCGAAGCTGCTCGATCGAGGGGGCCGGGACCGGAGCCTTGATCGCCTTGAACACCCGCGTCATCGCCCGAGGCTCGAGCGGGCGGACCTCGGCCCAGCGCTCTCGCATCCGCTTACGGCTCAGCCCCAGCTCGGTCGCCGTGTGGGTGATGTTCCCGTGGTGGCGCTCGAGGGCCTCGGCCAACAGCCAGCGATCCACCGCCTCGTGGACCTGCCGGTGAGTCACCCCGGCGACCGTGGACCGAGGCGACACCTCCGCCGATGTCGATCCCCCACCACGCGAGCCCGTACGTCGCGTGACCGCCATGCCACCCGACGGCGACAAACGCGGGCCAGGGATCGACCGGTGGCCGGGAGCAGCCGGTCGGTGAGACCCGAGCCCTCGCCCGGCCGCGGCGCGCCCAGGCACGCGCTCACGTGCGCACACGACCAACGCAACGACCTGTTCGATGCTCATGCCCAGCACCTGGGCGAAATCCACGACCTTCATCCGTCCCACGAGGGTGAGCTGCACACTGGAGCCGGTCATCATCTCGACCACAGTAGTCGATCGAACGCCATCGATCTATCACGAACGATAACGATGACCCCCTCGCGTGGGGCCGATCGTACCGCTGCGATGCTCGATCGATGATGCAGCGACCTGCGCTCATCGAACTGCACGAACGGGAGCACGAAGTACCGGGATGCTTCACCGAGGGGAAGGGATCATCCCGGCGGGCATTCGCGGCAGCCATGGCCTATTGATGCCAGATCCTTCGAGATCGGCTCCAACGGGCCAATCTCGAAGGATCGTTGTCGAGGGGCCGACTCGACCGTCACGACTCCTGCCGAGCATCGACACGAGCCCTACTGCCTCGACCGCAGACGGTGGGGTCGAACTGGAGCGACCGGACTGCGCCAGGACATCACGGGCGTGCTCGGCGGGCGAGCGGGCGGGCGCGGGCCCGCTCGCGGGGCTCGGGCCACTGCGCCTCAACGAGCAAGCGCTGGGCCTCGGCGCGCATGTCAGGGGCCGACCCTGCGACTTCGTAGGTGGAGATCGCTTGCTCGAGTTGGACGCGCATCTGGGCGCGTCTGGGCGCGTCTGGGCGCGTCTGGGCGCGTCTGGGCGCGTCTGGGCGCGTCTGGGCGTCTGGCGGCGCCCGTCGAGCGATGCGACCGCCAAGGAGCCCCGTCCCTTTGCCCGGAGGGTGCGCGGACGCGCCTGCGAACGCGCTATGGTCGACTCGATGGTCCAGACCACCCTCAGCGACGCCGAGGCTCGGTTCGACCGTCGCCGTCGCGCCGCGGGCCGATGGCTGGCCCCGGTGGTGCTGCTGGGGTTGCTGGCCTGGCCCATGCCCGGGCTCAGCCCGCAGGCGCACACGCTGGCCGGGGTCGCCGCGATGACCGTGGTGCTGTGGGTGACCGAGGCGATCCCCCTGGCCGCGGCCGCGCTACTGGGGCCCTCGCTCGCGGTCCTGCTCGGGGTGGCCGAGGCCAAGGCTGCGCTGGCCGCCTTCGGCGATCCGTTGATCTTCTTGTTCTTGGGCGGTTTTTTGCTCGCCAGCGGCCTCGGCCGCCAGGGGATCGATCGCCGGGCCGCCCTGTGGCTCGTGTCCCGACGCTTCGTGGGCGGCTCACCGGTACGGGCCCTTTATGCGGTGGGAGGGTTCGGCTTCGTTTGCTCGATGTGGATCTCCAACACCGCCACCACCGCCATGCTGATCCCGGTGGTGCTGGGGCTCCATCAAACGATGGTGAGCGTGGCGCCCGATGATCCGGCCACCCGGCGCGCGCTCGAGCGATTTGGGGGGGCCATGTGCTTGGCCCTGGCCTACGCGTCATCCATGGGCGGATCGACCACGCCGATAGGGACCGCCCCCAACGTGATCGCCGTGGGCATGCTCGACGACCAGACCGGGGTGGCGATCGATTTCGGCACGTGGATGAGCATCGCCATGCCGGGCGCGGCGGTGATGACGGTCGTCGTGCTGGTGTTCCTGGTCCGCACCTTCCCCGCCCCCATGACCCGTGTCGAAGGCCTCACCGCCGAGGTCCAGCGGCGGCTGGAGGCGCTGGGGCCCCTGCGACCGGGCGAGCGCCGCATGCTGCTGGTGTTCGGCCTGGCGGTGGTCGGATGGCTGCTCCCCGCCGCGCTCAAGCTCACCCTGGGCGCCCAGCATCCGTGGGCGCTGGGCGCCAAGGCCACGCTCAACGAAGGCGTGGTCGCCGTGACCGCCGCGTGCCTGCTGTTTGTCATCCCCAGCGGCGAGCCCGATCCCAATGGCGAACCGCCCCGCCTGCTGCACTGGGAGGACGCCCAAGCGATCGACTGGGGCACCCTGCTGCTGCTGGGCGGGGGCTTTGCCCTGGGCAAGCTGACGTTCCAGACCGGCCTGGCCGAGGCGATCGGGCGCGGGGTGCTCGATATCGCGGGACCGGTCGCCGAGCACCCCGCGGGGCTGTTGGCCATGGGCGTCCTGCTGGTGATCTTCTTGACCGAACTGACGAGCAATACCGCCACAACCAGCATGATGCTTCCGGTGATCATCGGGATCGCCAGCGCCAGCGGTATCGACCCTATCTCGACCGCCGTATCGGTGACGCTGGCGGCCAGCTACGCGTTCATGATGCCGGTATCGACCCCACCCAACGCGATGGCCTACGGCACGGGGCTCGTGCGGCTGGACGACATGGTGCGCGTGGGGCTGCGGCTGAACCTCGTCGGGCTCGTGGTGGTGGTGGTGGTGGGCCTGGCGCTGCTGCCGGTGATCTTGGGCTGAGCGTGAGATCCTCGCCAACGATAATCTCTCGACGCTCGCGTCACACCAAGCCTCAGGTGCTCTGTCGACGCCTGAGTCAGCGATTGGCCAGCCACACATCAAACGTAGCGCATTCGCTCGCACCGCGACCGCTGGTCGCCTAAGCGTAAGCATAGGAAAAGTGAACCGATCCACCAAACAAACTTCGTTCGCGTTCAGCGCATCTCCCGCACCCGCCCGCTACGCCGCTGTGCTCGCACTGGGCGCTCCCCGGGGGGGTAGCATGTCGGGACTTGCCTTGATCCACGGCGTGGTTGACAATACTGCGCCAAAATCGAGCTTTAGCGAGCGCACGCCAGCGCACGCCAGCGTACATCAGCGCACATCCGGGACTCAAGTCGATGATTCCACCTCGAGGATATGGCACGGATGGCTACAAGTGGTACGTGATCGGCGACATAGTGGTCACCCGACAAATGCCTGGCTATAGCATTGCAGACTCGTTGTGGGACGATTTTCTCTCCACGCTCAAGAACAACGAGCTCCGGCATTGCTTCTCGTTGACGATCGGCTCCGCTCCGGTCAAACCCACCCAAAGAAAGAGTGCCGCCGAGGTACTCAGCGAGAACGACATCCCCGCAACCGTACTGACCGACAACCGATTAACCCGTGGCATTCTGACCGCGGTCTCCTGGTTGGGAGCAAATGTTCGCAGCTTCAGCTGGGACGAGCTCGACACCGCCATGGAAGTTGCCGACGTCCCCACTCAATATCGAGAAGACGTACGGAAGATCGCCGCAGAATATAGATTCGACTGTGAACGACAAGCGTCTCGCTCCAAGTAACCGGCGAGCGACCAGCGACCACTACGCCGATCATCCGAGCGCTCTTACGTTCCTTACGTACTTCGATGCGCCCGGGTATCGTATCTCCGCAACCGCCACCGAGCCCTGGATGTTTCCGTTGACATTGTTCTTCAACAGCTGAATATAGCCCTCAAGAGTGGCGGATATATGCACCCCCTGCTCTCGCACTCTACGCTCGTTCTCCTCGAAAGCATCGACCAAGCCATTGTATGTACGAACAACGCTGTCGATCGCCGCGCCTCGCCCTCCCAGCGTACGCCTACGCACGAGAATGAGATTCATATCTGCCGCTTTGGGGTCTACATGAGCACCAGCTTCGTCGTGCTCGAGGCCAACGAGGTCGTTGCCAAGTATGACCATGTCCACGGCCAACCTTCGAAGCGATGTCAATCTATCCATTGCCCTCGCTTCCTCGAGTGACACCGCGAACCCCTTGCACGCCAGCCACACATGGAGAAAGGGCTCCACTGCGATGGTATCCCGTCGCAAGGTCAGCAGCGTCTGTTCGTCGACCACCGAAGAATCGACCGCCATCTCTCCCATCATGCTCTTGCACATTCGCAAGAACGAACGCTCGAAAGAGCGCCGGTGACCCATCCAGACTGAGTCAGCGTCTTTTCGCGGGAGTATATCACGGTAGAGGCCGAACATGGCCGCTACTTTTGCTCCACCACACGGGTCACCACACTCGATGGAATGCACGAAGCTCTTCAGCTCGTCCTCGGCCAGATCATCCAGGATGAAGAATGCCACCAAGTATCTCGCAGGCGGCATATGCTCTTCCAGGGAAGAGCCTGGCCATGAGCATACCGGGGCCCATGTCGCGGCCTTGAACGCCTGCTTGTGAATGTCGTCTTGCCCCGTGAACGCGGCTGGGTAGTTCGATGCCCACTCCTCGAGCCGCTGCACGATCTGGCCCTGGAACTCTCCCCCTTGGTCCATAGTCGCCAGGGATTTTATCGAAACAAGACCGTCGTGTACCCAACAGCCGAAAAGCAGCCCCCTGAGCGCGTAATTCGGGCTCCGGCGAGCCCGCGCGATGCTCGACCACGGCGACTCGCTCGTTTGTGACCCGACCGGCCCTATCGAGCCGAGGGTGTGCTGCGAAATCGCGCTTGGGCAACGACTATCCCGGAGCCGGTGCGGTCAATACAGCAAATTGTCCACCGGCCGCTCCTTGTCGGGCACCTCCGTCTCCCCGAGCATCTGCCGCAGGTCGATCTCGATCGTCCGGCAAAGCGCGTTCATCGGCACGTCGTTGATGCTGCGCTCGAAGGGATCCTCGCTGGCGTCCCCGATAGCTTCCATGGTGGTGAACACCCAGGTGACAAGCCCCGAGGCCAAGACCATCGACACCACCGGCGCCACCGTCTCCAGGGTCGACACCGCCCCCGCCAGCCGGTCAGCGAACACGTCGAGCAAGCCAAAGGGCACCAGGAAGGTGAACACCCGGGTGAACACCCGCGACAGCTCAGCATACTGGCGCGGAAACGGGGTGTTCTTGATCCGCTCGCACTTGCCCTGCAGCGCGTAGAACTCCTCGACCACCTCCATCATCGCGATCTGGTGAAATAGATCGAGACGCTCGTCGTCGCGAAGCTCGGCCAGTTGGGTCCCCTGCCGCATCAGCAGGTGAGTCGCTGGATTGACCTGGGCGCTGACCTGAGCCATCTCGTCTGCGCCCAAGAAGGGCCCGATCTCACGATCCCAGTCGTTGCGCATGTGCTCGGCGTGCCGCTCGAGCCGACGCCGAGTTCCGCGGGCCGGCTTGTCGAAGAACCGCGACTTGCGGCGCAGCTGCAGGCGCAGCGCGTTGACCCACGCCAGGTGCCGGTAAAGAAGCGCCTGCCGTACCGCGCGCGCCTGCTCGCCGTCCCGGCCGCCGTCGACATAGCAGATCACGCAGGTCGCCCAGGTGCGGCTCGCGTTGACGATGGCCCCCCAGATCTTGCGCCCCTCCCAAAACCGATCGTAGGACGCGTTGTTCTTGAACCCCACGTAGAAGGCCACCGCGGTCCCGACCGTGGCGATGGGCAAGAAGGGCACGCGCAAGAACTCGAGCCCGGCGTAGGCATAAAGCAGGTAGACCACGCCCGCCCACAGTCCCGAGACAGCGCCGATCCGCAGTCCGAGCGCGAGCATGACCAGGATGGAGATTCGACGGGTGGCGATCATGGCGACGCCCCGACGGATACCGCCTGCCACCCCGCCGCACCAGAGTACGGCGTGGGCTTCCACACACATTACGTCACCTCACACATTACGTCACCTCACACATTACGTCACCTCGGTCCGGCCCGACCTCTTCGCCCGACCACCGCGAGTGCCGTACGGTTCGTGCGAGCGTGGGGCCAGAGCCCACGCCATCACCATCATGTCCATCGGTTCGCGTCGTCTCTCCTGCTGCTGGCCTCGCACGCTCCTGGCAACGCTCGCACTGGTCGCCTGTACACGGCGCGGCCCGTCGGCCCCCCCGCCCCCGGTCCACGCCGATCCGCCGCCACCTACGGCCGCCACGACGACGGGCGAGGTCACGCATGCCTCTTCGACCCCCACATGCCGCGACTTTCGCGATCTCGACGTGCAGAGCCTCCCGCCCCTGCCATCGACGCCCTACACCGCCACGTTCGAGCAGGTGTGGCGCACGGTGCTCGACAAGCACTACGACCCCACGCTGGGCTGCCTGGACTGGCCGGCGATCCGCATCGAGTACGGGCAAGCGCTGGCGCAGGCCCCGGACCAAGCGGCCGCGTTCGAGGTGATGAGGCAGATGCTCGCGCGCCTGCAGCAGAGCCACCTGGCCCTGACCCCTCCCCGCACCAAGGTCGCCGGTGAGCCACGGGCGGCCGTCCCCGCGGGCGATGGCCGGCTCCCCTTGCAGATCCGGATGATCGACGACGTGGCGACGGTGGTCGACCCCGCCTGGAGCGGCCACCCCAGCGGGATCCCCGGCGGGGCCCAGGTGTTGGCGATCGGCGAGCATGAGCTGGCCGAACTACTCGCCGATCCCCCGGGACCGCACCTCACCCGAAAGGTCGAGGTCACGTTCGCGATCCGTCGGGTGATCAACAGCTGGCTGCACTGTCCGGTGGGCACCAAGGTCTCGGTCCGCTACCAGGCGCTTGGCGCCAAAGCCCCCAAGACCCGCAAGATCCGATGCCACACCGTCGAGGCCGAACGCCTGTCGCTGGGCAACATTCGAAACGTCCCCAGCACCGTCGAGCACCGCATGGTGCCCGATACGACGGTCGGCTACATCACCTTCAACATCTGGCTGCTCCCGCTGCTGCCCAAGATCGAGGCCGCACTGGCCGATCTACGCGCACGGGGGATGACCGCGCTGGTGATCGATCTGCGGGGCAACCCGGGCGGCCTGGGGGCCATGGTGGTGCCCTTGGGCCGGCAATTGCTGTCGGAAGCGACCGATCTGGGGGTGATGCACACCCGGGAAGGCAAGCAGACCTTCAACGTCGCGGCCGGCACCGATCCCTTCACGGGCCCGGTGGCGCTCTTGGTCGATGAAGGCACGGCGAGCACCTCGGAGATCTTCGCCCAGGCGCTCAAGGATCGGGGCCGAGCCCGGATCTACGGCGCCGTGACCTCGCAGGGCGCGGCCCTGCCCTCGATGATCGACCGGTTGCCTGACGGTGCGATCCTCCAGTATGTGGTGGCCGACTACAAGAGTCCGAGCGGCACCATGGTCGAGGGCCAGGGCGTCGTCCCCGATACGCTCGTCCCCGAGACCCGTCGGGACTTTGCCCAGGGGCGCGACCCCGTGCTCGAGGCGGCCGTCGCCGATCTGCGCACCCCCTGAGCACTCGCGCCATCCTCATTCCCTCACGTCCACCAAGGAACCGCCCGCCGATGCTGCGCTCCCCTCTCGTCCGTTTGTGCCTGTGCCTGTGCCTTCCGCTGGGTGGCTGCGAGCGACCCCCTGCTGGCGAGACCACCCCGCCGAGCAACGCCGACGCCGGCGCGACCCCGGTGTCGGCCGAGCCCGCCGAGGCCGAGCCCGCCGAGGCACCGCTGCCCGCCGCCGAAGAGATCCTCGCCCGTGCGGTCGATGCGGTGGGAGGCCGGGTGGCGATCGATGCGATCACGTCCACCTACACCGAGACCTCCATGGAGCTCACCGCCCAAAACATCTCCATGTCCACCCGCGCGTGGAGCAAGGGCCAAGATTCCTACGTAGAGAGCGACCTGCCCGGGGTAGGCACGACCCAGGTCTGGAAGAAGGGCGAAGAGGTCTGGTCCAAGGATCCGATCAATGGCCTGCGCAAGCTCGAGGGAGCCGAGGCCGCTCAGACCCGCTGGAGCTCCGATCCCATGCTGGCGGCCCACTGGGACCAGTATTTCGCCACCGCGACGACCATCGGCCGCAGCATCGTGGACGAGCAGCCGGTGGTCGAAGTGGAGCTTGCGTCGGAGAACCGTACGCAGCGGCTGGTCTTGTTCTTCAACGAGCAGACCGCCATGCCCGCGGGCATGGCCTTCGAACAGCAAGGCCCCATGGGCTCGATCCCCGTGAAGATCACCGTGAGCGACTTTCGCGAGATCGCCGGCGTCAAGATCCCCTTCCGCGCGGTCACCAGCCTATCGCTGATGACCATGGAGCAGGTGACCCGGACACACGAAGTCAACGTCGAGATCGAGGACAGTACGTTCGATCTCCCCACACCCGGCGCCGCTCCGGAACCCGAGCCCGAACCCACCGATCAGGACAAGTCCAAGACCAAGTCCAAGTCCAAGACCAAGTCCAAGACCAAATCCAAGGCCAAGGCCAAGCGGTAGCCGCCGGCCTCGGCATCACGATCCTTCAGCCCGCGCCGACCGCTAGCCCGGTCATATGGCCGTGAGCCGAGGGCAGTGTACTGGTCGTGACCGCCGGCGGCGGAGCCGTGACCGCCGACTCGCTCGAGGCCTTGCGGGCCGCCGCCCGGGCCCGTCGCCGACGCCGGTTGGCCAGCGCATCACGGGCAGTGCCCGGCGCCTTGGCCAGCATGGATTCCACACGATCACGGAAGCTGCGGCTCGAGCGGATCTCGGTGCCGTCGTCGAGCACGACGGTGTAGTCGCCGCCAGCCCGAGCGTTGAGCGCCTGCACGCAGTCGATGCTGACGATCGCCGAGGGCCGCACGCGAATGAAGCGCCGTGGATCGAGCTTGGCCTCCATCGCCTTGACGGTATGTCGGACCAGGTGGGTCTTACGCTCGGTATGGATCTGCACGTAGTTGCCCGCGGCCTCGACCCAGAGGATCTCGTCGGCCACGATCGTCAGCATGCGCTGTCCATCGCGCAAAGCCAGCCGCTCAGGGTACACGGGTAGGGGTTCCACGTCCGCATCCAACGCGTGACCCAGCGACCGCTTACATCGCCCGAGCCGTCCCAGCGGCTCCTGCCGGTCTTGACCTGAACCTCGGGCCAGCCAGGGACGCCTGGGGAATGCGAGATCAGCGCCAAACGCGGCTCTCTAGCGGGGGATCACCGTCAACGACGCCAGGCGGTACGTGTTGAGCCCTTCGTCGCGCAGGTTCAGGTGCAAGGGCGTACCCGCCACGACATCGGCGGTGGCGATCCAGCGCCCCTCCACGTCACCTCGGGACGGATCGGGAAGATCGGTCTCGAAGGCGACCTCCGACCCGAAGGCAATGGCTACGGTACCGCTGGCCGGCATGCTGGGCGGCTCCACGGTCATGAGCAGCTCGATCTCGTCGCCCTCGGCGATCGCCGCCTGGAGTGGCTGGACGAAGGCCGCATAGGTACAAAGCCTGGTGTCGATCTCGAATTTCGTGGTGACCACCTCGAATCCGACCTCGCACTGCACCCACTCCGGGCGCTCGTCGGCGAAGGGATCATCCTCAGCCGAGACCAGCTCCCACGCCCCGGGTCGGGACAATTCGGCGGGCTCACCGGGCACAGTCTCCTCGGTGGACTCGGACGCCGAGCCGGTCGAGGACGATGAACCAGGAGACGGAGTCGGCGACGGCTCGGTGCCCCCTCCATCAGGCTCACCACACCCCAAAAGCGCTGAGAACGCTGTACCCGTGACGACGGCCTGTCTCCACCTGGTCCATCCCATGGTGCACCGAGCCTACCAGCACTCGATGGGGGCTCGACAACCTGATCCCGCCCCCAAAGCCAATAAGACGCCGTTTCGTCACCAATGTGACCGATTTCGAGCCTCGAGAACGGTTGTTGAGCCCGGATCAAAACGACCCGGATCCAGATGGCCAGCGAATGCGCCGAGATTTCGGCGGTTGAACACACGCGATCACCGTGACCGCGAGGCTTCGATGCGATGACGGTCGGTCAGCCGTCGGGGTCATCGAATGCCCGCAACGGATCGTCCTCGTCGCTTTGCGTCGCGGACGCGTCCGCCTCCGTCTCGGTCGCGCCCGTCTCGGCCGATTCCGTCTCGGTCGCCTCCGTCTCGGTCGCCTCCGCCTCGGTCGCTTCCGTCTCGGTCGCTTCCGTCTCGGTCGCCTCCGTCTCGGCCGCTTCCGTCTCGGTCGCCTCCGTCTCGGTCGCCTCCGTCTCGGTCGCCTCCGTCTCGGTCGGTACCTCGCGGGCCACGGCGTCGTCGGTCGCCCCCGGTGGCGGCTCGGGGAGTGACTCGTCCGGCGCCGGACGTTCCTCGACCTTGCCCGCCGCTGGCGGCTGCACCCCCAAGAACAGCTCGGAGGCGCGATACCAGGTCAGCCCTCGCCCCACGAAGATCTTGATCACCGCGGCCGCGGGCAAGGCCAGCAGCACCCCCATGAACCCGAACAGCTCGCCGCCGACCAGCAGCGCAAAGAGCACCCAGACCGCGGGCAGGCCCACCTTGTCGCCCACTATTCGCGGGGTGACGTAAAACCCCTCGAAGACCTGAATGATGGAGTAGACCACGACCACCCCGACCAGCTGCGGCCAACCCGTCCAATAGATGAGCGACATGACCACCGCCAAGACCAGGGCCACGCCACCGCCCACGTAGGGGATGAACGACAACAGCCCAGCCACCACCCCGATCAGCACCGCCAGCTTGACCCCCACGATGAGGTAGGCCATCGAGTAGAGCACCGCGAGGATCAGCATCACGATGAGCTGGCCGCGGATGAACTCCCCCAAGACTCCGTCCACGTCGTGGGCCACCTCGACCACCCAGTCGCGGTAGCGACCGGGCACCAGGTCGCGGATCCCAGCGGTGATCCGATCGAAGTCGTAGAGCAGATAGGCGGCGAACACCGGCACCATCAGCAAGCTCGCGATCGCGCCCAGCAGCCGCCCCGTGCGCTGCAGCAGCCACAGGAGGATCTCGCCCACCGGCAACGCGGCCTTCTGGGCCAGCTCCCCCATGTCCACCTGGAACTGCGCGAGAGCCTCGCTCATCGAGTGGGGCACCGCGATACCGAGCGTGTCCAACCAGGGCTCGACCAACTCGAACAGCTCGCGCCCCTTGTCGGGCAGATCGGTAAAGAACGCCACCAGATCGCGCACGAGCCCGGGCAGGGCCAGGGCCACCAGCAGCCCCATCCCGCCGAGCACCGCGGTCAGCATCACCGCGATACCCGTCCCCCGCGACCAGCCCCGGGCCTCGAAGCGATCGACGACCGGATCGAGCATGTAGGCGATGAGGAACGCGAAGAAGATCGGCGTGAGCGCGCCGCGGAGCAGGTAGAGCAACCAGCCCACGATGAAGATGACCGCAGCGGCCACCATCCACCGGGGGAAGATCCGCGCGTTGGACCGGGACGGGGGCATGCCTCGTTCTTATCACGCGCCGCGTCATGCGAAGCTCGGGGCTGGCATGCTCGGCCACCGGACCGAACCGCCGGACTGAACCACCGGACCGAACCGCCGGACCGAACCGCCGGACCGAACCGCCGGACCGAACTGCGAGCCCGTCCCTCAAGATCCACAATCGAGATCGGTCTCGGTGGCGTCGAGCAAGCGCTGCATCAGCGCCCGCATCGATCGGCGCTCGGCCGCCGACAGTGTCCGGAACTGCTCGCGCAAGAACGCGTGGTGCTCGGGGACCAGGGCGGTGACCAGCTCGCGCCCCTTGGGGGTGAGCGAGACGAGCTTGGCCCGCCCCCGCTCGGATCGTCGCACCAGCTTGGCGGAGACCAGCTTGGCGACCAGCTGGCTGACGTTGGCGGCGGTCACCCCCAGGAGGCTGGCGATATCGGCCTGCATCAGCGCCCCAGCCCGCGCGAGAGTCGACAGGATGAAGAACTGCGCGACGCTGAGCTCTCGCCCGCTGAACACCGCCTCGGCGTCGCGCTGGACCCGCTGGATGAACGCGACCATGTCGCCGAACAGCTGGGCCTCGATCGGGCGTTTCATGCGGCCATGGTAGGCGCGGCGGCGGTCGCCTCGTCAATCATCGAGGTGGCCAGCGCGACCAGGCGATCATCCCGCCGCGCGCACGACCAGGAACGAGACTCCGTTGAGGGCTCCAACCCCGAGGGCCCCCACGAGCCCCGCGAGCCCGTATCGCACCGATCGCTGTTTGTTCATTGATTAACTTAATCGATTAACTTAACGAGCGCGTCAAGGCGCACGGCGATCGCGGCTCGGATCCCCCACCTCCGTGGTCGATCACGCACGCTTCGATGCAACGAGCGAGCCACCTCCTGTCCAACGACGAGCACCTGCTACGATGACGCTCCCCATGGGCTCCGCGTCCTCTCCCTCCACCGCCCAACCCGCGCTGCACGAGCAGCTGGCCGAGCTCGGATCGGCGACCGATCCCCTCGACCGGCAAGCGGTGCTGGCCCGCGTCCAGCGAGGCCTGTTCGCGGGGGCCGAGGAGCCGGTTCGGATCGGGCGCTTCGTGGTCCTCGAGCGCCTGGGCACCGGGACCTCGGGGGTCGTCTACGCGGCCTACGATCCGCAGCTCGACCGCAAGATCGCCCTCAAAGTGTTACGCGCCGACACCGATCTGCCGGACGAGGCCCACGCCCGGCTCCAGCGGGAGGCCCAGGCGCTGGCTCGCCTCTCGCACCCCCACGTGGTGGCCGTGCACGACGTGGGCGACGTGGACGGCCGGGTGTTCATCGCGATGGAGCTATTGCGCGGGGGCACCCTGCGGCAGTGGGCGAGGGCCGAGCCGCGTCGACCCGCCCAGATCCTGGCCGCCTATCGCCAGGCGGGCGAGGGCCTGGCCGCCGCTCATGCGGTGGGCCTGGTGCACCGCGATTTCAAGCCCGACAACGTGCTGCTCGATCGCGAAGGCCGGGTGCGGGTGGTCGACTTCGGCCTGGCCCGCGATCACGGTGACGCCGGGGCGAGCATGATCGAGGCGGTGGTCACCGGCGAGGTGGCCCGCCTCGAGGTCGACGCCCACCTCACCCGCACCGGCACGGTCATGGGTACGCCGGCCTACATGGCCCCCGAGCAGCACGCCGGCCGGCCCGCGGATGCCCGCACCGATCAATACTCGTTTTGCGTGTCGCTCTATGAAGCGCTCTACGGCGAGCGCCCCTTCGCCGGTGACACCCTGCCGACCCTGGCGATGGCCGCCCAGCGCGGCGAGGTCTTGCCACCCGCCCCGGGCCGAGCCGTGCCCGCGTGGGTTCGACGGGCGCTGCTGCGAGGCCTGCGGCCCGATCCGGCGCGGCGATACCCGGACATGGCGACCCTGCTGACCGCACTGGGCCGCGATCCGAGCGCCCGATGGCGACGAGGGGGCCTGGTCGCACTGGGATTGAGCACGGTGGTGGGCCTGACGTGGCTGGCTGCCGATCGAGGCTCGCCGCCCGCGGCCTGCTCGGGGTTCGAGCATCGTCTCGAGGGGATCTGGGATGCTCCTCGACAAGAGGCCCTCGAGCGCGGGCTGGCCCGCGGCGAGGATCCGGGCAGCGCGGACGTCTGGGCGCGCGTAGAGCCGGGCCTGACCGAGTATGCCCACGCATGGGTGGCCGCCCGCCGCGATGCTTGCGAAGCGACCGAGGTGCACCAAGAGCAATCGGACGACCTGCTCGACCGACGGGTGCTGTGCCTGGACCGTGCCCTGTTGCCCCTTTCGGCGGCGGTAGATCGCCTGGCCGAGCCCGACACGGAGACGCTGATGCGGGCGGCGGAGCTGGTCCCCGATCGCACGCTGGTCGACGAGTGCAGCGCTCAGGGCGTGCTCGACGACGGCGAGCCACCACCGGCCGATCCCCGGCTGCGCGAGCGGATCGCCGCGCTGGAATCCCGGATCGCCACCGTCGACAGCCTGTCGCTCGCCGGTCGATACCTCGAAGGCCTCGAACAGGCCGAGCAGGTGGTCGCGGATGCCGAGGCGCTGGGGCACGCGCCGACCCAGGCCCGGGCCCTTTATTCGCTGGGTATAGCCCGCTCCCACGCGCGACGGCCCCAAGAGGCGATCGAGGCCCTGATGCAGGCGATCAACTGGGCCGACAGAGGCCGGGCCGATCGCACGCGAGCCCGCGCCACGTACCGGCTGGTCAAGCGCCTGGCAGACACCAGTCAGTTCGACGACGCCCGTCGGCTGGCGATGGCAACGGAGGCCCTCTACGACCGGCTGGCGGAGCCGCCGGTGGGCTCGGCCGCCAAGATCGCCCTTCTGTGGGGGCACGTGGAGTGGTGCCAGGGCCACTACGACGCGGCGCGGGCCCGCCTGACCCGGGCCATCGAGCTAACCGAAGGCTCCGACGATCCCTCGATGGCCGCCATGCATACCGAGGCGCTCAGCCACCGCGGCTCGCTGGCCAACGAGACCGAGCGCCCCGCCGAAGCCGAGGTCGACCTGCGCCAGGCCTTGGAGGAGCGGGCCGGGCAAGTGGGCCCCGATCATCCCGAGCTGGCCGTCGTGCTGTCGAACCTGGGCGCGACGCAGATGCTGCTGGGACGACCAGCCCAGGCCGAGCAGATGTTCCGCCGCTCGCTGGAGATCCGGCGCCGCCGCCTGGGGCCCGAGCACGAGAGCCTGGCCCCCCCCTTGGTCAACCTGGGCGCGATCATCATGAAGCAGGGTCGATATGCCGAGGCGATCGCCCTGCAACAGCAGGCGCTGGCCCTGATGGAGCGCAGCCTGGGCCCCACCCACGCCGAGCTGGCCAAGCCCCTGCACAACCTGGCCCTGGCGTACCTACGGCTCGAGCAGCCGGACGAGGCCCTAAAGACCGTGCAGCGCGCCCGGCAGATCCGACACGACGCGCTGGGGCCGTTCCACGCCAAGACGATCGCCAGCGAGTACCAGCTGGCCTACGTCCAGATGAAGGCGGGCCACCTCGAGCAAGCGGGGGCGACGTACGAACGCTACATCGCGCGAATGCGGGAGCATCGACCCCAAGACTCCCACGCGCTGACGGCCGGGCTGCTCGGGCTGGCCGATGTCAACCTCAACCGGGGCCGACCCCACGAGGCGGAGCGCTTGGTGCAGCAAGCCCGCCCGGCGATCACCGACGGCCCCGATCGCGCCGACGAACGGATCGCCGCCGACTTCATCCTGGCCCGGGCCCTCGACGCCCAGGCGCGCTCGCCCGCGCGGGCCCGGGCCCTGGCCGAGCGCGCGCTGGTCGAGGCCGAGACCACGCCCCATGCCCAGGCCAAGCGCGACACGATCGCCACGTGGCTCGCCGAGCACCCGCAGATCGACGCCCCGCGCACGCGGTGACGCACATCGGTGCCCCCTACGGACCGGCCCACCTGGCAACGCCCATACGGGCGGGCGGTGTACCATCGTCTGCGTTGGCGAGGCCGTTCTCCAGAAGATCGCGGGCCCTTCGTCTTGCCCGCTCGCTGGCCGCCGACGCCCTCGGGCGCCTGGCGCAGCAGGTCGATCGACTGACTACGGCGCTGGATCCCGAGCCGGCGAGGCTGTCACTGCAGCCCACGACGTCCGCGCCCCCCACTCCCTCGACCCGCTCCCCGACCCGCTCCCCGACCCGCTCTACCCCGGCGACGGACTCGACCCCGGCGACGGACTCGACCCCGCACACCGAGTCCGCGCCGGTGCTCGAGGTGCACGTGGTCACTCCCTCGCGCCCCCCGACGCCCGAGCGTACCGTCGGCGCGCCCCCCCCTCCCGACAACGCCCTCCCCAACCATGGCCCGCCGCCGCCGCCCGACGCCCCCCCGTTGCCAGCGATGGCTCAGGTCATCCACCTGCGGCAGCGGATCGAGCCCCAGATCGCGGTCCTCCGGGCTCACGCGGGCTGGGAGCAGGCCGAAGATCCCGTGGAGGCACTCCATCAGCTGCGGGTCGCCACCCGAAGGCTGCGGGCCTTCGTCGATGCCTTCACCCCCATGCTGGGCCACAAGCGGGCCCGTCGACTACGCAAGCGCCTGCGCACGGTCACCCGGGGAGTCGGTCCGCTGCGGGAGTGCGACGTGCTGCTGCACGGCCTGAGGGCGGCGCACGGGCCGGCCGAACCCCTGCTGCGCGCCGCCCTCGAGCACGTGATCACCAAGACCGAAGCGGAGCGCCACCATCTGGCCAAGGCCGCCCGCAAGGCAGTGGCCGGCGTGGACGTGCACGCGCTGGCCGACGCCTTGGACGACCAGCTCGATAGGATCTGCGGCCGGATGCTCCGACTCGACGATCGCCTGGCGATGCAAACGTGGACGCTACTGGAGCCCCAGGTCCGCCGCACCTTCGACGAGATCCCGCAGCCCCAGGTCGCCGAAGAGGTGGACGCCCTTCATGAAGTCCGTACCCGTGCCAAACGGCTGCGCTATGCCCTGGAGCTGTTCAAGCCCATCCTCGGCGACGCCTACCGCCCCCTGCGCAAGCCCGCGAAGCGGATCCAACGAACGCTGGGCGATCACCACGACACCTCGCTGCTGGTCGAGCGGCTGCGACAACGTCGGGAGGAGCTCGCCGACCAGGGGCTCCACACCCTGGCCGAGGGCCTACGGCCCCTCGAGGAGCAACTGCTGGATCGGCAACGGGCCTCCCACCAGCAGGCCCTGCCGGCGCTGACGGTGCTGGTGCACGATCGATATGTAGGGATCGCGCAGGACCACCTGGGGATCGAGCGTCCTGCATTCGAGCCTTCGGCCGAGTCCGCGGTCGAGGATCTGATGCAAGCTCCGGTCGAGTCCTCGGCCAGCTCCCCAGAGGAGTCCCCGACCGACCCCTAGACCACCCCCTTCGTACCACCGGACGAACGCGTCCCGGATCCAGCCCTGCCACGGCACGCGCTTAGGATGGACGGACCGGACGACTACGAGCGAGCCCCGTGCAAGCGCTGGCTGCCGGGCCGTACCGGACGATGACCTCCATCCGTGGAGACCCGCGGCCCGTCCTCTACGTCGACCAAGTCGGACGAACCGAGGGGAACGAGCTGTGGGACGGGCGCGGGCTCGGCCGTCGGCGATCGAGCCAGACCGAAGATCACCAGGCCACCCAGGACCGTGCCCACGATCGTGCCCATGGTGAGTTCGTTGCGCATCATCTCCCGTCGTCCTTGTCGCTGCCTGCCGAACGCCGCCCGGGCGCCTGCGCTGACACCCGCCCGACGATTCCTCGTGCGACCGGGGCGGCTTGCCCCTGGTACGGACGGCCAAGCGATCCGGCCTGGGTTTTTTTATGCCGAGACCGGCTCGGGATGCGCGACGGAAGTCGCGCCCGGCCTCGGTATTGTTCACGCGACAGCTGCGCCCACCGCGCCCCTCCCCCTTCGTGAACTGCGCAACCCTAAAAAAAAGCGACCGACCGCGTGCGCACGGGGGGCGCATCGACGGTCGGACGCGAGGGGGACAGAGGCAACGCCGGGGGGCGAACGCCAAAGTGGACACGAGGGACAAGCGCGCGGGAGCCCGCAGCTCAGCGACGACTTTGCAGCGTGAGGACGACGGCACCACCGGTGGAGGGCCCAGCGTCAACAGGCACGAGCCTAAACCGCTCATGGGCGGGCTCGATCTTCTGGGTCACCGCATCCTCGTCGACCTCGGTGGGCGCGGCGACCGTGCGGGTGCCCTGGGTGACCGCGGCCAGAGCGAAGGCCGAGGACAACGGCCGACTGCCGAAGAAGACCTTCTTGCGGCCATAGCGAAACAACGCATCGGGGGCCCAGGTACCGTTGGATCCCTGAGCGTCGATCAGGCGATCGAGCTCGCCACCATCGTCGATGCCCAGCCAGGTCGACAGCAACACGCGCTGGGCCAGATCGATGGGATAGTCCGTAGACCCCTGGCGCCGACGCACCGCCTCGCGCAGCGGTCCCTGAAGGGTCTCGCGAGCCTCGGGAAAGTGATGCACCACGCGACCCAAGAAGTAGAGGAACGAGTCGGGCGAGTGGTAGTAGCGCGTCCCCTCGAGGTAGCGCTCGCTGACCAGGACATCGCGCACGAAGTCGAGGGTGGGCTGCGCTTCGTGGGCCCGATCGAGCTGAAAGGCCAGGAACAAGACGTTCGCACACACCACGGGATCGACGATCCCGTCGCGCTCCCCGGTGGGATCGAAGTACGTCTGGACGACCCCTTGCTCGTTGGTGTTGGCGAGGATCCGATCGAGCGCCCGGTGAGCCCGGTCCCGGACCCGCGCCCCGTTGCGCAGCAGCACCGAGAGTCCGAGCGCGGTGCAGTCGGCGTCGGCGGGCAGGCGCTCGTGCTCCTTGAAGAAGTAGAAGACGTCCTCACGGCCCAGCTCGCGCATGAGCATGGAGCCGATCGAGCGCACCAGGTTGGCGTCCTCGCGCCGACCCATCAGTAGATCGGCGATCACCATGGCGGTGAAGGACTCGGCATGCACCACCGACCCTCCCCGCACATTACGGTCCAGACCCGTGTAGCAAGGAAAGTGATGGCGGCCCTTGCGCCATGTCATGGCCAGCAGAACTTGCGTCGCCTTTTCGTCGATCTGGCGAGGCGGTGTGATTTCGCGCCGCCAGCTCCGAGTCGGCGCAGAGCCCAACTCGTCCGGCGCGATTCCGTACATATCCATTCTTGACCCCTCCTCCGATCCGAAGCCTCATGGGTCCGCACCTCGCGCAAACCACGGGTGCCGACGCCTAACGCCTCGAACCTTATGCGGAAATCAGCCGCGACTTACGTCCGGCGAGTCAGAGAACAGATTGAAAGTATTCGTGATTTTGTTGAATGACATTGTTTGACCCCAGACCCCGTCATCGACCGATCACATGTACCCAGCCCGATTACTCGAGTTCCCCCTGGGTGACATGTAGGTGATGACAAGGAACAATGTAGATGCTCGTCGTACCTCTTGACAACCCTTTTCTCACGTCAGGGAAGCTCTCAGGCTCCGCGCCAATTGTCAGGAGCCCGACATCGGATACATGGATCGAAAGTGCCGAATTTGTCGACTCCCATGGTGTTTTAGTGCCAAGTCCGGCGTCGGCCGCCCCACCGAGAGTTGTCGATTCTGTCCCGAAATGAGACACATAATGATTTTACTCACATTAAAGGATCCCAACAACGGCCCATAACGACCCACGACTACCGGCCCGACCCGACCCGATCCGACGTCCCATCGTCATCGATCCGCCACCGTCGGGACGCCGTATCGGTGCCGAGCCATGAAGCCCCGCACCATCCCCACCTCCTTGGTGCTCGCCTGCGCGACCGTTTGGGCGGCCGCCTGCGGCGAGCCGCTGACGACCCCGAGTGCCGAGCCCGACAAGACCCATCGAGCCGAGCCGGCGCCAACGGACACGGCGGCGCTGGCCGCCCTCGCCTATGCCCCCGATGACTCGGCCACCGGCCGACGGATCGCCGCCGCGCAGGCCGAGCTACGCGCGCAACCGGATCGGATCGAGGCTCACCTGGCGCTGGCGACGTTGCTGATGCGGCGGCAGCGGGAGACTTCCAACGCGGTGCTGATGCGCTACGCGCAGGACGTCGTCGACGCGGCCCGGGCCCGAGCTCCCGAGGATCCGCAGGTTCTGTTGATGCACGCGATGATCTTGCAGGACGGCCATCGCTTCTCGCGGGCGTCCGAAGTGGCCACCGAGGTGCTGGCGATGGATCCGAACAACGCGACCGCGCACCTGGTCCGTGCCGATGCCCAGCTCGAGCTGGGTGACTATGAGGGCGCGATGGACTCGGTCCAGGCGGCCCTGGACCTCCACCCCGACCTTCGAAGCTACAACCGGGCCGCCCACCTGCGATGGCTGTTGGGTGACTTCGACAGCGCGCTGGCGATCATGGAGCTGGCGCTGGATTCGGGCAGCCCCCGCGATCCGGAGTCGAGCGCATGGTGCTTCGTGGATCTGGGTATGATGTTCCTGCACCGGGGTGATGGAGTCCGAGCGCGGGCCTCGGCCGAGCGTGCCCTACGGCTGGTGCCGGACTACCTCCCGGCTCAGATCCTGGAGGCCCGCGCACTGCACCGCACGGGCCGGCCAGCGGAGGCCATCGAACAGCTGACCGGGGTGGTGGACCGCAAGCCCTTGGTCGAAGAGCTGCTGCGGCTGGCCGAGTGGCACGAAACGGCCGGCGACGCCGAAGCAGCCGGGCAGCGTCGCGCCCAAGCCGATCGCCTGGCATCGGACGACCCTCGCCCGCTGGCCCTGGACTTGGCCCGACGAGGGGTCCAGACCGAGCGAGCGGTCGCGCTGGCCCGCGAGGAGCTCTCGGCCCGCACGAACATCGCGGCCCACGACACGCTGGCCGTAGCGCTGGCCCGCGCCGGCGAGCACGACTCGGCATGGGCCTCGATGGAGCGCGCCTTGGCCATGGGCACCACGGACGCCAACCTCCACCTGCACGCCGCGCTGGTCCACGCGCTGGCCGGGCGATCGACCCAAGCCCGCGAGGCCCTGGCCCGCGCCGAGCAGATCGACGCCGCGGCCGACCCCCGCGTGTCCGATGAACTCCGCCGCCGATTGGGGGACGCCTGATGCGACGCGTAGCGACTGCTGTGAGATCGATGCTCGCGGGAACGATGCTCGCGGGATCGATGCTCGCGGGATCGATGACCCTGGCGCTGACCGGGTGTCACGACGGCGAGGCGGCGACCCCCCCGACCACTCCGACCACTCCGACCACGCCGACCATCCAATCATGGGCCGAGCCACCCGTGGTCACCGCGACCGACGATGACGCCGAGCGTGCGATGGCGCCGGGAGTCGGTCCGGGCGTCGACGCCCGTGATCAGTATGCCCTGGCCATGGCGATCCAAACGGCCCGTCGCACACGTGACGATCGGGCGGGGGCCCTGGCCCGAACCCGACAGGCATGGATCGGACGCCGCTATCGTTGGGAGGTGGCCTTCGTGCCCGCGTTGTGCGGCGTCGCCGGTCCCTGCGTCGTGATGCCCTTCGATCACCACCGCGAGAGGACGCACCCGATCCGCCAGGGCTGGCTCCCACGCCTGGAGCTGACCGCCGACCAGCGGGCCGCGCTTGAATCGACCTGCCAAGCACACGCGCGCTGCGTGATCGAGCTGAGCGGGCAGCTGCGTCAGTTCGAGCTATCGACCGAGCAGCCGACCTCGCTGACGCTGTCCGAGATCCAGGTCCATGGCGCACGAGCGGCCACCCCGTCGGAGTCGTGGATCCGAGGCATGCGACGACCCAACGTTCGGCCGATGCCGCGCGCTACAACGGACCGGGACACCCGCTCGATCGAGGCGGTCGTAGCCAGTGGGCTCGGCTAAGCGCCAAAGGAGCCCACAGTGGGACACTTTTGCTCGATAACGACCAGGCAATGGTCCCCGCTCGATCGACGCTGAGGCGAGACTCGACCGGGCCCCGTGCCCCGAACCCCGTGTGGGTACGCTGGAGTAGGCGGCATGTCTACCCCACCAGCAAACAGTGTCCCCCGTGGTGTACATTGGCCGGGCCCCGCGTCCCTCTATGGAACGACTACGCCGTGTGGCCAGCCTGTGGAGCTGGCTCCCCGCCTTCCGGGCGGTGGCCGAGACCCAACACCTTCCGACGGCCTCATCGCAGCTGTTCGTGAGCGCCTCCGCGCTTTCCCGAACGATCCGTCTGCTCGAAGAAGACCTCGGCCGTCGGCTCTTTCTTCGCAACGGGCGCCGCATCGAGCTCAACGAGGCCGGGCAGCGGTTCCTCGTGGCCGTTCGCAACGCGATGCGCATGGTCCATGAGGGCCTGTTGGCCATCGAGGGCACCGAGCTCTCCGGGCCGGTCTATGTCTCGACCGTCGGCCTGATGACCACCGCGTACCTGTTGCCCGGATTACAACGGTTGCGCTCCAATCATCCCGATCTGGTCCCCCACGTGATCGATCAGGGCAGTCGTGACGTGGGTGGGCTGTTGCTTCGAGGCGAGATCGATGTGGCGTTCGTGACCCAGCCGATCGCGCACGCCCAGATCAACAAGCGGCACCTGGGCGCGGCGCCCAGCGGGATCTACTGCGGGCCCGGGCATCCGCTGTACAACAAGCGCTCGGTGACCGAGGAGCAGGTGCTCGAGCATCCCTTCGTCGCGCTCGCGCCCGATGAACGCGGGATGACCCTCGAGAGCTGGCCGGCATCCCTGGATCGTCGGATCGGCATGTACGTCTCGCAGCTGTGGAGCGGGGTGGATCTGTGCGCCAGCGGTCAGCTGCTGACGGTGCTCCCCGACGTGGTCGGAGGGTCGCCTATCTACCGCGACTACCTGTACCGCGTGCCGCTCGAGGTGGTGCCACCGACCGATCTGTTCGCGCTGCACCGGTCGACGATTGCCGAAGGCGGCCGAGCCGAGGCGGTCACCCGCGCGGTGGCCGACGAGCTGGCCAACCAGTAACGAGCGAGCCGTTCAGCGGTAGCCGGCCGCCTGCAGCTCGAACAGGCGAGCGTAGCGACCCTGCTGCGCGACCAAGTCGGCGTGGGATCCCCGCTCGACCACACGGCCCCGGTCGAGCACCACGATGTGATCGGCCATGCGCACGGTGGAGAAGCGGTGGGAGATGAGGACGGCCATCTTGTCGCGTGACAGCTCCCGCACGTGCTCGAACACCTGGGCCTCAGCCTCGGCGTCCATGGCCGCGGTGGGCTCGTCGAGCACCAGCACGTCGGCACCGCGACGCATGAAGGCACGCGAGAGGGCGATCTTCTGCCACTGGCCGCCGGACAGCTCGCGCCCGTCCTTGAACCAGCGACCCAGCTGGGTGTGGTAGCGCAGCGGTAGCTTGTCGATGAAGGGCGCGGCCATGCCGTGCTCGGCCGCCTCGGCCCAGCGGGCCTCGTCCTCGAAGGCCTCCACGTCGCCCGCGCCCACGTTCTCGCCAACCGGCAGCTGATAGCGGGCAAAGTCCTGGAAGATCACGCCCACCCGACGACGCAGAGCGGCATCGTCCCACTGTCGGATGTCGAGCCCGTCGAGGAGGATCCGCCCCTGGGAGGGCTGGTAAAGACGCGTGAGCAGCTTGATGAGGGTGGTCTTGCCCGAGCCATTTTCCCCCACCAGCGCCAGCGCCTGCCCCGGCCGCAGGTGGAGGCTGACCTCGTCCACGGCCGGCGTGTCGGCTCCGGGATAGGCGAACGACACGTCTTCGAAGCGCACCCCGTCGCCTGGCGCAGGGCCGCAGGTGGCCCCGCCCGAGGGCACCGTGACCTCCTGCTCGAGATACTCGTAGAGGTTGCTCAGGTAGAGGTTGTCCTCGTACATGCCCCCGATCGACGACAGGCTGGCGGCGACGGCGGACTGGCCCTGCTTGAACAGCAGCAGGTACATCGTCATCTGGCCCAGGGTGATCGTGCCCGCCACGGCCTCGATGGCGATCCAGGCGTAGGCACCATAGAACGCGCCGGTGCCGAGCAGCCCCAGCCCAAAACCCCAAAGGGCGCGCCGTAGGGTGAGCGCCCGATCCTCCCCATAGAGCAGCGCGAAGATCTTGCGGTAGCGCGCGAGTAGCCGGGGGCCGAGGCCGTAGAGCTTGACCTCCTTGACGTAATCTTCGCGCGCGAGGACGGTCTCGAGGTAGGCCTGCTTGCGGGTCTCGGGCGAGCGCCAGCGAAACAGCCGGAACGCGTCGCCGGAAAACTTGGCCTCGGCCACGAACGCGGGCAGGCCCGCGACCACCAGCACCAACACCGCCCACGGCGACAGCTGCCACAGCAGCACCGCATAGCTGCTCAGCGAGATCGCGTTCTGCACGACGCTGAAGGTGCGGTTGACCAGGCTCAGCGGGCGGGTCGAGGCCTGGCGCCGGGCTCGGGTGAGCTTGTCGTAGAACTCCGAGTCCTCGAAGTGCTGCAGATCGAGGGTGAGCGCCTTGTCGAGGATCATCACGTTGACCCGATGACCCAGCTGCGCCCGCAGCAGCGACTGGCAGGCCGACAGCCCGCGCTGCACCGCGGCGACCGCGATCACCAGCGCCGCCTCGAGGGCCACCCAGCGTAGCGCCTCGTCGGTGAGTACCCCGCCGGTGACCTCACGGTGCTCGATGCCCGCCACCACCGCGTCGACGATGAGCTGACCCACCCAGGCCACGGCGGCCGGCAAGAGCCCCGCCACCAACGTCAGCACCGCCAGCAAGATCGTCAGGCGGCGGCGGGTCTGGCAGACCAGCCAAAGAGCCCGCCGGCTGAAGCGGAACACCACGAAGAACAGACGCACGCGCGCCGGATCGCGGTGGGGCTCGGACACCACCCCCAAGGTCTAAAGCCCAC
>JBCCWC010000057.1:0-67078 GCA_039194325.1 Myxococcota bacterium
GGCCCCAAGACGGCGACGATGATGCTAGAGTTCAGCGCTGGGCTCGGTTCTTGGTCGCCAAGAGCGACGCCCAGTTCGAGCAACTCGCCGCGGAGGATCCGATCATGAAGTTGGCCAAGTAGACCCTCGAAGATCTGTCGCAAGACCCTGAGACCCGTCGTGATGCCTGGGAGCGGGAGGAGGCGCTCGCGCTGTACAACAGCAGCCTCGCGGCCAGCAAGGCCGAGGGAGTGCTCGAGGGAATGGCCAAGGGCATGACCAAGGGAATGACCAAGGGAATGGCCAAGGGAATGGCCAAGACGCTGGCCAATCTGCTCGGTATGCGCTTTGGTCATCTTCCCGACCGGGTGCGGGTGCGGCTCGAGACAGCCACCGTCGAGCAGCTGGGTGTGTGGACCCAGCGCGTACTGACGGCCAAGACGCCCGACGAAGTGTTCGCGTCGTAGCCCCGAGTGTCGGGTACCCCACCCGCCAAGTCTCATATCGGGCCGCTCTTGTTCATGGCACCGTCGGCGTGATGGGCACACCATGATCTTTTGACCGGACTGAGGGAGATCGTACCCGCAGTGCGTCCGTGGTTCACAGGAAACGCCTCATCATGAATGTTCCCCCCAAGCTTCTTCCTGTCGTCATCGTTCCTCTCACGCTGCTATCCGCATGCATGACCGGTCCTGCCAACGGCGATGCCATCGAGAGCATCGACGCCCCGGTCACCTTCGAAGGCTACATGCCCAATCCTGGCGTGACCGTGCAGATCGCCGCTGCCGCTACGCCAGCGGGGCCATTCACCGCGTGGAACGGCTCGTCGGCCACCGCGAGTGCGACCGCGACGCTGTCGATCCCCGTCGGGTCGGGCGGCACGACGCCGATCTATCCCTGGTCGGTGAGCACTGTCGTGCCGCAGTCGCGCTGGGGGATAGAGTCTGGCCCCGACGGTTGTGACGTACGGGCGACCTACGTAACGGCGACCAGCGGGCCCTTCAGCCTCTACACGTTCGATGCTCCGAACGATACTGACCCCGGTGGCCTCGCCTGCCTCGTGGACGAGTTCCTCAGCGGTACGGAGGCGGTCACGGCCCTCGAGGCGTGCCGCTCGCCCGACTCGCCGGTCGTTCGGCTTGAGGCCCCCGGCGAGGATCCGCTCGTGGGTGACGTGCTCATCGAGACCCAGGCCGACGCCGATGCGATCGCGTGCATCCCCGAGATCGACGGCAACCTGACGATTGCGCCCATGAGCCCCACGGCGATCGACATCCCCGCGCTGCGGGTCGTCACTGGCGACGTGATGCTGTCGCTGCCCGTGCAGGCGCCCGTGGGTGGACCTTTCGACGAGGCGCGTTGCGGGAGCGCGACCCCCACAACGGTCTGGAGCGAGATCACCCGCGTACACCTACCGCAGCTGGCGCGGATCGACGGCAACCTCGACATCGATGCGCCCTCAACGGGCGTGCCCACCACTCCGGGTGAGCATATCGAGCTCGATCTGGACGCGCTGGCCGAGCTCGGTGGCGATCTATCGCTGACCTTCGGGACGCCCGCGGTCTCCCCGTGCGGCCTGTCAGCGCTGGGCGAGGTGCCGGGCGACCTCACGATCGCCTTCGCCAACGCCGATGTCGGTGGCGGCTCCATGCTGTCCTCGCTCACCGAGGTTGGCGGGCAGGTCGCGGTCAGCGGTGGGTTCACCGTGATCGGGTTGCTCGGGAATCTCCAGACGGCGGGCGCGCTGAGCCTCACCGACATCCCCAACCTCCAACCGTCGAACTCTCTGGATGCCCTGACCACCGTCGACGGCCTGCTAGAGGTGCATGACATGACGGTTCCGGTTGTCACCGCGCTGACCTCGGCGGGGAGCGTGCTCATCGACGATACGGGATTCACCGACTTGTCGATGGTCGGGAGCGACACGGTCACGGCCGGCGGCCTGACGCTCACGTCCAACGCCAACCTCGCCGCTCTCGGAACCACGGTCGACTTCACCTCCTCCGCCGAGTTGGTGGTTGGCGAGGGCAATCCCGCGCTGACCAACCCGGAAGTCTGCACCTTTGTGGCCTACCAGCAGACCACCAACGGCTGGGTGCCAATGGGCAGCGGCTTCTCGTGCCCGTGAGGCGGGCCGGAGCGCTCCGGTGAGATCGCCTGCGCGACCACCTGCGCGACCGCCTGCGCGACCACCTGCGCGACGGGTGGGCTCGCGCGCGGACGTGGGCGCCCTCAGCCCATCGCGCGTGCTTGCTCGGCGGGCAGCGAGGCTCGAGGCCACACCCGGAGCAGCCGCTGCCCGAGCGCGGGCAGATCGGCCAGCAGCGCCCGTGCGGTGCGGCTGCCGGTGACCTCGACGTAGTCACGCAAAAGCGCGATCAGCTCGTCGCGATCGTCGCCGTCTTCCACCGCCGAGGCGATCACGTACTCGTCGTTGAGCTGGGTGTGGTGCTCGGCGGGCAGGAACAGTCGCCCGCCGGTCATGCCTGCCCCGGCGTTGGCCGACACCGGCCCGAGGATCACCACGGTGCCGCCGGTCATGTACTCGCACGCGTGCAGGCCGGCCCCCTCCACGATCGCGGTGGCTCCGCTGTTGCGCACGCCAAAGCGATCGCCCGCGCGCCCGTGCACATAGAGCGTGCCCCCGGTGGCCCCGTAAAGCGTGCCGTTGCCGATGATCACGTTCTCTTCGGCGAGGAATCGCGCCTCTTGTGGGGGTCGAATGAGCACTCGCCCCCCGGACATCGACTTGGCGACCCCGTCGTTGGCCTCACCGCGGAGCTCGATGTGCATCCCCTCCACCGCGAAGGCGGCGAATCCCTGGCCGGCGCTGCCTGTAAGGCGCAGCTGGATCGTGCCCGGCGCGGGGTAGAGGGTCTGGGCCTCCAGCACGTTGGGGTCGCGTCGACGGTCGGCCCGCAGCTTGTGCGCCCGACGGGCGAGCTCGCCGGCGAGCCCGGTGATCACGGCGCGATCGGTATTGCGGACCGAGCGAGACACCTCGACCGGCTCGTTGGCGCCCAGCTGCGGCATCACCTCCTCGACGATCCCGCGCTCGTGCTCCGACAGGCCGCTTTGGGTCGAGGTCTTGGGCTTGGAGACCCAGGCCACGGGCTCGAGCATCAAGCCCAGCTCGATCCCTCGCTTGGCCACCAGCTCGTCGTGCCGCGCGTCGGCCTGAAGCCACTGCCGCTGGCCGATGATCTCCTCCATCCGGCGGGCGCCGAGCTGGGCCAGGTGCTGGCGCACGCCCGCGGCCAGCCAGCGCAGCAGGGTCACCACGTGCTCGGGGGAGCCCTTGTACTTGGCCTTGAACTTGGGGTCGTGGGTGGCGATCCCGGTGGGGCAGCGGTTCTTCTCGCACACGCGGGCCATGATGCAGCCCTGGGCGATCAGCACCATCTTGCCCAGGCCGAACTCTTCGGCCCCGAGCAGGGCGGCCATCACCAGGTCGCGGGGGGTGGACAGGCCGCCGTCGACCCGCAAGCGCACCTGGTCGCGCAGCCCCAGCTCCACCAGGTGGCGATGGGCGTCGATGAGCCCCAGCTCCCAGGGGAGGCCCGCGTGCTTCATCGACGAGATCGAGGCGGCCCCGGTGCCGCCGTCTCCCCCCGACAGCTGGATCACGTCGGCGCCGGCCTTGACGACCCCCGCGGCGATCGTGCCCACGTTGCACCCCGCCACCAGCTTCACGCACACTGGGGTGCCGGGCGAGAGCTGCTTGAGCTCGTAGATCAGCTGCTTGAGATCTTCGATCGAGTAGATGTCGTGCATGGGCGGGGGTGAGATCAGATCGACCCCCGGCCGCGCGAAGCGGGCGCGGGCGATCTGTTCATTGACCTTCACGCCCATCAGCTGGCCGCCCTCGCCCGGCTTGGCCCCCTGGGCGATCTTGATTTCGATCTCCTCGCCGGTCACCAGGTACTCAGCGGTGACCCCGAAGCGGCCCGACGCGATCTGCTTGGTGGTCGCGGTGACTCCATCCGTAAAGTAGTAGGGGTTCTCGCCGCCCTCGCCGCTGTTGCAGCGGGCGCCGACCGAGCGCATGGCCACGAACAAGTCGCGCTGGGACTCGGCGCTGATCGCCCCGAACGACATGGCGCCCGAGCCTATGCGGGCGAGGATCGCCCGCTCGTCCTCCACCTCGTCGAGCGGCACGGGTTGATCGGCTTGGCGCAGCGCGAGCAGATCCCGGGGGCTGACGGGGGCGACGGCGTCGCCCTGCTGCACGTAGAGCCCCCACAGCTGCTGCGGGTCGCGGTCCCGCAGGCGCCCGCGCACCAGGTCGTGGACCAGCTTGCTGCGCTCGGCGGTCATCGAGTGTCGCTCGCCGACCTCGGGGCCCTCGCTGGCCCAGGCGCGCTTCTTCTCTTTGTGCTGGTAGGTGCTGGGCAGGGGGCGCTCGGGCGCGAAGCGGCGCTCGGCCCAGGCGACGCTGTACTCCAGCTGCTCGGCAAGCTCGGGGAGCTCGAGGCCGCCCAGCATCGAGTGGGTGGTGCCGAAGTACTGCGAGACCAGCCGGGGACCCAGGCCCAGCGCGGTGAACAGCTTGGAGCTCTGGTAGCTGCGCACCACCGAGATCCCCATCTTGGCCATCACCTTCAGCAGGCCGCCCAGCAGGGCCTTGGACAGTCGTTGCTCGCGCTCGTCGGGCGACAGCGTGTGCAGCTGCGGGTGCTCGCCAAAGCGCGCCAGCTCGAGCGCGAGCCGGGGGCAGACCGCCGTCGCCCCAAAGCCGATCGCGCAGGCTAGGGCGTGGGTGCTGCGGATGTCGCCGGCCTCGACCATCAGCGACGCGTCGAGGCGGTGGCCGTGGCGGTTGAGGGTGGTGACCACCGACCGCAAGGCGAGCAGGCTGGGGACAGGCGGGTGATCGAAGTTGGCGTCGCGATCGGTGATGATGAGCAGGGTGTAGCCGTGGCGCACCGCGTCGAGTGCGTCGGCACCCAGGCGCTCGAGCGCGGCTTCGAGGCCCGCCAAACCTCGCTGGCGCTCGTAGACCGCGGGCAGCTCGAAGGCCAGGGTACGCAGCGGCGAGGGCAGCCGCAGGGTCAGCGCGCGCAAGACGGCCATCTGCTCCAAGCGGATCACCGGGTCGTGCAGGCGCAGGGCCGGCGTGGGAGGGATGAGCTCGGTGGGGGCAAAGATGTTGGGCCGCTGCCCCAGCTGGGTGCTTAGATCGGTGACCATCCGCTCGCGCAGGTAGTCGAGGGGAGGATTGGTGACCTGGGCGAAGTCTTGATAGAAGAAGTCGTAGAGCGATCGAGGCTGGTCGGAGAAGATCGCAGGGCGGGCCGTGTTGCCCATAGACCCGATCGGCTCCTTGGCGTTGCGGATCATCGGTCGAAGCACCCGGTCGAGCTCTTCTGCGGTCACCCCAAACAGCGCCTGGCGGGCCATCTGGTGGGGCTTGACCGGCTCTATGGTGGCTCGGGCCTCGGGGTGGAGGCGGGCGGGGACCTCCTCGAGGGGCACGAGGCGGGCGTCGAAGGTTGCCCCCGCGTTCTCCCGGGACTGGCTGGGATCGCGGAAGTGCACCTTGCCCGACGTAAGCCCCACGGTGACGCCCGAGCCGGCGTGGAGCGTGCCCTTGGCGACGACCTGGTCGGGCGGGATCTCGAAGGCCCCGGCCTCGGAGGCCAAATAGAAGGTCTCCTCGGTCATGCACCAGCGGGCGGGGCGGAAGCCATTGCGATCGAGCCGGGCCCCCACGGTCTCCCCGTCGCAGTAGGCGAGCAGGGCGGGGCCGTCCCAGGGCTCCATGGCTCGGCCCCAGAACTGGTAGTAGTCGCCGTCGGCGTCGGCGGCGGGGACCATGATGGCCAGGATGTCGTCGAGGTGGGGGATGCTCGATCGATACTTGAGCGCCTCGACCATCTCGTTGAGGCTGCCCGAGTCGCTGATCTCCTTGCGGGTGAGCAGCTCGTCGCGGCCCAAGCCTCGGGCTCGCTCGCGCGAGTTGGCCCAGGAGCGGTTGCCGGCCACCGTGTTGATCTCGCCGTTGTGGGCCAGCAGCCGGAAGGGCTGGGCCTTGTCCCACGTGGTGCGGGTGTTGGTGGAGAAGCGGCGGTGGAACAGCCCGAAGCGGCTGAGGAAGCGGGGGTTGGCCAGGTCGGGGTAGAACCGGGCCAGGTCGCGCCCGCGGCACAGCGCCTTGTAGATCACCGTGGAGGTGGACAGCGACACGAAGTAAAGGTCGCGCCATGCGTCGACAGCCTTGAGCTTGGTGCGGGTCAGCTGCTTGGCGCGATAGAGGCGAGCGTTGAACGAGGCGTCGGTGCGGGCCTCGAAGGGGCGGCGCACGATCGCCTGGACGATCCGGGGGCAGTTGTCGCGGGCGTTGGTCCCGAGCACCTCGAGGTTGTGGGGCACCTCGCGGTAGTCGACGATGTCCATGCCCATGAACCCGAAGGTCTGCTCGAGGACCTCCAGCGCGCGCTGGGCTCGGCCTGCGTCACGGGTGAGGAACAGCGTGGCCAAGGCCGCGGTGCCGGGCTCGTAGCCGAGCAGGGCAAACGGGATCTCCAGCATGATCCCTGCCCCGTCGCTGCTGCGCCCATCGGGGCCCACCGCGCCGCGGTGCTCCACGTTGCGTAGCGCGTGGAGGGCCGAGCGCACGGTGGCGTGGTTGCGTAGGTCCTGACGAGACACGACGAACCCAACTCCGCAACTCGAACGCTCGTAACTCGGCACCATCGGCCACAGCATGACGAGCCAACGCGCGCCCGTCGAGGGGGGTGGGTGATCTCCATACTGTAGTGATTTTACGAGCGCACCGCGCAGATGTGTAAATGGATTTACATGTCGGTGGTTGCTGGTGTTTCGGGGCGGGCGAGGGGCTGGTGGGCCCGGTTGCTCTTGAGCCCCTCGTTCGACGACCATCGCGACCCATGCAAGGCTCCATACCCGTCGATTCCGGGACCACCGCGTGGATGCTGACCTCCACGGCCCTCGTGCTGCTGATGGTTCCCGGTCTCGCGATGTTCTACGGCGGGCTGGTGCGTACCAAGAACGTGCTGGGCACCATGCTCCACAGCTTCGCCGCCATGGCTTGCATCGGGGTGCTGTGGGCCGTGTGCGGCTATGCCATGGCCTTTGGCCCCAACGTGGCCGGGGGCTTCGTGGGCTGGAACCCCGACTATTTGTTCCTCGAGGCGGCCGACGCTCGGATCATGGACGAGGGGGTGCCCGAGTACGTCTTTGCCATGTTCCAGGGCAAGTTCGCGATCATTACCCCCGCCATCATCGCGGGGGCATTCGCCGAGCGCGTGCGCTTCTTGGGTTACTGCGTGTTCATCTGCCTGTGGGCCCTGCTGGTCTACAACCCCCTGTGTCACTGGGTCTGGGCCTCCGACGGCTTCTTGTTCAACCTGGGAGCGCGTGGCGCGATCGACTTTGCGGGGGGCACGGTGGTGCACATTTCGGCCGGGGTCGCTGGGTTGGTAGCGGCTCTGTACCTTGGCGCCCGGCGCGGCTATCCCGGGACGGTCATGCATCCCAACAACCTGGTCATGACGCTGATCGGGGCGGGTCTTTTGTGGGTGGGATGGTTTGGCTTCAACGCGGGCAGCGCGATCGCCTCGGATCTGCAGACCGCCCAGGCGCTCACCGTCACGCAGATCGCGGCGGCGGCCGGGGCTCTGGCCTGGATGCTGATCGAGGCGGCGCACCATGGGCGAGCGACCAGCCTCGGCGTGGCCTCCGGGATCTTGGCCGGGCTGGTGGTGATCACCCCGGCGGCCGGGGTCGTGCAGCCGCGAGGGGCGATCATCTTGGGCGCGCTGGCCTCTGGAGCCAGCTACGGGGCGATCTTGATCAAGAACCGGCTGCGCTACGACGACACGCTCGATGTGTTCGGGATCCACGGGGTCGCGGGGATCGTGGGCGCGGTGGTCCTGACCTTCTTCGTGCGGGACAGCTGGATGGCCGAGGCGGCCGAGGCGGCGGGGGGGACCTGGACGATGATCGATCAGCTCGGGGTCCAGCTCGCCGGGGTTGGGGTGACCATCGTCTACGCCGGGATCTGCACGCTGGGGATCCTCGTCGTGGTCGACAAGCTAGTGGGCCTACGGATCGAAGAGAAGTCGGAGATGGCCGGCATGGACCATAGCGAACACGGTGAGGACGGCTACGGGATGCTCAACGCCGGGTGAGCGCCAAGCCCCGGGGACGGAGACGACGATGAAGCTGCTCACTGCCATCATTTCACCGGACAAGCTCGACGAGGTACGCGAGGCGCTGCTGGCCGCGGAGATCCCCCGGATCACCGTCAGCCGCTGTACCGGACGGGCTCGGGCGGATGCTTCGCCCGAGCTGTTTCGGGGGCAGGAGGTCGCGCCGACCCTTCAGGCCCGAGTGCGGATCGACATTGCGCTCAACGAGGATTTTGTCGATCGCGCGGTCGAGGCGATCCAGGGCGCCGCGCGACACGGCAAGGGAGAGCACGGGGACGGCAAGATCTTCGTGGTGTCCCTGGAGCAGTGCATTCGGATCCGCACCGGGGAAACAGGGCCGGGCGCGGTCTGAGCCCGTCGCGTTGCTCAGCAGGACGCTCCGCAGACGAGGACCGCATTGGCCACGCAGAACGCGTCCCACTGATCGGTGCAGCAGAATGAGTCGATGAGGTTGCAGATCGTGGTGACGCAAGGATCGCAGCCGGACATGAGCGGACCCCCGATGTCGCAGACGTCGTGCGCACAGCAGTCTTCGTCGACTTGACCGTTGCAGTCGTCGTCGAGGTTGTTGCCGCAGATCTCGTCGGGTTCGGCCATCTGGTTTTGCTGGCACGACAAGGAGCCTCCGACGCACTGCTGGGTGCCGACGCCGCAGATGCCCAGGCCCCCCGTGTTGCACGCTGCGCCGCCCTCCGGGTTGCCGTCGTCGACCTGACCGTTGCAATCGTTGTCGAGGTTGTCGCACTGCTCGGGTATGGCGAAGAACTGGGGGGCGCACACCAGCGCGCCCTCGGTGCACTCGGTCAGACCGCCGGCGCAGACGCCCGGCATGCCGGTGTCGCAGTCTTCGCCGCCCCCGGGGTTGTTGTCGTCGATCGGGCCGTTGCAGTTGTCGTCTATTCCGTTGCAGACCTCGTCGGTCGCGGCGGAGTCGGGAATACAGACTACCGCTCCGTTCTCACAGGCGGTGGTGCCGGCGGCGCACAGGCCCACCATGCCCGTCTCGCAGGGGGCGCCGGCCTCCGGGGTGTCGTTGTCGATCTCGCCGTCGCAGTCGTTGTCCATGCCGTCGCAGAGCTCGTCGCTCGGCATGCACGAGTCGTCGTCGCTCGTGTCGTCGTCGCTCGTGTCGTCGTCGCTCGTGTCGTCGGCACTCGTGTCGCCGTCGAGGTTGCCGCTGCCTTGGTCCGAGTCCCCGCCGGTGGGCAAGGACTCGGTCTCGCCGTCACCGTTGGTGGTGACCGCCGTCGTGGCCGGGCCGCTGTCGTCGGGCTCGCCGAACGTCAGGCCCGAGGAAAAGCCGCTGCCGGGGGGATCCACCGAGCAGGCGAGGGCCACGGTGGCGATCGACAGGGCGAGTAGTCCAGCGCGCATCGGAAGATCCACGGCCCGAGGATACCAGCCTCCGCTATGGGAAGGGCACCGGGCCTCGGCGGCGCGGGCGGCTAGGCCGGCGACGGACCCGGTCGGGTCGTGGTCGATCGAGGCGAGCTAGTGTCCGCGGACGTCGATCGTACCGGTGCCGACCGATACGGCGATCCGCCGGTCGGCGCCGGCCTCGTGGTGAAGATCGTCGGTCGAGATCTCGCCCGTGTCGGTCTGCAGATCGAGGTCATAGGTGCCGTTGGGCAAGTGAAGATCGACGCTGGCGGTACCCGCCTCGATCGCCACGGTCTGCGGCGGGGCGGCGGGATCGAAGTCCAGGGAGATGTCTCCCGTACCGAGCTCCGCGGTGGCGGCAGGTCCCGCGAGCTCCTCGCCCTCGATGTCTCCCGTGCCCACCGACAGCACCAGGGCGCCGGCGACTCGCTCGAGCTCGATGTCGCCGGTTCCTAGATCCACGTCGACCGAGCCCGACCGATCGCTGACCTCCACGTCACCCGTGCCGAGTTCGACGTCGAGCTCGGCCGCCGCCGGCACGGTCAGCGTTAGATCGGCGCCGCAGCAGCCCTCGCAGTCGACCACTACGTGGAGCACCCCGTCCTCGACGCGCAGCCAGGACCCGTCCGGCCCGTCTCCATAGAACTTGGCGTCCACGCGTGCGCCGGGGTCGTCGTGAGCGCGAACGTTGATGTCGCCGGTGCCGTTGTCGATCACTACGGCGTGGATCGGCTCGTCGATGGTGACGGTTTCGGTGCGCGGGTCGGCGTCGATGCAGGCGCCGTCGAGCAGATCCCCGTCCAGATCGATCACGCAGGCCGGCAGGAGGAAGGCGACGAGTAAAGGGAGGCGGCGGAAATGGAAGGTCATGGCAAGTAGCTCTCGCGTCGTGCAACACCGTGGGGCGCCGCCGATGTCACCGCGCGACGAGTGAGGGCGACGCATGAGGGCGTCGAGTGAGGGCGACGAGCGGGAAGCGCGTTGGGCGCTGGTGTTGGGCGTCGCCACCCATGGCCGCTCTCGCTGCTCCTGCGACACTCTGCCTTGGGGCCGATTGCCCGAACGATGCCGCCCCGGTCCGGTAGACTATCGATCGTGCCCCAGGTTCGCTTCGTCCCTTCGCGCGTCTTCCGGTCGATCTTAGCGTCGGTCGTCTCGGTGACGATGAGCATGATGCCAGCGTGGGGGGCTGCGGCCGAGCCGGTGCCGATCCAGTCACCGACCACGCCGGCCCCCACGGGGGCCGAGGCAGGGCCGCCGGTGCAGTCCGCGGTGACGCCGGCCGAGGATCCGACCGAGGCTCCGGCCACGTCGGAGGCAGGACCCTCGACCCCGCCGGCGGAGGCGCCTGCGAGCGCCGAAGCGCCCGCGAGCGCCGAAGCGCCCGCGAGCGGGCCCGTCGGCTATGGCGTGATGATCGAACAAGGCCAGGCGCTCATCGACCAAGGGTTTCCGGGGCAGGGGGCCCTGCGGCTGTCGGATGCTTACGTCTCGATGCCGCTCGGGCTGCGCGTGGGGGACTGGGGGCGGGACGTCGTCGCCGGTGCGTCCGCGGCGTTTGTCGTGGCCGGGGGAGCCGAGCCCGATCTCGCCCTCCTCGACGCCGAGCAAGCCCTGCTCATCGCCTACTTCGCCGATCTGGGCGAAGCTCGGGCGTCGGGTCGACCAACCGCCGTGGCCGACGAGGTCGAGCAGTCGCTGAGCCAGCGACTGGCCGACATCGAACAAGCCCTCGCGTCGCGTCGAGGCACGCCGGGGGGTGGCGAGATCGTGTCGATCGACGACGGATCCACGGCGCCGCCCGATCCCCGGGCTCGTCGGGTGGCCCGGCTGCTGATCGGGGCGGGCGCGGTGGGCTCGATCGGCGGGGCCGCAATGGTGATCGTGGGCGCGGTGGCGGCTACGCGGGCCGAGGAGCAGCGCCCGTTGGCCGGGCCCGACGAGGTGGGCGCCATTCGCCAGACCAAGCAGGCCGGTACTCTGTTGGCCACCTTCGGCGCGCTGATCTTCAGCGGGTCGGTGATGATGCTCGGCGTGGGCAGCAATCGTCTCGGGGAACTGCGCGAGCGCTCGCGGATCTCGGTGGTCCCGACCAGGAGGGGCCTGGCGATGAGCGGCCGCTTTTGACAAGGTGATCGGGCGGTCAGGACAGCGGGGGAAGCTCGCGCTGATTCGGTCTACGGACTGGGAGGTCGCGCCTCGGGATCCCCGTAGTCCAACATACGATCGAGCCCAGACTCGTACTCCGCGATGAGCCAATCCGCGCTGCGGGGTACCGTCGACAGGCGGAGCTCGTCGATCACGCCATCGAAGATACGCAGCTGGTCGGCTCCCAGCCCGCCGATCGAGGCGGGGAAGGGCGAGGTGAGCTCGGGCTCGCCGTTGGCGCTCGACTGGGGCTCGACCGGCTCCCACCGGCCGTCGATGTACACCTCGGGGTTCTCGGGCGCGCTTTGTGCCCAGTGGGTCAGGGCCACGTGTGTCCATCGGCCGAGCTCCACCGCGTCGGGGTCGCTCTGCCAGCTCGCGTAGCCATCGCCCTGGTAGTCCATCGAAAAACGCACCGGAGCCCAGTTCGACATGCCTTCATTGCTGACCATCAAGGCCCAACCCTGCGAAGTGTCGGGGTCGACGGTATTGTCGATGATCCGCCCGGCACCCCCCTCGCCCCAGCCATCGGGACGGATCCACGCGCTCACCGTGCCTCCACCCGAGAACAGATCGACGAACCCTTCTTCGGTCGCCGGCTGCAGCCAGCCAGACGCCGCGTCGAATTGCCGCGCCCACCCGATCCACCCCCAGGCCTGCGAGGTGCCCAGATCCTCCAGGTGGTGCAACCCGGTCGAGTCCGCCAGCTCGGAGCCCATGTGCCAGACCGCCGCATAGCCGGCGGACCACACCGCCGCCGGATCTTGGGAATCCTCGGCGCCCGGGTTGCCCCAGTACATCCACACCCGGGCCCCGGGCGTAAGCTCGGGGATCCGCACCCATACCTCGAGCTCCCCGCGTTCACCCGCCAGGAAGTCCAGCTCGTGGGGGACCAGCTCGCCGGTCTTGTCCATCACGAAGCGTAGATCGGCGGCACCCTCGTCGAACAAGGAAGGGATCGCACGCGCGGAGAGCAGGGACACGCGCACGGGAAAGTCGCGCAGCACGTCGCCCGACCAGCGCACGTCCAGCGCCATGCGCCAACCCCAGCTGCAATCCCACCAGCCGGGCGAGCAGGGCAGCGGCTCACCGCTCGAGTCGCTCGGCGGCTCGTCGGTGGTGGCCGAGTCGGCGGGACTGGTGGTCGGGGAGGAGGTCGTGGTGAGCGTGGTGGTCACCGTCGTCGCCGCGGTCGTCGTGCCTTGCTCAGACTCGCCGTCGTCACCGACACATTCCCTCGCGAGCCCGTCTCCCGCGTAGTCGCCGTAGCGTTGCCCGGAATCGCAGGCGGGATCGGGAAAGCTGCAGTAGCCCACGTCGAGCTGACATACGCCGTCGTTGCACTGGGCGTCGTCGTTGCACGCAAAGATCGAGGCCGGACTGCATGCGGTCCCCAGCCCCCAGCCGATGAGGCTGCCGATGACGAGGGCGCTACGCATCATGGACCGCACAGTGCCATGAACTCGGCCGTCATTGGCCCTCTTGGTCGAGGACGGCCGTCATCCGGCGACCGGAGCGACGAACGCCGCTTCGTGCTCGGAAGGTCGCGGCCTCAGAGCCACTTCTTGAGCGAGCCGACCGGATCTTCACCGGCCAGATCGAAGGTCTTGAGGCTGCTGTGGCAGCTCTTGCAGGTCATCGATTCACCGGCGGCTTTGGCCTTTTTGACCGCCTTCTTCATCAGCGCCTTTGCCGCGGCTTGCCCCCCGTCCCGGCAGGCGGCTTCGACCTTGGAGAGCTTGAACGACTTGGCGACGCAGGGCTTGGGATCCTCGGCCGACGCGGTCTGGCTGACCAGGCCGCCGACGAGCAGACCACCAAAGACCACGACCATTGCAGCGGGAGAAAGAAGCTGACGCATGACTGACCTGTTGTGCTTGTGGGTTCACGGAAGAGTCCGTCGAACTCCGTCCTTGTCTCACAATACGAGAGGCCAGGGCCGCTGTTACGGCGAGCGTGCCGTGATCGCCCGGCGCACGTGCGCCAGCGGGGCGTCGTCGTCGAAGATCGTCTCCCCGTCGACGCGCGCAACCCCCAGATCCGCCAGCAGCTGGTCGAGATCGACATCCCCGGGCGCCTCGGCCATCCGGGCATAGAGCTCGCTGACCACCGTCGTGCCGGTGACCTCGTCGGCCACCTCGACCACCCGCCGGGTCGACCAGTTGGCCCGGCCATTTCCGCCCTCGGCCAGGATCCCCCGTACGACATCGCGCACGGATCGTTTGTTGCCGGTCTGGGTGCGTAGCTCCACGTCGGCCACCAGCCAAAACAGCGCCCCTCCCCAGTACGTGCGGCCCCAGGTGTGGGTGCGATCGAGCCCACGGTCGCCCGAGCGCGGCCGACCGTGGTGCATCGAGCGGATCCACCGGCGCCAGACGTCGGCGTCGGTGGTGTTGCCCGCCCGGGCCCGTACGACCGGCTCGAGGTACGTCGACAAGCCCTCCTGCATCCAGCGGTGGTCTCGGGCCAGGTCGGGGAAGGCGGCGTGGAGCATCTCGTGCACCAGCACCCAGTCGTTCTCGAGGCCCGTGGGCGAGGTCCGACGGCCGCAGTACACCGTGATCCAGCGGCCGTCTTGGTGCATGCCAAAGCCCACCCCGCCCCGGCCCCGGCCGACCAACGTGATCTCGATGCTGGGCACGGGGAACTCGCCCAAGTAGTCGCGGACCATCTGCGCCGAGCGGCGGACCCAGGCCTCCATCACCTCGTTGGACAGCGGCAGCTCGTTGCCGTCGTACTCCACGCGCACGACCGAACCCCCGATGTTGATCCGCCCCGGAGCGTCGGGCTGAGGATCGGCCGCGCCCCCGGCCTGGGCTTGGCTGGCGCCGGAAGGGACCGTGGCGCTACCGCGGGCTGGGACCTGGCAGGCGCTGGCGAGGGTCGCGGTGAGCAGCAGAGCGGTCGGGCGCCACATCAAGCGCTCCACCGCCCGCGGTGTGCGTGATGTTACGAGCTTCCGTGATCGACTCGACGTCACGCACCCGACTTTGCCATGCGTGGGGCCATGAGTGGGGCCATGCGTGGGGCCATGCGTGGGTCCATGCGTGGGGCCCAGTGGTTTCATGAGCGGTGACCATGAGGGCCATGAGCGTGGGGCACAGTCTGTCGGTCGTGGGTCTGGCGCCATCCCCTACGTGCGGCGTCGCTTGCGAGGGCGGGTCGCTCGCGCCGCCTCCATCACATGGCGTCGCAAGAAGCGATGACCCGCGTCCGCCTCGTGGCGCGGGTGCCATAGCTGCACGATCGCATACGGCGTGAACGCCAGCGGAGGCTCCAGCACGCGCAGCTGCAGCCGCTCGGCCCACGCCTGTGCCAGCCGCTCGGGCACGGTGAGCAGATAGTCGGTCTGGGACACCAGCTGTAAGCCCGCCAAGAAGAACGGCACCGCTCGCGCGACCCGGCGCTCTTTGCCCTCGCGCGCGAGCAGCTGATCGACCAAGCCTCCCGGTCGCCCGCGAGGGGCGATCTGTATGTGGGGGAGCTCGGTGTACTGGCTCAAGGTCAGGCGGCTGCGAATGACCGGGTGGTCGCGGCGGATCGCGCAGACCAGGCGCTCCTCGAATAGCGTTTGAATGCGACATTCCGGCGGTAGGTTGCGATACACGCCGATCGCCAGGTCGATCGTGCCCTCGCGAACGTCCTCCGGATCCTCGGGGGCGTTGGGCGAGAACCGCAGCCGGATCCCCGGCGCCTGGGCGGTGATCCGCCGGTCGAGCTCGGTCCCCAGCGTGGACAACACATAGTCCGAGGCTCGGATCCGCAGCTCGCGATCGGCCGTGGCCGAGTCGAAGGCCGCCGCCGGACCCAGCATCGTCCGTGCCGCGCTCACCAATGCATGCACCGGCTCGCGCAGCGACTCGGCTCGGGGGGTCGGCACCATGCGCTGACCTGAGCGCACCAGGATCGGATCTTTCAGCCGCCGCCGGAGCCGGCCCAGCGCGTGGCTCATGGCCGGCGTCGAGCGCCCCACCCGGGCCGCGGCCCCCGAGACGCTGCCGACCTGCAACAGGGCGTCCAGCGCGATCAACAGGTTGAGGTCCTCATTGCGCGCGACCATGGATTTCATTGTATGAAAATCTATGATGCATCGCATTGCATGGACATGAACTGGGGTCCGGCCCACGCTGCGGGCATGTCCGGCAACGTCAACGTCACCGATCCCCAGGCCCCCCACCGCGTGCTCATGATCGCGGCCAACCCGTCCACCTCGCCCACCACCGGCTGGCCGGTGGGCTTTTGGTGGTCCGAGCTCACGCACCCTTACTGGACCTTCGTGGAGGCCGGTTACGAGGTGGAGATCCGCAGCCCCGATGGCGGTGCGCTCCAAGGCGACGGATTCTCCGACCCGGAGCACGACAGTGGCTACTCGGCCGACGACCTGCTGAGCCTCGGCTTCAAGCGCTCGCCCCGGCACGCGGCGCTGCTGGAGAACACGGCCAGCATCGCCGACGTCGATCTGGCCCGCTACGATGCGATATTCTTGGTCGGTGGCCAGTCGCCCATGATCACCTTCGCCGAGAATCAGGCGCTCCACGATCTGGTGGCGCGTTTCTACGACGCAGGCAAGGTGACCGCGCTGGTGTGCCATGCTACGTGCGTGCTGCTGCGGGCGCGGGGCCGCGACGGCACGCTGCTGGCGCAGGGCAAGACCTGGACCGGCTTTGCCGACAGCGAGGAGCGGGCGGCCGACGCCGCGGTGGGCCAGAAGATCCAGCCGTTTTGGATCGAGCAAGAGGCCCGGCGGATCGAGGGCACCAACTTCATGGTGGGCCCCGCGTTTCGCGAGCATGCGATCCGCGACGGCTTGCTGGTCACGGGGCAGCAACAAAACAGCGGAGCCGCCGCGGCTCGGCTGGTGATCGAGGCGGTCGGACGATGAGCGAGACGAGCATTGCCATCATTGGCACGGGAAACGTCGGTGGGGCCCTCGGGGCTCGGCTGGCCCACGCCGGGTACGCGGTGTGCTTTGGCGTTCGTGAGGGCAAGGATCCCGGCGATCTGCTGGCCCGCGCCGGACACGGAGCGACCGCCGCATCGCCAGCCGACGCCGTCGCGGGGGCGGATGTGGTGGTGCTGGCCGTGCCTGGCCCCGTTGCCGTGGAGGCGGCGAGCGCCCTGGGCGATCTGACGGGCAAGGTGCTCATCGACTGCACCAACCCGCTGCGCTGGGACGCCGGTCCGGTGTGGGATCCGCCGGCCGAGGGCTCCAACACCGCGGCCCTGGCCAAGGCTCTGCCGGCGGCTCGGGTGGTCAAGGCCTTCAACACCTTCGGTGCCGAGTTCCATGCCGATCCCGCCCTCCCGGCGGGCCCCGCCGACGTGCAGATCGCCGGAGACGATGAGCAGGCGCGTCGAACGGTGGCCACGATCGTGGAGCGGGCCGGCTTTTGCCCGGTCGATGTGGGTCCGCTGCGCAATGCCGCCGTGCTGGAGAACCTCGCGATGCTCTGGATCCACCTCGCGACCGTTGGCGGCAAGGGGCGCGACGCTGCGTTCAAGCTGATCTCGCGGACGCGCAAGGACGAATGACTCGCTCGGCTCGTTCAGGCCGGGGTGGAGGGAGCCACGGACGGTCATCAGCTCGGCGCCTTCCCAGCGCGCGGCGAGTCGCCGGCCTTCCTCCCTCGTAGGGAACCTCGGTGTCCTCCTCGTCGTGGATGACCAGCAGGGGCACCCGCATCCGAGGGGCCAGGGCCGAGCCGTGGGTCTAGTTGCGACCCCGCCGCCGCGAGGATTCGACCAGCGAGGCAAAGGCACGGCGCGCGCGGACGCTCGCCGCGGGATCGCCGAAGAGACGGGCGTAGTGCTGGTAGGCCAGCAGCACGGCCCAAAGTTCGTAGGCGAATTGCTCGGTGTCGAGGTCGGGGTCGAAGTGCCCTTCTTCGACGGCGATGCGGGCAGCTCGGGCGATCGCTCCGAGCATGTCATGGAGGTGACCGATGAGTCGGTCGCGAACGAGCCCGGCTCGGTCGTCGAACTCGGTCGCGGCGGCGACGAACAGGCAACCGCCCCTCAGCTCACCCGTCTCCCACTGTAGCCAGTTGTCGAAGAGCTTCTCGAGCCGCGGCAGCCCGCGCGGGAACTTGAGCGCGGGGACCAACACCACGTCGATGAACCGGGTGGCCGCCGCGTCGAGCACCTGGCACTGCAGGTGCTCCTTGGAATCGAAGTGAGCATAGAGGCCGCTCTTGGACATGCCCGCGCTCTTGGCCAGGACCCCGAAGGTCAGCCCTTCGAGCCCGAGCTCGCTGGATAGATCCAGCGCGTGGCTCAGGATCGAATTGCGGGTCTCGTCTCCCTTGCTCATCGCGTCGCTTCGCCGCCTCGCCGGACCGGAGTCTGCCGAGATCGAACCGCGATCGTCTCGCGGACGCAACGGCGATCGAGGGTCGATCATCAATCGCGTCCGTACCGGAGATCTGCGTCGATATCCGTCTGGGTCAGCTCGATCTCGATCGACATCGAGCTCCCGAGAAAGGTATCGAGCCAGTCGGCGACCATGCCGTGGAGCGGCCCGTGGTCGCCTGCATGGAGCGATGGATCTATCCGACCGGTCGTACTTTGTGTGGCATGGTGTAGCGCGCTCATGGTTTGGTCCTCGGCGTGTGGTCTTTTTGTTCGTGATTTCGTTACTTTAGAGATCTTGTCGCTCGGGGAAACCCTCGTGATTCTCAAAATAGCACGACCGGTCGGATTGTAAAGAGCGCAAAACGCTCGTCCGTCGAATACAGGGAATCACTGCATCCGCAGATCGACGAGGGGACCGCTCGCCTACTGTCGCGCGGGCGGTTCGACCCGCCGACGCCGGGGCACCGGGATGACGTCGAGGTCGGCCGCGGCGACGACGTCGGGGTGGATCTGCCGCGCTTGCTCCAAGAACGGCTCCACCGAGGGGTAACGACGGGAGAAGTGAGCGAGCACGAGCGTGCGTGCCCCCGCCTCCCGGGCGATCGTCGCCGCCTCGCTCGCGGTGAGGTGTCCGTTCGCGCGGGCCTTGTCCGCGTCCTCGGACAGGTAGGTCGACTCGCACACCAAGAGGTCGGCCCCGCGAGCCAGCTCGATGGCCGCGTCGCACATGCGGGTGTCCATCACGAAGGCGAAGACCTGGCCCGGCCGAGGCACGCTGACCTCGTCGAGCGTTACGCTTCGGTCGCCGACCTGGATCTCTCCTTGTCGCATCAGCTGGCCGATCGCCGCTCCTTGCACGCCGAGCGCGGCGAGTCGCTCGGGCTGCATCGTGTGGCTGTCACGCTCTTGGAGGCGGTAGCCTAGCGCGTCGACTCCGTGATCGAGCTTGGCCGCGTAGAGTTGCCATGCGTCGGCTTGGGCGATGCACCCTCCGTCGGCCACGGGGTGCGGCACGATCGTGGCCGCGTCGTGGAAGATCGACGCGTGGCGCAGTCGATCGTAGTAGGCCTGGCCCGACGCGGGATAGTACGCGTGGACCTCGTGGGACACGTTGTCCAGCGAGATCCGCTGGCAGATGCCCGCGAACCCCAGGCAGTGATCCCCGTGGAAGTGGGTGATCAAGATCTGCGTGATGGTACTGACGCGGGTGCTCGCCAGCGTCATCTGGCGCTGGGTTCCTTCTCCGGGATCGAACAACAGGCCGTGGTCGTCCCAGCGCAGCAGGTAGCCGTTGTGGTTGCGATGACGGGTCGGCACCTGGCTGGCTGTCCCCAGCACGATGAGCTCGCGGTTGGCCATGGTGGTAACGGTGGCGATGGTAACCACCCGCAGCGCTGGCTGCGTGACGCGAGCCAGGAGGCCGAGAGCCGGGGCGCAGGCCAAAGCCGGCCGGGTGGGACGAATCGAGGGTTCGGGTCGGCGTAGTGCGCTATCGTAAAGCCGATGCGGGGATCGGCTCCAGCGTGTGGCGCGAAGACGACCGTCCTCGCGGTCCTGCTGCTCGCGGGTTGCTCCAACGACGCTCCGCCGCCCCCCGCCGAGGACGGCTCGAGCTCCGGCGGGCCGAGCTTCGCCACCGACGATGGCGCCGACGTGATCCCCACCGCGTGTGTGCCCGGGCAGGCGCGCCCCTGCTACGAGGGCCCCTTTGGCACCGTCGACGTTGGTCGCTGTCGTTCGGGGCAGCAGATCTGCTCGGCCGACGGCTCGGTATGGTCGGCCTGCGAAGGGGAGATCCGGCCCGCGGACGAGGAGAGCTGCCAGACCCCCGAGGACGACGACTGCGATGGCTCGGTCCAGTGCAGCCCCACGCTCGAGTGGATCTTGCCGATCTCGGGTCTCGTGCAGCAGATGACCGCCACACCGGACGGGGGCGCGGTCGTGTGCGGTTTCGGCAACGGGCTCGGTCCGGGTACGTTCGGTGCCTTCGTCCTCGCGGTCGACGCACAGGGGCAGGTGAAGTGGGAGCGCACCATCGACGAGGAGGGGTTCCAAGAGGTCTTCGGCCTGAAGGCCGACGCTGACGGCCAGATCACCCTGGCCGGGCGCTACGAGGGGGCGCCCGACTATGGCGGTGGCCCCTTGCCCAGCGCGGTGGCCCTGGATTCCTTCGCGGTGCGCTACGACGCTGAAGGCAACTATCTGTGGGGTCAGACCCTGGGCACTTCGGCCTATACCTCGACCACGACAGGTCCCGACGGCACGGCCTACGTCAGCGGCGGAGTGATCAACCTGACCATCGATGGCGAGCAGGTGTCGGGCAACTTCTTCGTGGCCGCGATCTCGCCCTCCGGTGAGCTCGGGTGGGTGACCACGGGCGGCGGGGCCTTCCCGACCACTGAGTATTGGTACGAGATGGACATGGTCGGCGACGACGAGATCGCCCTGCTGGTCATGCTTGAGCCGTTTGGTGTGCCCGAGTTTGGCGGAGTGCCCCTCGAGCTCGAGCTCCCGTTCGCCCAGCCGGTTCTCTTCCGGTTGGGTACCGATGGCGCGGTTCGTGGCTACGACACGCTATCGGAGCTCCCGGCCTACATCAGCGGGGGGCGGATCCATGTCCATAGTCGATCGGACGGCGAGGTGACGACTGCCAGCGGTGTCTTCGTCGCCGGCGACTCCGGGACTCGACCCCACATACTCGTGACTCGATCGGATGGGGTCGCCCCGCCCGTGCAAACGCAGCTGATCGGCGAGAACGTAGTGATCCGCGCGGTTGATCGCGATCCGCCGGGCGGGATCGTCCTCGGGATCGATTTCAGCGGACAGCTTCGCCTGGGCGACATGGGGATCTCGGCCCCGTTGTTCTCTTCCGGTCAGGCGGTGACCGTGGTGGACGACCAAGGGCAGGCTCGCTGGGTGGAGCTGCTCGGCACCGAAGACTACGCCGATCTACGGGCCGTAGCCGCATCATCCGACGGCGCCGTGTTCGTGGCCGCCGACATCGAGGGCCTAGCTTCGTTCGCCGGGCATACCGTCGTCGAGCCCTTCATCGCCAAGCTGCGGCCCTAGGACTCCGTGCCGCCCAAGGTGAACCCTCGCCCGAGGCGTGCCACACGGCTCACGCTGCCCGTGAAGAACGGAAGCGATGGCCTCGTGACGCTCATTGCCGTCTGCGGGCGCCATCGGCGGTGGGGGAAGGGGGGGCAGTGATGGGCCACCCGTGGCGCTTGGCGAGCATGCTCAGCAGATAGCGCTCTGATGGTGCATCCTGATCGACGAACGCTCGTTGAGCTTCTTCGAACAGCTCTCTTGCTCGTTCGAGGTTTTCATTCCGGTCGCTGAGGACCAAGGCCAGCACAAGCTGTGCGAAGGATCGATCGATCGGTGCAATGGATCGAGAGTCGGCGATCTGTACCGCATGCTCGGCCAGGGCCAATGCCTGATCCAGGTTCCCCAGGGCACGATGGTTTTGGGCGGTATTGCTCAGGGGAACGGTCAGCATGGGGTGCTTGGGGCCATAGACTCGCTCGCAGATCTCGAGTGATCGTTGGCGCAGCGTCAGAGCTTCGGGAGCTTGCCCGAGTTTTTCGAGGGCGTTGGCGACCGACTCGAGCGAATTGGCGACCTGGGCGTGATCGTGGCCGAGGTTTTGCTCTTTGAGAGCCAGGGCTCGGCGATGCTGGACGAGGCTATCCTCGGGTCGCCCCTGGCGGCTCAGGACTGCACCCAGGTTTTCGTGGCCCTGGGCCACCTTGACGTGCTCTGATCCGAATGCGCGCTGTTGGAGCATGAGCACCCGTCGAAAGTTGCGCTCGGCCGTGTCGAGCTGACCGAGCTCGGCCTGGCAGATTGCCACATTGGTCAGGGTGTCGACTGTCTGTGGGTTTTCGGTGCCCAGCTCGGCCACCATTTGGTCATATCCTCGCTCGTACCACCGGAGGGCCTCTCGGTTGTTGCCCTGTGACTGGTGGATGTAGCCTTGCATACTAAGAGCCGTGGCTACGCGGTGGTGCCGAGCTCCCAGCAATTTCTCCCAAGTCAGGCGCGCTTGCTCCGTTCGCTCGAGAGCTTCTTCAAACTGCCCGACCTCCGCCAACGTGCCCGCCATACTATTGTACATACTCGCCAGGCGTAGCTCACTGACCCCAGCCTGCTCGGCCAGGGTCACCGCGCGGCGCTGATGGACGAGCACGTCTTCAGGGCGAGCCTCGTGGTCGAGCACCAGCGCTATATTGTGTTCGAGCACGGCTTCCAGGTGGGGAGCGCCCCCAATTCGTTCGATGATTGCTCGGGCCTTGCGCGCCCACATATGACCCTTCTGGGCTTGGATGAGGCGGTCACCCTCCACCCTCACGAGCGCGATGCGGATCTCGGCCAGGGTTGGGTCGTCCCTGGCGATCTCGGCCGCGATTTCTGCATCGACGAGCGTGGCCCGTGCTTGTTCGAGGCTTCCCTCGAGTTCGAGCGCTTGGCCGAGTACGAGCCCCGCTGTGGCCTCTGCCGGTCGGTAGCTGATCTCCTGGGCGTAGCGCAGTCCGGCTCGGGCGGCCCGTACCGCCTCGTCGAGGCGGCCGCTGCGAGCGAGTGCCTCCGCGCTCGCGACCTCGGCTCGACTCGTCTCGATCTGGCGGAGGTGCTCGGGGTTGCTGGGCAGTGGCAGGCGCTCTCGCAATGCGCTTACATCGTCGCAACGTAGGAGGGAAGGGAGGCCATCGACCATGGCCATCGCATTGTCGACGGTCTCGGCATTCGCCTGGGCTAGCACCTCTACGGTGGCATGCAGGGCTGCTCGCTGTCCTCCGAGGCAGCTCATGCGTAGATCCATGACCTCCTCACTCTGGTCCTGAGTGACCCGGGTTGCCTCACATACGGCGGTGTGCTTGTCGATCCAGTCCTGCGCATATTCATCCAGTCGCGCTTCTACTCGCTCCCAGGTGTCCTTTGCATATGAACGAGGGGTCGCGAAGATTGCGTCTCGGACCTGGTGGCGACGCTCTTCGTCCCAGATCTCCGCGAGTTGGGACATGGACCCCTCGCAGCGAAAGCCTACTGCTGCATATCGAGCGAGGCCGACGCCGATCAGCGCCAGGCCACCGCTGATGGCCAGGGGGGCTAGCCAGCGTAGAGGCTTGGGTGCAACGAGCTCCTGTAGCTCCGCCAGGAGGTCGGCCATTGATGGCCAGCGCTGGCTGGCATCGGTCGCCAGGCCACGCATGAGTATGTGCCGCAGTCTTCCCGGGGCGGATGATCGAGGTCTGGGTTTCGTTTTTCCCGAGGTTACCGACTTGACCAGCTCGTTCCAGGTCTGCCCTTCGAATGGTCGCGTCTCGTAGATTGCCTCGTAAAGCGCAACACAGAAGCTGAATTGGTCGCTGCGGGCATCGACCTCTTCGCCTCGCATCTGCTCCGGGGGCATATAGGCGGGGGTGCCCATGATCTGCCCGGTCTCGGTCAATCGCTGGTTCAGCTCGGGTTCGTGCGAGGGTGATCGGTCTGCCGTCGCCTCTCGAGCCGCCGAGTTGTTTGCGTGCTCTCGAGCTTCGTTGGCGGTCTGGGCTAGCCCGAAGTCCAGCACCCGAACTCGGCCCCCGGCGTCAACCATCGCGTTGCCGGGCTTGAAGTCGCGGTGCACCAGGCCGGCCGCGTGGGCGGCCGCCAATCCCGATCCAGCCTGGCAGTAGGTCTCTACGCATTGGCGCCAGGTAGGGCGAGGTTGTTGCTTGACCCATTCCCGGAGGGTTCGGCCGGTCACCAATTCCATCGCCACGAATAGCTGCCCCTCGAATTCGCCCACTTCGTGCACCGTCACCACGTTGGGGTGGGTGAGCTGGGCCAGGGCCTTGGCCTCGCCGAGCAGTCGTCGGTAGTACTGGTCGGCCGTGTCACGATGTAGCACCTTGACCGCGACTCGCCGGTCGAGGCTGCGATCGAATGCCTCGTAGACCGTTCCCATCCCCCCCTGACCGAGCGTGCCGAGCACCACGAATCGGCCTATGCACATGCCGAGCGCTGGATCCTCGGGTGTTCGTGCGTTGCGAGCACCGTGGTCGTCATCGGGGGGAGCGATGTCGCTCGCTGTCGTGCTGGGCGACGTGGACGAGTGCTGCTCGAGTATCCCGAGTGTTCGGGTCTCGCCAAGCTTCGAGGGGGCGAGTGATTCGTTTTGCTGCGAGCCATCAAGTCGACGGGTCACACTGCGACTGCCGCGGTTGCCGTGTCGATCACGCATCTGACCGTCCCGGACGAGTATGCCATCGGACCGGTTGAAGCATTGAATGGGCGGGGTAGCGCGCGTTTTGGGCGGCGCGTCGACCATGTCGTACGATCGATGGATCGGCGCCGCGGACGGAGCATGTGACTCTTTGGAGTGGCATGTGCCGGCACGAACTTCCGGCGCGGAGCACTAGCCAGTCGTGAGCGTGGTGGTCTGCTCGCGGGTTGCCGCTATCCCCACAGCGAGATCCCCAGCAGGGCCATCATCAGCGCCGCTGCCCCGCCCGAGACGATCGGGATCGAGAAGTTGTCGTCGATCCTTCGGCTATAGAGCTCGGTCAGGGCGCCCGCGATCGCGGCTCCCAGGGCCACGACCCACAGCGCGCCGGAGCTGGCTTCGGTCGTGACCAGCTCCATCGCGGCTCGAGCTGCCAGCGTCCCGACCACCACGAAGGTCAGTGTGCCTTCTAGGCTACGGTTATTGACCAGCCGGACTCGGCCCCAGCGTCGTCCAATCAGCGCGGCGAAGGGATCGGCAAAGCCCAGCACGGCCACTGCGATCACGCATAGCAGCGGCGAGAACGTCAGCGACAGCAGCACGAGCGCGGTCATGTACCAAGTGCCCGAGTTGATCCGGTCTCGCTCGTGCTCGTGCGCGATGGGCCCGAAGAACATCATCATCCCGTCGTTGGCGCGGGGCGACCGGTGACGCACCGTTTCCATGATCCACGCGCTGCCGGCGAAGGCCGCCGCCGCCAGCGGCAGTTGCCACGGGTCGAGCACCAACAAAAGCCCCAGACATGCCAGGGCCGAGAGCATGTGGAAGATCGAGCGCGTGTAGTTGGTGGGGCGAAGCGCCGGGACTTGGACCTGCTCGTGGCGCAGAGCGGTGGATAGGGCCGTGTAGGCTTCGCGCAGCTGGACCTTGAGCTCGGACCAGGTCTCCACGTCGTCGAGGCTCCACCCGTCGAGCAGCTCGGCCACGCGCTCGACGCTCTCGGCCACCGCCTCGGGCACCAGGTTCCACTCGGCCGCCAGCAGCTCCTCGAGCTTGCGGCTGGCCGCGTCGAGCTGCTCGCGGACTCGATCCGGGGCATGGATCCGGCGCTCGAGCGCCCGGAACAGCCCGTGGAGTTCGATGGCGAGCGCGTGGGAGAGCTCGAGGGTCGCAACCTGGGCCGTCATGAGGCGCGTCTTGTACGCAGGTGCATGCTAGGGTGCCCGCCGATTCGGGCACCATGAGAAGTCCCACGGGGCGCCGGAAACCCCGAAAATGGCCGCATAGGGCCGGTGCGCGAGCCGCCGGTTCATCGATTTCGCTCGGTGGCCTGGCGGACCACCAGGGCTCGGCCGTCGAGCTCGACGCCGTTGAGCTTGCGGATCGCCTCTCCTGCGTCCTTGCGATCGGCCATGGTCACGAAGCCAAAGCCGCGCGAGTCGCCCGTGTCGCGGTCGAGCACCACCACGGCGTCGTTGACCGGGCCGATCTCCTCGAACTTGGTACGCAGTTGCTCGGTGGTCACTCGCCAGGCCAGGCCGCCCACGAACAGCCGGCTGGGGATCGTGCGGGCCTGCGGCGCTCCTCCCTCGGCGTCGCCTCCCTGCATGGACTGCATGACCTCGTCGATCGACATCAGGTTGTCGCCGCCTTGCAACTCCTCGACGGTGGCGATGGGGATGTCGCCGCCGGAGCCGGAGCGGTCGCGCTTGCGCGCGGCCTTTTCCTTCTTCTTCTTGGCCTTCTCGAGCTCTCTTTGTCGCTTGCCGAACGAGTAGTTGCTTCTTGCCATTGGGAATCGGCGAACCCGCGGCTAGGGGATCGATGGAACCCGCCCGCGCGTTGTGTCGCGCTCCTTGGGCTAGCGTGCTCAATGGGTGCTGTCAATCAATCGCGCTCGTTGCGCTGACCCACCAACTCAGCCCGCCGGTGGGTTGTTCACCAGCGCGAGTCCCGAGCCCGTCATGTCGGAGTACGTGTACGGGCCCACGAGTCCCTCCACCGTCAGCTCGACCTCGTGATTCTCGGGATCGACCTTGAACGCCAGGTTGGCCTGGCGGTCCACCACCCACACGTAACCATCGCCATCGATGCTGATCCCCACCGGTTGCTGGCAACCCGGCAGCTCGATCGCATCGTCCACCATCGTCTCGCTCTGCGTATCCACCTGGACCAGTCGGCAGGGGTTGTTGCCCGCGAGCCAGGCCTGGCCCTTGCGGTCGATCTGGATCCCGCGTGTCTTGCCGCCCGCATCGGGGATCACCGACCAATCTTCCGAGTCGGGGTCGAGGTGAGCCACCGCGCCGGTGTCCGAGCGATCGGCCACCCACAACCCACCCTGGGCATCCAGCGTCATTCCGTAGAACTCCACCCCCGGGTTGCCGAAGTCGGTGATCTCGAGCGTCTCGGCGTCGATGCGGATCGCGGGATCGAATTGCCAACCCGTGACCCAGAAGTTGCCTTGGGCATCGACCGCGCCCCCGTAGGGGCGGTTTTCGTACTGGGGCCCGTCCACCTTGTCGAGGATCTCGCCGGTCTTGCCGTCGAGGCGCCAGAACACCCCGTGGCCGTCCTCGTGCTTGTAGCCCACCCATACTCGGGCCGCGCCCATCGAGCAGCCACCGTCGGGTGTCGACACCGTGCGCGCGTCCCAGGCGGTGGGGCGGGGGCCGTTGTACTGCTCGGACGACGGGATCACCGTGTGCCACAAGACGCACTCGTCCTCGCCCCAGGGGAGGATGTCGTCGTGGCCTGTCGAGGTGTCGATCTGGCCGTTGCCGTCGAGATCGACGCAGCTCGATTCCAGGGCTGCGATCTTGGTGATGCCGCCCGGATCACGGACCGACACCACCACGTCACCTTCGAGGTTCACCGAGGTCCGCGACGGATCGCTGCCCTGCTCCGCCGGTCCCGCCCAGTAACGGCCCAGTTCCACCCCGGTCACGGTGTCGATCTTCGAGACCGAACCCTGGTCGGAATTGGCGATCCAGATGTAGCTGAAGTCGTCCTCACCTCCGCCGGGCGTGCAGCCCCCGGACCCGGGATTCTCGCCGGTGGGCACGTCGAGCAAGGGCCCGCCGTCCGCGCCGTCGGGGTCGTTGCCGTCGAGCTGGATCCCTCCCGAGTCGCCGGTGCCGTCGCCTGCGGGATCCGCCACATCGCCATTGCACGCCAGCCCCATCCACAGGCTGGCGAGTCCCCACACTGCGCTCGCTGGTCGCATGCTCACTTCCCCCGCTCCTAAGTGTCACGAGGACCCGTTTTGTCCCCGAATTTCGCCATGAATTGGGCCTTGGTGGCTTTCGGGGCGATGGGGGGGTGAGCCAGGGCGCCGGGATTTCGGCCTTCACCCGTGCGCAGGAGCGGCCCCACGGTTGGTCGGTCGGCAGGAGCGCCCATGTCCCGGCGTTGCATGGGACACGGGCTGCGCATTCGCGCTCATCCTGGGACGGTGAGGGTTCGATAGGCTGTCCGTGGCTCGTGTCCGATCCGCTTGCTCGGATCGAAGGGGCCAGCGTCCCATGTCGCATATCCCTCCTCCTTCCGAGTCTTCCGAGCCTTTCGAGTCTTCCGAGCCTTCCGAGTCTTCCGAGCCTTCGAAGTCCTCGGTTCCCGTCACTGCGTTTGCCACGCTGTGGCTGACGCTGTTCCTCGACCTGGTAGGTTTTGGGATCATCATCCCGGTCCTGCCCTTTTACGCGACGGACTTCGGGGCTTCACCGCAGGCGGTCACCCTGCTGTCCACCACCTTCTCGCTGGCGCAGTTCGTCGCCTCGCCGGTGCTGGGTCGGGTCAGCGATCGGGTCGGGCGACGCCCGGTCATGCTGATCTCGATCGCGGGCTCGTGCGGATCGCTGTTGGTGCTGGGGTTTGCCGCCACGCTGTGGATGGTTTTTGCTGCCCGGCTGCTCGCGGGCCTGTGCGGCGCCAACATCTCCACCGCGCATGCCTACGTGGCCGATCGCGTCGAGCCGGCCCGACGGGCCAAGTACATGGGTTTGATGGGCGCCGCGATCGGTCTGGGGTTCGTGTTTGGGCCCGCGCTGGGGGGGCTGTTGTCGACTCCCGAACGGCCGGAGCTACCGTTCTTGTTCGCCGCGGGGCTGGCCGGCCTCAACTTCGTCATGGCGGTGACCTGGTTGCCCGAGAGCCACCGCCCCGGCTCTGGCGCTGGCCCCACCTCCGACCCCACCTCTTCCTTCGAAGCAAGGCCGGCTGTGCGCGCTCGCTCGCGCCGGCGTGAGATCATCGACGCACTATGGGGTACGCCCTTGGGCTGGTTGGTCGTGGTCAACCTCGCCTTCTATCTCGCGTTCTCGGCGATGGAGTCCACGTTCCCCCTGCTGCTCGAGGCCGTGCTCGGCTGGGGCGCGCAGCAGACCGGGGGGCTGTTCGCGTTCGTGGGGATCGTAATCGTGCTGACCCAGGGCGTGCTGGTCGGGCGCCTGGTGGCGCGGCTCGGTGAGCGGTCCACGCTCATGCTGGGGTTGGCCCTGGTCGTCGCCGCGTTCGTCCTGATGGGCGTACAGCGCAGCCCCGTGCTGGCTTTCGTCGCCAGCGCTGGCATCGCGGGTGGTAACGGCCTTGTCCTCCCCAGTATCAACGCGCTCGTCAGCCGCAAGTCTGCGGCAGATCGACAGGGCTTCAGCCTGGGGCTGTCCTCCTCGGCCGCGGCGCTCGGGCGGATCGTAGGCCCGGTGGGGGCCGGGGTGCTCTTCGAACAGATCGGCCCAGGTGTGCCGATGCTCGCCGGCGCAGGGATCGTGGCTGTGGCCTGGGTGTTGGTCCTGGTACGCCTACGGCCGGCACGGCCGGCACGGCCGGCACGGTCGGCCGAGGGATCCTGAGCGCACCTACCGGCCGAGCGCGACGGGCGTTGGTGCTCGACTGGTGGCGCTCAGCCGCTGGTGGTGCCGAAGTCGGGGCCGACGGTCGTGGAGCTGTCACATCCGCCCGTGGAGCAGTCGAGCGTGGTGGAGTCATTGTGCGCGCACCCATCGGTGGAGCAGTCGACCGTAGTCGAGCTATCGAATGAGCATCCGTCGGTAGAGCAGTCGAGCGTGGTGCTGGAGGAGTAGCCTTCTGGGCAGTAGTTCTGGTTGAACTGGCAGCACTCGTCGATGGGTCCTCCGCCGGTGGCGCAGTCATCCGGCCCGATGGTCGTGGTGGAGCTATTGTGCGCGCACCCATCGGTGGAGCAGTCGGCCGTGGTCGTCGAGCTCGCTCCCGTATTGCCAGGCTCGGGATCTGCCGGGCAGCCGGTCAGTCCTAGGGCACAAAGGGCGAGCAGCGTGAACGTGCGAGATGCGTTCATGCGCCCACGAGTGTCGACCGGCGGACATTCGATCGGTCATTTTCAAGATTCCTTCATCGCGTCTGCACCGGTTGTGCACATTTGCCGGTCAGCCTTACTGCTATGGCGATTGTGTCCTCCCTCTCGGTTCCCGATGCTTCGACCGATGTGGTCATGGCGGCGCTGCGTGACGATGCTCCCGTGGCCGCTGGCGATGACGTGCGCATGAAGGTTGTGCGGGCCCTGATGATCGGCCTGGGTGGTGCCGGCCTGTTCGGGATCGCCTTGGGCAGCTTCAGTGGTTCGGCGTCGCAGATGCTGGCTTCGGGCCTCAAGGCGCCGATGTTGCTGCTTGGGACCACCGCCCTGTGCTTTCCTGCCTTCCATGTCATGCAGCTGACCCGCTCGGCGAGGCCCTTGACCTCGATCCAGGCCCTGTCGGTCCAAGCGAATGCGCTGGCCGCGATCGCGTTGTGGTGGGGGGCGCTGTCGCTACCGCTGCTGATGTTGGCCAGTACCGTCCAGCACTATCGCCTCGCTCAAGCGCTGGCGCTGCTGGTCGGAGCTGCAGGCGGGCTGGTGGGCCTGCGGCGGTTCTGGGCGGGGCTGCTGGCGCACGGCCCGATCTCCCGGGGCACTATGACCGCCTACTTCGTGCTTTACGGGGTGGTGGGGGCCCAGCTGTCGTGGTTCTTGCGCCCCTTCCTCGGTGCGCCCGGCCAGCGCTTCGAGTTGTTGCGGGGCCTGCAGAGCAACTTCTTCGCGTTCGTCTTCGGCCCCCTACTGGGCGCATGACTCGGGTCGTGATAGTCGGATCCGGCCGTGGCTCGCTCGAGTGCTGCCGTTGCTGCCCGCGCCTGGGTGGCGCTGCTTGGGTACGTGGGGCTCATCTACGCCTCGCTGCCCGTGTCCCGCGACGTGCTCATCGCGCTCAACCAGCGCGAGCTGATGGGCTGGGTGCTCACCGCTAGCTACTTCGGGGCCGCGGTGGTGGTCGTCTATCACGTGGTCTTCGACGTCCGCCTGACCGATCGCGTGGCCTTCGTGGCCCTGGTGATCCTCGGCTCGGTGATCGGTGCTCTGGTGCTCGGCATGTCGATCCCCGAGGAGCGCATGCACTTCCTTCAGTATGGCCTGATGGCCTTGCTGGCCCGCTACGCGCTCTCGTTTTGGGTGAGGCCCGGCGCCCAGTACGGACTCGCCGTCGTGCTCGCGGGCCTGGCCGGGTGGGGCGACGAGCTCGTGCAGGGCGTGCTGCCCGATCGTGTCTACGACCCCTTCGACGTCCTCGTCAACGTGGTCGCCGCGGTGCTGGCCCTGGCCGGCTACGAGGCGCTACACAACCGGCTAGGGTGGCGGCCGAGGTCCCGCCCGCCCTCTGGCCCCTCCGACCCTGCGCCATGAAGCAGATCCTCATCGTCGACGACGAGCCCGCGGTGGCCGATGTGCTGGAGTTCGCCCTGCGCAAGGCCGGGTTCTCGGTGACCACGGTAGGCACCCTGGCCGCGGCTCGACAGTCGCTGCGCCGACGCCCGCCCGCCCTGCTGGTGCTGGACTTGGGCTTGCCCGACGGCGACGGTCTCGACCTATGTCGCTGGGTACGGCAGCAGGGCGAGCTGCCGGTGCTCGTGCTGACCTGTCGCGACGAGGAGATCGATCGTGTACTGGGCCTGGAGCAGGGGGCCGACGACTACGTGGTCAAGCCCTTCTCTCCGCGCGAGGTGGTGGCGCGGATCCGAACGATCCTGCGGCGGACCGAGGGGGCGCGGGCGCCCGCCGTCCTCCGCCACGGTGAGGTGTCGCTCAGCCCCGCGGAGCATCGGGTGAGCGTGCAGGGGCGGTCCGTCGAGCTGACCCCGCGGGAGTTCGACCTGCTGCACACCCTTTTGCAAGCGCCGGCGCGCGTGTTCTCGCGGGGCGAGCTGGTCGAGCGGGCCTACCGTGGCGAGGCCTTGGTCTCTGGGCGCACCGTCGACTCTCACATCAAGGGGATCCGCCGCAAGTTCGCGGCGGTGGTCGTCGGCTTCGATCCGATCGAGACCGTCTATGGCGTGGGCTACCGGGCCCGGCCCGAGGGGTGAGCGCGGATGGCCGAGCCGGTCTCTCGTCGTCCGCTCTCCCGCCGGATCATGGTGGTGCTCTTCGTGCTCGTGCTCGTGCCGATCGCGGGCTGGTCGCTGTTGGGCCGGCTGCTCCGCGTGCCCGAGCTGCTCGCCGACCCCCGCGACGCCGCGCTGGTGGAGGGCATGCTCTTGGGCGTGCGGCAGTGGCTGGCGCTGGTACTCGTGGCCAGCTTCGTCGCGCTCGGCGGGGTGCTGCTCTACTTGCGGCGTGAGGTGCTCACGCCGCTGGCCAGCCTGGCCGCTCGGGCGCGGCGAGCCGAGCAGGGGCACTGGGAGCACCCGCCCGAGCGCGAGCGGCCCGACGAGATCGGCGATCTCGCCCGAGCGCTCGACCACAGCCTGACCGCGCTGCACCGGCGAGCCGAGGGGGCGGTCCAGATGACGGCCAACCTCAGCCACGAGCTGCGGACCCCGCTGGCCGCGATCCGAGGCGCGGCCGAGCTCATCGACGACGACGTGGACCCGGCCGATCGTCGCCGCTTCGTGGGTCATATCGAGACCGAGTCGCTGCGGCTCGAGCGGCTGGTCGTTGGTCTGCTCGACATGCATCGGGCCGATCGCGACGGGGCGACGCGGGATCCTGGGATCAGCGAGCTGACGGAGGTGCTGCGCGACGTGGCCGAGCGGGCCCAGGCGCTGCTGCGGCGCAAGTCGGTCGGGATCGAGCTGCGGCTGCCCGAGCAAACGCTGTGGGCGACGATCTCGGCCGAGCGAGCCCAGCGGGTGATGCTGGGGCTCTTGGAGAACGCGATCAAGTTCTCCCCGGCGGGGTCGAGCATCGTCGTCTCGGCGGCGGGCGCCCAGCAAACGGTCGTGGTGGAGATCCGCGACGCCGGGCCTGGTGTGCCGGTGTCGCTGCGGGAGGCGATCTTCGATCGCTACTTTACCTCGGCGCGGGAGGGGGGGCCGGGCGCGCGAGGCACCGGCCTGGGTCTAGCGATCGTGCAGAGCCTGGTGCAGGGAGCCGGGGGCACGATCACGGTGGACGACGCCCCCGAGGGCGGAGCGCGGTTTCGGTTCGAGCTACCGGTCGCCGAACGATAGGAGGACGAATGATCGAGGTCTTGGTCGTAGTGTTTTGTGTAGTGGCGATGCTCGCCGCGCCGGCCTACGCGGTCTATGCGTACGTGCGGGCGCCGGGCCGACGCTAGGCAAACTTGCCACTAGGCAAACTTGCCACTAGGCAAACTTGCCACTACGGCGAAATCGCGCTAATGTCGCAACCATGTTCAGGTCGAGCGCTCCGGTGACCGCCAGCGGCTTTCGCGATCGGCGCAGCGAGCTGACACGCATCCTGTCGGCATTCGAGGCTCTGACGGCCGGTGCTCCGCGGTGGCTTGCCCTGGTGGGCCCGCGCAAGGTCGGCAAGACCAGCCTGCTGCTCGAGGCAGCGCGATGCGCGCCGCAGGCATTGAGCGTAGCCGTCGTCGACGTATTCGAGCGAGCGCCCCTCGATCTCGACATCTTTCGCCTCTTTGCCGCCCGTTGCCTGGACGCGCTGCTCGCCGAGCAGACGGGGGGCTCACTGTCTCGGCGGCTGCATGCCCCCGCCGAGTTCCGCGCGTTGTTGCATCGAGCGTCCTCGCTTCGAACGTTGGATCCGGCCCTTCGCGCCGATCTCGATCGGCTCCCCGACGACAAGGCCACGGGCGACACGGTGCGTCGTTGGCTCGAGATCCCCGAGGAGCTCTGCGCCGCGCTCGATCGCCACCTGGTGTTGGCGGTCGACGAGGTTCAGGAATTGCTGGGCCTTCGGCGGCACTTCGAGCCCTTTGGCCTGCTGCGCTCGGTGTGGCAGCGTCACCAGCACGTCGGCTACGTGATCTCCGGCTCGGCCCAGAGTGTCTTGCGCGACTTGGTCTTGTCGCGTCACTCTCCTTTCTTCCAGCATTTTCACTTGTTCGAGCTGGGCCCCTTCGCGCGGGCGGACGCGGTGGCGTTGCTCGTCGAGGCGTCCCCCCCGGAGCGCCGCATTCCCACGCGACTGGCCGAGCGGATCGTCGACATCGTGGGCGGCCACCCCTTCTACCTGCAGATGGTCGGTGAGGCATTGGTATCCGAGCCACCCCCGTACGACGAGCAGACGCTCAAGCCCGTGTTGCAGGGGTTGCTGTTCTCCCGCACCGGGCGGTTGTCGCTCTACTTTCACAACGAGTACGCCCGCTTGGTGGGCCAGGCGTCGACGCTGGCCGCGACCCTCCAGGCCATCGCGGCGCAGGGTCCCGCGCGGCTCACCGACGTCGCCAAGGCCATCGGGGCCTCCACCGCCTCTACAGCGCGCTACATCGAGCGGCTTGACGATGCTGTGCGGCGCGACGACGACGGTCGCTACCGAGTCTCGGACGCGCTCTTCGGCACCTGGATCCGCTGGCGGGCTCCTGGGGGCACCGTGGTGCCCATGAGCATCGTTGGAGACGAGGCCGAGCAGCGGGTGGCGCGGTATCTCGCCGAGCTCGGCTTCGATCTAGTCTACCAATCGCGTGGATCTCGCGGCGCCTTCGACCTGCTCGCGCTCCGGGGCCCCGACCAGCTGGGGCTGCAGGTCAAGCGCTCGCCGCTGCCCTTGCGCTTTGGCAAGCGCGAGTGGAACCGCATGGAGGCCGACGCCCGACGTTGGGGCTGGCACTGGGCGATCGTGTCGGTGGGCTCCGACGAGCAGGTCCGCGTGCTCGACCCGAGCAGAGCGCGAAAGGCCCGTCAGGTGCGCCTGGGCGAGGATGCGGCCGTCGACAACCTGCTGCGCTGGATCGACGAACAAAGGCTGACGGTGTGCTCCGACTGACGTCCTGTGCGACCCATGCCTTCGTAACAATTGGGTTACTTACGCCCAGTCATCGCCAGCCCAGGCATTGGCGTGGGTCCCGCGGATGGTATTTCGGCGATATAGTGACTTCATCACGGGCGGCGGCGCTCTGCGCTCGAACAAGGCGGCATGATCATCAGTGGACTATTGCTGGGCAGCGCTCTGCTCTTTACCGGCACCGAGCTGTTTCGAGCCAAGACAAAGTCGCGAAGCGCTGAGAACGACGAGCAGGAGCAGAGCATCGCCACACGAGCGTCGACCGCTCCTCCCCCCGACCGCGAGGAGCCACAAGATAGCAGTCGCCGAGACCTCAAGATCGCGACCGCGTCTTTAGGCCTCGTGCTCGCGGGTGCTGTCGTCCCTGCGGCCCTCTACGCGGGCCTGGCCGGTCTCGCCTATCTGTTCGTCCCCATTGCCAAGCTCGCGTATCGGGACATCGTCCACAAGCGGCGATTCACCTTCATGGTGCTCGAGGTCATCGTGCTGCCCGCTACGATCCTGGCCGGTGGGTACCTGCTTGCGGCCGTATCGTACTGGTTCCTCTTTGTGACGCTCGACTGGATCGCCAGAGCGCAGGGGCGGACCGGCGAGATCTTGGTCGATATCTTCGCCGTGCCCGCGTCACGAACCGTCTGGGCCGTGTATGACGGCGCTGAGGTTCAGGTCTCGTTGGAGAAGGTGCGCCATGGCGACATCTTGGTCGTGGAGGCGGGGGAGTCCGTACCGGTTGATGGTGAGATCGTCGAGGGCGTGGCCTCCATCGACGAACGAATGCTCACCGGAGAGTCCGAGCCGGTCGACAAGTATGTGGGAGACGAGGTCTTCGCTTCCACCATGATGCTGGCCGGTCGGATCTCCATGGTCGTTCGTAAGACCGGGGCCGAGACCATCGCGGCGCAGGTCAGCGAGACCCTCGACCAGATGACCTCATACAACGACGAGCTGGAGCTACGCAGCATTCAGTTTGCCGACCGACTCGCCCTGCCATACTTCGGGCTCGGCAGCCTGGCCACGGCATTTCGGGGGATCTACGGGGGCTTGGCCGTGCTGTGGTTCCCGCTGGACGATGTGATCTACAGCTTTGGTCCGCTGGGGGTCCTCAACCATCTCAACATTGCGCTCGAGCGCGGCATCCTCATCAAGGACGGTCGCGCGTTGGAGACCTTGCTCGAGGTCGACACCGTGGTGTTCGACAAGACCGGTACCCTGACCCGGGAGCAGCCCGAGGTGCTGGCCATCCACACCTGCGCCGGAGTCAGTGATGCGGCGGTCCTGGGGCTGGCCGCTGGCGCCGAGCGCAAGCAAGGCCACCCCATCGCTCGGGCGATCCTCGAGGCCGCCCGTGTTCGAGGAATCGTGCCTCCACCCATGGAGCAGGTGACCTACGAGGTCGGGTACGGGATCCGGGCCTGGCTCGATTCCCAGCGGATCCTGGTGGGTAGCGAGCGCTTCATGTCCAGGGAGTCCGTGTCGCTACCACCGACGCTACAAGCCGTTCGGGCGCAGGCAAGCGAGCAAGGCTCCTCGCTGACATATGTGGCCCGCGGTGACGAGGTCGTCGGCATCATCGAGCTACAGGCCGCCATCCGACCGGGCACCACCGAGCTCATCGCCACGCTAGGCGAGCTCGGTCTCGCTACCCACATCATCTCGGGTGACAACGAGATCCCCACGCGGTGCCTCGCGAAGAGGGTCGGTATTGATGGGTACACTGCCAATGCGTTGCCGCAGCAGAAGGCCGAGATCATCGAGCGGCTGCAGCGCGATGGAAAGGTGGTGTGTTACGTGGGCGACGGGATCAACGATGGGATCGCCCTCAAGCAGGCCGAGGTGTCGGTCTCGCTGCGTGGCGCCTCGACGATCGCAACCGACACGGCGCAGATCATCTTGATGAACGAGCGACTCGATCAGCTCATCGAGCTGCTCGAGCTGTCGAGGAGCCTCGACAAGAACTTCAAGCGTACGGTCGCGATTGGCGTAATCCCCAGCCTCGCCATCACGGGTGGGGTGTTCGTGCTTCACTTCCAGCTGCCCGCAGCGATCGCGCTCTACGCGGCGGGGATGTTGTCTGGTTCGGTCAACGCGATGGCTCCGCTGCTCGGGGAGTATCGCCGCAAGCGGGCGCTTCGTGATGCGCGCGAACCCGGGCCCGCTGAGGCTCATTGAACCCTCGTTGGGCCGAGGTGCGCCTTGAGCCAGTCCACGAACACGCGCACGCGGGGAGACATCAGCCGCGCGTGGGCATAGATCACGTGGATCGGGATCGGCGGTGGTTCGAAGCGCCGCAGCACGATCCGTAGCCGCTTGGCGGCCACCAGCGCCTCTACTTGGTAGGACAAGAAGCGGCCGAACCCGAACCCCTCGGTGCAGGCCTGGAGCGCGGCCGCGCCCTCGTTGCAGCGCAGGCGCCCTCGTACGGGGACCGCGAAGCTGCGGTCGCCCTCTTGAAAGGTCCAGCTGCCCGACGAGCCGCCCTGAAAGTCGATCACCGATCGGGCGTCCAGATCGCGGGGATGCCGGGGCGTACCCTCTCGCCGCAAGAGCGTGGGGCTGGCCACCACCACCCGTCGGACCTCTCCTACTCGGGTCGCGATCATCGACGAGTCGGTCAGCGTCGCAATGCGAACGCCCACGTCGAAGCCCTCCTCGACCAGGTTCACCACCCGGTCGAGCAGCACCAGGTCGACCGAGACCTGCTCGTGCGCCCGGAGAAACCCGGTGACCGCCGGGGTGACCCACAGCCGTCCGAAGAGCACCGGGGCGGTCACCCGAAGCTCGCCCCGCGGCTCGGCCTGTTGTTGAGTGAGCGCCTGCTCGGCCTCGTCCACATCGGCCAGGATCCGACGGCAGCGCTCGACGTAGAGTCGCCCTTCCTCGGTCAGTGACATCCGCCGGGTCGTGCGGCGCAGCAGGCGAACGCCCAGCGCCTGCTCGAGAGTGGCCAAGCTGCGCACCACCGTGGGCAGGGCCTTGCCCAGCAAGGTGGCGGCCCCGGTCATGCTGCCCGCGTCCACGATGGCCACAAAGGTCTGCATGGCGGCGAGCTTGTTCATCGTGCGCGTATATTACTCAGCTTTTTCTAATAAATATCTCGAAAAATGCAGCGTTGTTTCTCTCGGCTGTTGGATCAAGCTGAGGAGCGAGGCACCGTCGCCATGACTCCCATCCAACCCATCCCGACTCCCCAGACCCGTGGCGCCCACCACATCGGGCTGACCGTGCCCGACCTCGAGCAGGCCCTTGCGTTCTTCGTGGATGTGCTGGGCTTCGAGGAGGTCGGCGGGATCGCCGACTATCCCTCTGCGTTCGTGAGCGACGGGCACGTCATGCTCACCCTGTGGCAGGTACAGGATCCGGCTGCTGCGGTGCCCTTCGATCGCAAGCGGGTGATCGGGCTGCACCACTTCGCCTTGCGGGTGGAGGATGCGGCCGCGCTCGATGCTCTACATGCGCGCTTGGGGCAGACACCCAACGTGGAGATCGAGTTTGCTCCCGAGCCGCTGGGGGGCGGAGCCACCCGCCACATGATGTGCACGATCCCCGGAGGGATCCGCATGGAGCTGATCGCTCTGGCCGGCTGAGCTGTCGCCATGAAGATCGCGCTCGATTCCCCCTTTCACCCCGGAGAGCTGGCCGTGCAGGCGCGTCTCGGCGTTCGCGACGACGTCGAGCCCTGGGCCCACCTGGCCCTGCGCCCGGCCATGCCCGAGCAGCATCGTCGGTTCTACGCGCAGCTGCCCTTCATGGTAGCCGCCGCTCGCGACGAGCGGGGGCGTCCCTGGGCGACGTTGCTGGCGGGGCGGCCGGGCTTTGCCCGCTCGCCCGATCCCGGCCGGCTCGTGCTCGAGACACAGCCGGTGCCCGGTGACGCGCTCGAGGGCGCCCTGCGGCCGGGCGGCGATCTGGGCCTTTTGGGCATCGAGCTCCACACCCGTCGCCGCAACCGGGTCAATGGTCGCATGGGCGTTGGCGACGATGCCTCGGTGGTGCTGGAGGTGGATCAGAGCTTTGGGAATTGTCCGCAGTACATCACCGAGCGGACGTGGCGATGGGTGGATCCGCCGTTCCCCGCGGCGGCTCCCCATCGCCACCTGCGGCTCGATGCGGCCCTGGCCGAGAGGATCCGGCAAGCTGACACCCTGTTCATTGCCACCGGTCACCGGGGCGAGGGTGACGATGCTCGCTTTGGCATGGATGCCTCCCATCGGGGAGGCGCGCCGGGCTTCGTCGCCGTGGTGGACGAGCGCACGCTGATCATCCCGGACTACGCGGGCAACAACCTCTTTAACACCGTGGGCAATCTGGTGATGGATCCTCGGGCGGGGCTGCTGTTCGTCGATTTTTCCACCGGGGGGATGTTGCAGCTGACCGGGCACACCACGATCGACTGGGACTCGCCCCTGGTCGCCGAGTTCCGTGGGGCGCGGCGGCTCATTGTGTTCACCCTCGAGGAAGCGATCGAGCTTCCGCGGGCCCTGCCGCTGCGTTTTGGGGAGGCTCGGGACTCGATCCGTTCGTTGCGATTGGTCGACAAGAGGGCCGAGAGTGACGATGTTACCTCGTTCGTGTTCGAGGCTCGCGACGGCGGTCCGTTGCCGAGCTTCGAGGCGGGGCAGCACCTGCCGCTTGAGCTGACGATCCCTGGCAATGGGGGCAACGGGGTCAACGGGGGCAACGGGGGCAACGGGGAGGGCGACCGAGGCGGTGATGCGCCGGTGGTGCGCACCTATTCGCTCAGCAATGGTCCGAGCACCGCGCGTTACCGGCTCTCGGTGAAGCGCGAGCCTCGGGGTCTGGTCTCGCGCTATCTCCACGACGCGCTCGAGCCGGGCGCCCTCGTCGGTGCTCGGTCACCGGCGGGCGATTTCGTCGTCGAGCCCGGCGTTCGTCCGCTCGTGCTGGTCAGCGCGGGGATCGGGCTCACCCCCCTGCTGAGCATGCTACATGCGCTGGTCGAGTCGGCCGACCCTCGCCCGCTGTGGTTCTTGCATGGGGCCCGTGACGGTCGCCATCATCCCTTTCGCGACGAGGTCCGCGAGCTGGTCCGGCGCCATCCGGGGGCGCGGCTGCACGTGAGCTACAGCCGCCCGCGCCCCGAGGACTGGCTGGGCGAGGACTTCGATGCGGTCGGGCGGGTCGATGGTGCCCTCATCGAGCGGCTCGTGGGTCAGTTAGACGTCGACGTCTATCTGTGCGGGCCGCCCACGTTCATGGCTGCCATGCAGTCGGAGCTAGAGGCCCGCGGGGTCGAGCCCGACCGGATCCACAGCGAGAGCTTCGGGCCTCGGGGCTGACGGCGTCAGCTGCGGATGGATCCACCCCGAGTGCCCCGGGCTCACAGCGTCATGGGCTCGCAGAACACCACCTGGTTGCGCCCTTGCTGCTTGGCCTGGCGGGTGGCTCGGGCGGCCTCGCGGATCAGCGACTCGATGACCGAGTCGAGCTGGTGCCCCTCTCGCAGCGATTCCACGGGTACCGACGGCATCAAGGCGCCGCCGATGCTGATCGTGTTGGGGCAGCGGGTCTCCACGGTCTTTCGGATCCGCTCGGCCACGTGCTGGGCCCCGGGCTCGTCCACATCGGGGAGCACGATCACGAATTCTTGACCCCCAAAGCGGGCGACCAGGTCGGTGTCGCGGCTGCTGCCGTCGATGGCTCGGGCGACCTGGCTCAGCAGTCGGTCGCCGGCGATCGGGCCGCGCTCGTCGTTGACGGCCTTGAAGTGGTCGATGTCGGCCAGCAGGATGCAGATCCCTCCCGGACCGTTGCGGCTGAGCGACTTGAGCGTCCGTCGCAGGGCGCCGAACAAGAAGCGACGCGAGAACACCCCGGTGACCTCGTCGGTCATGGCGATCCGATGCAGGCGAGACTGGGCCCGCGAGATCGAGATCTGGGTGTCGAGCCGGGCGCAGAGGATCGGCACGGTGGTGCTGCGGGCGACCAGGTCGTTGCCTCCCGCGCTCAGCGCCTCGATGGTGACCGGATCGCTCTCGCGGCGGCTGGTCACAAAGAGCACGGGGATCGCGTTGGTCTCGGCCGCGCTCTTGAGGCGCCGGCAGGTCTCGATAGCGTCCACGCCGGCCATCTCGAGGTCGAGCACGATCACCTCGGGCTGGACCTCGGTGGCCTGATCGATGCCCTCGGGGCCGTTCTGCGCCAGGAATACGTCGTAGCCCTCCTCCTCGAGTCGCAGCTGCATGAGGTTTCGGTTGGCCCGGTTGTCGCTGACCATCATCACCCGACCACGCGAGCTGCCGTCGAGGGTGAAGGTGCCAGACACCGAGGGGTTGACCCACTGGGGAGCACCGCGCTCGAGCAGGGTGCTGGCCTCGACCGCGGGCACCGGGCGGCCGAAGTGGTAGCCCTGGCCCAGGTCACAGCCCAGCGCACGAACGAAGCGCAATTGCTCGGGGGTCTCGATCCCCTCGGCGGTGGTGCTCATGCCCAGGCCATTGGCCAGGTGGGCCAGGGCTCGCACGATCTCGGCGCTGCCCTCCTCCTCGGAGCCCAGGCGGGCGAGGAAGGAGCGGTCGATCTTGATGCCGTCGATCGGGAAGCGGTGCAGGCAGCTGAGCGCCGAGTAGCCCACCCCGAAGTCGTCCAGCAGCACGCGCAGCTTCATGTCCTTGATCTTGCGCAGCACGAAGGCGGCGACCTCGTCGTCCTCGATGAGCAGGTTCTCGGTGATCTCCACGCCCAGGCTGTAGGCGGGGATCTCCACCTGACTCAGCTCGCGCTCCAGCAGATCCAAGAGCCCCGGCTTGCCGATCTGAGCGGGGGAGACATTGATGTTCATCAGCAGCGAGGGGTAGCCCGACCGCTGCCAGCGCTCGGTCTGTTGCAGCACCTTGGGGAGCAGCCGCTCGAAGATCGCCGGCATCAAGCCCGCCTCCTCGGCGGCCCCGATGAACCGCCCCGGCGGGACCAGCCCTCGCTCGGGGTGACGCCAGCGGGCGAGGGCCTCGAAGCCCGCGATCTCCCCGGTGTTGAGCCAGATGAGCGGCTGAAAGAAAGGCTCGATCTCGTCGCGCTCGATCGCCTTGCGCAGGTCCTTCTCGAGCTGCACCCGGGCCACGATCCGTTGATGCATCGGCGCATCGAAGACCTGGTGGCGATCGCCACCCAGCGTTCGGGCCTGCCCCATGGCGATGACCGCGTCGCGCAGGTGCTGGTCGGCGTGCTCGTTGTGATTGTCGCTGGTGGTGATGCCGATCGAGCCGGTGGTGAACAGCTCCTCGGCACCGATCGGGTCGTGGCGCTGCAGCTCGGTGTGCACGCGCTGCACGAAGCCGAGGATCGCCGGGATCTCCTCGACCTCGACCAGGGCCACGAATTGCTCGGGGCCCACGCGCGCGAGGGTGTCGCCCGGGCGGAGGATCGAGCGCAGGCGCTGGGCGAGCGAGACGGTCCACTGGTCGGTGACCTGGTCCCCATAGCTGTGGGTGTTGGCGCGGTAGCGATCCAGCGCGATCGACAAGAGGGCAAACGCCACCGCGTGCCGGCGATGGCGCACCATGGCCTGATCGATCCGCTCGAGCAGCAGCCGCCGGTTGGGGAGCCCGGTGAGGCTATCGTGGAGGGAGTGGTGCTGGATCTGCCGCTCGAAGGTCTTGCGCTCGATCGCGTAGACGAGGCTGCGCTCGAGCAGCGGCGGCTCGATCTCTCCCTTGACCAGGAAGTCCTGGGCGCCCTCGGCCACCGCCCGACGCGCGACCTCTTCGTCGCCAAGCCCGGTCATGACCACTATAGGCAGGCCCGGAGCCGAGGCGGTGGCCCGCCGGATCGTCTCGAGGCCGCTCGAGTCGGGCAGCGTCAGGTCCAGCAGCATCACCTCGACATCCTCGGTGGCGGCGATCTGCAGGGCCTGGTCCAGCCGGGTCGAGGACAACAGCTCGAACTCGCTCCCCCAGCACTCACGGAGGAGCTCCTTGACGAGCCGGGCGTCGGCCGGGTTGTCTTCGGCCAACAGGATGCGGGTGACGCTCATCGAGAGTTTGGGGCAGAGGTCGTCATAGGCCGGTCCGGTCGGGGAGGCTGACGATGGTGAGCCAGAAGTCTTCGATCTGCCGTACCACTTCGATGAACTTGTCGAGATCCATCGGCTTGGTGATGTAGCAGTTGGCGTGGAGATCGTAGGTGCGACAGATGTCTTCCTCGGCCTTCGATGTAGTTAGCACGACCACGGGGATTCGTCGTAGCTCTTCGATGGCTTTGATCTCCTGGAGGACCTCCCGCCCGTCTTTGCGCGGAAGGTTGAGATCGAGCAGGATGAGATCGGGCCGTATCGCGTTGGCATGCCGACCGCGGCGCTGGAGGTACTCGAGGGCCTCCTCTCCGTCGCCTACCGCGGTGACGTGGTTGCGCATCTTGCTCTCGCGCATGACCTCCATGGTGAGGCGCACGTCGGCCGGGTTGTCCTCCACCAGGAGGATCTCAGCGGTCTTCTGCGGTTGCATGGTCGTTTCCTTGGGCGGGGGCGTGGCCCGGCGCCAGCGTAAACCAGAAGGTGGAGCCCTCGCCCGGGCTCGATTTCACTCCGATCTCTCCTCCGTGACGCTCGACGATCTTCTTGCAGATCGCCAGGCCGATGCCGGTCCCCTCGTACTCGTCCTTGGCGTAGAGGCGCTTGAAGATCTCGAAGACCTTGTCGGCGTACTCCGGGTTGAGCCCGATCCCATTATCGCGCACCGACAGGCGCCAGCGCGAGCCGGCCTGCTCGGCGCCGAGGTGCACCCGGGGCTTGGGGTCCTCGTTGAACTTGAGCGCGTTGGAGATCAGGTTTTGGTAGAGCTGGAGCAGCTGATTGCGGTCGGCGTTGACCACCGGCAGGGGGTCTCGGGTGATCGTGGCGTTGCGCTCGTCGATGGCGACCTCCAGGCTGCGTAGCACGCTGTCGACGACCTGGTCGAGCCCCGTAGGTTCGAAGGGGCGGGCGCGGGACGAGACGCGGGCGAAGCTAAGCAGATCGGTGATGAGGTGGCGCATGCGCTGCGCGCCCTCCACCGCGAATTCGATGAACTCGTCGGCGTCTTGGTCGAGCTTTGATCGGTAGCGCCGCCGCAGCAGCTGGAGGTAGCTCTGTACCGTGCGCAGGGGCTCCTGCAGGTCGTGCGAGGCGATGTAGGCGAACTGCTGGAGCTCGCCGTTGGATCGCTCGAGGTCCCGGGCCTTGTCGGCCAGCGCCAGCTCGGCCAGCTTGCGGTCGGTGATCTCCCGGATGATCATCAACACCTGGTTGTCGAGGACAGGCAGCAGGCGAGCCTCGTAGTAGCGCTTGCTTCCGATCGCGTACTCGATGCGGACCAGCTCGCCGCTGTCGACGACCTCGGCCAGGGCCGCCGCGAGGGGCTCGGCGACATCACGCAGGGGGAGATCTTGTACGCGGCTGCCTCGGAGGCGACGCTTGGGGTTGCCCAGTGCTTGGCGGTCGTCGCCCTTGTGGTCGAGGATCGTGCCCACCCGGTTGAGGCGTAAGAACAGGTCGGGGAAGGCCTGGAAGACCGCGGCCAGCTCGGAGTTGGCCTGCAGAAGCTCGCTGGAGGATAGATCGAGCGAGCGCTCCAGCATTGTGCGGTCGTTATCTGCCTGGGCGTAGGCGGCATCGACAGCGTCGACGAACGCACGCCACGGCTCGGGGACCACTTCGGATCCGGCCGTGTGGCGATCGAGCTGACGCTTGAGTAGGCGATGCATGAAGATCAGGGGCCGTGCTCGTGGAAGGTGGTGATCGTCATCGTCTGGTTGTGGAGCTCACCGCTGGCGTCGGGGGCCGCCGGGCAGATCTCGCCGTATGAGTAGAAGCCGGTCAGCATCGGGCCGCGGCCCAGCACCCCGCGGACGCCCTCGACCTCCTCCTCGGTGCGCTGCTTGAGCACCAGCTTGCGGCCCACGCAGGAGATGAGCACGGCCAGCTCCGCCGGCGGATCGCCGCCGAGGGTCTGCACGCTGGCCTTGGCGGCGTCGGCCGCTCCGTCGATGAGCCGTTCGAAGTTCGCCTTCATGAGCTGGGCCACCGAGCCCTCGGGCACGTCGCCGGCGAAGGTCAGGCTCTGCTCGGCCTCGTCGACGGCGAGGATCGTACGTACGACGCTGCGCTCCTCGCCGGGTCGCTGGATTTCGAGGGGGAAGAGCAGGCCGGTGGCGGGCAGGCCCGTGGCGTGGTCGCCCAGGTAGCGCTTGTACAGCTCGAGCGCGGGCTTGCCGTCGAGCTCGTAGAGCACGTTGCCCTTGGACTTGGCGACCGTGCGCTTGGGCCCGAAGCTGTCCCAGCCTCCCAGGGACCCGTAGCCGATCCGCAGCGCGTTGCCGTAGAGACCCATCGCGGCGATGACCCCCTGGCGAGGTTCGCCCTCGGCCAACACCAGCGTGCGATCGAAGCGGGCCCCGTCGCCGGCCAGCCCTCCGGTGACCTGGACCCCGTCGGGGAGCTCGGAGTACATCCCGCGGACCAGGTCGCTTCCGTTGACCCGCTGACCATCGGAGAGGGTGAACACATGTCGCAGCCCTTGGGCGGGTAGGGCCTGCGCTAGCTGGGCTCCGGCCGCGGTGCTGCTGCCCCCGTAGTCGTCCAGGCACACGTGGGCCGCATGGATCGTCGTGTACTCGAAGTGCACTGCGGTGACGCTCAGGCTGTCGTCGTGCACTCGCGTGTCGCAGATCTCGCCGGCGGTGGAGCAGCCGAACAGGCAGGCACCGGGGTAGCGTTCGCGGAGCTCGGCCAGGCGCTGCGGCTCACTGAAGACCGACGTGCCGCCGAACAACAGCACGAGCTCCGCGGGAGCCGAGAGCCCACCGCGGGACTTGCCCCAGCCATCCTGGGGCGTCCAGAGCCTCTGTTCGAGCTGCATGTCTCACCTTCGTCCTGATAGGTGGCGACACCAGGTTATGGACGATCGCATCGGCAGTAAACGGTGAATCCCGCGTCATTCCGGTAAATCCACGGATCGCCGCGAGCGTCGACTGAGCCCCCAGTGGACGGAGGACCCACATTAGACCTGACCCGGAAGAAACCTGGCAAACCCGATCGTTGGGGACGGAGGTGACGGTTCGCCCCGTCGAGGCCGACGCCTACTCTGCGCGATTGCGGGCGAACTTGGCTACCTCGGCCGACACCGCGTCCGCATCGGTGATGGCCGGTGAGCATGCCTGCTCGCTGCACACGTAGTTCGCGGGAACGCCCGAGTCCGATAGCGCCCTAGCGCCTCGTGATGCAGCACCTTGCAGGACTCGTAGGTGGCCCACGCCGCGGCGTAATCGTGCCTGGGCCCGAGGTGCGGAGTGATCGCCCAGGACCGAGATTTCGACGGCGCCGGTCGTCAGCCACTCGATCGCGCCCGCCCGCTCACCCGTCCCCCGGGCTCGAGCACGGCTGGCACACTGACCGCCCGTATCGATCGCTCGGCTCGCTTCGACGAGCGCGACCACGAACACCCCGCCCCACATCAGAGCGGCCAGCGCGGTATAGCGCTCCCTGCGTGTGCAGGGCTCGGCGCTCCGATGCCTCGCTTGCCTTGGGCGTGGGCCACAGGGGCAGCGCTTGGCGTCGGTCCCAGCCGCCGCTGGGGTCGTGATATGCGCGATCGAGCGGTCCGACCACCTGCTGCCGTAGCGTGCCGAGCTTGGCGGGGCTCTTTGGGTCGCCCGCATGTTCTGCGGTTGACAGCAGGCGCCGATCGGTCGAGGCATGGGCCATGCACGAGATCTGGTCTCGGGTTGGCGAGGGTCGGCACGTGGTGGTGGTGGGAACGCCGCCGCCCATCCCGGAGGTGGAGGATGGCGGGCCGCAGTGGGTCGTGGTGCGGGTCGGTTGTGACGGGCCATGGTCCACCTGGGGACCGCTCGAGGGGGCGCGGCGTCGGATCGAGGCCCTGCTCGGCGAGCAGAGTCCCCAGTGGGACGAGGCCCTCGATCGCATGGGCACCAGCACGCGCTTGCTGGGTGATCTGCCCGAGCCCACCCTCGAGGCAACCCTGGTGGGTGCGGCCAACCGCCTGGCCGAGGCGTATCCGGGCCGGGTGGCCCTGGTGATCGACTCGCTCGACGTGGCCGACGAAGCCACCGTGCAGGCGCTACGTGACATCCTCGGGCGCAAAGGCTGGATCCGCCTGCCGCTGGTGCTCGGCGTGGACCGGGTACCCAACGACGGTCCGCTCGCCGAGCTGCTGGCGCTGGTCGAGGGCGAGCCTATCACCCTCGGGCCCATGAGCGAGCCGAGCGGCTTCGACTGGTCGAGCCTCGGGTCCGAGTCGCTGTTGGTGATGCGTGCAGCCGCGGTGGTGGGGCGTAGCTTCGAGGTCGAGCTGGTGGCTCGTCTGCTGGGGTTGTCGGTCGATGCCGTGCTCGTGCGATTGCAGCAGGCGGCCGACGTCGGTGCTCCGCTCGCCGATCACGGGGGAGGACGCTTCTTCATGCCCGAGGCAGCCCAGCACGCCTTGGTGCAGCGGGTGCTGCCCTCGCTGGTGGAGCGCTGGCACCGGCGGCTGGGGGAGATCCTGGCCGAGCCAGCCCCGCTGTCGGCGGACGCCGAGGTGGACGCCGAGGTGGACGCCGGGGTAGACGCCGAGGTAGACGAGCCGCGTGCGCCCGAGCGTGCGGCGGCGGAGGGCGAGCGAGGGCCTGCGCCGGCGGCCCGGATCGAGGCGGAGGGCGAGCGCGAGACCGAAGGCATGGCGCAGGTCGGGCGTGAGGCGAAGGCCGACAGCGCGACGACGGACGAGGACCGTCGTAATGCGAAGTCGCAGGCCGAGCCCTCCGAGGTCGAGTCGGGGTACGCCGAGACCCTCGAGCCTGCGGCCGAGGAGAGTCTGTCGTCGGAGGTGCTCGCCGAGGACGAGGGCGACGGAGAGCAGAGCGACGGGGAGCAGCACGAGGGCGAGGGCGACACCTCCAGGACATTCCGGCTCGAGCCTGAGGAGGCCGAGCGGTTGCTGCATTCGCGGCGCGACGCCGACGACCAGGCACGAGACCAGGCACGAGACCAGGCACGAGACCAGGCACGAGACCAGGCACGAGACCAGACACGAGACCAGGCGCGCGCAGCTCATCACCTCTCGGAGGCGGGGCTGCCCGAGCAAGCGGTCAAGCAGTATCTTGCCGCGTTGCGCCGGGTGGCCGCGCGGGGAGATAGCCGTCGGGCGCTGCTCATCGCCGATCAGGCGCTGAGCTTGTTGGCTCGGCAGCCGCCCTCGCGTGGGCGCGACCTTCTGCACGCACGCGTGCTGGCCATGGCCGCGCGGGTGCAGTGGCGGGGTGCGGGCCGGGGCCCGGCGTTGACCTTGCAAGGAGCGCTCAAGACCCTCGACGAGGCCGAGGCGCTGCTCTGGGCCGAGGCTCCCCTCGATCTGCGTACCGACATCGCCCAGATGGTCGCCGGCGTCTGCTACGACCTGGGGGATGTCTCCTCTTTACAGCGCGCGCTGGATGCCCTTTCGAGCGCGGCGCGGGCGTTGATGGAAGCGGACGAGTCGGTGCGGGCGGCACGGCTGCTCAATGATCAGGCGGCGGTGTATCTACGCGCTGGGGATCCGGTGCGCGCCAATCACCTGCTTCATCAATCGCGGATGATCTTCGACGACATGCACCGCGATCGACCCGACGACCCCACCGTGATCATCGAGCGGGCCGAGACCGAGCACCTGCTGGCCCGCTTGCCCCTGCACGCGCGCTTGCGGGCGGGGCGTGAGGACGACGCCTACTCGATGGCCATGGGCCACGCCCGGGCGGCGCGGGAGGGATACCGGCGCCTGGGCGGTCGGGTGGAGCTGGGCCGGGTGCAAGAGACGATGGGGCGGCTGGAGATCGCGCGTGGTCGCCACGAGCAGGCGGCTGAGCACCTCTCCGCCGCCCTGCGGCTCAGCCGGCAGCTGGGCGACGTGACCGGCTTGGCGCGGAGCACCGCGGCCCTGGCCGACCTCTACATCGCCGTCGGCCGGTCTGCGGAGGCCCTGCGCGCGCTGGAGGAGTCGGTGAGCTTCAACGTTGGCAAGGGCTCGCCGCTGGGGCTGGCCTTCAACCGCCGGACCATGGAGCGCCTGCGCGAGGCGATCGCGGGGGATCCTCGAACCTCGCCCGCGCTGCTGCGAGCGGTGCGGCAGGTGGACGAGGCGCTGACCGAAGCCGAAGCGATGCTGGGGCGGGTGAGCGTGCCGGGCGACGTGGACTGACGGGCGCCTGCAGGGGCGTCGACGTTCGATTCATCGCCTGAAAAGACGCTGACGCCCGTTCTGTGCCCGCTCGGGTTGACAAAATCAATAGTATACCTAACAATGTTAGGCAAGAAGGCAGCAAGACAATGAGCAAAGAGTTCGACATCGTTGTGTTTGGCGCCACCGGGTTCACCGGTGGCCTCATCGCCGAGTACCTCGCCCCGCGGGCCGCGGCCGAAGGCATCACGTGGGCGATCGCCGGCCGTAACGCGCAGAAGCTAGAGGCCGTGCGGAGCACGCTGGGCGCAAGTGGCCCCGCGTCCGTCATCGTGGCCGATGCCACCGACGCCGAGTCGCTCGCCAGCCTAGCGGGCCGGACCCGGCTGGTCATCGCGGCGGCCGGGCCCTACAACATGTACGGGGCCGATCTGGTCCTGGCGTGCGCCGAGGCCGGCACCGACTACGTCGATCTGACCGGCGAGGCCGACTTCGTGCGGGCGATGGTCGATGCCCACGCCGAGACCGCCGCCCGCTCTGGGGCCCGCATCGTGCACTGCTGTGGGGTCGACTCCATGCCGTCCGACCTCGGTGTCCACCTGCTGCAGACGATCGCCATCGAGCGGACGGGTGGTCCCGTGGCACGGGTCAAGGCCCGGGTCGAGCAGTTCAAGGGCGCCCCATCTGGAGGAACGGTCGCCAGCATCATGAACAACATGGCCCGGGCCAAGGCCGACCCTCGCATTGCCGAGATCCTGACCAACCCGCTCTCGTTGACCCCCCAGGGCGCCGGCTCGGAGCAGCCCGATCAGAGCACCCCGACCTACGACGAAGAGCTCGGCACCTGGGCCACCGCATTCGTCATGGCGTCGATCAATCGCAAGGTCGTGCTCCGCACCAATGCGTTGCTCGACCATCGTCACCATCGGGAGCTGCGCTACGACGAGATGCTCGTCACCGGGCCGGGCGAGGACGGACGCACGCTGGCCGAGCAGCTGCGGGCCTCGGGCGGCATGCCGCTCGGAGACTCGCCCCCCGCGCCGGGAGAGGGGCCCGACCGGGCCCAGCGGGAAGCCGGGTCGTTCCGCTTCGTCTTCCGAGCGCCCAAGGTGCCCGAGCTTCCGGCCGTGACCGTCAGCGGGGACATGGATCCGGGGTACGGGTCCACCTCGAAGATGGTCGCCGAGGCGGCGATCACCCTGTTGCGAGACGTCCCCGATCTGCCCGGCGGCTCGTGGACTCCGGCGTCCGCCATGGCCGACGCCCTTCGCGAGCGGCTGATCGCGCAGAAGGTCCTCGAGTTCACGACCTCGGGCTGAGCGACGGGCAGGCCATGCAGTCACGGCATGGCGTGACTGCTGGGCACAGCGCCCTCACGGCCAGGCGAACAGCAGTGACACTACGTTGGGGCTGCCGAGCACCAGGTCGGGCAGCCCATCGTCGTCGAGCTGCTGAACCTGCAGCAGGTCGGCGAGCTCCGTCGAGATCTGGAACCCGCCGCCGTAGAGACCGTTGCCGTAGCCGGGGTGGACGAACAACCCTCGGCTGTTGACGGTGAGGACCTCCGGCAGCGCGTCGCCGTCGATGTCGATCACCGCCAGATCATTGGCGTTGGCGTCGGTGACCCAGCCGACCGACGCGAACTGGCCCCTTCCATCGCCCAGCCAGACCTCGAACCCGCCGCTGTCATACCCAGTGACCAGATCGGTATTGCCATCGCCGTCGACATCGCCCGCGTCGAGGTTGACCACCAGCGACTGGGTCGAAATCCGTGCCGGAGGTCGGGGATCCATGTCTGAAACGATGGGGCCCAGCACGATCGAGATCGCGGTCAGCATGTCGTCGGGGGTGGTCAAGTCGTCGGTTCCGTCGCCGTAGAGATCGGCGATGAACGGCAAGCCGCGACTGCCCAGGGCCACCGGGGTCGGGTCCTCGAGGTCGTCATCGTCGCCCGTGAGCACGACGTAGGCGTCGTTCATCGTGGCGCCGTCTTCGCTGCGGGGCAGCAGCAACAGGTCGGGGCGGCCGTCGCCATTGAAATCACCTCGACGAAGTCCCGTGGGTAGTAGGTCACTGGCGTCGACCTGGATGTCGGCTTCGGGTGATGGAACGAGGTAGGGGGACAGCTCGAAGGTCTCGGAATCGATGTTCTCGGCCAGCCACAGTGAGCGCAGTAGAGTCTCGGCCGCCGGTTGGTCCTGGAGTTGCTCGGGAAGCTCGCTCACCGGCGCTACGGCCAGGACGAGGTCGGGGAGTGGGTTGCCGACGAAGTCGCCCACGGTGAAGTTCACCGGGTTGACGAAGACATCCGGCGGCTCCTCGATGTCGACCCCAATGTCGGGCAGGACGCTGCTGCGCACGATGAAATCGGGGGAGTCGTCCTCCTCGTAGGTACCATCACCATTGTTGAAGCTGACGGCGATCTCGTAGGCCGACGACATGCCCATCCTCGACAGGGTGATCGAGTCGGTCGTGCCATTGCCGTCGAGGTCGGCCCACACCGCATCGAGCAGCTCGCCCACCAGGGTCACCTGGACCTTGCGATCGTCCGGATAGCAGAACTCTCCCTGCTCTTGTACCCCGTCGCCGCATCGAGCCTGGGCGTCGAAGCCCTCGGCTCGGCAGTAGCCGAAGACGCAGGTGTTGCCCGAGCCGCAGCTCGCGTCGCTAGAGCACGGTAGGCCGACGGTGGACTCGGTGGAGAAGCAGCCCGCGAGCAGCCCCAGGCTCGCGCCCGCGAGCCACGGCCATCGAGACGGCCGGTATCGACGATGAGGACCACGGGAGCGAGCGCGCATGTTTTTGTCTTCCTGTCGGTCTTGCGGACGGCCTGACGGCGTACGAAGGGCTTCAAAAACGCAGGCGACAGCCCACGCCCGCCCATTGGCGGCCCGCCGCGGGGGTGCAGGCGGTACCGCCCGGCTGGCGCTTGCCGATAATCTGCCCGGCGATGATCATCGCCACCCCGCCCGCCACCAATACCCCGGAGACCGCGCCTCCGGCGATGAGCAGGGCGTTCGAGCGAGCGCCACGATCGAGCGCGTCGATCCGCGCGGTCTCTTGGTCGATGGTGCTGGCCGCGGTGACGTCGTCGGTGGCCCGCGAAGCCCCGACCAAGCCCGCGATCCAAAGGCCCGACGCCGCGACCCCCAAGCCGGCCACGCCCGCCCCGGCGAAGGTCAGCGCACGCCCGGGACGGCGCGGCGGCTCGGGCTCGGGCTCGGGCTCGGGGGGCGGGGGCTCAGGCTGCGGCGCCGGCGTGGGCTGCGGCTGGCTCGCGGTTTCGTACTCCTGGAGGCGAGTGTCAACCTTGTGTCGGGCCTCGGTGGCCTGCTGTACCAACGAGTCGCTGTAGCCGAGCACCGCGGCTTCGTCGATGATCCGTCCATAGAGCTCCCGCGCGATCCGTAGGTGCTTGTCGTCGCGTTCGGTGTTGAACGCACGATCGTGCGCCGTGGCGAGGTTGTACAGCAGTCGCCCACGCACCTCCGGATCGAACGCTCCCGCGTCGCGGGTGGCGATCGCCAGCGCCTCGGTGAACTTATCGATCGCCCCGAGGTAGTCGGCCGCCGAGTAGAGCACCTGGCCCTCGCTGTACAGGCGCTGGGCCTCTTTCATAGAGGTACTGGTGGGCTCGGCGGGTGCGGCCTCCGAGCTCGGCTCCAACGATGTCGTGTGGGCCCTCGCGAGGTTCGCCGGAGCACCCAGTCCAATCGCGACAGCGACGGCCAGCGCGGCGGTCGAAGGTCTCCCTCGGCCGAAGATCATCGACCGAGAATACGCCTCACCCGTCGGGCGGAGCAAGCCAGTGCCGTGGCCCGCCCATGACCTGCCCATGACCCGCCCATGACCCGCCCATGACTCGCCCATGACCCGCCTTGGTCGGTAGGAGGTAGGGGGTGAACCCACCGACCCACCGTTGCTCACCCCTGAGCGTTCACGTCGAGGCTCTGGAGCGGCCGTTCATCCTCAACGACGACGAGCCGCCCCGGGGCGGCCCGTGGTGAGCCCTTCGTGCGGCTGTGGGTGTTGGCGTTCGAGCGACAGCCGCTCGGGCACACGAGGCAGTGGGTGGGGGCGAGGCCCGGGAACGTCATCGTTGCCGGGCTGGCCGCGGGGCTACCACTGGTTTTGCGTCGGGTTCGCTTGACAGAGATGATTATATACCTAACGATGTTAAATAAGAAGGATCGGGGAGCACGACATCGAGCGCGAGTTCGCCCGAGGGGCGCTCCATGGCGAGCCCCAGCGGGGTCTTAGTGCCTCGGGCCCACCGGATCCGGCTATTCATGAAGACCTTCGATGACGGGAATGAATACTGCTCAGTAATACGATCGGGTTGGATAGCTTAGAACGAGAGTAGGACGAGAGCAGGACGAGGAACAGGATCATGACGACCAACGACGTACGAACGCCGCTCTTTAGCCGAGGAGCATCGACCGAGCACGCCATCGTGGTCGGAGGCAGCATCGCCGGGATGCTGGCCGCCCGGGTGCTATCGGACTACTTCACCCGGGTGACGGTGCTGGACCGCGACGCCTTCCCCGAGGCCCCGGAGCACCGCAAGGGGATCCCTCAGTCTCACCATGCCCACGGGCTCCTCGAGCGGGGACATCGGATCATCGAGCAATTGTTCCCCGGCATCATCGAGCAGATGCAGGCCGACGGCGCCACGGTGTCCGCCCCCGGCTCCGTGCCGCTCGTGCTGGTGTCGCCCAAGGGCAAGCTACGCCCGCTCCCCGCCGAGGAGGGCAGCGTCGCCTTTAGTCGCTACTTCATGGAGTGGCACATACGCCGCCGCCTCGGGCAGCGGGGCAACCTGCGGATCGTGTCCAATTGCGAGGTCGAGCAGCTGCTGGCGACCGCAGGCGGCGATCGGATCATCGGCGTTCAAGCGCGGCGACGCGGGTCGGGCCAGCCGCCTGAGCGGCTCGAGGCGGACCTGGTCGTCGACGCCAGCGGGCGCCATTCCCGAGTCCCCCAGTGGTTGACGGCGCTGGGCTACGACGCACCCGAGGAGGAAACGATCAACTCGAACATCGGCTATGCCTCTCGCTTCTACGCCAAGCCGGCCCGGTTCCCTGCTTCGTGGAGCAGCATCATCATCAACGGACGTCCGCCGGACAACCCCCGGGCCGGTCTCATCCTCGCGATCGAGCACGACCGCTGGCACGTCACGATGGGAGGGTTCGCGGGCCACTACCCGCCCACCGACGAGGCGGGGTTCCTCCAGTGGGCCAAGGAGCTGCCCGACCCGAGCATCTACGAGGCGATCCGCATCGCGCAGCCGCTGACCCCGATCCGAGGGTTCCGCACGCCTCGCAACCGTCTTCGGCACTTCGATCGGCTGGAGCGCTGGCCCGAGCGACTCGTGGCGACCGGTGATTCGGTGTGTGCCTTCAACCCGATCTACGGCCAGGGCATGACGACCAGCGCGCTCGATGCACTGGCGCTCGAGCAGAGCTTGCGCGAGCAGCAGCAGCGACCGCGGGCCGGATTCGAGCAACGCTTCCAGCGTCGGGTGGCCCAGACGGTGGCGGCGCCGTGGCTCATCGCGACCGGCGAGGATCTGCGCTGGGAGGGGATCGCCCTGGAGGGCGCGCGCCCCCGCTGGGGCCTGCGCTGGATCCATCGCTACATGGATCTGGTGCTGGAGCAGGCCCGAGGCGACCAGATCGTCAGCCAAGCGTACTCCGACGTCCTCAACATGATGCAGACCCCCGAGTCGCTGATGCGCCCCCGTGTCGCCGGGCGCGTGCTGATGGGCGTGATCGTGCGGGGTCTTGGCGTGGCGGCCCCCGCCTCGGACGACCAAGGCCCGCTCGCCCTGTCCCCACAAGCCCTGGCCGTGCTCCGGGAGCGGGAGGCTGCCCGGGTCTGAGCCCCAGTTGCGCCCAGGACGATGCTCAGGGCGATATGGGTCTTTGCGGGGTCGCGACGATCGGGTTTGCGTGTGGAGCGCGGGGCTGTCCGCACCCACGTTGTACCGGCAAGAGGATAGGCTTTGGGGGTGGCTCCACCCGCACGCAGATCGGGCACCCGCAAGAAGTCGCGGTCCGCCCACCAGGGCGAGCTGCGGGCCGCGCTCATCACCGAAGCGGAGCGAGAGCTCGACGAGGTCGGGGTCAACAAGCTCTCTCTACGCTCGATCGCCCGTCGGGCCGGCGTGTCGGAGGCGGCGCCCTATCACCACTTCGAGGGCAAGGACGATCTGCTGCAAGCGGTGGCCGTGGCCGGGTTCGAGCGCCTGTTCGACCGCTTCGCCGCGGTTTCTCGACAATCTCCCGGGTGGGATCACCTGGGCGGGATCGGGGTCGTCTACGTGCAGTTCGCCCTCGAATTCCCGGCGATGTTTCGGCTGATGTTCGGGAGCGTTGCCGGCGAGAACATCCGACGGGCTGATTTCGAGCGAGCCCGCAGCCGGGTGTTCGATGTGCTCAATGAGAGTGTCGACCGCTACCTGGCCGAACAAGGGGTCCCCGCGTGCGAGGCGTCGACGCTGGCCACGGTGGCATGGGCCACTGTGCACGGACTTGCCACCCTGCTGGTGGAGAAGGAGCTCGATCCCGTCGAGCTGGGCTTCGACGACGCCCAAGCCCTGGTCGAGCGGGTGTTGGCGAGCATCGCGTTCGTGCCGGAGCCGGCGGGTTAGCCACGCCCGGGGTCCGGGGGCCACACCGAGCCGATTCCTACCGAGCCGATTCCTACCGAGCTGATTCCTACCGAGCTGATCCCTGGCGGCGCGGTGTCGATGCGGTATGGTCGACCTCGCCGGTATGGTGTCCGACCGCTCGACTCCCGAGGATGAATCGCTCTTCAATCGATGGCGCGACGGCGACACCGAGGCGGGGCGAGCGCTGTTCTCGCGCCACTACGAGGCCGTGGCCGGGTTCTTCTTGGGCAAGGTGGGCGAGAAGACCCCCGACCTGGTACAGCGGACCTTCCTCGCGTGCGTCGAGGGGGCCGAGCGCTACCGAGGGGAAGGGACCTTCCGCAGCTACCTCTATGGGATCGCGTACAAGACCCTGTGCAAGCACTACCGCGAGCGCGCTCGAGCCTCCACCATCGACGACGTCGAGCAGACCTCGCTCTACGAGTTCGAGCCCACCCCCTCGGCCGTGATCGTGGATCGCCAGGAGCAGCGCCTGGTCCTCGAGGCCCTTCGCCGGGTCCCGCTCCAGGTGCAGGTGATCCTCGAGCTCTATTATTGGGAGCGGATGACCGCGGATCGGATCGGGGAGATCCTGGAGATGCCGGTGGGCACGGTGCGCACCAAGATCCGCCGCGGCAAGCTCCGCCTGCGCGAGCTCATCGAGCAGCTCGCCGATTCCGACGAGCTGCAGCGCAGCACCCTGTCCAACCTCGACAGCTGGGCCCAGGGCGTGCGCGCCCTGCTGGGGTAGCGGGGCGAGCCTCCGGCTCGAGCCGGGGCATCCGTGGCCCGAGCAGGGTTGGCGTGTGCCACCACGCGTTGCTGCGGCGAATCGACGAGCGCAGGCCTCCGATCTTCCGATCTAGTTCAGACGAAGTCGCCCCACGTCCACCATTCGAATCTGCCATGCGCGACCGCCACCGGCCGACAGCGTGGGGATGTCAACACCCCTCCCAACCTCGTACGAGTCCATGGCGGTCTGGATTGCGTCAGAGGTGCCGAAGAGCTTGAAATCCGCCTGTAGCATCGTGGAGAGCCGTACCCATCCGTGGTGCATTCCATCGTCGGCTTGGCTGAAGCCGACCGATATGCCAAGGACCCCCTTGAATTCAAAGCCGACGTCGAAGACGTTATTGAGAAACACCAGCCCGCTGTCCAGGGCTCCTTCGCCGACGCGGAGCAAGGCCGGGGCTTTGTCTGCGGTGAATGCCCTGACCTTCGAGAAGACTTCCGCGAATTTGAGCTCAGCGGACGCTTCCGCGACGATGTGAAACTCGGGGACGTTGAGCGCGTTGTTCCCCGTGGCGAGGGCGAAGTAGATCTTGGCCGCTGCGCCGAGTGAGACGGTTCCTTTTTGCTTGACCGGAGTTTCTGCGCCGTAGACCGTGACCCCTCCGGTGTAGCTCCTGATCTCTTGAGAGCCGTACTCTCGATCGATTCTCCCCATGCTGAAGGGACCGATCGACACGGAGGCATCACCCCATGTCGAAAAGCCCAGCTTGCCCTTGTGCTTGTCATCAATGCGGCCGGTCAGCCACGCCAGTCCGTCGGCCACGGTATATGATGGATTCCTGCTCATTGTTCTGTTCCCCTCTCTCTAGCGTCCTTACACGGACGAGCGCTCGAGGCTCTCATCCATGCAGTCCCACGCGCGCGTCAATCAATTCATCATTCTTGAAAAGGAGTAAGTCGAGGTTCCCAACGATCGCGGCGCACGGTTACGATCGTTGCTAGGCAGGCGAGTTTCTGATGGGACGGACCTGCGTGCCCTCGACCACGTAATGTTGTGATTGCAGTTCGGATCGATCTAGCTAGGTCCGACCAAGTGCGTGGGAGATGAGCCACATCGGTTCGTGGTCGTCCTGCCACGCGGGCGCCGGGTGACCGACCGGACATGGCACCCGCCCCGCGATCGTGTAGCCGCCGCTGCGGTCGGCGCAGACGCGACGCTTGTGCACCACTCGGGTGACCCGGCACCCGCACGTGAGCTCTACGGTCACGACCACGTTGGACTCGTCGTCGGGTGCCGGCCCGAGATAAAGGAGATTGGTTACTTTTTGATCGGCCATGATGTCTTCCTCGCTCGGCAAGTGGTGATCGCTTGCTTCGTAACTGCAGTACCGGCCGACCCAAGAACAATTCATCAAAGTTGCTGACGCCGAAGATTCACCGAAGATGTCGGGGGGCAGGGTGAGTGCCGTCATCGTACGGATGTTTCGCGATGGCTAAAGTGAAGATCAATTAGCCTAGCCGCCAACGACGTCGCGAAGGTCGTGCCGGTTAGAGGGATCGAGCCCAAAGGGTCGAGCCCAAAGGATCGGTTGCTGCGTGGAGCTGCGATGTGCGATCGGCCGTTCAATAAGTCGACGCAGGAAGCGCTCGATGATGGTTTCGAGTGGGGGCCTGAGGCCACGCATGGTCGCGGTGGTGGTCGGGGTAGACGCTCGGGATCGCTTCGAAGCGATGGGCGCCGATCGTCCCGGGGAGTCATCACGGCGGTGTCCGGCCCGATGCGTGGGCGGCATTCGCTCGGGCCGTCTCTTGCGGGGGCCCATCAATTCATCATCTTCGAGAAAAAGGACGACGATGCGCCGCGACAGCAGCGCACGCGAGGCGTCAACGAATATATCCGCGCCCAAGCAGAGCGACTCATCGGAAACGACGGCAGCGACCGTGTCATAATGGTGGTGAGTGCATCTCGATCCACCCACACATCGAGGACCAAGACGGTGCCTGTAGACCCCGATGTTCGTGATGGCAGACCCCACCGCGGGCCGGCTGGGGACCGGAGTCGCGCGCGTTTGTCGACTGAGCCCGAAGGGGCGTCACCTGGCGATGCACGCGCGGAGCAGAGCATCGTGAGCGAACCCAACGGCGAACTGGACCGGGGTTTCGTGGGACCGAAGCCGGATCACGGTCACCAGGTCGTCATCGAGATGATGCGGGCTCAAGTGGAGCAGGGACTCTTTGGACCGTCGGACTCACTCGGGTCGAGCGTGTCCGACCAGAGCCAAGGCACCACGATCGACAGGGCGCTGCACACGGTTCGCTCGGGTCGTCGATTCCAGCTGGGCCGGTTCGAGATCGATCGCTTGATCGGTCGCGGCGGCATGGGCGAGGTCTTCGCCGCGCACGATCCCCGGCTCGATCGGCTCGTTGCGATCAAGCTGCTGCGCGCGCCTCCTGGTGAATACGAGGTCGAGCGCAATCGCTTGCGGCGGGAGGCGGCGGCCCTCGCTTGCCTCAACCACCCCAACATCGTGCAGGTCTACGACGTGGGCGAGGTCGACGAGCAAGTCTACATCGCGATGGAATTCGTCGAGGGGTTCAACCTGCGGCGCTGGCTGACTCAGCAGCCGCGGTCGACCGCGGAGGTCGTCGAGGTCTTCGTGCAGGCGGGCCGAGGACTCGCCGCCGCTCACGCGCGAGGAGTCGTGCATCGCGATTTCAAGCCCGGCAACATCTTGGTGGGTAACGACGGGAGAGTTCGGGTGATCGACTTCGGGCTCGCGCGCCGTGCGGTCGAGCCCGAGACCCCCGATGATGCATCGACGCAGATCATGCCGAAGCTCGACGGGGCGTCGACGGCTCATCGACGGGCGGTGGCGCTGGGCACGGTGACGCGGCGCGGCCTGGCGGTGGGTACGCCGGGCTACATGGCACCGGAGCATCGGGCGGGCCTTCCTTCGGTCGCCGCTACGGACCAGTACGCATTTTGTGTCTCGCTGTTCGAGTCACTGACGGGGGTCCTCCCGTCGGCGTCGAGATCGACCTCTGCGGTGGCGGCGCTGCCGGTCCGGCTGCGGTCGGTCATCGTTCGGGGGATGGCGGAGCGATCCGAGGATCGCTGGCCCAGCATGGACGCGCTGCTCGAGGCTCTCGCGCGGGCCTCGACACGCTCGCTCCTGGCGAGGGGATGGGCATCGTGGCTGGTCGGGGGGGTGCTGCTAGGCGGAGGGTTGTGGCTGGGTGCAGGGGGCTCGCTCGAGCTGGCGGACACGGGCGTAGATCGTGATGGCGCGTCGTCGGCGTGCGATCAGGCCCGAGGGGCGGCTATTTGGGGGCAGGAGCAGCGCGAGGTTCTGACGCGGTCGGTCGAGGCGTCGGGGGCCGCGCACGTGCGCGAGTCTTGGGACTGGGTTCAAGAGCGTCTCGACGAATACGCGGATGGACTGGACGAGCGCGAAGCACCGAGCTGCACGGCGCCGGCGGCGGCTACGACCGAGTCGGCGTCGTGCCTGGTCTGTGGCCAGGCGGCCCTCTCGGCCACCGTTCGGGCGCTTCGAGAGGATGTGGGCCTGCTGGCCTACGGTCCTGAGCTGGTCGCGATCCTTCCCCGACTGGACTCGTGTACCGGTTCGTCGAGCCGCGAGCCGGGCTTCGACGCCGAGCTCGCCGAGCGACTCGCGGGGCTACGGATCGGTCTGGTCTCCCGAAAGTTGTCCGAGGCTCCGCGGCCGCTGCTCGATCTGGTCGAGCAGGCCGAGCAAACCCCGGGGTGGGGCTCGCGGAGGCAGGCGCTCGAGCTAGAACTTCTCGCCGGGAAGCTCCAGGTCGCTCGGCATCAGATCGACGATGCTCGTAGCCACGTCGAGTCAGTCTATGCTCGAGCCGACGATGCGGGTTATGCCGAACTTGCGCGTGAGGCCGCGTTGGTCATGAGCGATCTGGCTCCGTCGGGGGATCCTGAGTCCGATGACGAGGATTCTTGGCTTCAGCGAGCCTGCGCCGGGGTCGAGGGGGCCAGCGCCGACGAGCGACAGCTACACTGCGCGAGGATCGAGTCGGTACGGAACGGAGCCGAGCGTGCGATCGAACACCTGGAATCCTCCTTGGTCTCGTGGTCGTCGTCGGGTGATGCGATCGCACCTACGCTGGCCCAGGGGTGGCTCGACTTGGCGTCCCTGCGGCTTCATCGGGGCAATCCCGGGGCTGCTCAGCTCGCGGTGACCACTGCGGCGTCGCTCGTGTCTCGGACCCTCGGGACTCATCATCCTCGCTACGCCGAGGTCGTGCTGGCTCGCGCAGCGCTCTACGAGCTGAAAGGTGACGATGAGCTCGTGCTCACGGAGCTCGGGGACGCACTGTCTATTCTCGAGTCGATCCACGGCGAGTACCACCCGGTGCTGAGCTGGACCCTGGAGTGGATGGGGCGGATCCACGGGGCGCGGGGAGAATTCGACCGCGCCATCCCGTTGATGCAGCGAGCCCTGAAGATCCGTGAGTCTACCCAGTGCTCGTCACAGTTTGACGTCGCCCGCACCCTCTACGAGCTGGGGATGCTGCAGCACCGGCAGGGTTATCGAGATGCGGCCGTCGAGATCCTGTCGCGGGCCCAGGAGCTCGTCGTGTCGATCGATGAGGTCCAGAGCCCCGAGATGGCGCCACTGCTGGAGCTCGAGGGGCATCATGCAGTCGTCGAAGGCGAGCATGCCCGAGCGTTGCGTTACTATGACGAGGCCTTGCGCCTTCGCCGTCGGTCTTTTGGGGCTGATCATTACTCGGTGGGTGTGTTGCTCGATCATCGATTCGAGTCTCTACGCCGGCTAGGTCGCGAGGTGGAGGCCGGGCAGTCGGTACAGCAGGCGCTCGCGATCCTCGAGTCGCGGCTCGGGCCCGAGCATCCCCACCTCGTCTCTGTGTTGACCCATCGGGCTGCCTATCGAGCTTCTCACGAGCCGCCGGAGGCGGCTTGGGCCGACTATGACCGGGCCATCGCGATCGGCATTGCGGCGTGGGGTTCGTCTTCGTTCAGCTTGCGCGAGCCCTTGGTGGGTCGGGCCGCACTGGCGCTGCGCATGGGGCGATCTGCGGCGGCCGAGCGCGACGCCCGAGCGTTCCTCGCCTTGTCGGGATCGAGCGTGGACCGGGACATCCTGGACGCGCGGGCGCAGTGGGTGCTGGCCCGAGCGCTGGGGAGCGATCCGGCTCGTGCAATCGAGGCGAGTGCTCGTGCTCGGCAGGCCGCGGCGCTCTTTGCCGCCAAGGGATCGACGCAGATGCACGACGAGATCCGTGCCTGGCTCGAGTCTGCGCATGCCCATGGGTAGGCTCTGAGCGGTCGTTGCGTCTGGGTCGGTGGCCTGCCCCGAGCACGCTCAATAATAAGGAACAATATAGTCCGTGGGGATCTCGGGCCATGCGTCGAGGGCCCGGCGTAGGATCACGTGCTCTGGATCGGATGGTGCTGCGTCGGCAGAGACGAGCAAGTCGGACCATCGCTCGCGGGCCCGGCCGATCAGCGTGCGGGCACGAGCGGGATCTTCATCGGCCCAGGAGCGCGCGAGCGCGTGCCGGGCGTGGAGCTCCATCACGCCATCGGGCTTGCGTTGCAGCATCGTGATGGCCCGGGTCAGATCCTCTCGCGCATGCACGCGCTGACCGAGGACGGCTCGGGCCCAACCCCGGAAGTAGAGGGGCTTGGCGAGTCGGCTGTGTTCGGCGCCGAACACTTCCTCGGCGATCTCGAGTTCCTTGGTGAGCACCTCGATAAGCTCGGTCAGCTCCCCTCGTTCGTAGTAGATCGCCGCCTTGTCCAAGAGGGCCTGGGTCACGACCGGAGCCCGTAGCGAGGTGCGCTCGTAGGTGGCCACCGATTTGTGGACCAAGCGCTCGGCTTCGTCGTACTCGGCGGTGCGGATGAGATCACGGACTACGAATAAGCGCGCGCTCGCGGCTTGTCGCGAGTCGACCCCGTGTTCGGCCTCGTTGCGAGCGAGCGCGGTGCGCATCAGCTCGCGGGCTCGTCGGTCCTGGTCTAGCTCGGCGAGCTGGGCCCCGAGCACGAGCATCGTATGGAGCGTGTGTGGGTGGTTGCGCCCGAGGATCTGCTCCTGGAGGGGCAGCACGATCTCCAGCTCGGCCGCCGACTCCGAGCGTCGATCCATCGCGGCCAGCACGAGGGCTCGGCGTGCTCGTGCCTCGAGGACCGTGGGGTGGGATGGATCGCGCCATCGCAACAAGAGCGACAGCTGGTGCTCGACGTGGCTCAATGCCTCGGGCGTGCGAGAGCGAATGTAGGCGATGTGAGACAGCAACCCGAGGGCCTTGGCTTCGACGACCGGGTCGCGGACATCGGCGATCAAGGTCTTGACCACCTCTAGTGAGGAATCGGCTCGCTCGAGTACATCTCGTTCGATCTGAGCGTTCGTCAGATCGATGTACAGTGGCGCGAGGATCGGGTGTCGCTCACCGAGCGTCGTCTCGTAGATCTCCCGAGCTTGGTCGAACGCGCGGTAGGCTTCGTCGGTTTGCCCGGTCTTGAACAGCGCCACCATCAGCTTGGCGTGCGCGCGTGCTCGATCGAGGGCGTCGGAATTGCCCCGCTGCTCATGGAGCGCGAGGGCGCGCTCGAGCTCTATGGCGGCTTCTCGGTGGTGGCCTTGCTCGAGCCGGAGTATTCCGGTGATCTGCGCGAGCCGGGCGGCGACGCGCAGGCCGGCCGCCCCAGACTCGACTCGGCTTCGGGTATGTCGAGCAATGATCTCTGCGGCTCCCAGCTCGCCCGTTCGAAGCAGCACCTCCACGAGCACGGTAGCGGCTTCGCACGCGCGATCGATATTGCCCACTCGCTCGCTATAGTCGATCGCCTCTTCGACCCGCTGTTGGGCCGACAAGAAGCGCTCGAGGTTCAGTAGCGCACGTGCGTGGAGCAGCAATGCCTCCGCCCGGTAGTCGATGAGTTCCTGCTCGGCGGCCTGGCGCACCGCTTCGGCGGCGATCGGCTCGGCGCGCTCGTATTGATGTGTTCCTAGCAGGGCGCGGCACTCCGCCAAGAGCGCGTCGATCTCCGCGACTCGCTCGACGGGGGCAGGGGGGGCCAGCAGACGGGGGGCGCAGCTCTCTGGTTCTCCGAGCTCGGCGGTGATGTCGACGGTGTGCTCGACCGTTTGCGCCCTCGCGGTGGCGAGCAGCCGGGTCAGGCCGCTCAGTCGTATCCGCTGTTGCTCGAGGCAGGTCAGCCAGGGCCCGAGCGCGACCGCGCCGGACTCGCTTTGCTGAGCGTCGCAGTAGGACTCGCGCTGGGTGGTCCACCGCGCGGACCAGCGGTCGAGCTCGTCTTCGACCCGCTGGTAGCTCTTTTGTGCGTAGGGCAGGGCCGTCGCGTCGAATGCGGCCTTGATACGCTCGGCGACATCGTCGTCCCAGGCTCCGGTGAGTCCGGGCTCGAGATCCACGCACGCGGAGGTCGCGGACGAGGTCGATATGAGCGCCGCGCTGGTCACGAGCCCGAGCCCCATACTCGCGAATGCGAGTCGTCGCGGCCTCGATCGCCCGCGCCGGATGATGGCGAGTAGCTCACCCATGCTCGCGTATCGCAGCGCGGGGTCGACGGCCATGCCCTTCAGTAGCGCTCGCCACAGCCACGATGGCATCGAGGCGCGAGAGGGGCGCTCTACACTCAGCGCCTTCTTGGCCTCGTAGAGCTCGTCCCACGTGTGGCCCACGAAGGGAACCCGATCGCATAAGATCTCATAGGCCGTGACACAAAACGCGTAGATGTCGGTGCCGGGGCCTACGATCTTCCCCTCGTGTTGCTCGGGGGCCATGTAGCGCGGCGTGCCGACGGCGACGCCGTACTCGGTGAGATCTTGGTCGAGCAGGCCGGGTGGCTTGGGGTTGCTGGCGGGCCCGAGGCGGGGAGTCTTCGCCAGCCCGAAATCGAGAACCTTGACGCGGTCGTCTGTGTCGACCAGGACGTTGGCCGGCTTGAAGTCGCGGTGGACCAGGCCCACAGCGTGGGCCGCATCGAGGCCTTGACCCGCCTGCACGAGCACATCGAGCAACTCCGAGCGCCGCCGTTGCTTGCGCTTACGCCATCTGTCGAGTCGGTTGCCCTCGACCAACTCCATGACGATGAAGAAGCCCTCGCGGAGGATCTTGGCGTCGCCTGTGCTGGCCTGGTCGTCGTCGAGCACGTAGTGACCCATGTCGTGCACGGCGATGACGTTGGGGTGCGTGAGCTGGGCGAGGGCCTGAGCCTCGCGCAGCAGTCGGTCGTGGGCGTTGTCGTTCGAGTCATCCTCGGCCCGGCGAGGTGCCTTGAGCAGCTTGATCGCGACCCGCCGCTTGAGCTCGGGGTCGTAGGCGGAGTAGACGATCCCCGAGCCACCGCGCCCGAGCGGCTCGGCAAGGACGTAGCGGGACAAGCGGAGTACGGAGCTCGGAGCAAGCCGCTCGTGTCCGATGGCGGTGGTGCGCAAGGAGCGAGTCTCGAGCTCGTGCTGGGATCTCGGCGCGTCCTCGGGCATGGAGTCAGTCGCCGCCCGGGAGCGGGCACATCAGGCTGCGACCAGGATCGGCTATCGCGCCGCGATCGAGCAAGTCCTCGGGCGGCATTCGACGGAAACGAGCAATGAACGGTGATGGTGCGGTCGTGGACCGATCGCTCGAGCGGCTCGTGGAGTCCGTGCGGTCGAGCTGTGGCGCGTCTTCGATAGTTGTGATCCTGAAGCTCCCGGGTTGACTGCTCCGGTACGATCCCCTTGAAGTTGAAGCGATCGATCCGATCTCGGAACGTTCTTTTCCGTGTTCGCGCATTCTTGAACGGCAGGGATCCATCGAATACGGTCGCGGGCATGGACACGATGGAGTCGCGATGTTCGTCGGCCGGCAGGCTCGGCGTGGTGACCGAACAGTGGCACTGGCTTGCAAACGCCCTCGGATTGGCCCTCGCGCTTGGTGGCTGTGGAGCCGAGCCCGACGCCGACGGATCCACCGCGGATCCGACGACCGGGGCTGGTCCCACCACCGGGAACGAGGCGCCCAGCGGCGGTCCGACGAGCGCCCCGGGCAGCTCGGGCGTCGATCCAGACGGCGACTCCGGTACCGGCCCCGGCGGGAGCGGTGATCCGACGACCGGGTCGAGCAGCGGCAGCTCCCTCAGCGGTGGCCCGCCGGTCGAGTGCGCGGATGGCTTCCACGTGGAGGACGGTCGGCTCTACGACGACAAGTGCAACGAGTTCATCATGCGGGGGATCAACTATCCCTACGTCTGGTACTCGTGGCGGGACGACACGGCCCAGCAGTTTGCCGACATGGCGAGCGCGGGGGCCAACGCGGTCCGCGTGGTCCTGGCCAACGGCGAGCAGTGGGATCGGGTACCCGGCGAGGAGATCACGCAGGTGATCGAGTGGGCCCGCGACCATCAGATGGTCGCGATCTTGGAGGTCCACGACGCGACCGGCTGGTCGGAGCAGGCCAGCGCCGCCGACCCGCAGACGGCGGTCGACTACTGGCTCAGCCCGGACGTGCGCGAGGCGATCGACGGCCAGGAGTCGTTCGTGATCATCAACATCGCCAACGAGCCCCTGGGCAACACCACCACCGACCAGTGGGTACCCTTTCACTCGGGGGCGATCACGCAGCTACGAGACGCAGGCGTGCGGCACACCCTCATCGTCGACGGTCCCAACTGGGGGCAGGACTGGAGTCACACCATGCGCAACGGTGCGCAGGCCCAGCAGATCTTCGACGCCGATCCCGACGCGAACGTGATCTTCTCCGTCCACATGTATGACGTTTACGGTACCGATGCGGTCGTGGAGGAGTACTTCACCGAGTTCCGCGCCACGGGCCTGCCGCTCATCGTGGGGGAGTTTGCCGCCGACCACGGGCCGGGGGCCCCGGTGGCCGCCGAGGCGATCATGTCCCGCTGCGAGGCCATGGGCCTGGGTTACCTGGGTTGGTCGTGGTCGGGGAACTCGGGCGAGCTGTCGTCGCTCGACGTCGCGGTCGATTTCTCGGCGGGCAACCTATCGGCTTGGGGACAGATGCTGGTCAACGGGCCCAGCGGGCTGCTAGCGACCTCGCAGACCTGCACGTGCTTCGAATGAGTCAGGGCTCGAACGAGGCTCGCCGCCCGATCCACCACACCAGCGCCCCCGCTATTGTGGCCAGCCCCAGGCACAGCCCCCACCACAGCCCCGACAAGCCCATCCCCAGGGAGAACACCGCCAGGGCCGACAGCGGCAATGCCAGTACGTAGTATCCCAACAAGTTGAACACTGCGGCGGGTCGCGTGGCTCCGAGCCCGCGCAGGATCCCGCCGCCCACCGCCTGGGTGCCGTCGAACAGCTGGAAGGCGGCGGCGATCGGCAAGATGCTCGCCGCCAGGGCGATGACCTCGGGATCCGAGGTGTAAAGCCGCGGCAGCCATCGCTGAAGGGCGACGAAGGCGACTGCGCTCAGCACCATGACCCCGGCGCCCAGCCACAGGGCGGTGGTGGCCGCTCGTCGCGCGTGGTCCGGCCGGCCGGCCCCTATCAGGTTGCCCACTCGGGTGGCGGCGCCTTGCGACAGGCCCAGCGGGACCATGAAGGTCAACGCCGCGAGGTTGAGCACGATGACGTGGGCGGCCAGCGGCAGCTCGCCGAGCAGCCCAGCTACCAGTGTGCTGAGCTGAAACGCCCAGTTCTCCAGGCTGTACTGGAGCCCCACCGGGATCCCATGCCGCACGATCTCGGCCAGGCCTCGCAGGTCGAAGGCGGCGAGCGAGGGGCGTTCCCACGCGCCGTGATGAAGGCCGGCGAGCCCGGTGTAGGCGGCCAGCGACAGCAGCAGCATGCAGCGGGTCAGTCCGGTCGCCAGGCCGGCGCCTTCCAGGCCCATCGCGGGGAAGCCGAGGTGGCCGAAGATCAGCACCCAGTTGGCGCCGGCGTTGAACAGGTTGGCCACCACCACCGCGACCACGCAACGAGCGCCAATCGCTGGGCCGCGTTGAACCGCATCCGACGCTGCTAGAGTCGGCCATTCCATGACAGATCCCTCCCCCCGGACCGAGTGGCACGAGCTCCTACGCCTCGGATTGCCCGTATCGGTGAC
>JBCCWC010000058.1:0-66955 GCA_039194325.1 Myxococcota bacterium
CCCCGGCCCCCTCCCTGGACCCCCCTCTGGTCCAATGCTCGGTGAGGCCATGCGCCCTCTGGCCCGAGCCGCGAAGCGGGCCGTACATCGCTTCTTACTCACGACGCAGGTGGACCTCTCGCTGCTACGTACGCTTGAGGACGGTCCGCTTCGCGGCTCGGGCCAGAGGGCGCATGGCCTCACCGAGCATTGGACCAGAGGGGGGTCCAGGGAGGGGGCCGGGGAGAGTGAGCGACCGACGTTTCAAGAGCTCTTATATGGGGATGCGTTGGCGCCACCCATTCAAGAGGCGCTCTACGCCGGTCACGTTGCCTTTCTCGCTCTGCTCACCTTGCTGGATGATCAGCCGGTTCCCGAGTGGCTTCGCTCGGAGCTGAAGCAGCAGATGGTCTGTGGCCAGCATCTGTACCTCACGCTGATCGTTGCGTTCGCGAGGCAGGCAGGTGTCGCGCTTCCGACGTCACTGGAATCCATGGAAGCGATCGACCTAGACCAGGCGGAGCGTGAGGCCGAGCGAGAGCAACGCGCTGTTGATTCGTACCTGAGTCATCTTCGAGCTTCACGTACGCAGAGCTGAGCCGGAATTGATCGCCTGGAACACGCGGAAGCCCCAGGAGGGCTCGACTCCTTTCGCACGCTATCGGCAGCTACGGCGGATGCTCGCCGAGCGGGGAATCGTTTCTCCGTGACGACTCCCTGCGGTCTCGCTCAGCGCTTGGCCAGCCGCAGGCGCGGCTTGCCCGCCCAGGTCGGGTGTTCGTCGAGCAGCCGATTGCGGGTCAGGTCGAGGTAGTCGACCTGCTGGTCGATCCCCACGTAGGGATGCCCGGCCCGCGCCGCAGCCACCCCGGTGGTGCCGCTACCGTTGAAGGGGTCGAGCACGATCCCCTCGGGAGGGCACGCGGCCTCGATGATCCGCTCGAGCAGCGCGAGAGGCTTTTGTGTGGGGTGCTTGCCATGGACCTTCTCCGACTTGCCGGGGGCGGTCATCGTCCACACCGATTTCATCTGCTTGCCCCCGTTGATCTCGCGCATGCGGGCGTAGGCGAAGTGGTGCTTGCTCTTGGGCCCTCGCGAGGCCCATAGCACCGACTCGGTGCTGTGCGTGAAGTAGCGGCACGAGAGGTTGGGCGGCGGGTTGGGCTTCTCCCAGACGATCTCGTTGAGCATCTTGAAGCCCAGCTGCTGCATGGCGAAGCCCACGCTGTAGATCACGTGGCTGGTGCCCGAGACCCAGATCGTACCGTTGGGCTTGAGCAACCGCTGGCAAGCCTCGAGCCACTGGCGGTTGAACGCGTGGTTATCCTCCACGCCGCGGCTGCGATCCCAGTTGCCCTTGTTGACCTTGGCGCGGCGACCGGACTTGCAGGTGGTGCCGCCGTTGCTCAAAAAGTAGGGCGGGTCGGCAAAGATCAGGTCAAAGGACTCCGCGGGCATGGCCGCCAGGAGCTCCAGGCTGTCGCCGTGCAGCAGCGTGGCGGCACCACGGGGGGCCTGCCAAAAGAGGGAGTCGGAGGGGAGATCACGGGTGGCGAGCGAGGAGCTGGCCGCCGAGGAGGCACGACTGGAAGAGACACCCACGGGGGCCCACTTTTCACGGCGGCTCCTTCCCACCAAAATTTTCCGCGCGGGCCCGGCGGCGGACCGACCCGGTCGGTTCTTTGCCGGGATGGAGCGCGACCTGCTAGGTTGAGGAGCCGTGATCTCACCGCGCCCGCTCGCAACCCGTTGGCTGGCTCGGGCCACCCTGGGCCTCCTGTCGGTCTGCGCCGCCTGCAACAAGGAGCCTCCGGTCGTCCAGATGCCCAACGAGCCTCCACCTCAACGGGCCGCGCAGAGCTTCGTGCACTGCGTGGAGGCTCGAACCAGCCAGTGCGTGGAGGCGGCCGCCGAGCTCGGGGGCTGGGATGCATTCTACCTGCTGACCTGGCTGGGTGGCGGCTCCCCGCTGGCGATCCTCGAGGCGCTGCCCGACGAGCTGGCCGATCATACCGATCCGCGCCGGGTGCAGCGCCGCTTCGTAGACGAGGTGGAGCGCTACGCTATCTACATCCGCGGGGCCGAGTGCGAGGGAACCTCGTCTCAGCCCATCGACCCTCTTATCGATCAAGTCTCCTCGGTCGCCGCGCATCGGCTCGGTCGCTTCGGCCTGTGGACTGAGAATATCAAGGAGATCACCGCGGGGCTGGTCGAGGAGGCCCACGAGGAGCTGGGCGGCGGCTCGCTGGTCCGGCTGGACTGCAAAAGTGATCCCTTCCGGCTCTACGTGGCCACGCGAAAGCGCGAGGGCCGACAGGCGGTGGTCGGCCTGACCACGCTGTTGCCCCGCTTCATCGATGCTGAGCCCCCCGACCGCGACGTGGTGTCCGAGCGCCTGCGCAGTCGGCCGCTGGGGCTGGCGAATAGCACGGCCCCGGTGGTCGAGGGGATCGTCGATCCGTGGCTGCGCTTCCCGGTGGAGGAATTTTGAGATGGCGTCGAGGAAATCCAACCCGATCCCTCGCCGAGGAGCTCGCCGCCTCGCGGCTCCACTATTGACGGTGGGCCTGATGGTGGGCCTGGCGGTAGGTCTAGGGTCGTGGCTGGCGAGCGGGGCCATCGGGGCGCAGCCCAGCAATGGCGAGTCACAAAGGCCGGCCCAGTTCGAGCGACTCCAGGGCTTCTCCACCGTAGTGGTCAATCACGTCAACGCCACCTTGGGGACCGACAAGCTCCCCGTGGCCAACGGCGGCGGGGTGGAGCCCGGGTTGCTGGTCACGGTGGCCCTCGATCGCCTGCAGATCTTCGACCGAGACGTCGCGAAGCTCTCGGCGGGGCGGGTGAGCGACACGGCCATTGCGGCCGAGTGCGCGAGCGGCTGCCCGGCGGTCCTGTACGACGCGTTTCAGCGCAGCTGGCTCGAGGCCGCGGTGGAATCTACCGCGTTCGCGGTGGAGATCCCCCAGCGGGTACTGCTGGCGGTTCACCGCGATCTGCCCGCCGATTCCCTGCTGCAGATCGCCTACGCCGTGGCTGAGACCCGACCGGTGCAGCCACCCCAGCTGGCCCTGCTGGTCAACAACGCGCGGGGCAGCTTGCGGGCCCGCAGCATCTTCCTGGTGCCGCCGCAGGGCCTCGAGCTTCGCCAGGGGTCCGCTGCGCTGGGGCTGACCGTCGAGGTCTCCCCGGGACGCTACCGGGTCACCGCCACCGATCCTCGCTACGCTCGCCAGCACGAGGCCACCACGCCGGCCATGCTCGAGGCGATCGCGCGCGACATCAAAAGGCGCTATCCAGGCAAAGAAACGGTCATTGTGGTGCCCCGCGATGGCGTGAAGGTGCGCGAGCTGATGCGCGTGGCCAGGATCATGCGGGACGACTTCCCGCGGCTCGTACTCAGTGCCGGTCAGGACGTCCGTACTCCGTAGTGCCTGCGAGCGAGATCACGCTCACAACCGCGCCGCGGGATCCACTACGGGATGATCCGCAAAAGGAGCGGGCCCGGGCGTGTCGGAAGCGCGGTACCCTCGGGCTCGATGCGTCATCGAGGCTCGTACTCATCGTTACTCGTCGGAGTGTGGCTATGCGCCTGTAATGGCGGCTCGGGCTCGGGCGACGGCACCGACGGAGGAACATCCACCGGCTCGCTCGAGGAGGGCTCCGAGACACGAGGGCCCGGCGCCGGCTCGACTACGGATCCAGCGACCCCGGACGGCTCGGGTGACGAGACCTCCGCGGGGCCATGCGACGGGGATCCCTCGGATCTCGACGGGGACGGGGTCCTCGATTGTCTCGACAATTGCATCGAGGTCGCCAACGCCGATCAGGCCGACGAGGACGGCGACGGCGTGGGCGATGCCTGTGATCTTTGCCTGGGCACGGCCGATCCGGAGCAAGGCGACGGCGACGGCGACGGGATCGGTGATGCCTGCGACAACTGTCCCGGCACCGACAACGCCGATCAGGCCGACGAGGACGGCGACGGCGCGGGCGATGCTTGCGACAACTGCGGCCAGATCCCCAACCCCGATCAGCTCGACGACGACACCGACGGGGTGGGAGAGGCTTGCGCGTGCGGACCGGTGCTCCAGCCCTGTGAGGGCGGGACGGCCGGGGGCTTTGGGTGCGAGGGGATCGAGCTGGTCTCTCATCTCGATCTGGCCGATCTGGGGATCGAGCAGCTCACCGATATGTGGGGCTGGGACGACCCCGACTCCGGGCGGCACTTCGCCCTGCTGGCCGCGACCACCGGGATGGTGTTCGTGGAGGTGACCCATCCCTACTGCCCCCAGCTCATCGGGTGGATGCCCTCGGCCGCGGGCGCCGGCTACGTGCGCGACGTGAAGGTCCACGCTGATCACGCCTTCGTGGTGGCCGAGGCCCAAAACCACGGCATGCAGGTGTTCGACCTGCGGCAGCTGCTCGACGTGACCGAGCCTCCGGTGACCTTCGAGGCTACCGCGCGCCACGAGGGCTTCGGGCGAGCGCACAACCTGGCGATCGACACCGACTCGGGCTTCGCCTACGGGGTGGCGATCGGCGCCTGTGGCCAGGGGCTCTACATCATGGATCTCGCCGATCCGCTCGTGCCTACCTTCGAGGGCTGCTACCCGCCGCCGGGGTCGGGATTCCACGATGCTCACTGCCTGGTGTACGAGGGCCCCGACGTCGAGCACCAGGGGCGCGAGATCTGCTTCACCTCCGATGGCTTCTCGGGCTCGATCTCGGTGGCTGATGTCACCGACAAGGCCGCGATCCAGGTCCTGGCCACCGCGCCCTATCCCCAGGCCCAGTACACCCACCAGACGTGGCTCACCGAGGATCAGGCCTACCTCATCAGCAACGACGAGCTCGACGAGCTCAACCTGGGCGTGCCGACCCGTACGCACCTGTGGGACGTGAGTGATCTCGACACTCCGCTGCTGCTCGGGGTCTACGAGGCCGAGCTACCGGCCAGCGATCACAACCTCTACATCCGAGGTAACTATGCATATATGGCCAACTATCGCTCGGGTATGCGGGTGCTGGATCTGACCGAGATCGCGCAAGGCCAAGCCACCGAGGTAGCCTGGTTCGACACCTATCCCACGAGCGACGGGGCCGGGTTCCAAGGGGCCTTTACCGCGTATCCCTTCTACCTGGACGGGATCGTGGCGGTCAGCGACATGCAATCGGGGATGTTCCTGCTGCGGCACGCTCCATGACCTGAGGGGCGGCCGTCGAGCGCGTGAGCCACAGACACGAGGCGCAGTGATGACGACGAGCACCATAGCACGAGCGTTTCACCACGGGCTCGTGGCGGTGAGCCTGGTGCTGGGGCTGGGCCTGTCGAGCCCGCCCTCGGCCAGGGCCGGCGACGGGATGCGGCTGCGCACCCCGGTGCTGTGGTCCGACGCCGCCTGCATGACCGTGGTGGATCGCTCGGTCGATCCGGTGGTGCAGGTGCCCTACGACATCCCCTTCGAGGACACCGAGTGGACCGACGACGAGGTACCCGACGGACGGACCCACCAGTTCTTCGCGCTGTGCCGGGGCCACGATCCCACCGACGAGCTGCCGATCTGGATCTCCGAGGCTGACGTGGCCGCGGCCGAGTCGCTGGAGCTCATCGATCTGGGCACGGTGCTCGGGGACGCGATCCTCGATCTCGATCCTTCGTGGCAGGGGTGTGCCCAACGGATCACCGCCGACGACGAGCGCCGACCGATTACCTTCGCGGCGGCGCAGGCCGGGTTCGAGTGGGACACCACCGGGTGGCCGGCGGGAGCGTGGGTCGTCGAGGGCTTCACGCACGATCCCGCGTACAGCCGCTGGTCACCCCGTCCCGGCGTGATCAAGGTCGTGGACGACCCGGCGCCGTCCGCCAGCGGTCCCGCGGTCGCGATCCTCAACGGCGAAGAGGTCGTGACCACCGGCGAGGCGGTCACGATCGAGGGCTGCGTGAGCGCCATGGACGGCACGGTCCTGACGGTTGCTTGGGCCGAGGTCGGCGAGTCGACCTGGCACGTGGCGCTCGCGGACGAGCCGGTGGCCGGTGAGGGGTTCGGCCTCGAGCTGCTGCTTCCGCCCGAGATGTCCGGGCAGGCGGCCCGGGTCCGCGTAGAGGCCGAGGATCCCACGGGGCGCATCGTTGCCGCCTATATGGGTGCGTTGGTGCTCGTGCTGCCCCAGCCCGGGGGGTGCCCCGGTGAGTGCGGGACCTCGAGCGGATCCGGTGAGGGCGAGGGCGGTTCGTCCGACGGATCCGACACGACCGCGGCGGGCTCCGGCGGTGGCCCGGGCGCGGACACCGGCGCGGGCTCTGGCGTGGCGGGTTCCGCTGGCCCGAACACCTCCGGGAACGAGCCGGGCGCTCGGGATGAACAGGGGGGCGGCTGTGCCTGTACGTACGCCCCTGATGAGTGGCCCTATCGCTCCATGGGGGGGATCGGTTGGTGGCTGTTGGGGCTGGGGCTTGCTCGGCGTCGCGGCCGAAGGACCATCGCGCGGTAGTGCGGTTTCGGCTCAGCTCATCATGAGTGACGTCCCCTCCGACGCGGCGCTGCTGCGGCCTGACGAAGTGACGATGACGAGGCGGGCAACGAGTTGGTGCGCCGGCACTTCATGTCGGTGTCTCGATCCTTCGCCAACAAGGCTCGGGATCCCGCCGAGGTCGACGACCTGCTCCAGCGCACCGTCCTCGCGGGCGTGGAAGGGCGTGACCGCGTTCGCTGGGCCCGATCGCTACGAGCGGTGCTGGAGCGTGAGCCCTCGGCGAGCGGATGAGTGGGACGTCGTCCGTGTCGCTCGATAGGTCACGCTGGGCGCGTGAGGTGAATCCGCGCGCCGATCGGATGCCTTTCGGGTAGTATGAGGTGTTCCATGTCCGGCCCCGTGTCCATGCAGGCATCGCTCGGCAGCTACCGGGTCATCCGCAAGCTGGGGCAAGGGGGGATGGCCGACGTCTTCTTGGTGCGTCGCGTCGTGCCGGGGAAGAGCCCGTGGATGCAGGACCAGGAGGTCGCGCTCAAGCGCATACGGCCCGAGCTTTCCGCCAACCCCGAGTACAACGAGATGTTGCTCGAGGAGGCGCGGCTGGGCGCGGCCTTGCACCACCCCAATCTCGTCGAGGCCTACGACGTGGGCAACCACGAGGGCCAGCTGTTCTTCACCATGGAGCTGGTGCGGGGCCCCGAGCTTCGGCACATCGTGCGCGAGGCTGCCCGGATCGAGGGGCGCCTCAAACCCTCCCACGCGATCGGCATCGTGCTGGGGGTGGCCGCCGGGCTGCATCACGCCCACGAGCTGCGCACGTCGAGCGGCATGCCGCTTCGCTTGGTCCACCTCGACGTGTGTCCCTCCAATGTGCTCGTCAACGACGAGGGGTGGGTCAAGCTCATCGATTTCGGCATCGCCAAGACCGATCGCAGCGCGTTCTTGCGGCTTTTGGCCGACGGCTCATGGGCAGGCCCGATCCCGCAGGAGGTCGACGACAAGCTGCGGCGCGGCACCATGGCCTATATGTCCCCCGAGCAGTGCACCGGGGCCCCCCTGGACCGGCGCAGCGACGTATTCTCTTTGGGCGTGATCCTGTGGGAGTTGACGGTGTGGGGGCGCCTTTACCGGGCCGCCACCCAGCCGGAGGTCTTCGATCGGATCGTCAACCACGACGCGCCTCCGCCTCGCAGCGTCGATCCCGACTACCCGCCGGCGCTCGAGGCCATCGTCATGCGGGCGCTGCGTCGAAACCCCGACGAGCGCTATCAGAGCGCGCTCGAGCTGCAAGAAGCGCTCGAAGACTTCGCCTTCGCCGAAGGCCTGCACACCTCGCCGACTCGCTTGGCTCAGCTGATGCGCCGGCTGTTTCCCCCTTCGGCGAAGATCGAGCGAGACGAGCACACCGAGGCTCTCGCCCGCCGATTCCAATCGATCGGCACGCGCTGGTCCGGCGGTCGCGGTCGAGGCAAGTAGAAGAGCGGCGCTTTTGGCGCCGGTCTATGAGTGCGCGCACCTTGGGTGCGCAGGGACGATCGGTCATCCGGTTGCGGCTGGGCGCGTGCGAGGCCGGGCTCCCGAGCTTGTCGTGTCGTGCTACGGGGGGCAGCTGCCACCCGCGCCGACGCACGCCGGCTCGCCGAGGCCGAGGTTGGCGCAAAACCCATCCCACTGGAAGCTGCAGCAGAACGGATCGATCGCGCACACGGCCGCCTCGCACACGGGATCGATGCACCCCGGAGAACCGTGCGGAGCGCAGCAATCGGGAAATGCACCGCACATCGTCAAGTCGAACCCGGAGCAGTCGTCCAGGCACTGGAGCATGCCGGCGCCGAAGCCCTGCGAGACGCAGTCTTCGCCCCCCAGATCCGTGCCGTCACAGACCTCCATGCCCGTGATCAAGTCGTTGCCGCAGCCGAGCTCGCAGCCGGAGGTGTCGTAGTCCATGCAGTCGGGTGTACACCCCAGTGTGCCGCCGCCCAGGCTCAGGCCCGGGCAGTCTTGGCCGGCCAGATCCAGGTCGTCGCAGAGCTCGTCGCCGTCGGTCACACCATTGCCGCAGGTTCCACAGCCGCTGGTGTCGTAGGTCAGGCAATCGGGCATACAGGCCAGCTGCCCCGTCTCGAAGCCCAGCGACTGGCAGGTCTGGCCGAATAGCACGATGTCGTCACAGACCTCGTCCCCGTCGACGATGACGTTGCCGCAGGTGCCACAGCTGCTGGTGTCGAGGGCCGTGCAGTCGTTGCGGCAGCCGATCTGTCCGCTGTCGAAGCCCTCGCCGACACACGTGGCCTCACCCACGTCAGTGTTGTCGCAGGCCTCGCGACCTTCCTGGATGTTGTTGCCGCACACGGCGGGGGCGCACTGCGAGGTGTCGAAGGCCGAGCAGTCGTCGGCACAGTTGAGCGAGCCGCCCTCGAAGCCGACGTCGGCACAGGTCTGGCCATCGAGCTCGAAGCCGTCGCAGACTTCGTCGTCATCGAGCACGCCGTTGCCGCACAGGTCGATCGAGCCGGTCGACGAGTCGACCGCGATCCCGCTACTGGAGCTGTCGCTCGTGGCCTCGAGGCCGGTGCTGCTCGACGGACCGGTGGAGGGATCGATCGCGCCCGACCCACCGATCCCTCCCGACCCACCGATCCCTCCCGAGGTGTCGGTGCTGGAGCTCGGTGGTGCGGTCGAGGTGGTCGTGGGGTCGACCTCTGCATCATCACCACAGGCCATCACGAGGACACCGCAAATGAACCACGGAGTACGACGTAAGCTCATGGGCGGCACCCTACCATCTTGTCCTCACCGCTATCCTCCTCACTGTGGTGGGGATCGCCGCTGGTGATGGTGGCCGTGGTGAGCGGCCGGGCGCGCGACTGGGTGAGCTATTGGGGCAGTTGCTCGACCGACCACGCCTCGGGGGTCTGCATCACGCAGGTCGGCTGGAGCTGGTGGCAAAGCGCAAAAGGGAACACCTTCGACCACGCCTCCCAGCCGTGGCCGCCCTCAAACTCCACGAAGCGGTGGGGTACGGCGTGGGTGCTCAGGTGCTCGTGGAACATTACGTTCGAGTCGAGGATCCGCCCCAGATCGCGGCTGGCGGCGCCGAACAGGAGCCGGCCGCCCCCGAGCCCTTCGGGGGAGGATAGCGCCACGTAGGGATCGGTCCCGCTGCCCGCACCGGGCGAGCCGAAGGCTCGCTCCATGCCGCGGCGGGGCACGAAGCGCCGCAAGAACTCCCAGGTGCCCTCCTCGTCGAGGATCGGGGCGCTGAGGATCGTCGCCGAGGAAAAGCGCGTGGGATCGTCTAGCCACAGCTGCATGCCGCCGCCGCCGCCCATCGATACGCCCATCAGGTGCATGCCCGCCGCGCCCTCGATGATGGGGAACTTGGCGCGGACCTGCGGCACGACTTCGTCGAGCACCCAGTCTTGCCAGTGGTGGCTGCCGTCGTGCCAGTTGATCCAAAACCCTCGCTCGCCTCGCGGGGTGACCATGACCATGGCAGGCACGTGCCCGTCGGTGATCGCCTTGTCGAGACGATCGGTGACCACGGTGCGGTCGGCCGAGGTCTCGTCGTCGCCGGCCCCGTGCAAGAGCACGACCAGCGGCAGCGGCGTGGTCCGATCCCAGCCCGGCGGGGTGTAGATCCCATAGCCGAGTTCGCGGCCTTCGCTGCGGCTTTCGACCTTCACATACTCCAGGCGACCCTGCGGGTGGGCGTGGCCGCAGGCGATGAGCAGCAGGCCGGCGGCCAAGGCGAGCCCGGACGAGCCCGGGGGTCGAGGAAGGGACGACATGAGTAGAAGGCGAGCGGTCGGCGGCCGACCGGGTCGGCGAGGTCAGAGCCGTTGCTGGACGAAGGTCTCGATCTCGAGCGTGTAACCAAACCACCCGTTGTCGAGCACTGCCCGCCTGGGAGCGTCTTGGCCGTCTTCCCAGCCCTCGTAGGTCACCGTGATCTCCCCCGGCGGGCGCCCGTCCTCGCGCACGAAGCGACGCTGCCGCAGCTGTCCCTGCGCCCAGCGCTCGGTGACCTGCTCGCCGTCGACGCGGTGGGAGCGCTCTGCGTCGACTGGAGGCTCCCCGGGGATCCACGGGAAGTAGACCCGTTGTATGTCGAGCATGATGTAGCGCGGGTCGAAGGGAACCTCTTGTGGGCTGCGGTTTTCGAGCTCTACCTCGCCGTTCGTGAGGCGAACGATGAAGCCCGGGGTCTTCATGGGGCTCAGGCCGACCAGCAACAGCTCGTGGTCGGTCTTGGAGAGCACCGCCTCGAAGCTCTGCGTGTCGTCTTGCCAGCGGGCGGTCACTCGCTGCTGCCACTGGATGTCCGGGCCCATCTGCGCGGGGTCGCGTAGGGTCCCGGGGTAGCCCGCAGGGGCTTCGGGCCCGGCTGCCGAGCCCAAGCGAGGGGGCTGGGTCGGTCCGTGCGACGGCGAGTTGCAGCCGAGCAGGGCCGATAGGAGCCCTAGCCCCAGTCCTCGCTGGATTGCGGCGCGGATCATGAAGACTCCCGAGGTGTGGCCCGAGATGCAGCCCGAGTTGCTGGTAGTAACGCCAGCGTGGTGGGGGCCAGCAGTAAGCTGGCGGTCACCCCCACCGCGGCGACCACTCCGATCGTGTTCATGGTGGGATGCTCGGACAGCGCCAAGACCCCAAAGCCCAGCACGGTGGAGAGCCAGCAGACCAATAGGCCCAGCAGGGTGGCCGGCAGGGCGGCGTCGAGATCGTCGCGGGTCTCCGCCAAGAAGACCCCGTAGTCGACCCCGATGCTGAGGATCATGAGGATCGCGGTCAGCCCGATTAGATCGAGGCGACGGCCGGTGGCCGCGAGCACCGCGATGGTGACGCCCCCGGCGAGCACCGCAGGAGCAACGACGGCCAGGGTCACGCGGGGCGACCGGTAGCGCCACCCGAGGATCAGGAGCACGGCCAGCAGGCCCAGGCCCAGAAGCTGCACGGTGCGTACCCGGTAGGCCCGCATGGCCGAGGTCATCAGCGCGGTCTGGTCGATGTATTGGGCGCCCTGGATGGCGTCGATGCGGGCGGCGAGGGCCTCGGGGTCCTCGATCTCGCGGATCACCGTCAAAAAGCCCACGTGCTCGCCCACCTCGATCCTCATCGAGCGCACCAAGGGGGCGGCCGGGGAGCGCCGCAGGTCGTCGAAGGTGAGCGGCGCGGGTGGAAGCTGTCGCACGTGCTCGAAGAACGGGGCGAAGAGCTGCTCGTGGAAGCCGGCGGCGGCCAGGGCCTTCTCGAGGCGGGGGCGCAGGTCGGGCGCGGCTCGGATCGCCAGATCGATCGCCTGCTGGCGGGTGGCGCTGGGCAGCAGGGTGCAGACCCCCTGCCAGGCGCGGAGCTCACCGGCGTCAGTAGCCTGGTGGAGCGCGTCGCCTACCTGGTCGTTGATGAGCAGTGCGTGCTCTTCGTTGTCGCCCAGCGCCACGATGAACCGGCCCTGGTCGAAGCGGGCCACCCGGGCGCGCACCCGCTCGTCCTCCTCGAGCATCGCGGGGTCGAGTCGATCCATGCGGCCGATCGATCCCAGGTTGTCTTGCCACGGTACGGCGGTGGCTCCCCAGGCGGTCGCGGCCACCGCGGCCAGCACCAGCGCGATGCCGGCCGATCGCCGGCGACGCAGGCGACCGAACGCGGCCGCGAGCGCGTCGGCCAGGCGGTCGCGCAGCACCGCGCGAGGTTCCACCCGCGGCAGCAAGGGCGGCAGCAGCACGCGGGTGCTCAGCAGGGCTACCGTGACCCCCACCGTCGCGAAGATCGCCACCTGGCGCAGGCCGGGGAATGACGAGCCGCCCATGATCGCGAAGCCGATCGCGGTGGTGGTGGCTCCCAGCAGCAGCGCCGGCCAGATCCGCCGCAGGGTCCCATGGGCTCCTTGGGGGGAGGGGTGAAGCGTGTGGTGTACATAAAAATGCACCACGTAGTCCACGCACACGCCGATGAGCGATGCCCCGAACGCGAAGGTCAGCCCGTGCACTCGGCCATACAAAGCCAACGAGACCGCAGTGGCGGCCAGCATGGCGCAGCCGATGGGCACCAGGGTCAGGACCACCAGCCGAAACGATCGCAAGACCACCAGGCACAGCAGGCAAAGACCCAGCAGCGACAGCAGCGTGGTGCGCTGGATGTCCGACTTGATCGTCTGCTCGGCCCGAATGGAAAAGCGGGCCAGGCTGCTGGACTCCACCGGGCCCACCTCCACCTCGGCGCGCAGGCGCTCGAGCGCGGCGTCGAGGCCGGCCTGCACGCGACGCTGCGCGGGGGCGTCGAACGCCGAGGCTTGGGTCCCCAGCAGGATCACCGCGTAGCGTTCCTCTGCCACGAAGCGGCCATCGACGGTGGCCAGCGCGTCGGTTCGTCCCTGCTGCAGGCGGTCGAACAGCCGCGGGATCGACAAGAAGGGATCCTCGGGGGCTGTCTTGGTGACCAGGGTCGACAGCGGGGACGCGAGCCGGCGTCGGATCTCGGAGGCCGCCTCTTCCAGGCCCGCGTCGCTGACCCGGGCTCGGGCCGAGGCCTCGTCGGGGGCGGCGAAGGACAGTCGACGCGGGTGATAGAGCTCCCACAGCGCCTGGTCTATGCCCTCGGGGGGGCCCGCCTCCACGAACGCCAGCTGCTCCATCAGCGCCGAGTCGGCTCGCAGTTGTTGCTCGAAGGCTCGCGACACTGCGGCGGCGCGATCGGGGGCGCCGGCGTCGAGCGTCGGCATGATCGTCCGGCTGGCCTCGCCCTTGGCCACCGCCGCCGAGATCCGGGCGCGCTCTCGGTCGGCGCCGGTGGGCAGGAACTCGCTGATGTCGGTGGTCACCTCTAGACGCAAGGCGACGAAGACCCCGGCCGCGACGAGCAGGCCGAGTAAGACGAGGGCGACGAGCCCCGGGCCAGACCCTCGCCTGGCCACCGCGCCGTCGGTGTGGCCCGTACCTTGGTTGCTCATCGGGATCGATGGGGTCGTGCCTCGACGGCCGCCGCTGAGCGATTCGCGTGTTCAGCGGCGTGGCGCGTCCTTGGGTGCACCATGGTACCAGGGTCACCCCCATCGGGCGTCTGACCGGACGCGCCGCCTGGGAACCTGGAAACAATACGTGCGGCGCAGCGGTACGGGGTACAGTCGGAGCTCTCGCGCTCATGAAACGCCGCAGATTCCTCAAGCAGGGCGCGCTGGCGACTGGCGCTCTGGTGGTCGGCGTGCCGGTCGTTTGGGTGGCATCAGGCCCGGGCTCGTCCGATGCAACGAGTGCGTGGGCCCAGTCGGTGCTCGATGACTTCGAGGCGCGTGGCCTCGAGCGCCTCCAGGCCTCCGGTGTGTGGTCCCCGGCGCAGGTCTTCGTGCACCTGGCGCAGAGCATCGAGTACTCGCTGTCGGGCTACCCCGAGCTCCGGTCCGAGATCTTTCGCTCCACCGTCGGCTCGGTCGCCTTCGCTGCATTCTCGGCGCGTGGCCAGCTGATCCACGGTCGTAGCGACCCTATTCCGGGTGCACCGGCGCTACCCGAGGCCATACCGCTCGAGGACGCGCTGCAGCGCCTTCGCGATGCCATCGACGCGTTCGGGCGGCATACGGGCTCGCTTCACCCCCACTTTGCCTACGGGGTCCTCAGCCCGCGCGACTACGAGATCGCCCATGCACTGCACTTACGCGACCACCTCGTCGAGCTCGAGTCCGTCTGAGCATCCATGCGTCCGCGCAGCCAATGTCGATTCTCCATACTTCTCGTTCACGGATCTTACACACCCCTGCACGAAGACATGAAAATCCCTTGTCGGGAGATGGTCTTGCAGATCGCAGATGGTGACCTGGGCTCCGCTCTCGGGGGCCTCGGTCCTATGTGCCAAGCTCCGTCGCGAGTGACTCGAATTGCGCTCGCAGGTGGGCGAGTGTAAGTCGTGCGGTCAGCGTGAATGTGCAGCGGCCGAGCTTGTGGTTCTTGATTTTCTCGAACGCACGATCGCGCTGCTGCTTGTTGCTGTCGACCGCGAACCACTGAGACCAGCAATGCTCGATCTCGGTGACCACCTTGCGACGTTCTTCGGGGAGTCCTCTGAGGTTCAAGCCTAGCCGTTTGATCGTCTGCTCTCCACGATTCGTCTTATGACTTAGAATTCCCGTCTCGAGATCGAGGCTCAGATGTTGGCTTGGCTCGTCTTCCTCGAACGGGCACAGGAGCAGGGGCGCTTCCTTCGTGAGATCATCACTCGACAGCCACGCGCGCGTACCTTCGTCTTTGAGCGGGAACTGGGTGCCCTTGAATTTTACGTTGCAGTCCTCGCAGGAGAGCAGCAGATTGTCGAGCTCGTAGGCGAGCCAGTAGTAGCCCGGATGCGACTGCTCTGTGCCGTCGGGCAATTCTCGATCCCGAGCGCCGGTAACCGCATTCTTGGGTCGATAATGCTCGACGTGCAGGATAGCCCTCTTGGCTTCGCAATAGACGCACTTCCCATGAAAGGGAGCGTCGCCATTGCAGTAGTAACGCTTGATGATCGACTCACGGCGATAGAGCTTCCGCTCGACCTCGACGAGTTCGCCTTTCCCCTGCTCGTGATACTCGATGAGGGCTTGCTTCGCCTCATCGCAATCCTTCCGCCAGCGCTGCCAGTTCTTGTCCCCAGGCTCAGGCGCGGGAGGCTTCAGCTTGATCACGTCGGATCCCCCTCGTCGAATAGTTCGGCGAGCTGCCGCCTCAATTCGTACTCCTGGACTTCGTCGAGTGGCGCTCGCGGCTCAGCCGCTAGCTTGGCAAGAGCCTCCCGAACGGCGGTCTCTACTCGGCGTTCGTAGGGGGTCTCGCCGAGGACTAGGGTCTTGTCGAGCAGCGCGCGCAGTTCGACAAACTCTCGCTCTTCTTCCTCGCTTCGCGACTTGGATGCCAGCTCGGAGTAGCGGGCGATGCGATCGGCGCTCTTGGGGCTGCGCGTCGTGGGCAGCCCGAAACCTCTAGGAGCGGTCAAGATCTGATCTGCACGTAGACCACGGAACTCATGGGGCTGGACATATCGGGCTTTGACCTGCTGCTCGTCGTTCTTGCTTAGCTGGACGAGCAGCCCATGCTCGTGATCGGCAAGGCCCAGCGCCAGCAGCGGCGTGTGTGTACTCGCGATGAACTGGAGACCGGGGAACTGCTTACGAAGTAGCGCGATGATGTAACGTTGCCAGCGAGGATGCAGGTGCTGCTCGAGCTCGTCGACGAGCACGATGCCGGTCATGTCCTCGTCGCGCACAAAGCGACCCGCGTAGACTAGCCAGCCGATGAGATCGACGACCCACTGCGTCGTGCTGCGATAGCCGTCGCTGAGCGTCGGCAGGCTCGCATCTACCCAGTCTCCGCTCGCCCACGGCCCGAGGATCTTCAGGCCATGGGTGCTCGAATACGAGATCCGCGCGCGTTCGCGGTCGAGCATCAGGATCTCGAGGAGTTTGCGCTCGATCCGTTCGCGGCTCATCCGCTGCTGACGGCGCAGGATGAGTTCGGGGTTCTGCAACGAAGTATCGTCATCGAATAGCGAGCGCACGGCGTCATGGCGGCTGTATCCTGAGTGGCTGAGGTCGGCTGTTCGCGTACGATTGGCCCCATAGCCACAGACGAACACTTGGTCGGGTGAAAGCTTCCACTTGACTCGGCGCACTCGCTCTGCGCCCGGCTCACCCTCGTGATCCGATGTAATCTTGGTTACGCTGCTATGGCGTCTGCCCTCGGCGTCAACCAACGTCAGCGTAATCGTCCCCTCGCTCTCGCCGTGGCGGAGCAGCGGGCCCGGGGTGGCCTCGAGCAAGGCCGCCGCCTCGGACTCCGCACAAAGGCCCAGGGCGATGCAGCGAAGCATGGTCGACTTTCCGTGGGCGTTGTCCCCGAGCAAGAGGGTCCAGTCAGTGGAGTCGTTGCCGCGTGCAAGGTCGAGGGAGATATCATCGAAGCAACGGATGTACTCGAGCTCGACCTGAACGACGCGGACGGCGGGGATGGCAGCATGAACCACGGTTGCTGCGGAGGTCGCCGTCGAGTCGCCGGGGATGGCGGGATGCTCGCCAACATCACTGCGAGCTTCGTGCCAGGCCTGGGCACGTCGCAATATGTCCTCGCGGATGGCGGGGAGCAGGCCGTACCAGTCCTTGCCGTTGCGATAGGCCAATAGGATGTTCATATCGAGCAGTGTCTCGAGGCGATGGTGCTCGATCGAGTCGTCGGCGTCGAAGAATCCGCTCTCTTCGACTCGACTGAGCCAGGCTGCATCCTGATTGGTCATGAGCCGGGTGTATTCGTTGCTCGAACGAGCGATCGTACGACGGCGATGATGCTCGGACACTGGGACCCCATCGGCTTCGACGAGCATGTCGCGGAGCAGTCGGAGCAAGATGCGTATGTTGCCTCCCGAAGCCAGGGCGATCTCGTCGAATGTCGCCGCGTCGCCGAGAAACCAGGCGAGCCAGTCACCATCGTCGGTGCGTGCCTCTACGAGTCGACGTAGCAAGGCGATCCCGCGTGGATCGAGGCTTGGCGATGTGTTGCCTGGAGCGCCGGGTGTGCGAACCTTGACGCATGGGACTATGTGGTGGCCGTCGAAAGCCGCCCGGGCAGCGAGGTTCCAGTGTAGCCAGTACGGAATCGCGTACACCGTATGTAGGCTTGGAATCTCCAGAATATGTCGGCGCTCTATGAATAATAGCTCGATGGATGCGGCGGCAGATTCATCGATGGATGCCAGTGTGTCGAGACCATCAAATGCGACAATGAGCTGAGTCGGGGCTCCATGCTTTTGCTGCATGGAAGCTATGCAATCCTGCACGAAGTCATGAAAGTCTATGCGTACAGACTCTATGGAAGAACCTGTGTTTTTATGGGGGGGCAGGGGGAGGCTCGCGCCCGTTTCGGAGCTGTTGGTCTCGGTCCCGACCGTGGCCTCTTCCCCGAAATGGTCAAGGCGCGACCAGGAGCCCTCGCGCCCCGGGGAGTATGCGAGGAGGTCGGCAGCAGCCATCGCCTCATAAAGGCTGTGGGCGGCCGCTCTCCAGAAGTCGACGGCCTCGATCGGCTCCGTCTTCGGGCAATAGCCTTGTAGATCGCAGACGACGACCTTGTACTCAGGGTTCTGCTCGAGTCGAGGCCCGAGGGCACGCAGTAATGTAGTCTTGCCGGTCCCTGGTTGACCGCCGAGCAATTGAGCGGTTTCGTTCTCGGCGAACTCGATCGTGGTCGCCATGTGCTCGACGGGATTGTCCCCGTCATCGAAGAGATCGACGTAGGCCGGTTCATCGGGCCAAAGCGGCCGATCCGTGAGCGCTCGGAAGAGTCTCTTGAGCCTCGCGCGGGTCTCGGCGTCGGCCATGCCATCAGCCTATCCTTCGCGGATCTGACCGGCAAGCGAGCCATCTACGGCTCTGCAAGGCCGTTCATTGGGTTCCTGGCGCAGGTCGGTGAGTTCATAAGCTCGCTAGGGCGATCCGAGGGTCCATGCCCGGCCCGAGGGTGCTCGCAGAGCAACCCGCGGCCTCACGACGCCGGCGGCAGCCCGAAGATCCGCTCGCGTTCTTCGTCGCTGAAGCGACGACGAGGATCGACGGCCGACATGGTGATCTCGGTCGTGTCGCCGTGGGTCTCGATCACTTCGATCGTCGCGACCTCGTAGCCGGTGCCGCGGATCTCCAGCCGCTCCACTAGATCCGACAGGGGCTTGCGCGCCGGGGTGAGGGTGAGTCTCCAAGGCTTGCGCTCGCCCTCGTCATTGGTGGCGGCGGGGGCCGGGGTAAAGGCCAGCGTGTAGGTAGAAGCCAGCTGATCGTAGTGCCCGGCCACTACGTGTACGAAGGACTCCACGAACATCTTGATGTCGGGGCGACTGCGCAGATCGACCTGCTGCGTACCGCTCGAGTCGCGGAGCTCCAGCGAGTGGGGACCGATCCGCACCGTGGACGGAGTCGGCGTATCGACGATCCGCGCCATGTGCCCCGGACGCACGTAATAAAGCCGCCCTTCGGACACCAGCGGCGCGCGCAGCAAGGCCAGGTGCTTGCTCTCCTTGAAGCGAGCCTCGAGCCCCTCGACGGTGGCTAGAGCGCGCAGCAGGGTGCGGGCATCGGTGGGTTCGTCGGGAAAGCCCTCCGGTGCGAGGCGCCCAGAGGCGGAGGTGGAGGCGGAGTTGGAAGCGGGGGCGGGCTCCGAGACCACAGTCTCCGAGACCACAGTCGCACCCGAAGACTCTAGCGTCGCCCCCTGAAGCGACAGAACCAGCAGCGAGAGCACGGCAACTCTGGGTGTCATGACGGTAGCTCCGGCAGCCGAGCGCGGATCGGCTCGGGAATCTCGGGGAGGAACGTGCTGTGCTCGTCGGTCACGGCCAGCAGAGTCGAGGCGCGGGCGCTGCGGCGCTCCTTGGTGTGGTTGAACACATCGTAGAGCACCTTGATCAGACGCTCGTGCTCGCCGAACCATGAGGTGACCTGGACCCGATCGCCATAGGTCAGCGGAAAGTTATAGCGACACCGCACGTCGGCCACATACATGCGGTAGCGCAGCGCGATCAGATCGGGCACGTCGAGCCCCCGCGAGCGCAAGAGCGCCTGGCGGCTGGCCTCGAGGTACTCGAAGTACCGGCCGTGCCAGGCCACGAAGAGGGGATCGCAGTCGTGAAAGGGGATCTCGAGCTCCACGCTGACGGCGTGATCGGGGCGCCTTAGGGGCACGGGACCTCAGGGGTCAGCGCGTTGGAGCCAATGAGCGTCATGACGGCCGCGATGTCGCCGTCCATGCGCCGATCCTCGCGCAGCGGGGGGACGACCGCCCGCACCGCGGCGTGGAGCGAGCCGCTACTATCGTGCTCCTTGGCGCGCAGCTCGATGGCCTGGCAGGCGGCCAGAGTGCCGATCGCGGCGACCTGCTCGCTCAGCTGAAGCACGCGCAGCGCGTCGCGAGAGGCGATCGTGGCCATGGGCACCTTGTCCTGGTTGTGGGACTCGGTGCTGCGGCTGAAGACGCTGGCCGGCATGGTGAGCTTGAGCGCTTCGGCGGTCAGGGCCGAAGCGGAGATGCTCATGGCCTTGAAGCCATGGTAGGTGCGCACGTCGCCGTCGGCCCCCACGAGGTTGGCGGGCAGCCCCGCGCTCTCCTCGGGGCGACAAAGGAGCACCAGCTGGCGATCGAGCAGGTCGGCGACGTTGGCGACCGCGGTCTTGAGCGCGTCCATCACAAAGCCGATGTGGCCGCCGTAGAAGTTGCCGCCGTGGACGATCCGCTCGTGCTCCACGTCGACCAGGGGGTTGTCGCTGACGCCGTTGAGCTCGGTCTCGATCACCTGGCGCGACCAGTGCAGCGCGTCGACGAGCACGCCCAGCACATGGGGGGCGCAGCGCACCGAGTAGCGATCTTGCAGGCGGCTCGGTGTGGGGGCCGGGCCCAGCTCCCGCCCGAGATCGTCCAGCTCGTCGCGGATCCACCCCGCCGCCTCGACCTGACCTCGGTGGCCCTTGGCCTGGTGGATGACGGACTCGAAGTGCTCCGGGTTGCCGCCGATCGCCCGCGACACCACGGCGGTGATCCGGGCGGCGAGTCGGGCCAGGCGCTGGGCCCGGCCAAAGGCGATCACCCCCAGCGCCGTGGCCACGCTCGTGCCGTTCATCAGGGCCAGCGCGGCCTTGGGGCCCAGGCGCAGCGGTGACAGCCCGTGCTCGGCCAGCACCTGCGCGGCGGGTCGGGGGGCGTTGGGGGCGAGCACCTCGCGCTCGCCGACCAGGACCGCGGCCACATACGACAGCGGGGTCAGATCGCCGCTGGCCCCCACCGAGCCCTCGGCCGGAATCGCGGGGAGGATCCGGCGCTCGAGCAAGGTGCAAAGCCGCTGCGCGACCTCGGGCTCGATCCCGCTAAAGCCGGCCACCAGCGAGCATAGCCGCACCGCGAGGACGGCCGCTGACTCCACCGGCTCGAGCGTGCGGCCGGTGCCACAGCCGTGGAAGCGGATCAGGTGCAGCGAGAGATCGGCCGAGTTGGTCGAGGGTACGTCGGTGCGTACCGAGTCGCCGTAGCCGGTGGTGACCCCGTAGATCCGAGCCCCTTCGGCCAGTCGCGCCTGGACCAGGGCGTGGCTTTGCTGCATGCGCTCGCGCACGCCAGAGGCGAGGCGGGGCCGTGCCCGGCCCTCGGCCAAGGCCAGCACGTCCTCGATGCGGAGGTCACGGGCGCCGACGTCGAGGGTCGGCTGGACCGGGGCGGTGGATAGGGGGGGCATGACGGGGCCGGAGATCTCCGCAGATCGCCGCGACAAGAGAGGTACCTACCGCGCGGGTGATGGGGGGTCAACCGCGCCGGATGGGCCCAAGGGACGCGATGGAGCCGACTGCGGCCGTTCGGGAGGGTGCTCCCAAAAGTCGTAGAAGTTGAACCAATTGTCGGGGGCTTGCCGACAGTACGCCTCGAGGCGCTGGGCAAAGCGCTGGACGTACTCCTGGAGCCGGGCCTCGCGGTTGCCGCGCGGTAGCGCCAAGCGGTCGGCAAAGGGCTCGCAGTGTAGGTCGTAGCGGTTGGGCTCGCGGTACAGGCCAAAGGTCAGCAGCACCGGGCACCGAAGGACCGAGGCGAGCAAGAACGGCCCCACCGGAAAGCGGGCGGGATGCCCAAAGAACTCGACGGTGACCGTTTTTTCGTTGAGACCGGTGCGATCGCCCAGGACCGCCACGAATTCTCCGGCTTCGATCCGCTGTTGCACCTTGAAGATGAAGTCGACCGAGTCGGCCCCGATGTGGATGACCTTGGCCGCGGTCTGGGGATTCAACCGCTCGAACAATGCGTTGATCATGCGCGCGTTTTCGAAGTGTCCGAGGATGTTGACGGGGACTTCGTCCTTGTCGGCGCCGGCCCGCATGGCCTCGAAGCTGCCGAGGTGAGCGCCCAGCAACACCGCGCCCTTGCCCGCGTCCCGGGCCGCTTCGAGATGGTGCAAGCCGGTGCGGGTGACCTCGAACACCGAGGTCTTGCCCCGCAAGAGGAAGATCCGGTCGAGCGCGGTCTGGGAAAAACGCAGGATGTGCCCGTAGATCCGCCGCCAGGGGGGCGGTGTGCCGTCGATCACCGTCCACCACTGCCGCGAGGCTTGGCGCGAGGGCCGGTCGAACAGCGCGTACCACAGGGCAATGCCGCGCACGAGCAGTCGGGTGGGGACGCGCCCGAGCACCGTGGCCATGAAGAACACGACGCGGATCCCCAGGATCGTGCCGCGCTCGGCGGTGTTGAGCCAGGTGGCCCGCGCGGGTGGGACCGCCACCGCGCGAGCCGATGGGGCGGGATCTGGGGCGGGATCTGGAGCGGGCTCGCTCATGCCGGCAATCGACGGCGACGCAGGCCCAGCCGCTCCAGCGCCCAGTAGGTGCACTTGATGGTGCAAAGCTTGCTGTGGAGCCAGGAGAAGCGGAGGTTGTCCCAAAACAGCTGAAAGTGGGAGACGCCTCCATCTTCGGCGGCCAGGTAGCGCACCTCGACGGGCTCGTTGATGACGGGGACGCCTGACCACGCGATCCGCACGGCGATCTCGATGTCGAAGTCCATGCGGTTGCCGGCGACGGGGAGGGTCTGCACCAGGGCCAGGGGGTAGACCCGCATGCCGATCATCGAGTCGCGGATCACCCCACGCCCGGCCTCGAGGTCGACCCAAAAGCGGGTGAACTTGCGGGCGATCCGGCGCACGGGGGGCGCGGAGGTGTCGTACTCGGGGTAGCCGATCACCAGCGCGCGCGGCTCGGCGCGGCCATGCTGCAAGAACCGGGGGATCGCATCGAGGTCGTGCTGACCGTCGGCGTCTACTTGAAGCGCGTGGGTAAAGCCGTGCTGTTGCGCGACGGCAAAGCCGGTCTTGACCGCGGCACCCTTGCCTCCGTTGCGCTCGCGGTGGTGCACGATCGCCAGCCCGTCCTCGGCCAGCCGCTCGCAGGCTCGTCGCCCCGCGGGGCCGCTGCCGTCGTCGATCACCACCACGTCTGGCAGGTGCTGCCGCGCTTGCTCGACCACGGCGCGCACCGTCAGGGGGTTATTGTAGGTTGGCACTAGCACGCAGCACCGGAACGACGAGTCGGGGACCGGGAGCGCGTTGCTCATGGAGTCGCCGCTTTCTGGGCCCCAGGGGAGGCGGCGACCGGGGCAAAGCGGAGCCGGCCGGCCGAGCAGCGGGTGGATCCGCGGTGGATCTCGAAATCGCAATCGGAGCGCTGGACGTCCAGGCGCAGGGTGATCGACAACGCGTCGCCGGGGACGATCCGCCCCAAGAACTTCACGCGCAGCAGCTCGCGCAGCGGGCCCCACTGCGGACGGAGCTGCTCGACCAGCGGCACGAGCAGCTCGTGGAGCTGCACCACCCCGGCGAGGATCGGATAGCCGTCGAAGTGGCCGTCGAAGTACACGTAGTCGGTGGGGACGCGGGCGCTCGCGGTGACCACCGTGGGATCGTCGGGGTGGACCACGGGGGCGTCGACCTCCAGCCGTGGCGAGGGCGGGGTGCCGTCGGGGCGTAGGCCGAACATCGCCAGCAGCATGCGGCGGGGCAGCTTGCCGCTGGGCTCGCGGGGCAGGCGATCGACCAGCCGCAGGCGGCGGGGCACGGTGGAGGGGACGAAGTGTTCCTGCATGGCCCGGCGCAGGGCGTCTTCGTCTTGGTCCGGGGCCACCACGGCGGCCAACAGGCGTACGCCTCGGCCGGGGGCAGGGACTGCGATGATCTCGGCATCGAGCACGCCGGGCTGGGCGAGCAGCCACCGCTGCATCTGGGGGAGCGAGACCCGACGGCCGCCGACCTTGACGACCCCGTCGGCTCGGCCGCGGTGGATGAACGATCCCTCGGGACCCGCCTCGGCCAGGTCGGCGGTCGTCCACGGGCGCTCGGCATCGGGCGGCAAGAAGGGGGAGTCGACCCGCAGGTGGCCACGCGCGTCGACCGAGACCGAGACCCCGGCCAGTGGGTTCCACCGATCGCCTTGGTCGCGGCGGCGCCAGGCGATCCCGCCGGTCTCGGTGGATCCGAAGACCTCGGTGATCGGCACTCCGTGGGTCTGGGCAAAGGACCGGGCGGTGGCTTCGTCCAGAGGGGCGGTCGACGAGAACACGCGGCGTAGGGATGCGAGGTGGCCGGGCGCGATCGTCTGGGCGGTGCGCAGGTGCACCGGCACGCTCACGAGGGTGTCGGCCTTCACGGCCTCGACCCGGGAGGCGACGGCCTCGGGCAACAGCGGGGTCTCGCGCAAGAAGGCGCCCCCGGTGTAAAGCGGCAGCAGCACGCCAAAGAGCAGCCCGTAGAGGTGGGCCGGCGGGACGGTGACCACCGCGCGGCCTCCCGGCTCGACCGGGAAGGTCTGGGCCTGCACGCGCACCTCATCGAGCAATTGTGCGGCCGTCTTGGGCCAGGCCTCGCTGTCGCCGGTGGTCCCCGAGGTGAACACGGTGGCGGCGAGGGGATCGGGCAGCGACAGGGGCGCCGCCGGCTTGACCGGCTCGGGAGCGGGGCCGGCAGTGGGGTCGGCAGCGGGATAGGCAGTGGGTTCGGCCAGCAGCTGGGGCACCTGCAGGTGGCCGCCCGCGCCCGTGTCGTGGAGCAGGCCGCCGACCTCGGGTCGCTGCATCAGCGCTGCGATCGTCTGCGCGCGCCCGTTAGGGGGCAGGGCCACCGCCAAGCCGGCCGACCAGGCGCCCAGCAGCGCCACCGTAAACGCGTAGCGATCGTTGTCGAACACCATCAAGACATGGGTGCCGGGTGAACGCTCGGGGAGGCTGGCCTCGATCGCAGCGGCCACGGTGGTCACGTCGCGGCGTAGGTCGGCGGCCGTCCGGGGGCCGCCCTCGCCGAAGGCCACCAGATCCTCGGCCCTGTGGTGGCGCAGCAGCTCGTTCATCGGGGGGGGTGGCCCAGGGCCTCGAAAGTGCGTCGGAGTATGCGGTCGAGCAGGTGGGTGCCCAGCCGACCAAAGCGATACTTCCGAACGGAGTACTCCACGCCGAACATCGTGCCCATCAGGATGTAGGCGACCAGGCCGTTGTAGGTGGTCCACGCCTCCATGGTGGGGAGCTGCGAGAGGTAAAGGGCAATGCTGCCGTTGACCAGGAAGAAGGCCGACCAACCCAGCGTCCAGCCCCGACACCAGCGAAGCTCGGCGGGCTGTAGGTCGTCGACCTGTAGTCGGGCGAAGCGCTCGATCATCGGAGGGCCCGACACGAGCGTGGCTCCGAAGGCCAGCAGCAGGGTGGCGTTGACGAGCACCGGGACGAGCAGCGCCAGGCCGGTCGAGCCCAGCGCGGCCGAGCCCAGCAAAAGCCCCACGGTCACCAGGGGCAGCATCGCCAGCGGAGCCAAGGCGGCTCGGGAGCGGGCGCTGAGCCGGGAGACGGCCGCGGGTATGAAGACCACCAGGAGCACGGCCGACGCCACCCGGGGCGAGAGGTGGCGGAACGCGAAGTAGGCCACGACGGGGTAGCCTACCAGCGCCACCCCGAAGACGACCGACGAGGCGATCGATGCAATTCGCTTCGCCCCCATCGCTTGGCCTTCCGTCAGTCGCTGGTGCGTGGTCCGGCGGATCAGCCGTCGGCCGACGCGGCCTTGGGGGCGATCTCGGCGGGAGCAGCCCCGGTGGGCGCCTCGGCGGCGCTGCCCGCCGATGCCGCCTCGTCGCCCTCGGCCTTGCCCTGCTCGCGGCGGATGAACTGGGCCAGGCTGGCCACCGAGTAGAAGTACTCGCGGTTGCGTTCGTCGTCGGCCGAGGTCTTGACCCCGAACTCCTTGTGGATCGCCAGCGCCAGCTCCAGGGCGTCGATCGAATCGAGCCCCAGGCCCTCCACGAACAGCGGGGCCTCGGTCTCGATCTCCTCGGGCTTGACGTCCTCGAGCATGAGTGCGTCCACGATCAGACGCTTGATTCTCGGCTCCAGCTCTTCGCTCACTTGGTCAGTCCTCCGGGTTCGGATCCGATGGGGCGGGGTCGGGGGGGCTCGCCAGCCAGAGCCAGGGGGGATCTGGCGACCGGAGCACCGAGGATCCGACTATACATCGCCTCGGCGTAATCTCGCATGGCTCGGCTGTCCCCGGCAAAACGGTCGGGCTGGAGGGTTTCCAGGACCTCGACCCGCTTGGCGGGTCGCTCGGCCGGGGGCCGCAGGAATCGGTCGCCTCGGGTCAGCCACGGCGGCTCGGCGCGGATGAGGATCGGCACGATGGGCAGGCCCTCGCGGCAGGCGAGCTCGAAGGCGACCCGGGAGAAGGGGTGCAGTTGTCCGCGGGGAGAGCGGCCTCCCTCGGGGAACATCAGCACGCGAAACCCCTGGCGCAAACGCTCGGCGGCGTTGTCGAGCACGGTGCTCGTGCCCAGCAGGCTCGGAGCCGCGCCGCAGAACTGACCCGACTGTTCGAGCAAGGGTCGCAGCCACCACCGGCTGTACGTTCGATGGTTGATCGCGGTGCACAGGCGCGGCACGGCGCTCATGATGGTGGTGACGTCGTGCAGGGTGGGGTGATTCGAGATGACGATGCACGGGCCGTCGGGCACCCGGCCGCGCAACGACCGGGGGTCGTAGTGGAGCAAGCCGACCAGGTTCATCCAGTGGTGCAACAGCGCAAAGGCGCGGCGCATGATCCCCTGCAGCCGATGGGCCCGAGCCACCGGGTCGCGGGTAGGAACGATGGCCAGGGTGGCGAAGGCCACATATCCGAAGGGACCCATGGCTCCATAGGTCACCAGCGAGATCACCACCATGACGGTGCGGTACCAGCGCTTGATGGGGTCCAGGCGCCCTGAGCGCTTGGCCACCGCATGGACCATGGCGACGGACGATAGGCGTCGCACTTCGAAAGTGTCAACTGCGCTAGCCCGTGTGGCCGCCCAGTGGTCGCGGTCTACCGGTTGCTTCATGGTGCCCGTCGTGGCCGTTCGGTAGACTCCGTTCGCGGGGCGGTGCTTCACGACCGGTCCGTGCAATGCCGGTCGATCGTACCGGTCCATCGTGACGGTCCATCGTGACGGTCCTCCGTTTTCGCCCCCCGTCTCGATTCACCCCCCTTCACGAGGTGAGAGCTCGATGAGTGGTCTCCAGAGTCCTGTTTCGGCCGCGCTCGATGCCGATGTCGTCATTTGTGGTGGCGGGTTGGCGGGGTTGACCCTGGCGCGCCAGATCCGACGAGAGCTGCCCTCGATGCGGATCGTGGTGATCGAGCGCACTACCCGGCCGCTGCCTCCCGCTTGCCACAAGGTCGGCGAGTCCAGCGTGGAGCTGGGCTCGCAGTATCTCGAGCGGCTGGGGTTGGCCGAGTATCTGCAACGGGAGCACATCATCAAGTTTGGCCTGAGGTTCTATCCAGGGGGCGGGCACCTGCCGATCGACCAGCGCGCCGAGCTCGGCCCAGCCAACGAGCCCATCGTGCGCTCGTATCAGATCGATCGGGGGCGCTTCGAGGAGGATCTGCGGGCCATGATCGAGCAGGACGGCGTCACCCTGCACGAGGGGGCGATGGTCCGGATCATCTCTTTGGGGGCCGGCGGCGATCCCCACGAGATCACCTTCGAGCGCGGCGGGCAGCGGACGACCTTGCGCAGCCGCTGGGTCGTGGACGCCACCGGCCGCAACGCCTTCCTCAAGCGACGGATGCGTCTCAAGCGTGGCACGCGGCACGCGGGCAATGCCGGATGGTTTCGCGTGGAGGGGCGAGTCGAGCCGGGCGACTTGGTCGACGATCCCCAAAGCCCGTTCTTTGCCGTGCCCATGGCGTCGGAGCGTTGGCGTTCCACCAGCCACTTGATGGGCGAGGGGTACTGGGTGTGGTTGATCCCCCTGGCCGGGGGGCGCACCAGCGTGGGCATCGTGACCCACGATCACGTCCACGGGTTCGACCGGGTCCGCACCCACGAGCGCGCGATGGCGTTTTTGCGGGAGTACGAGCCGGCGCTGGCCCGGCGCCTTGACGGGGTCGAGGCGCTCGACTTTCGGACTCTGCGGGGCTACAGCCACGGCGTGGCTCGCTCGTGGTCCCACGATCGCTGGGCGATCGTGGGGGAGGCGGGGGCGTTCGTCGACCCGCTCTACAGCCCCGGGACGGACTTCATCGCCTACGCCAACAGCTTCACCGCTGAGCTGATGCGGGTCGATCGGGACGGCGAGGATCTGGTGGCGCGCACCGGCGAGCTCAATGCCCAGTATCGAGCGCTGGTGGCGGGCTCGGTGGGGATCTTTCGCGAGGCCGCGCCGGTCTACGGCCACTGGCGGGCGATGGCGACCAAGATCTACTGGGACAACTTCGTCTACTGGACGTTTGCCTGCCAGTACTACCTACAGCAGATGTATCGGGTGAGCGGGCCGCTCTATCGCGAGCTCTCCGGGGTGGGGGCGCGCTTTGTGGAGCTGTCGGGGTGTATGCAGTCGCTCTTTGCGGCCTGGGTCGAGCTGGCCCCCGAGGCCAAGCCTCGGCCGGGGTTCTTGGGGCTGCCCGTGTTTCCTTCGCTGCCCGTCGATGCGCACCTCGATCTGCAAAAGACGATGACCCCGGAGCAGACCCTCGAGTCGATGAGGCACCGGCTGGGGCAGGCCGAGCAGATGGCGGCCGAGCTGGTGGTGCGGGTGCTCGTCGAGCTGGGGCCGCAGACGGGGGCGCAGCTCCTGCAAGAGGCGGGCAGCGAGCGCTGGACGCTGCGCTACGATCCCGAGCGGATCGCGGCCGAGCCCCTGGTGGGTCTGCAGCGCCGGCGGGCGCTGTCGGTGGTGGCTCGTGACGTCGAGCGGAACCTGGGTCGAGTCGAGCGGCACCCGCAGTGGTCCGAGGCGCTGGCCCTGCTGCCCATCCCGCCCGTCGCCGCGGCCGAAACGGGTGCCTCGGCGAGCGAGTCGGTGGCGTCTTGACGGGCTCGGGGGGTCCCGATCCCGAGGATCCCGCGGGGGCGCTGATGCAGCGTTTGGCCGGCAAGTGGATCACGCAGGCCCTGGCGACCGCGGCTGAGCTGGGGCTGGCCGAGGCGCTGGCCGAGCCGGCCGATCTGGAGACCTTGGCCCGGACGCTGGAGTGCCGACCGTCGTCCTTGCTCCGCCTGCTTCGCGTGCTGGTGGGCGAGGGGGCGCTGCACGAGCAGCCCGACGGTCGCTACGCGCTCACGCCAATGGGGGCGCAATTGCGGGCCGACGCCCTGGGGACGTTGGCCCGGTTCGTGGGCTCGCCGTCGCAGTGGACGCCCTGGACGGAGCTGACCTATGCGGTGCGGACCGGCCGCAGCGCCTTCGAGCGCGTGCACGGGCAGCCCTTGTTCGAGTACCTGGCGGCGCATCCGGAGCAGGCGCGGCTGTACGACGAGGCGGTGGATGCCTTTACGTGTCAGCAGGCGCGCGCGCTGGCGGCTCGGCCTGCGCTCGACGGGGCCCTCACGGTGGTGGACGTGGGCGGGGGGCGGGGGACCTTGCTGGCCGAGCTGTTACGGTTGCGGCCGCAATTGCGCGGGATCCTGTTCGATCGGGCCGATGTGGTCGAGGCTGCAAAGGCGCGGTTTAGAGCCGAGGGGTTGCACGAGCGCTGCGCGTTCGAGGCCGGCGATTTCTTCGAGGCGGTGCCCGGCGGGGCGGATGTCTACGTGATCAAGCACGTGCTGCACAACTGGGACGACGACAAAGCCGAGGCGATCGTACGACGGTGCGTCGAGGTGATGCCGGCGTCCGGGCGGGTATTCGTGGTCGAGGCGATCCGGCTGCCCGGCAATCGCCGCGATGGGGCCCGCATGTTCGACCTGGAGATGCTGGTGCTCACCGGCGGCGGGCGGGAGCGATCGAAGCCGGAGTTTCGGCGCCTGCTGTCCCGGGCGGGGCTTCGTCTCGAGTCCACGGCGCAGCTGAGCAACGGAGCGTGGCTGATGGTCGGTCGGCCGATCCGCTGAGATCATCCCGCGGGGGGCTGCTCGGCGTGGACCAGGGTGGTCATGGCGGTCACGACCACCTCTCCCGCCACGCGGATCTCCCCGCGAAACGTGCTGACCTCGTCGTTGCCGCGCACTCGTTCCACGTCGATCCGTAGCTCGCTGCCCACGTCGAGCCACGGCCGGTGTAGCTCCATCTTGCGCACGCCGACCAGCATGCCCACCCGGACTCCCTCGCCGCCCACGTACGCCTCGTGCCCGAGGCAGGCGGCCACCGCCTGGGCGATGTACTCGACAGTGGCCACCGTGGCGAGCCGACCCTCGGTGACGAAGGGCATGCTCTGGCGGATCGTCATGCGGCAGGTGGCTCGGCCGGGCTCCCAGTCGACGAGCTCCTCCAGCACGCGCATGGGCGGGCCATGGGGCACCAGCTCGGCGATCGGGGGATACCGGGTGGTGCCGGCGGGGTCGTTGGACATCAGGCCTCGCTCACCGTCACGCACCAGCCCGTTCCCCGACCGCGATCGAGGGCGACGGTGCCGGTTTGGCCGGCCACGATCGCGGCGACCAGATCGAGCAGGCCCGCCTGCGGGTTGCGGCCCAATCGGGGGGGCAGCGCGGCGGGGGGCAGGTCGGCCTCTGCTCGGTGGGGCCCCGAGAGTCGAGCCAGCCGGGGTGCCGGGTGATCGGGGGGGACCAGGGCGAGGGTGACGGCCAGCATGTCAAAGGCGTGGTCCTCAGACACGAAGCGGTCGGGCGAGTTCTCGTCGCCGCACGCGACGATCACCGGGGCGCCGGGCGAGTGCAGCAGCCCGATCGCCTCGAACAAGGCAGTCGCCGCCGTGTCGTTGTACGCCGAGATCGAGGTGGTGAAGCCGCGGTTGCCGGCGCTGATCGACATCGTGCCGGCGGCCGCGCTGTGTACGCTGGTGGCGAAGGCCATCGGAGACAGCGGCTCGTGGCGGCTCATCTCGTCGAGCAGGCCCAGCATGGTGGTGACCTCGCCCAGCGCGGAGCCGAAGACCGACGATGTGGTGCTCACGTCGATGTTCGCCTGGGTCGCGGCGGTGCAGTAGGCGTCGGCCAGGGCCCGGCAAAGTGGGCTGGCCCGCCGTCGGGCGCGGCGCTCGATCGACGCGCCGCTGGGCTTGGGGAACTCTTCGTCGCGCGACGTGATCCCGCGCGCTCCGCCTCGCCAGGCCTCTACGTTGGGCACGCCGGGGAGCCATAGCCCCACTCCGGCCACGTGCAGCTGCCGGGTCGGTTCGCTCATGCCGACCTCATCAGCACCGAGGCGTTGCTGCCCCCGAACGCGAAGGAGTTGCTCAGCACCCGCCGTAGCGGCCGCTCGATGAGCGCGCGCGTGATGTTGGCGGTGATCTTGGGATCCTGGGGCTCGACGCCAGGGGAGGGAGGCACGAAGCCCTCCTCCATGCACATCACCGAAATCGCGGCCTCGATCGCCCCGGCTCCGCCGAGGGTGTGCCCGGTGTAGCCCTTGGTGGAGACCACCGGGATCTCGTCCCCGAACACCGCGGTGATCGCCTTGCCCTCGGCTGCGTCGTTGAGCGGGGTGCCGGTGCCGTGGGCGTTGATGTGGTCGACGTCGCCGGGCTCGATCCCCGCCTCGTGCAGCGCCCGCTGCATGGCCAGTCGCGCGCCCAGGCCCTCGGGGTGGGGCGCGCTGATGTGATAGGCATCGGAGCTCTCGCCCACCGCCTCGAGCACGGCCGGGCCGTCGCCGCGGCGCTCGATGAGCAGCAGGGCTCCGCCCTCGCCGATGTTGATCCCGTCTCGCTCTTGGCTGAAGGGCTTGCAGGCGGCAGACGAGAGCGCGCCCAGGGCATGAAAGCCGCTGAGGGTCATCGCGCACAGCGTGTCGATCCCCCCCACGATGACCGCGTCGAGCACGTCGCTGGCGATCAGTCGCCGGGCCGAGCCAAAGGGCTTGGCGCCCGAGGTGCACGTGGTGGACACGGCCCACGCCGGGCCCCGGGCCCCGGTGAGCCGGCCGAGCACGTCGACGAGTGCACCGAAGGTGTGCTGCTTGCGAAAGTCGTAGTCGTCGGGAAGGGCGCCGTGCTCGATGAAGTGGGCGTAGGCGTGCTCGGTGGCGTCGGCGCCCGAGGTGCTGGTGCCTAGCACGATGCCGATCCGCTCCGGTCGCCAGCGCTCGCGGGTACGGGCCAGCGCAGGCTCGAGCTGGTCGACCAGGTGCTTGGCGAAGCGGGTGGGTCGGTTGGACCAGCCGGCCAGCTCGGGGGGCAGCTCGGGCAGCGGGTCGCGGACCGCCCCGGCCACGGTGGCAAAGGGCAGCGGGAAGGGCACCTCGCCCAGCCCACGCTGACCCTGCCGCAGGTGCTGCAGGACCGCCGTACGATCGGGTCCGAGGGCGTTGCACACGCTGTAGCCGGTGATCGGCAGCAGGGAGGGTGAACCCATGAGAGCGCGACTCTAGCAGGGTGCCGAGGAACCCGCGCGGGCCGACAGTGCCGCCGCGGTCACCGCTCGCGGCGTGGCTCGATGCTCGGGATATCGAGCATTCGGTGCAAATGCGGCACCGGCCACGCTCGTCGTGCGACGGTGAACGCGCAACGTTGGAGCGGGAGCAGGCGACTGGCGCTCGGGAGCATCCTGGGGCTGGTGGGGTGCACGCCGCTGTCGAGCCCGGCCACGGACCGCCGAGCGACGACGTACGAGACGACGAGTCTACGCCCCGAAGGACTTCAGTGTTCGCGAGGTCAACCTCGTCGCCAAGAAGATCACGTCCCTCGACATCCGCGGCTACGATCCACAGCTGTGCTCGTCCCGGGATCCTCCGCCCGCTCGGGATCCACCGGTTGACGATCCGCATCGATGAGCTCACCGGAGGCAACGGATCGGGCAGACGGGAGCTCGGCCGTCGGAGCGGAGCAGTACCGGTTCGAGCGGAGTCGATCGGGTCGAGTCGATCGGATCGAGTCGATCGACTTGAGTCAATCGGGTCGAGCCAGATCGGGTCGCGTCAGATCGGGTCAATTCTGTCGGGCTCGATGGGCGTAGAGGCTGTTTTGGTGGGTTCGCGAGCGTAGTCAATACCTTCACGCACCAGTGTAAAAGTACACAGTTCAGTCAACGTTTCACCGAGCGTCATGCGAAGTCGTCGGGATCTCGTCAAGACTTCACTGATCGATCTGTATGGACGATCACTCCGTGCGATCGGGGACGCTTGGCCATGACCTTTGTCACCGCGCCGAGATGTAAAGGGATCGAGAGTGTGGCCCACGGGCGGGGAAGGTCTGTCATGCTGCCGCCCGTTCCCCACCCGGAGAGTGAACCCACCATGGAAGAAAGCGAAAATATCAAGGCCATCATGCGTTCCTCCGAGCCGCTCTTGCAGACTTGGACCCAACTCGGGAGCACCTATGCGCAGAAGGTGGTGACCACTGGGTTTACCGCCGCCCGCGATGTGCACGACGAATGGAAGGCGCGAGTCAAGGATGTGTTCGACACAGTCGACAATACGCAGCAAGGGTTGAGCTCCCTGGTACGAAGGCTGTCGGGTCACCTCGATACGCTCATCAGTGACACGCTCTCGATGTCCGAGAAGGGCGTGCTGAGCCTGGTCGGCGCGGTGAGCTCGACCGCCGACGATGCGGCCACGATCGCCGCGCGCACCGGTTCGGCCTGGGTCGGGTCGAAGGAGAAGGCCGCCTAGTCGGGCCACGCCGACGAGCACAGCGGCCTGCACTCGAGCCTTTGGTGGCGCTGGCCGTCGTGTAGGTCACCGCTTCCGGTCGCTGCGTCAGCGTCCGGCGAACTGGCCCCACTTGCATCACCGCAGGTGGGGCTTGTTTTGTGCCGAGGATCTCGCTGGGTTACGGGCAGGTAGTCGTCGCCCCCCGATCTCGAAGATGCCGGCCAAAGAGCGCCCGCGTTAGCTCGCTCGGCGCCGCCGCGAGCGGAGCAGCATCTGCGCAAAGTCGTTGTCGTCGCGCCACACGTCCCCCGCGAGCACGGTGACCACCTCGCGATAGACCTTGCCGTCGCCCTGGGGTCCGAAGATGAAGTGCTCCACGAAGCGCGTGTTGTAGAAGCGATCGATCATCGAACTAAATGTGCGGTAGCCCGAGTGCATGGTCGCCTCGTGGGGCTCCATGAGGGTGGGATCCGCCTCGCGACCCTCGTGCAGCGCGGCGTCGAGGCGATCGGCCATATCAGCGGCGCCGACCATGGCCAGCGAGACCCCCGAGGAGAACACCGGATCGAGGAAGCACGCCGCATCGCCCACGCAGCAAAAGCGCGAGCCGTGGGGGCGAGTGTTGGTGAAGCTGAAGTTGCGCTCCACTCGAACCTCGCTGCGCCGGCTGCCGGCCGTCCATCGCTGGATGAGGGGGGAGTCGTCGATGTAGCGTGACACGACCTTCGCCGCGGGCTCGTCGCCGCGGCAGACCAGCCCTACGCTCAGTCGCCGGCCCGTCAGGGGGATGAGCCAACCCCAGCCGTGCTCGGTGATCATGATGCGGATGTCGTGGTCGGGTTGGATCTCCTCCCACGCGGCGTCACGGAGGCCATCGAAATGGACGAAGGCCGCCGTCCGCCCGAAGCGGCGCAGCGGCTCGGCCGAGCCGTGGTGGCGAGCCAGCAGGCGGTTCTGGCCGCTGGCGTCGACCAAATAACGGGCGTGCACGACCCGGTCGTCACGGGTGTGTACCGCGACGCCCTCGCCGCGCAGATCCACGCGCACCACCTTGGCGTCGTGGCGAAACTGGGCCTCGGCTGCCTGCGCCCGATCGCGCAGCTGGCGATCGAAGCCGGCCCGCTCGACCTGCCAGGCGTGCGAGGGGCAACCCGGCAGCGCATCGCCGAAATCGAAGGTGCGCCTGTGGCCACTACGCTCGTCGACGAACTCGGCCCCGCGCTTGTAAAGATGCGTGGAAGGATCGGGCTTTACCCCTAGCCGCTCGAGCACGGGCAGGCAGACCGGCAGCAACGACTCGCCGATGTGGAAGCGGGGAAAGGGCTCTTTTTCCAGCACCACCACCTCGTGGCCGGCGCGGGCGAGCAGGGCGGCGGCGGTGGAGCCCGCGGGGCCTCCTCCCACCACCACCACGTCGGTCGAGTCGTTCATCCGAATCCTCCGTCGATACCCAGGACCTGCCCGGTGATGTAGCTGGCCTCGGAGCTGGCCAAGAAGGCGATCGCAGCCGCGACCTCCTCGGGCCGACCCACCCGGCGCATGGGGATCCGCTGGGTCACGAAGTCGGGCACCCCCGCGATCATCTCGGTGTCGATGAGGCCGGGGGCGACCACGTTGACCGTGATCTTGCGCCGGGCCAGCTCGATGGCCAGCGCCTTGGCGGCCCCGACCAGCCCCGCCTTGGCCGCGGAGTAGTTGACCTGGCCTCGGTTGCCCCGCAGGCCGCTGATAGACGACACATTGATGATCCGCCCGTACTTTTGCCGGACCATCGGCATCACCAAGGGGTGGGTGACATTATAGAAGCCGTCGAGCGTGGTGCGGGTGACCGTCTCCCAGTCGTCCCAGGTCATGGCCGGAAATGCATTGTCGCGCACGACCCCGGCGTTGTTGACCACGATGCTGATCGGGCGCTCGTCGTCCGCCAGCAGCTTCTCGATGGCGGCTCCGGTCGCCTCGCGATCGGCCACATCAAAGGCCACCGCGTGGGCTCGTCCGCCTGCCTCGGTGATCTGGTCGAGCACCGCCTGCGCGGCGTCGGCGTTGCTACGGTAGTTGATGATGACCGAGTAGCCATCGGCGGCGAGCCTGCGGGCCACGGCGGCGCCGATCCCTCGGCTCCCACCGGTCACTAGCGCCCTGCGGGCTACGTCGTCTGCCATGCGTCGACCGGAGCGTGCCTCAGGTGGGAGGGGGCGCGGCGCTGCTCGGATCGCTCCACGAAGGATCGGGCTCGGGAGGCGCGTCTTCACCGGGCGCAGCGGATGCCTCGGATGCCTCGGCGGCGGCCTCGGCCGCATCGTCGTCGTCGTCGTCGTCGTCGTCGTCGTCGTCGTCGTCGTCGTCGTCGTCGTCGTCTGAGCCGTAAAGAGCTTCCTTGATCTCTTCGTCCAGGTACTCGATCCAGTTGTTGTAGCGACGATGGATCTGCGCGCCGTTGTACCCGAGGTCGGGGCTGCTCTCGAAGTGGAGGATCGTGTACGACTTCTCGTCGTAGGTGATGCGGATCTTGGCCCAGTGCTCGTCCACATCGACGCGGGCCAGGATCCAGCGTTCACTCTCGTCGACGATCCCCCATCCCTTCTCGGTCAGGCCGGCCGCGATCGCGTCGCGGACCCGCTGGAGGTCCATCGGGCCGTCGTTTTGGTAGATCGGCGCGTTCTCGATGTTGTTGACGGGGCCGAGGTTTCCCGAGCATCCCGCGGCCAGCGAGAGCCCACTGGCCAGGCAGAGGGTCACGAGGGTTCTTAGGATGTTCATGGTGGTCTCGGTGGTGAGACTAGCGGCTCCGGCCGGAGGGCGGAAGGGAGCGGGCACACACGAGACGAGCGTCGTTGCGCAAACGGCGAGACCTGGAGCGAAAACGCTGCCTGCGCTCGGATGGTTCAGGCGGGCACCGACACGCGCACCCGCACGACGGGCTGGATCTTGAGCGCACCCAGCATGGCCGAGTAGGGCTCGATGCCAAAGTCGGGCTGATGGATCGAGACTTCGGCCGTCCAGCGCCCATCGGCGCGTCGTGCGGTCGCTTCTATGGGGCGCTCCACTCCATGGAGCGTCAGCGTGCCCGAGATCCGACGCTCGTTGCCTTCGCCGCGGATCTGGGCGGACCGGAACACGATCGTCGGGTATCGCCGGGCGTGGAGCACCTGCTCGACGATGTTGCTCTCGATGTCGCGCTTTTGCCCTTCACGCAGGGGGCTGCGGGCCTCGTGCCCGCCCTTCATCGCGCAGTCGACCCGCAGCGAGTGGGCCTCGAAGCGAGCCTCGACTTGCTCGGCGGCGTCATCGATCTCGATGGTGAAGCGCTCGACCCGGATCCGCAGATCGTGGGCGATGGCCGAGAGCACGCCTTGCTTGTAGGTCAGGACGTGGCAGGTCGCGGTGGGGGGCGTGACGGTGGGCATAGTGGAGGGCGACCGGTGGCGCTCAGCCTAGCGCCTGCTCCCAGTCGATCTCGATCCCTTCGGCGGACGCGACCGTGAGTACGCCCGTGGTCTGTTGGACCAGCGGCCGCTCGTAGCGACCGTTCGAGCCGAGGCGATACACCGTGACGATCTGGTCGATCGGGTGCACCAGCCAATACTCGCGCACGCCATGCCGCTCGTAGAGATCACGCTTGATGATCTGATCGTGGGCCGCAGTAGAGCGGGAGAGGACCTCGACCACGAAATCGGGAGCGCCCCGGCAGCCCCGATCATCGAGCTTGGACTGATCGCAAACCACGAGGATGTCGGGTTGGACGACGGTGGTCACCGCATCGTCGTCCTCGCTAGCCTCGGGCAATCGCACGTCTAGAGGAGCGACGAGGACCTTGCAGGGCGTACCTTGTAGCTTGGCGTGGAGCTGTGCGGTGAGAGCGGTCACCAGGCTCTGATGCGGCATGCTCGGGGCGGGACTCATCGCGCGGGCGATGCCGTCGATGAGCTCCCAGCGCTGACCGTCATCCCAGTCGCAGTAGTCACGGTAGGTGAACCTGAGTTCTTCCGCGGGGCTCACGCTCGGCTCGGCCATGACGATGCTCCAAGTATAGACCGATCCACGCGCGCCATGGGGAGCCTCCCGTTGCGCCGCGAGTCTGCGCTTAGCTGGCGAGCGAGGGGCGCTGCTCCGCTTCCTCCTGGATGAACCGGGCCGCGCGCCAGCCCACCAGCATGCTGGGGGCGTTGAGCGCCGAGACGGGGGTGAAGGGGATCGCCGAGGCGTCGGCGATCCGCACGTTCTGCACGCCCCGCATGCGTAGGCGGGCGTCGCAGATCGAGCCCTCGTGCTCTCCCATCGCGCACGTCCCCGCGAAGTGATAGGTGGTGATCGCGTTCTTCTCCACCCAGCGGGCGATCGCGGCGTCGCTGCGCGTAAGCGGCCCCGGCATAAGCTCGCGGCTGCCCCAAGCCCGCAGCGCGCCGCTTCGGCTGAGTCGGCGGGCTCGCTTGACCCCCTCGACCATGGTCTTCATGTCGCTGGGATCGGAGAAGTAGTTGGGGTCGATGATCGCCTGGGCGCGCGGATCGGTCGACGCCAGGCGCAGGCTGCCGCGGCTGCGGGGCTTGCCCATGATCACCACGATCCCGTACAGGTGATCGACGAAGCGCCGCACCGCCCGCGAGCGAAACGCCAGCCCCACCGCGCCGCGTACGACCTGCTTGGCGGGCCCGTCGTAGAGCTCGGCCGGCAGCACCTGGCCGGGCAGTACGCGCTGGACCGCCTGCTTCATGGCCGATCGCGCGGGCCAGAACACGTAGCAGGTGTCGCTCTGGCCGTGGGGCAGGGCGGCGCCCTCGTGCGTGCGATAGAAGCTATAGAGCTGCGGGTAGTTGCAATCGACCCGCCCCCGCGACACGAAGAACAGCGGGACGTTGGGGTGGTCGTGCAGGCCCTCGCCCATCGCGGGGCACAGCCGCACGCAGGGCAGGCCGAAGGTGCGCAGGGCGGGGCCAGAGCCCAGGCCCGAGAGCATCAGCAGCTTGGGGGTCTCCAGCGCGCCGGCGCACATGACCACCTCGCGCGCGACCGCGGCTCGCCGTCGCACGCCGTCTTGCTCGTACTCCACGGCGACCGCACGCCGAGCCTCGTCGAAGACCAGGCGGTGCACGAAGGCCCGAGCCCGGACCACCAGGTTGTCCCGGGGGCCGTCGTCCTTGACGAAGGCTACGTACGAGCTGCGTCGCCGGTCGCCCTCGTAGGTCATGGTCTCGTAGCCCACCACGTTGCCCAGGTGGCCGCTGTTGAGATCGTCGCTGCGACGAAAGCCGCAGGTGACCGCGGCGGAGATGCAGGCCTCGGTCCAGCGGGTGGGGGGCCGGGGCGCAGGGCGCAGCCGAGCCTCGATCTGCTCGAAGTGGGGGCGCACGTCGTTCCACTGCCAGCCCCGCGGCCACTCGTCATAGTCGCGGACGTCGCCGCGGGTGTAGACCATGCCGTTGACCGAGCCGCTGCCCCCCAGCACCGTGCCCGTGCCCGCAAAGATCCGCTGGCCGCCCGCGTGGGTCTGCGGGGCGGTGAAGCGCTCCCAGATCACCTCGTCGTTGATGAACGCGTGCTTGTAGCCGTCGGCCGAGAGCGTCTCCGGGTGATCCTCGGCGGCCGGGCCCGCCTCGAGCAAGAGCACCCGACGACGGGGATCGTCGGCGAGTAGGGCGGCGGCGATGCAGCCCGATGAGCCGCCGCCGATCACCACGTAGTCGAAAGCCTCGGCTCGGTCCCGGGCTGGCTGGAGATCGGCGTTCATCGGTGCCCCCGAACGGTTCGAAGAAGATCGCCGAGGCCCGGCAGTCGCCCGCGCAGGCCACGGCCGTAGAACAGCCGCACCGCGCCCTTGATCCGATCGAAGTCGGCGTCGCCCACCGGGAATAGCTTGTTGGCAAAGTGCAGCGGCAGCCGATCGTCGAGCACCGCCTTGATGTTGCAGCAGGCGTGCAGGCCCTCGCGGCCGTTGATCCGACCGAAGCCCGAAGCCTTGACCCCGCCGAAGGTCAGCTCCTGGGCCATGTAGGTCATACCGCCGAACTCGTTGATCGCGGTCATCCCCGCCTGCAGCCGGTCGGCGATCCGGCGGGCACGGGCGCGGTCACGGCTGAACACGGAGGACGAAAGGCCGTAGCCGGTGCCGTTGGCGATCTGGATCGCGTGGTGCTCGTCGCGGACCCGGCACAGCAGCATCACCGGGCCGAAGGTCTCCTCTTGCATGATCTCCATGTCGGGGGTGACGTCGGCCAGCACGGTGGGGGCGAAGTAGTCGCCGTGCTCGGCGAGGACTCGATGACCCCCGGTGACGATCCGGGCCCCCTGAGCCACTGCGCGGGTCACCAGGTGCTCGACGATCTCCAGCTGCATCGGGGTGACCATGGCCCCCATGTCCACGGTGGGCCCGGCCAGGGGTTGTCCCTGGCGAAAGCTCGAGACCAGCTCGCCCACCCGGCGCTCGAAAGGCTCATAGGCGGCGTCGAAGACCAGCAGGCGCTCGGCGGCCACGCAGTTCTGCCCGGCCGAGATGAAGCAGCCGGCCAGGGCCGCGTGGGCGGCCTGCTCGAGGTCGGCGTCGTCGCAGACGATGAAGGGATCCTTGCCCCCCAGCTCGAGCACCACCGGGGTGATCGTGCGGGCGGCCGCCTCGAGCACTCGCTGCCCGTTCTTGACCGAGCCGATGAACACCAGCGAGTCGATCCCTCCCTCGATGAGGGCCTGGCCGGTCTCGCCATATCCCTGCACCACCTGGACTAGATCGGGGGATTGCCCTTCGGCCGCCAACGCATCGCGGACCAGCTGCACGAAGCGCTGGGCCGACCAGGCCACCCACTCCGAGGGCTTGACCACGAATCCGTTGCCGGCCATCAGCGCGGGGATCAGCGGATTCATGATGTTCTGGAAGGGGTAGTTCCAGGGGAGGATCGCGCCTATCACCCCCAGCGGGTGGAACTCCAGCCGCGCCCGCTTGTGGAGCAGCAGGCCCGAGGAGACGGTCTGCGGGCGCAGGTGCCGGGGACCGTGGGTGGCGGTCCAGCGTAGCTTCTCCAGCACGGTCCAGATCTCGCCCATCAGCGCGTTCTCCCGGGTCTTGCCCGAGTCCCGCACGATGAGCTCGACCAGGTCGTCCACATGGGTGAGCACCGCGTCGGCCACCCGCCGCAGCACGCGACGACGCAGGGCGAAGCTCGTCTCGGCCCAGCCGACCTGAGCCTCGCGGGCTCGGGCGATCGCTGCCCGCACGTCGGCCGGGTCGTCCACGGGCACGCTGCCCAGCAGCTGTCGGGTGGCCGGATCGAAGCAGCAGATCCGGTCGGCCTCGGGGCGAAGATCCACGGGGGCGTTCATCGGGTCAGCTCTCCTGTGGGCACGAGATCAGCGCTCGCGCGCCGGGTCTTGGTGCGCTCGAGGTACTCGCTCCACTTGCGGATCGTCAGATCCTGGAACGCCTTGACCACGGGGGACAGCTCGGGCGCGGGGCGATCCCAGTGGCGCTGCCAGCCGTCTTGCTCGTGGCCGATCACCCACACGTCCTGGCTCAGCAGCGGCTGGAGCGTGGTGTAGCGGGTCATCTTCATCATCAGGTGGGCCAGCCGCCGCGGCACCGGCCCCAGCCCGGGAAGGCGGATCGCGCCGGGCCGCAGGTAGAAGATGAAGATGTGGCGGTTGTCGTCCTCGCCCATCGGCAGGGTGAACAAGAAGTGCTTGATGCGATCCTGCGTGTTGGACCAGTGATAGGGATAGTCGTAGCAGGCCAGCATGTGGTCGCAGCCGGCCCCGCCCCGGTCGATGAACATGTCCTGCAGGCGGCCCGCGCCGATCTTGGAGTTGTACTCCAGCTCCACCCGGTCGCCGATCTGCTCGCAGCGCAGCAGATCGGTGCCGTCGAAGGGCTGGTAGTTGCGGTGCAGGAACCCGTGGGTGAAGTCCGAGACGTTCTCGAGCAGCATCGAGTGGTGCCCGGGGCAGTCAAACTGCACGATCGCGTGGGGCCACGGCCGGGGGCCCTCGAGCTCGGGGATCGAGGGAATGTCGCGGGTCTTGGCCACCTGCGGATCGCCGGGGAAGATGAAGATGAGCCCATAGCGCTCGCGCACCGGCACCGAGGCGATCCGGATGTCGGGCGACTTGCGGCCGAACAGATCGTGGGGGATCTGGGCCCGACCCTCGCCGTCGTAGGACCAGCCGTGGTAGGGGCACACCAGCCGGCAGTCGACCACCTCACCCTCGGTGAGCTTGATGTGGCGATGGGCGCAGCGGTTCTCCACCGCACGCACCTGGCCGTCTTGTCCGCGGAAGACGGCGATCGAGCGCCCGAGGAAGCGGGTCTCGAAGTGCTTGCCTCGGGGCAGGCGGCTGCCCTGCTCGACCGCATACCAGTAGTCGGGGTCGAGGCCTGCGGCGCGAGCTTTTTGGCGGCGGCCTCGAGCTTGCTCGAACGAGGGCGGGGGGCCGGGGGCGTGGCCAGATAGATCGGGCATGAGGGCGCTGCGAGCCGAGAGTCGGCGCTGTTGGCGCCGATCTTGGGTCGAGCGTGCGAGGTCGCGTAAGGTATGCAGAATTGCCATTCTGTTTTGCCGAGCTATTATTCTGCACCGTACCCAATGTCAAGCGACGCCGCGCACGACACCGCCAATCCCCGTCAGCGCCTCAAGCAGGCCCGCCGGGCGCTGTATCGGGAGGCGATCGTCGACGCCGCCGAGGGCGTGTTTGCGCGGCACGGGTACGACGCGGCCAAGGTGCAGACGATCGCCAAGGCGGCCGGTGTCTCGTTGGCCACGTTTTACGCGACCTTCCCCAAGAAGTGGGACGCGTATCGAGCGGTGCAGTCCGACCGGCTGGGCGCGCTGATGCAGCAGGTGGGTGGGGCGGTGCTCCGGGCGACCGACGCCTTCGGCCGGGTACGGGCTGGCCTCGAGGGGTACCTGCGCTTTCACATGGCCAACCCCGAGTTCTTGCGCCTGCAATTGCGCGAGCGAGTGCCGTGGGGCACCACCGACGAGCTGCGGACCCCCGAGCAGACGCGAGCGTGGGAGGCGGGCCTGCAGATGCTGATCGCGGCATTGGACGAGGGGATGAAGGGGGGCGACTTTCGGCGCGACGACGCCGAGCTGTGCGCCCGCACGGCCACCGCGATGAGCCAGGTGCGGCTGGCGCTTTGGGAAGGGCGGGGGATGAGCGAGTCGCCCGACCAGGTGGCGGGGGAGGCGATGCAGCAGTTCGTGCGCACGTTTGCCGCGGACGGGAAGGTGGGGGTGTTGCTGGGGCGCCTGGGAGAGGAGCAGTGAGGTACTGTCACTCGCCGTGAACCTTCTTCTAGTGCGATCCACCGTCGTGTCTTCGATCTTCGGGCGTTCATACGGTGCGCGGTGGATGTTTGTCGGCATCAGCCTGCTGCTGAGCCCGGGCGCGTGCAGCGATGATGCGCCGAGCATGATGGCGAGCACGGGCGGCTCGGGCCCGGTGGGCTCGACCAGTGGTGTCGAGGTCACGGGCGTCAGCTCGGGGGCGGGCAGCACGGCCGACACGGCCGACACCGCCGAGGTCGCCGACGACACCACGGGTACCACCACCTCCGGCGGTCCCCCTACGGGCGGCTGGGAGACTCGGGCCTCGCTGCTCGGCGGCCCGCGGCAGGAGACCGGGGTGGTGGCGCTTGACGGCGAGGTCTATGTGCTCGGGGGCTTCGGGGCGGCCGGAGCCCTGTCCGCGCAGGTCGAGGTCTACGATCCGGTCACCGACACTTGGCGAGAGACCGCGCCACTGCCCCAGCCGCTGCACCACGCCAACGCGGCGGCGGTCGGCGGCCGGCTCTTCGTCGCGGGGTACCTGGTGGGGCTCTCGTTCGCGGCCGAGGGCGAGGTGCTCGTCTACGACCCGGCGACCGACGCTTGGTCGACCGTGACCGGCATGCCCACGGGGACCGAGCGGGGGGCCTCGGGAGTCGCTGTCTATGACGATCGGATCTATCTGTTCGGGGGATTTCGCGGCGGCGCGCTGGACGACGTGTGGGCCTACGACGTCTCGCTCGATCTGTGGGACGTGGGCGCCGAGCTGCCGGGGCCACGCGATCATTTGGTGGCCGAGACGATCGGCGATCGGATCTATGTAGTGGGCGGACGCAACGCGGCCATCGACTCCCACACCAATCAGCTGAGCATCTACGATCCGGCCACCGACACCTGGGAGGAAGGCCCGTCCATGCCCACCTCGCGGGGGGGCATGATGGCGGCGGTGGTCGACGGGCGGCTGTTCGTGGCCGGCGGCGAGGGCAATGCAGGGGCTGACTCGGGGGTATTCGAGCAGTTCGAGGTCTACGATCCCGCCGCGGGCACCTGGTTGACGCTGGAGCCGATGCCCACGCCGCGCCACGGAACCGGCGCGGCCGCGGTCGGCGATGTGTTCTATGTGCCCGGCGGGGCGACGGTCGAGGCCTTCGGCGCAGTGCCGGTCCACGAGGCGTGGGTGTTGGACTGAACGAGGATCTGCGGTCGACGGCTTGGTCAGTCGTCGAAGACCTCGGTCAGAGTCGTGGCGGTGACGGCACGATCGAACCAGCGTTGAAGCAGGGCCTCGTCTTTGCAGTGAGCGATGCGCTTGCGGAGTTGGTCGGTGAGTGCGAGCCCACGGGTATCGAGCAGCCTTGCCAGCATCTGACCCATGCCTTCGGCCTTGCCTTCGGCCTTGCCGTCGGCCTTGCCATCAGCTCGACCTTGGGCGATGAGCTCGTCTCGGATGGTCATGTACATGTGGCGGGCCTCCGGGTTGAGCGACCCCTCGATGATAGCGCGGATCGGGGTCTGGTTGGGGAAGGCGGACAGCAGGTAGGTCACAAAGGGCTGGATGGCGTTGGGACCCCAGGTTTCGGTGATGAACTCCAACAGGATCCCGAGGGCGGCGGCGCGTGCTCCGGTGCTGGCCTCGGGGTGCTTGTAGAGCCAGAGCATGGTGCGGGCCATCTCGGCTTGCGCGAGGTGTCGGTCGCGGGCGAGTTGATCGCGGGTGACCTCCTCGCCGAGGAGCGACTGCTCGAGGTCGTCGACGGCGAAGGTCAGCTCGATGGGGGAGGGGAAGAGCTCCAAGAGGTCGGGGGGGACGTCGAGCGACTCGGATAGACACCGGGGGAGGGTCCAGCCCGAAGGACCCTGGTAGAGCAGGATGGGGATCACCATCGGTACGGTGGTGCTGTTCTCGTGCAGGCGAATGTAGCGTTCGTAGAGCCGCCCGATGTAGATGATGAACCGAGCGGCCATCTTCGCGTCGGGAGAGCTCTGATGCTCGAGCACGGTGTACAGCGAGATCCGACGGGTGGAGCCGGCGATGGCAATGGTGTAGAGGATGTCGCTATGGCGAGGTTTGAGCTTGGGATCGATGAAGGAACTGGACTCGACGTGGAGCGAGTCCCAGTCGAGGCGCTCGCATAGCTTGGCCGGGAGTACCTGACGAAGCTCGACGGCGGCGGTCTTGGGATCGGAGAAGATGCGCTTGACCAGGCCGTCGTGGGGATGGTGAGCGATGTCGTCCTTGTGGGACTTGGTCTTGGGATTGAGCTTGTCGTCGTCGGCGCCATGTTCGTCGGTGTCGACGTTGATGTCGTCGTGACCATCCGTTTCGTCGTCGTCAGCGCGCGCATCGTTGTTGTCGTCATCGATGGTGTCGTCGGTCGGTTCGGTCATCGAGGTTGATGCACGGTATCGCGGGGTATGGGGGGAGCGTGTGTGTCGAGTGAGAGTTGGGCCGACTAGCGCCCCCTCGGGTCTCAGATCTTGCACCAAGCTTCGCTCCCGCGTTAGGGTTCGGGCCTCGCATGGGTGTTGGCCTTGCCCTTCGGATGCCGACCCCGGGCGCAGGAACTCGAGAGCGACCGTGCGGTCGAGCGGTGGGGCGAATGCACCCAGCACGACGCTCATCCCGCCTCTGCCCACCGGGTGGAGCACGCCGTGGCGCTCGACGGGACCACCCACGGACGGGCCGCGGTTTCGGGCGGGTACCGCCGGCAAACCCCGATTTTGCGGTGCTTCGGCCGGTCGGGCAGACCTCCCCGATCGGTCGGGAGACGGCGTGGGCCCGCCCGGTGTAGCATTCGGCCTTGTCCTTCGAAGACGAGAAGCGCGAAGCCCTGTCGATGCTCCAGGGGATCGAGCTGGGAACGATGACCCCCGATCAGTCCTATCGGCTGCTTGAGGAGGCGGACCCGACCCTGGTTCACTTCATCTTCAAGTGGATCAAGAAGCACTACCACCGTGACCACGAGATGGCCGACGAGGTGCGGCGGCGCCTCAAGGACGTGCAGAACAGCTATCGCTCGCTCACCCGCAAGGCCAAGGAGGGCGAGTCCGATCCGATCGTCGACTGGTTCGAGGGCACCTACAAGTACCGCGAGCTCTCTGCCGAGGAGTTCATCGACATCGTGGTCGAGAAGCTCGAGGGCTGAGCGGGCTCAGCGGCTCAGCGGCCCTGGCGAGCGAGCCAGCGGCGTAGCTCGTCGGCGGGCGAGCGGGTTCGTCCGGGGGAGGGCTCCATGAGCATCTGTACCGCGTCGCGCACCAGCGATGGCTTCATACAGGCCGCGAGCGCGAGCGCATCGCCGCGCCGGGGCAGCTGCGAAGCGTCGGCTCCGCTGGCGATCGCGGCGATGGTGGCCCCTAGCGCGTAGAGATCGGTGGCCGCCGAGCGCCGATCCGCCGAAGTGCTCGCCCGCACGTACCCCGGCCGGTCCGGTCGGGGCATGCCCTGGCCGTCGATCATGGAGAACGCACACCCAAAGGAGAGCAGCTGCACGTCGCCGGCGCCCGATACCACCACGTGCTCGGGATGGATGTCGCCGTGAAACACCGGCGGGTTGAGATCGTGCAGGTAGGCGAGCACGCCGAGCATGCGCGCCAGGATGTGGCGGAGCTTGATGTCGCTCCATCGCTCGCCCTGGTCTAGTCGCGCCTGAAGGCTAGATCCCGGGGCGCGGGTCATCAGCAGGTACGCGACAGTGCCGGCGTCGCCATGCTCGATGTATCGCGGGATCCCGGGATGTCGCAGCGAGCGGAGCACCTTGGCTTCGTGCGCGAAGCGATCCCAATCCGCCCAGCCCTGGGTGCGCTCGAGCGTGCGCACCTTGAGCACCAGCGGGCGCCGTGTGTCGCGTTCGGTGGTCTCGACGACCCATCCGCCTGCGGACGCGGGCAGTCGCGGGCCGAGCTCGAGGCGCTTGGTCAGCGTCGGGAAGGGATCGAGCAGGGTGGAGAGCTCGGAGCGCTCGGCGTCCGGGGTCGAGGTGCCTTGTTGTCGGGGGTGTGAGCCGGTCGGGATCTTTCGCAGTCGATCTGCCGTGGTCTTGCGCTTGCGTCTTCGAAAGGTCAGTCGGTAGCGCACGCCCGCTCAGGATCTCACACTGGCGCGGCCGCGGCAGCAACCCGGCGGGAGCGACCGAACGTGTCTCGCTGACCCCGAGTCGTGCGTGGGGGTGAGGGACCACGCATCAGGCGCTCAGGTTCGGCGCAGGTTCGGCGCAAGTTCGGCCTATGCGACTCTCATTGAGGGTGACCGAAGAGTCTCGCGCCGATCCTCCCTCGAACCCATCGCGGTGGGCCCGGGCCTGGCCTCATGTGCGGGCGCTGCTGATCGCGATGCACATCGTCGCCGTGGTGGTGCTGGCGATCCCCGATGCCGGCGGGGTGGCGCTGTCCCGCTCGGCCTGGAAGAACCCCACCGTTCAGGCCGAGCTCGAGGCGTGGGCCCAGCGATTGAGCGCGCTGGGCCTGAAAACCGACGCTGCGACCCTCGAGCACGACGTCTTCGAGGTGGCTCGATCCTGGACCGAGGGGCTCGCCTGGCTTCGGGCTCCGGTGCGGCCCTATGCCGACTACCTGGGCGTGCGTCAGACGTGGCGGATGTTCGTGGCGCCCCATCGCCACCCGGCGAAGCTTCACGTGGAGATCGAGCAAGACGGACAGTGGCGGCCGATCCAGGTGGCTCGATCGCACGAATACCGCTGGCGCAGTCACCAGTTCGATCACGCGCGGGTGCGCTCCATGCTGTTTCGCTACGGCTGGAAGCGCTACCGGCGATCCTACCGGGCGTTCGCCGAGTGGATCGCCTGGCGGGTGGCCGAGGACTTCCCGGCGGCTTCGCGCGTGCGCATCAAGATGGTTGGGTTCCGCACGCCCACCCCGCAAGAGGTCCGGTCTGGCGCCATACCCGAGGGTGAGGTCCGTCAGACGATCGTGCTGCCTTTGGAGGATCGCCGGTGAGTGAGCCCCAGGGACGCGCGTCGAGCCGACGATCCTTCCGGCCGTGGACTCGCCTCGCCTCGTGGTGGTGCGGCTGGGTCGCCCTGATGTCTCGTCGCGAACCGGGAACCTCGCTGGCGCTGTTTCGGATCGTCACCGGTGCGTCGCTACTCTACGCGCTCGGCTCGGTGGTTGCCGCCGATCTCGTGCCGCTTTTGTGGCTCGACGTCGAGCATGGCGGCTATCGCTCGCTGAAGGGCGGGTGGCTCGTGCAGGCCCTGGGCGGCGCTACGCCCGCGGTCGTCGGATCGCTCGTGGGGAGCTCGCTCATCGCGGGGCTGCTGCTCACCGTCGGCGTGTGCACCCGCCCTGCCGCGTTGGTCGCGACCCAGGGGATGTTGGCGCTGACCACCCTCAACATCCACGGGCGAAGCAGCTACGACCCGCTGCTGGTCAACTCCTTGTGGTTGCTGGTCTTGGCCGATTGTTCCGCGACCTTGTCGCTGCGGTGTCGCCTTCGGCACGGGCGCTGGACCAGTGATCGGCTCGTCGCCGCCTGGCCTCGCTATCTGGTCATCGTGCAGCTGGTCGTGCTCTACACCTTCACCGGGTTGCACAAGATCTCGATCCACTGGACCCCAGCGGGCGGGTTCTCGGCGCTCTACTACATCTTGCAGCAGCCTTCGTGGCAGCGGGGCGACATGACGTGGCTCGCCTCGGTCTACCCGCTGACGCAGCTGGGCACCGCAGTGACCTGGCTGTGGGAGCTGACCTGGCCCGTCGTGCCCTTCGCGTTGTGGATGCGGACCACCGCCGACCGGGGCGGTCGTGTGCGATCGCTCGTCAACCGGCTCCCTATTCGGGCGGTCTACGTGAGCATCGGGTTGGTCATGCACACCATGATCACCGTGTTGATGGTGGTGGGGCCGTTTTCGTGGATCACGATGGCGTACTACCCGTGTCTGTTTCGTCCGCACGAGCTGCAGGAGGGCTGGCGTCGGGTGGTCGCGCGCGCAGGCTCGCGGTCTGCGGTGCGGGCGGACCGGGGCGAGCCCGCATCGCCCCTATAGCGCATCGCCCCCGTAGCCCATCGTCCCCGTAGCCCATCATCTATACTGCGTTGCCGATGCGCGTGCTCCCGTTGCTTCGCCGGATCCTCGCCGAGCCCAGGCTTCGACGACGGGCCCTCGTGGTCGCGTTGACTGGGCTTCTGAGCCCGCTGCCGTTGGTCGGGACGTTCGGCTACGAGTCCAGCCTGGTGCTGACCGCTCCCTTCTCATTGTTGGGGGTTGGGGTGGGGGTGGATGCGCTGCGAGCGGTCCGTACGAGTACGACCGAGTCGACCGAGTCGACCGAGTCGGCGGGGGATTCCGCGTCGTTGGTGAGCCGAGTCGGTCCCCCGATGCTTCGAGAGCTCGCCGTCCTCGTCGGTCTCGCCCTCGCGGTGCTCACCGTGGCGCAGCTGTGGAACCCCACCTGCGATCCTCTCGACGGTCTTGCCTTCTTCGCGCTCGGTCCGGCGCTCTCGGCGATGCTCGGGGGCGTGTGTGGGCTTTGGGGGGCCACGCTGGTGCGTCGGGATGCGCGGCGGCGCCAGGTGCTGGTCGGGCTCGTCCCGGTGCTGTCGTGCTTGTTCGTCAGCGTACGCCGGATCTACGCCGATCCTGTCGTGTTCGCCTACGATCCCTTCTGGGCATACTTCGCGGGGCCACTCTACGACGAGGCGGTCGCCATCACGCCGCGCTACCTATGGTTTCGCGCCTACAACGTCGCGGTCGCGCTCGCGGCGGTGCTCGCGTTGGACATCTGGGCGCTCGGGTTGGGCGCGCTGGGATCGTTTCGTCGCGTGAGGGCGCGGCCGTGGTCGGCGGCGGCCTTCGTGGTCTTGGTGGTGTTCGGTGCGTCCTTTGGTCTGCGCCCGACGCATCACCACTTCCACGCGACCGTCCAGAGCCTCTCGCACGAGCTGGGGGCCACGCTTCGGACCGAGCACTTCGTGATCCACTACGATCCCAACAGCACCGCGGCTCGGGAGCTGGATATCATCGAGGCCGAGCACGAGTTCGCCTGGCATCGGCTCGCGACCAAGGTGGGGGCGCATCCCGCCGTTCCCGTGCATAGCTTTGTGTTCCCCCATGCCGATCGTAAGCGGTTGCTGATGGGCGCCGGTCGGACCGAGGTCTCGCCGCCGTGGCGTGGTCATCTCTACCTCAACGACACGCCCTTTCCGCACCGCACGCTCCACCACGAGCTGGCCCACGCCTTCTCGGCTCCGCTGGGCGATCCGGTGTTCGGGATCTCCGGGTCGATTGGGGGAGGCGGGATCCGGATCAACCTGGCGCTGGTCGAGGGCTTTGCCGAGGCTCTGGCGCAGCGTCCTCGGGTGGGGCTCGACCTGCACGACCAGGCCGCGGTGCTCCACCGGCTGGGCAAGCGACCCGCGCTGGCCTCGCTGATGGGCCTTTCGTTCTGGGGCAAGTCCTCGCGCCGTGCGTATGCGGCCGCGGGCTCGTTTTGTCTGTGGCTGGCGCAGACTCGCGGGGTCGAGTCGCTGGTCACCCTCTACGGCAGCGCGGGGGATTTTTCGCTGGCCTATGGTGTCTCGCTGGAGGAGCTCGAGGCGGAGTGGATCGCGTTCTTGGACGAGCGTCCGATCCGTCCGCGCGACATCGAGGCGCAGCGTCAGCGCTACAAGAAGCGGGCGATCTTCCAGCGGCCCTGCGCCCATCGTTCGGCCAACCTGCGCAAGGAGGCGCAGCAGGCTCAGGCTCGGGGTGACCACGCGGTGAGCCTCGCCAACCTGCAAACGCTGTGTGCCATCGAGCCCGAGCGTACCCAGCACAAGATCACCCTCGCGATCGCCCAGGCGCGGGCCGGCCAGCCCCAAGACGCGATCGCGACGCTGCTGGAGGCGGCCGCCGAGCCCGAGATCACCCACACGCTGGCGTCGTCGATCGACCAGCGCCTGGGCGACTTGGCGATGCTCCGCGGTGAGCTCGAGTCGGCGCGGGGGTACTACCAGCAAGCGCTGAGCCGTAGCGTGTCGGAGGCGGTCGCTCGCTCGTTGCAGATCAAGGAGCAAGGCACGCACGACCCCCGGCTCGCCGCGCTGCTGATGGACTACTTCGCGCCCTTTGAGCCGAGCCGCCAGCCCATTCGCCGGGCGGCGCTGCAAACCTATGGTGCGGTGCAGATCCGGGACCACGAAGGGTACGGGCCGTTGGGCGCCTATCTCGTGGGACGCCAGCTGCTGGCATTCTCGCAAGGGGAGCGCGCGGCCGAGGCGTTCGAGCGGGCGCTGGCCCCCCGGGCGGGCGAGTCGCCGCTGCCGACGGTGGAGCTACGGCGAGCCGCTCGGGAGGGCCTGCTCAACGCGAGCGTGCGTCGTCGTGATTACGATCGAGCGAAGCAGGTCCTTCGCGAGCTGATGGCCGACCCGGAGATCGGCAACGGGCACCGGTATACCTACGAGGTCTGGGGCGAGCGGATCGCCTTCTTTCGCGAGTACCGGCCGTAGGCGGGCAGTCGTGCTCATCGCTCGGGTGTCGTACGACTGACCTCTTGCAAAGCCTACTTCGAGTCGACCCTGCACGTCCACCAATGGGAATGGATCATCCCGCCAGATCTGCGCAGTTCCCCATACTCCGGAGCAGATATGGCAGGATCATCGCATGATTCTCGAGCGTATCGATCTGGACGCGGAGGCGTTCGGTGCCATGACGGGGTGGGAAATCAAGCCAGAGGGGGCATGCAAGGGCGACGTGTGTGTCCCGTTGGCCCCCGGACCGTTCGACGTCACCAATACCGCCGAGCGTCTGGGCATGGCGGTGGTGCACGACCAGACCCACGGGCTGTGGGCCCTCGGCCCCGAGTCGGTGTCGGGACGGGCCCTGGTGACGGCCAAGGCCCCCGAGCTGGAGCTGCCTGATCTCGAAGGGAATATCTTCGCCCTCTCGTCGCTGCGGGGGAAGAAGGTCGTGCTCGCCGCGTGGGCGCCTTATTGAGGGTGCCGCTACGACCTGCCAGGTTGGCAGGACCTGCACACCGAGCTAGCCCCCCTCGGTCTCGAGGTGGTCACGGTCTCCCTCGAGCTGAGCGATGCCGATGCTTCCCGGCCCTTCATCGAGGCGGCCAAGCCCGATCATCCGTCGCTCCTCGATCCGACGCATCGACTCGATGAGCTCTTCGGGGTGGTCAACATCCCCAACGTGGTGTGGATCGACGAGGGAGGCATGATCGTTCGCCCCCCCGAGCCGGGCTGGCCTCGCCCCAGCGAGTACCCCGAGTCGCTCCAGCAGATCCTCGCCGAGCGAGCCAAGGCCGCCGCCGAGGATCCCGACAGGCGCGGGAAGCCGGGGTTCATGGAGTTGCTCATGAGTGGCCAGGACGTGGCCAGCTACGCCGACGCGATCCGCGACTGGGCTCGCAACGGGGCCGACAGCGTATGGGCCATGTCGCCCGAAGAGGTGATCGCGGCGTCACAGCCGCGGCCGGTCGACAAGTCGGCGGCGGCGGCTCATTTTGCGCTCGCCACTCACCTATGGCACGCCGGTGCGCGTGACGCCGCCATTGAGCATTTCAACGCTTGTCACCGGCTCCAGCCCGACAACTGGACCTACAAGCGTCAGGCGTGGTCATTGATCGGTAACGAGCGGGTCGGCGGGGGCGAGCTCGGGCGCTTCGCCCAGGGGCCACTGCCCGGTGAGGAGGCCGACTGGCCCTTCGACTCGAACTTCGACGCCGACGTCCAGGAGCTCGGCCTGGGCGAGTACTACCCCAAGACGATGTGACGTTGCCATCGCCGCTGCCGCGGAGCCGGGTCGTGGACCACGGCACCAGCTCCGCGGTCATGGATCGCGCGCCATTGTCACGAATGACGAGGTGTCGAGGTTCATGACCTCCGAGGTCATCGCTCCCATACACATCGCGCCCTACGCTGGGATCACACCAACCGGAGCGAGTGCAGCATGACGCGCAGTTTTCACAAGTTTTGGCTGAAGGTCGCCGCCATCGTGGTCGGCTCCTTCGGACCGGTCTTCTTCTTGGGCACGATGGTCTCGACCATGGAACCGGCGCGCTTGAGCCTCGACATCTTGAGCTGGCCGATCGACGGGATGACCACCTATGAATCCCCGGACACGCGGTTCCTCTCCGCGCTCACCGGTGGCTTCTTGCTGGGCTGGGGGGTGACGATCTGGTGCCTGGCCACGAAGGTCTACGACCACGCGCCCGAAGCCGTACGCAAGGCGGTGCTCACCGGCCTCCTCTCCTGGTTCTTTCTGGATAGTGCCGGCTCCATTGCGTCGGGCAACACCTCCAACGCGTTGTTCAACGTCATCGTCCTGCTGGTCGCGGTGGGCCCGCTGTGGCTTCCGGCCAAGGAGTGAAAGGCGCCTCGTCGCTGAGCGGGGTGAATCATGCGTACTGCCGACGAGCTTCTTGCTCGACCTGCTCGTCGGCGATGGTTTGCTCGAGCTGCTCGATGACCTGCTGGGCCCAGGCGCGAACGTGGGGCTCCGGATCGGCCGCCCACCGCCCGGCGCGGGCCCGCTGCTGCTCGTAGAACTCGATGATGTCCTCGACTGCTCGCGGTGTCGACAGGGCCCTCGACTCGAGCTCACGTGCGACCGGCCCCGTCGCACCAAAGCGGCGCAGCAGCTCCTGGGGGAGCGGCGCCAGGGTGGAGTCGCGCAGCTCGACGAGGCGAGCCACGGCCTGCCCCCGGCTCGCGCTCGACCCGACCCACGCCAGGACGAGCTCGGCGGGGACCGCGTCGGTGAGCTTGATGCGCTGTAGTGTCCACTGGAGCTCGAAGCCTAGCGGCTGCTCGAGGGCAGCGGTGATAGCGGACCAAACCGGAGCTGCATGACCCTGGTCGAGCAACCACTCCAGGAGGTGCTCGCCTCTCATCGATCGCTGCCGCACCATGGCCAGCGCAGCATCGACCGAGACCGAAATCTCTCCCTTGGCGACCATCGCCTTGGCTACGGCGCTCCACAGGGCCTCGGTCATGGCACCCCGGGGGTTGCACTCGCCGACCGCACGCAGGAGCCGCTCGGTCTGCTCGACGACTCGGCGGTCGAGCGCCTTGGGCAGTGCCTGGTGGAGCAGGTGATTGGCGAGGGGCAAGCCCGCCTCCAGGGCAGTCTCGGTCGACAAGAACTCCTCGAGCAGGCTGAGTAGGGCCTCCGCGCTCGCGCTCGATCCTTCGAGCCTATATCTCATAGGCAGTAGTGAGCTCGCGGGCACCGGCGCCCGGCGGAGCAGTGTACGCAGGCGCTCGACGCTGTGTTCGTCGATGTCGACCCGTCCTAGGACCTCGGCGACCATCAGGTCAAAGCGCGGATCTTCAGCGACTCGATCGAGCCACGGCTGGAGGGCGACGCTGCCGGCCGACTCACTCCAGCCGATGAGGTACGGGACCAGGAGCACCGAGGTCTCTCGCTCGACGGCGTGGGCTTCGAGCAGAGGCAAGAAGGCTCTCCTCTCATCACGTGCGCCGAGCTGATAGAGGAATTCGTGCCGCCGCAACGCCTCTGCCGAGGTGAGCCAGTCGAACTCCGCTTGCAGCAGTGATGGCGACCCGAGCGCCTCGTCGACGAGTTCGTCGTCGCCGCGCATCTCGCTTTGGGGGCGCTGCTCTTCGTCGATGGGGAGCGCTCCCGGGTGCCAGTCTCCCACCTGGTTGGAGAGTCGCTCCCCGAAGTCCGCCGGAGCGAGGGCGGCCTCGATGGCCCGCAAGAGCCCGGCGATCTCCTCGGACGTCTCATCCCGATCGTAGCGTTGGATATCGGCGATCGTGCCTAGCAGCACGGTCTTTTGCTCGCGTCCCCACCTGGAGACCTCAGCGGCGAGCGCCTCGAGGATGCCGTCACCGGCAGTGATGTGTCCCGAGGCCAGCGCGCCACGCAGATCGTCCGAGACCAACGCGCGAGCCGGACCCGAGATCTCGGTGGATGGATCGCGGGTGACCTCGAGCAGCAGGCGCCAGGCTTCGAGCTTCCTGGCGTGGTACTCGTCCTCGGTTGGCACTGGCCACCGACCATCGGCCAGATCGTGCGGGGAGTATCCCAGGCCCTGCTCGTGAGGGGCGATCGCGGCCTCGAGGCCGCCCAGCGCGAGCAGGCGCCAGGAGGGTTCATCCTCCGCGAGGCGAGCCTTCAGCATGGCAAAGCGAGCGGCCCAGGGCTGGTGGGTGCAGCTCAGCGCGACCATGAACAAGCTCTGCCAGATCCCGGCTGCGTTGTTCCCCCATGGCTCGAATTCCGAACGAGCGAGGCGAAACAATGCGGCCTCGAGCCGGGCGAATGTGTGCACGGTGAGCTTGCGCCGAGCGAGGTGCTCGAGCACGCCGGTCAGCGTCGATCGGAGATCCTTGGCGAGTTCGAAGCGCTCATTGTCCCATCGAAGCAGCAGATCGCTCAGATGCCGGGCCGCTTGCTCGGGGAGCACCCGGGCTGCGGCATAGACCGCCTCCGAGCTCGCAAATGAGGTGAGCGCATCGAGGGGTTCATCGGTATCGCGTCGTTCGAATTCCTCAAGCTCGCACTTTGCCAGCCGATTGAGCGCGGGAGTAGCCTCGACCCTACGGGCGACTTCAAACAGTTGCGCGCGCAGCTCGGGCACGTGACGAACGATCCGAGGACCCAGCCCGTCCGGTGGTCCGATGAAGTGGTTGATGATGATGCGCGCGAGGTTGTTCGGGCTGACGTATCGATAGTGCCGCCCCGAGTCCGCACGACGCAGGATCTGGCGCTTGATGCAGCTCGTCTCAGCCTCCTTGACGAGCGACCAGTCCGTCGGCGCGTCGATGGCCTGCTGGAGTCGCTCGCCGTGCTGGTCCCACAGGTCCCTCCAGCCGAGATCGAGCCCTCCGGTGAGAATTGCGACGAGCAGGCATTTGGCCCGAATCAGAGCCTCTCGATCCCAGTGTGACTCGTTGCCGCCGTAGTCGCGCTTGGGTCCCGCAATTACACGCTTCGCTGCGTCCCAACGGCTGGTCTCGTCGTGACCGGTGAGCAGTGCATCTCCATCCTCGACCAAGGCTCGTGCTAGCAGCACCGTAAATAGGGGATACCCCTCGGCGAGCCGCACCACGCTCTGGAGCCGCTGGTCCGGGGACGACTCGCCCACGCCGAGCTCCCGTGCGGCCAGGGTTCGCCTTGCCCGTGGATCTAGGCGGTCGAGGAGGAACTGCCCCGTCAGGTGAGGTAGCTTTTGCGCGGGATCCGAGTCCGAGGTCCCTACTAAGATGAGCAGCGAGTCCGTCCCGTTGGCAACAAATCGGGGCGCCGCCCTGGTCACGTCGCTGGTCCGCACCTCGTCGATCACCAGGGCGACGTCTCTTGTCTCCGATAGCCACCCCTGCTCGATGGCGCGATGTCCATCGTCGGGATCGCTGGTATAAAGGACGCTGGCCGAGGGGCTGTCGAGCCGGCTCAGCGCCTCGTGGACCAGCCGCGTCTTGCCCACCCCCGGCGGGCCCACCACCCGAAGGACTCGCTGACGGCCCACGCTGTCGTCAATGGCCTGGATGATCCGATCGCGCTTCGCATCGGGGACATAGCTCGGCAGGCCACGCTCAATGGACAGCTCGCTGGTCCACTGTTCCCAACCCTTCAGGCCGGGGAAATCACGGATCCCCAGGCGCTGCCGGTACTCTAGCGGCAGGCGAGGGCGATGGTACCGCAGATGAGCGGCAAGCTTGCTCGCCTCGATGAGCGCCAGATGCTCGCGTAGCCCGCTCGGAACCTCGAGGCCGGCGTCGCCGAGCCAGAATTCGACGGCCTCCGAGACCTCGTTGATCAGCTTGTCGGCCTGGTTGTCTCCGGCCCACTGATCGGTGACCACGACGTAGCGACCGCCCGCACTCAGGTGCTCCAAGAGCTCGCGGACGGGACGCTTGTCTCTGGAGCCGACAGGCTTCGGCACGCCCTTGTTGTTTTGTCCCTTGGCTTCACGAACGCGTGGGATCTTGAGGTCCTTGTCGACTCCAGTTCGCCATGAGTGACCAGCTTTGCAGCTATACCAGGTCTTCCCGGGAACATCCGATGTGAGGGCATGCAGGTACGCGTCGCGGCGCTTCGTCGGGGGATCTGCGACCTCCAAGACCAGATCGCGGCCGCCATCACCGGCCTTGGGCTTGCCGGGTCCGTGCACCTTTGCCGCCGGGTGTCGTCGCCTTTGTTCGTCACGGAGTAGGACCCCAAAGAATTCCTCTAGTGCTTCACCAAAGTCGGCTTGCTCGATCTGTTCGCCGAGGATGTCCGTGATACGCATGGGGCGGCAACCAGGCTAGCAGACGGGTGATCTCGGCGTGGAGCACCACCCGGACGACCCGCTCATGCGGCGTGGCTGCTAGGGCTCCGCGGCGCCCAGCTGCGGATGGCCCGCCCCGAGGATGCGCTCGGCCTCCGTCTCGGCCTGTTGCCGCAGGCGCTCCGCGTCGGCGGCTTGCCCTTGGCGCTCCATCACCTCGGCGCGCGCGCGTTGGAGCTCCAGCCGCCACGTGGGGTCGGCCTGGTCGGTGGGGAGCACCAGGCCCTGGTCGAGATCCCGCCGGGCGCGCTCGGGATCCTCGCGCGCCAGGGCCAGTCGGCCCAGCCCTAGATAGAGCCGCTGACGCAGCGCGATCGCGGTGTTGGGCGAGGCCGCGTGCTCACGGGCCATGCGGATCCACATCGGGGCATCGGCCGGCGGCACCGTGCGACTGCGAGCCAGATCGAGCAGATCGATCGTCACTTCCGTCAGCAGCTCGCGGAGGTCGGGACCCGAGCGAGACCACAGCGCTGCCGTTAGCGCGGACTCGGCGTGGTCCAGCCGCCCGAGGGCCAGCGCGATGTGACCCTCCAGGCTGGCCGCGTGGGCGACCCGGGTAGCGTCACTGAGGTATTTGGCGAGCCGGTGAGCCTTTGTTGCGAGCTCCAGTGCTTCGCTGGCTCGCCCCTGGAGCTGTCGGAGCTGGGCGTCGGCGATCGCCTCGCCGTAGGCCTGCTCGGAGGGGGAGTGCTGATCTCGGCACTGATCGGGGGATGGCCAGCGCGGTAGTGCGGCGTTGGCCTGCAGCAGGGTGGATCCCTCGGCGGCGAACACGGCCTGCACCAGCGAACCGAAGCGCTCTCGCTGCCTCACCAGGCAGTCTACCCACTCGGGCTCGGGAGGTTCCACGCGGCAGCTCCCGCGCCGATCGAGTCGCCGCGCTCGACCAGCGCATCGAACTGCTCGCTGATGCGCTCGGCCGCCCGGGTGGTGTAGGGTTCGGCCGAGGCGCTTGTTCGCAGTGCCTCCCGTTGATCCGCGCCCCAGTGTCGAGCCCATCCTTCGGCCTCGCACGGCGACCGATCGAGCATGGCCCACGTGACCCCGGTGAGCGCCCCGGTCGCCAGCACGCCGGCGGCGAGCCACGGCCACGAGCGAGCCCGGCGGAGCCACGGCGCCGGAGCGACCAGCGCGTTGAGCAGTGCGTCCATCGACGCGAAGCGATCCTCGGGTCGGGGCGCCATCCCCCGGCATAGCGCGACGAAGTAGTGGCGGGGCACCGGCCCCTGCACGGGAGGCGGCAGCGGTTCTCCGGCCTGCTTGAGCGCGCATAGCTCGGCCTCGGTCTCCGCGAGGAACGGTCGGTGCCCGTACCATGCCTCATAGAGGGCCAGGCAGAACGCGTACTGATCGCTGTAGGCGGTGGCGGGCTTGCGCTCGTGCTGCTCGGGCGCCATATAGGCGGGCGTGCCCAGCAGTGTGCCGGGAGCGGTGAGGGTGGCGTCGAACGGGCGGGCCAGCTCGTCGAGGCGTTCTTTGGCGCCCTCCGTCATCTTCATCGACGGATCGGGGATCTCCTTGGTCAAAGGGCGAGCGAGTCCGAAGTCGAGCACTCGCACCTCGCCGTTGGCATCGACCGACACATTGCTCGGCTTGAAGTCGCGATGGATGAGCCCCTGGGCATGGGCGGCGGCTAGCCCCCGACCGGCGGCCAAGAACGCGGCGCGGACCGCCTGCCAGTCGTGGCGTTGCTCGGTGAGCCATCGGCACAGATCGGAGCCATCGAGCAACTCCATGGCCAGGTAGACCCCCGGAGCCGGCTCGGACTCGCTGGGGCTCGCCCGGTGGCCGAAGCGAGCCTGGGGCGAGGGATCGAAGACCCGTGGATCGTAGGTGCCCACATCGAAGATCCGCACCACGTTGGGGTGCGAGAGCTTGGCCAACGACTGGGCCTCGCGGAGCAGCCGGGCGCGGGCAGATTCGTAAGAGGGCCCTTGGCCGGCATGGAGCAGCTTGAGCGCCACCTTGCGGTCGTACTTGGGATCGAAGGCCCGGTAGACCACTCCGCTGCCGCCGGCGCCGATCCGCTCTTGGAGCACATAGCGACCCAACTGCACCTGACGGCGGCCCCGCCCGAGCAGCCGGCTCTGGAGCTTGCCCAAGGCTTGGTGAGCGCGCAGGTTACCTTCGGGGTTGGCGTTGCGCAGCAGATCGCCCAGCGGCTCGGAGGGCGCCACGGTCGGTAGTGTAGCGCGGGGGCGCGGTTGAGCGCAGCGCGACCGAGGTTGGCGCGGCCGGTCACTCCATAGGGTCTAGCGCGTGCGGGTCGGCAGGCTCAGGGCGAGGAACTCGTCGGCCCGCGCGGGTAGCTGCTGTGGATCGGTGATCGGTGAAGAGCAGGCCGTCTGTGTGCACAGGTACACGGCGGGCTTGCCGATGTCCGGGTAGCGCTCGCCGGGGAGGCTGCTCTCGATCACCGCGCGCGGTTCGGGGTAGCGCAGGGCTGCTCGTCGAAGGGCCTGGGTTCGCTCGTCGTCGGGGGTGCCCACCACCGTCACGTCTACCGTGGGCATCAGCGCCGACTCGAGCCCCAGGATGAACTTGCCGATGATGCGGCCCTCTTGCTCGATCGTGCGGGGTTGGCCCAGGGAGGCCAGCGCACGCTCGGCGGCCCGGCGGTAGGGGGTTGGCGTGCTCCCGTCACCGTCGAGGTGGCGGTGCAGATCCACGAAGAAGCGGGCGGCGAGCCCGTTCTCCTCGACGGGTTTGCGGCGTGCCTTGAACACGCCCACTGCCTGGGGGTCGAGGGTATGCGCGAACAAGCCGCCGTGCTCTGGATCTTCGAGCTCGGTCCGCATGAACTCGGCCAACCGCTGCGCCGCTTCGAGCCAGCGCTCGTCTCCCGTGGCCCGGTAGAGCGCCAGCAGGCCCACGCCCATCGAGGTCTGGTCCCGCAGGTAGAGCAGCCCCTTCGGGTCGTCGTCGGCTCCGTGGAGGAATGCGCCGTCGCGGGCCCGGTGGGTCTTGGTCAGGTGCTCGGCTGCCTGCCGGGCTGCATCGAGGTCCTCGGGATCGCCGGTCGCGGCGTAGAGTTCTACCAACGCCCGGATCATCAGCCCGTTGAGATCCGCGTACACCTGGTCGTCGACGCGCGGCATGCCCATTGCGCGCCGTTGCGTGTCGCTTGCCGCGTAGTAGTCGGCGCCCGGCACCGTCGGCTCCCCTTCTCGGCGGAGATCGGCGTCCTGGCTGGTGTAGAACCCGCCGTCGGGGTCCCGCATCATCGTGCGCATGTAGTCGGCGACCTCGCGGGCCGGGGCCAGCCAGCGCTCGTCACCGCTCCATCGGGCCATCAGGGCATAGTTTTCGATCGCCCCGGCCTGGATCGCGGTGATCTTCTCGTAGTGCGGGTGATCCCAGTCGCCCCTGACCGAATACTGGTAGACGCCCCCCCACACCGGATCGATGATCTTCTGCTCGTTCTCCAGCGTCAGCGCGGCCCGCTGCACCCACTGGGTCTCCCCGTAGATCCGCGAGCGCCACAGGGCGTGCTCGAGCGGGGCGGGGAAGGGGTACTTTTGGATCTTGCCCCAGCCGCCCAGCGGCGGGTGGTAGTAGCCGTCGAGCTGGGCGGTGGCCACCGCCAGCACCGGGCCCAGCTTGCCCTGCACCGGCCGGACCTCGTCGGGGGGCGGGGTGCGCGTGGCCAAGGTGCCCGCGTCGCGCTCGGCGATGAGCTCGCGCAGCAGCGCGCCGAACTTTTGGGGGTTCTTGTAGCCGCGCAGCGCCAGCACCGGCTGTGCATCGGGGGTGAGGAACGCGGTGGCGGGCCAGCCCCACTCCCGGTAGCGCTCGGCCACGTCGGGGCGCGCGTCGGAGTCGACGCGGATCGTCACGAAGTGCTCGCGCAGCAGCCCGGCGATCTCGGGGTTGGCGTAGGTCTGTTCGTCCATCACGTGACACCAGTGACACCAGGTGGCGATCACGTTGATGAGGATGATCTTGTCGTCCTGCTTGGCGCGCTCGAAGCTGGCTGGCTCCCACGGGGCCCAGTCGGGCTCGGTGGGTCCGGTTACGACCGGCGACGTGGTTGCGCTGGTCGTGTCGCCGTGACTACAGGCGGAGCCGACGGCCAGGGTTGCGAGCAGGGTAGCGAGACAAAGACGTGACATGGATCGTCTGTTGAGCATTACGGGGCTCGGCTTCGGCTAGATCGATGAACCACGGACGACGCTGTCTACCCGGTGAGCCATCTCTCTGGTCACGCGACGCGGTCGAATCCTCGCCGTGACCGTGGACTCGTGACCGTGGACTCGTGACTTTAGGGCCATGACCGTGGGGCTTTCGTCCCCCCTGGGTGCTGCATGCGCGAGACCGAGGCCGGGCGCGACGCAGTCGCGCATCCCGAGCCGGCCTCGGCATAAATAGTGGCCGGGCGCGACGCAGTCGCGCATCCCGAGCCGGCCTCGGCATAGATAATCAACTCAGCCGCAGCTGCCCGGGACGATGCCCAGCACGAACAGCCCGGTCACGAACAGCCCGATGGCGAGCGACAGCGGGAGGAAGCCCGTCGACGGGGTTTCGGCCTCGTCGTCGGTCTCGTTCGCCGCATGGTGTGCATGGTCGTGCACACCACCGTTTTTTTCCTCGCACAAAGCAGGCCACGGTACCACCGCGCAATCGGGTGGTGCAAACGGTGGCGGTGGTCACTCGCTGCGTTCTTGTCACGGAAATTTTGCGCGCCGAGTTGGCCCGAGGGCCGGCTCTTCGACTAAGGTCCCCCCGGGACCGACATGACGACGACCACGCACCAGCGCGAAGCCGCCCCCCGGCGCGGCTTCATCTCGACCTGGATCCTCGATTTTCACAACCGCACCGTCCTGTTCCGGGTGGGCAACTGGCTGTTCACCACCTACGCATTCCTCGCCGGAATCGCGTTTGCGATGGGGTTTGGCGTGTCGCTGTGGTTCGACGCCATGGTGGGCATGGACGTCGTCTACATCGCCAAGCTCTACCTCTTCTTGGTGGTGCCCGCGGTGCTCGTGGGGCTACGGGCCTTCAGCATCATGCTCGAGTGGCGCGAGCTGTTTCGGCGGCCGTTGGCCACGCTCATCAAGCCGGGCTACATGCTTCACGGGGGGATCGCGGGGGGCACGATCGGCCTGGTCATCGTCAGCTCGATGATCGGAGTCCCGCCGTTGCGGTTGCTCGATGCCCCGGCTTTTGCCCTGCCGCTGGGCGAGGCGATTGCGCGCCTCGGTTGCTTCGTCTACGGCTGCTGCTGGGGTCGACCCACCCGTAGCGCCTTGGGGAGCCGCTTCGGCGTGCGCTACACCAGCAAGGACTCCAAGGTTCTGCGCGCCGCGCCGCACCTCGAGAACGTCAAGATCCACCCCGCGCAGCTCTACGCGCTGGTGATCTACCTGGGCATGTTCGCGGTGTTCTACGTGATCCTGCCGTACTTGCCCTTCGACGGGGCGATGACGGGGATCTACCTCATCTCCCACTCGCTGGTTCGCTATACGCTCGAGTACTTCCGCCAGGACGATCGTGGTCGCCTGTGGGGCAAGCTCACCCACACCAACCTCTACTCGGCGCTGATGATCCTCGGCGGGATCCTGGCCCTGGTCTTTGGCTACCTGGCGGGTCCCCAGGTCACCCCGGACATGAGCATCCGGTTGGTTCACGTGCTCTTCGACGGCTCGATCTTGCCCTGGATCGCTCTTTATGGCCTGGTGTTCGGCTTTGCCTACGGCGTTCACTATAAGAGGGTGGGCTCGTGGATCAGCAGTCCCAGCGGCGGCATGAAGCCCAATGTAGACGAGCTGAGCATGGGCGCGGTCGGTCGGATGGAGGCCAAGGCGCGCGGCGAGTCGGAGCACGACGCGTCCGAGTAAGCGCGCGTCGATCGGCCTTGCGCTACGTGCGCGGAAGGGCAGCGGAGGGCTGCAGGGGATCGTCCTGCGGCCCTCTTCCGTTCGAAGAGCGGGGCCAGGGGGCCGAGTACTCCAATGATTCGAGAGTATTGGAGTCGCGCGATCGATCGTGTGCCTTGCCGGTTACTGGCGCCGTCGACAAAACGCGCGATCATTGGTTGAGCACGCTTGCGCCGATTCCATCGAGTCAGGTGCGAGCGGGCGGCGGATCTCGACGAGATTCACCGCCATGACCACGGGCGTCGGGGGGCGCCCGCGCAATCGGCCATGACGCGCTCGGGTCCGGGGACGGGCTCGGTCGGCTTGGGCTGGATCTGCGGAACAAGGAGAGCGGAGACATGCAATCAGCCGTATCGGTCCTCGGACCCATCATTCCACTATCGTCGGGCGACACGAACTCGGACGAAGAGCCGAGCATGCTGCCCTTGACCCGTGAGGAGGGTCCATCCCCCACGGCGTCCGGTCTGTTCGACATTTGCACGCTGGCGTCGCTCGAGGCGCCTCGCACCGTGGTCGAGCCGTTCGTGAGCGCCGAGCTCTACGACGACCCCGAGATGCCTCGGTTTGCGGGCTCGTCGCTGTCCGACATGCCGATCGTCGCTGCGCTGGATCCGATCAAGTCGGAGGCGCCGGCGGTGGTGGAGGCCGCGACCGATCCCATGCGGTCGGTGCTCGTGACGATCGTGGCTGTGCTCTCGGCCGTCTTCGTTGGCATGCTGCCATTTGCGGTCTAGTCCAGGATCCTCGGCGACCCTGCTCACGCGGGTGTCGTCGAGATCACATCGATTGAGTCGAGGGAGGGCGTAGTGAGCGCTATGCCGGGGGTGCCGTGGACATCGCGGCGCTCGTGGTGATACGCGCATCGCATCGCCATGGAATCGACCGAGACGAGCATTCCCCGGGGCAAGGTGCTGGTGACCGGCGGCAGCGGTCACGTTGGAGCCAACGTCGTGCACGCGCTGCTCGACGACGGGCAAGACGTGCGCTGCCTGGTGCAGGAGGGTGCGAACAATCGGGCGCTCGACGGCTTGCCCGTCGAGCAGGTGCAGGGGGATCTGCGGGACTACGACGCCATGGTCCGCGCCACCAAGGGTTGCACGCGGGTCTTTCACGTGGCGGCCAAGGTCTCCACCCTCAACGCCAGCGCCGGAGAGCAGCGCGATCTCTACGACATCAACGTGATCGGCACGCGTAACCTGTTGCGGGCGAGCATGGACAGCGGGGTGGCGCGGGCGGTGGTCACCGGTTCGTTCTCGGCGACCGGCTACGACCCCGACGATCCGTCGCGGCCCAGCCACGAGGCGATGCCCTTCTACCCGTTTGGCGCGGTGATGCCGTATGCGCGGACCAAGGCCCTAGCGGAGCACGAGACGCTCAAGTGCGTCGTGGATGGGTTCGACGCGGTCATCGCCACCTCGTGCGCGTGCATCGGGCCGTGGGATTACCTGCCCTCGCGGATGGGTCGGACCATGATCGACTACACCCACGGCAAGCTGCGGGCGTATATCCCGGGGGGCTTCGACTTCGTCAATGCGCACGACATCGCGCGGGGTCACCTGCTGGCGATGGAGCACGGGCGCCGCGGGCAGAAGTACATCATCAGCACGGCGTTCCATGTGCTCGAGGAGCTCGTTGAGATGTTCTCCGAGATCTCCGGGTTGCCGCCCGTGCGCCTGGAGGTGCCGCCGCAGCTGATGGCCGCTGTCACTGGGCTCTATGCGGGCTCGCTGGCCAAGGTGTTTCCCAAGCTTCCGCAGCGGCTCACGCCCGGGGCGATCGGGGTGCTCCGCATGCGGCGGCACGCCGATACTTCCAAGGCGCAACAGGAGCTGGGGTATCGCCCGGGGGCGATCCGCGATGCGGTCCGGGATGCCATGGTGTTCTTCGCGCGCGAGGGCAAGCTGCCCGACGCGGTGGCGCAGCACGTGCTCAGCCACCACGCCGAGGACGCTGACGCGGCGGCGGCGAGTGCTCGACCGATCGCCGCGCAGTGAGCGATCGCCCATGTGTTGTCGCTGACTCGCTCGCGCGGGCTTGGCCGGGTCACGTATGGGAGCCGGTCACGCTGGGGTGCTCGGGCGCGTCGGTGTTTCGAGTGCGGGCGAGTGGTCGGGGCGACTGGGATGGTCGGGATGGTCGGGATGATCGGGATGGTCGGGATGGTCGGGATGGCCAAGTGATCGCGTACGCCAAGCAAGGGCGAGGGCGTTGGGCCGAGGAGCTGCGGGCGGAGATCCAGTGCCTGCGGTGGTTGCAAGGGCAAGTGGCGGTGCCCGAGCTGCTCGGCTGGAGCGATGACCAGCGGGACGGCCAGTGGGTATGGATGGTGACCTCGGTGTTGGCGGGGACGGTGGCGTGCGGGTCGTTGCATCGGCGGGAGCCGGCGAGGACGATCGTGCGCGTGGCCGAAGCGCTGCGGCAATTTCATGCGCTGCCTCGGGACGAGTGTCCCTTCGATGCGCGGCTTGGCCAGGTCCTGGCCGTGGCGCGGCTTCGCGTGGCCCGAGGGTGGGTCGACGAGTCGGATTTCGACCAAGAGCGGCAGGGGTGGACTGCCACCGAGGTGCTCGCCGAGGTCGAGAGAACTGTGCCGGTGGGAGAAGACCTGGTCGTGACTCACGGGGATCCGTGTCTGCCCAACGTGCTCTTCGATGGTCCTCGGCTCGGAGGATGGATCGATCTCGGGAGGCTCGGGGTGGGGGATCGGCACCGGGATCTGGCGCTCGTTGCCCGGAGTGCGGACTACAACCTCGGGGCCCGCTGGGGACAGCGGCTATTGGAGGCTTATGGGGGGGCGATCGACGAGGAGCGCCTGGCGTTCTACCGGATGCTGGACGAGCTTTGGTGAGCACGCGGGCAGCAAGCTCGGCGTATTTTGTGGTTTGGGAGGGCTGAGGAGGGACGACCGCCCGGGATGTGAGTGAAAAACTGGTGATTTTGAATGAGCCGACCCCCGTAGGGGCAACTAAAAGTGGTGAAGTCGAGGCGAAGACCCCTGTTGGCAGTGGTGAGAAGTGACGAGTTCGGGGGCAGCGACCCCCTTAGAGGTAACGAGCAGTGGTGAAGTTGAGGTGAAGACCCCCGTTGGCAGTGGTGAGGAGTGATGAATTTGGAGGTGGCGACCCTCTTAGGAGTGACGAAGAGTGGCGAACTTGGGGTGAGCACCCCCTTTGACGTTGGTCAGGTGTGCGACGGGGGGGGGGGGGCGACCCCGTCGGTGCAAATGAGGAAGCATCAACTCGACGGGGATGACCCCGTAGGGTCCGCGTGGAAGTGCTGGTGTGGGGGGGTCGACCCCCCTGCCAAGTGAATGAAACCGCGCAACCGGCTCGCCGGTTCATGATATCCGTGCTAGCGCGGAATGCACCTGTCGACCCCGGCCTGTACGATGCTGTGAAGACCGAGCGCCTCGGGATCTCTGAGATTCGTGGGGAGGAGCCATTTGGGCGCCGTGCGGAGCGGTTGTCGATTGCGGTGGGAGTTGCTGGTGTCGGGGTCGGCCCGACCACTGGGGCAAGACCGACATCCGGTGATGTTCATGCTCGGGCTCGTGCTAGTTTTCGTTGCTCTTGGGTTGCGTACTCCCCGCTAGCTGCTTCAATCCGGGGTCGAACGAGCTGGAGACCGATGGCAGCAGTGACAGTTCGGGGGTTACGCCTACCAGCGATCCAACCCCGATCACCGGGACCTCGCCGGGTATGACCACGCCGGGAATGTCGACGGACGCGGGCGATATGACTACGTCATCCACGGGCATCGAGCCCGACTCCACCGCGGGTGATCCCGACACGATGGGGTCGCCGGCGGAGTGCGGCGACGGCAGCGTCGATCCCGGCGAGCTTTGCTTTGGCGATCCGCAGGTCTACCCGACGGGTGACGAGCCTCATGACATCGCAATTGCCGAAGTCGACAACGACGAGGCGCTCGACATCCTGACGGTAAGCGGGACGACTTCGCTACTCTCGATACTCGAGAGCGACGGCATCGGTGGCTACGCTCCCATGGTGGCGTATGACGGAGGGCAGGGCCCCTATCGGGTTCGTGTTGCCGACTATGATGGTGATGGCGACAGCGACATCGTCATTGCTGGCGAGCATCTGGTCACGTACTGGAACCAATCGGGCTTCTTGGTGCAGCAGACCAGCCCGGCGGGATTCGGCGGCTACTTCGAGGTCAACAGCATGGAGGTGATGGAGGGCAACGGCGAGGCCGTTCCGGACATCGTCTACACTCATGCCTACGACTACACGTTCGCTTCGGGCAGCATCTCCAACAGTCGTTGGTCGCTCACCAACGAGACGAGCATCATCCAGGCCGGTGAAGGGGCATCGGGGATCTGGGCGACGGAATTTGACTGGGACATGGATGACTACGTCGACGTCATCGGGGTCAATCAGTACTATTCCGAAGCATTCATCACCACGGGCAATGGAAGCGGCAGCTTCGGACCTGTCATTTTTTCTGTGTGCGAGGGATTCGGCCTAAAGATGGGCTCCGCAAAGGGAGACCACCATGCATACCGAAGCCATCGAGAAGTTCATCAAGGATCTGGATCTGAAGGGCGGCACCGAGCTGTTCGGCGCGA
>JBCCWC010000059.1:0-66019 GCA_039194325.1 Myxococcota bacterium
AGGCTTCGGCTCTGGGCTCGCTTCTTCATGGCCACCGAAGACGCGCAGTTCGACCAACTCGCTGCCGAGGATCCCATCATGGCCGTTGCCGTCAAGACGCTCGACGAACTCTCCCAAGACCCCGAAATCGCTCACTTAGCCCGAGTACGGCGTCACGAGGAGCGCTTCTACACAATGAGCCTGGCCGCCAGCCGCTCCGAGGGCTTGAGCGAGGGCGAGCGCAAGGGCTTGCTGGAAGGCGAGCGCAAGGGCTTGCTAGAGGGCGAGCGCAAGGGCTTGCTAGAGGGCGAGCGCAAGGGCAAACGCGAGATGCTGCTCGAACTGCTGCTCGAGCAACTCGAAGAGCGGTTCGGCCCGCTACCCCCAGCCACTCGGGCCCAGATCGACGCCGCCGCGTCCGAACAGCTTCGTGCCTGGGCCCGCCGGGTGCTGACCGCCAACAACCTCGAGGAGGTTCTCGCCGCCTAGGCCAGGCGGCTCGTCGCCGCCCTCCGAGACCAGCGTCGCCCCTCGTGGCTCACCCCACGATCGTCACGCGCTGCCGCCTGAGCTCTTCTGAGGACGTCTGAGGCTGCCTGAGATCGCCCAAGGGGGCCGGGTGTCTCGCACCCAGCAGCGGATTGGCCCGCGTAGCCAGAAGGGGCCCCCGGTCGCGCGCAGGCGGCGACTATGCGGACCTCCAAGCACCTCCTTCGTTCATCGCCGACGAGCACGTCCGAGGTAGGCGTCCGGCGTTAAACAGGGCCAACCCGCTCCCACTCGAAGCTCAACCCGAGCCGTCAGACAGATCGGTGACTCGATGCACGAAGGCCGACCAAAGTCGAGCACCCTGGGACGAAACGAGCGACGAGCGACGAAAACGAACGACGAAAACGAACGACGAAAAAAGCCAAACCTCCCGAAACTAAGACACGGCCACCTCGGTCCAATGCCCAGAACGACGCGGCCTTACGCCGCATCGCCATTGAGCTCCGAGGCGCACGACCTCTTGAGATGAGGTGTGCGCCGAGCGAGCACGAGAGGTAGTACGCATGATCCGATCACTTTGCCACAACAAGCATTACCTGCTGTCTGCGGCGGTCCTGTGGACCTTCGCGGCCTGCGACACACAAGAGGAACCCTGGGGGGAGCTCGACGAGGACGCGATCGTCGAAGCATCGGCGCTCGCGGACGAACCAGACGAAGCTCCAAACGACGAATCAGACGAATCGGCGGCCGCTCTCGACGAGGTCGCGCCCAGCGGGGATCTACGCGCCCTGCCCGATGAGCTCGCGGCCTTCGGACAATGCCTCAATGCAACCTGCGAGATCGAGTGTGCCTGTGATCAGCTACGATGCGAGATCGAGTGCATCCCTGATGGGATGAACCCGAGCCTTTGCCACGACTACTGCTATCAGCAGTATACCAGCTGCATCAGCACCTGCCCGTAGGCCCGCGGAGCCCAGGCATCCATGGCCCCGCCGTGAGCCGCTCGATCGACCGGCTCGACGGGGTGCAGGGATCCCCCGATCCCTGCACCCCGGAGCCCGCGGGCGGTCCCCCGGCGCCATCACTCCGGCGGCGACGCGCCCAGCCCCCCCAGCTCCTCTAGCCCCCCCAGCTGACGCAGCGCGTCGTCCAGATCGTCCCGAGTCACCCGCAGCGCCTGTCGCTGGTCGCCATCGGGATACACGGCGAGGTGCCGACGCAGCGCGGCGAGCGTGGCCCGCTGGCACACCGACTCGATCTCGGCCCCCGTCATCCCCTCGGCCCGCTTGGCGAGCGTTTCGGGATCGACCGCCGCGTCGATCGGCTTGCCCGCCAGGTGCACCTCGAAGATCCGCACCCGGCTGTCCTCGTCGGGTAGCCCCACCTCGATCAGCAGATCGAAGCGACCCGGCCGGATCAAGGCATCGTCGAGCATGTCTAGACGATTGGTGGCCCCCATGACCAGCACGCCCTTGAGCTCCTCCACCCCGTCGAGCTCGGTCAGCAGCTGGCTCATCACCCGCGTCCCCACCCCTTGATCGGCGTCCCCCGCCCGTCGGGTCGGCGCCAGCGCATCGAGCTCGTCGAAGAATACGATGCAGGGCGCGGCCTGCCGGGCCTTCTTGAAGACCTCCCGGATCCCCCGCTCGCTCTCGCCCACGTATTTGGACAGCAGCGAGGGGCCCTTGACGGAGATGAAGTTCACCCCGCTTTGGGACGCGATCGCCTTGGCCAAGAGGGTCTTGCCCGTCCCGGGCGGCCCGTGCAGGAGGATCCCCCGCACGGTTCGAACCCCGGCGTGGCGGAGCAGATCGCGATGCACCAGCGGCCACTCCACGGCCTCCTGCAGCTCGCGCTTGACGTCGTCCAGACCCCCCACGTCGTCCCAGGAGACATCGGGGACCTCGACAAACACCTCACGGATCGCGGAGGGCTCGATCTCGGCGAACGCGGACTCAAAGTCGTCCATGTCGACCTCGAGCGACATGAGCAGCTCGTAGGGCAGCTCGCGGCTGGCCAGATCGAGCTCGGGGATCACCTTGCGTAGGGTGGTCATCGCGGCCTCGCGGGCGAGGGCCTCGAGGTCGGCGCCCACGTAGCCGTGGGTGATCGAGGCGATCCGCGCGATGTCGACGTCGTCGGCCAAGGGCATGCCGCGGGTGTGGATCTCGAGGATCTCCTGCCTGGCGCTGGCGTCGGGGATCCCGATCTCCACCTCGCGATCGAAGCGACCAGGTCGCCGCAGCGCGGGATCGATCCGGTTGGGCAGGTTGGTCGCCCCGATCACGATGATCTGACCGCGAGCCTCGAGCCCGTCCATCAGCGCGAGCAGCTGGGCGACGACCCGCTTCTCCACCTCGCCCTGCACCTCCTCGCGACGGGGCGCGAGCGCGTCGATCTCGTCGAGGAAGATGATGCAGGGGGCCTTCTTGCGCGCCTGCTCGAAGATCTCCCGCAGCTTGGCCTCGCTCTCCCCATAAAACTTGTGGATCACCTCGGGGCCGCTGACGGTGATGAACCCCGAGTCGGTCTCGTGGGCCACCGCGCGGGCCAAGAGCGTCTTGCCCGTCCCTGGAGGGCCGTGGAGCAAGACCCCCTTGGGCGCGTCGATCCCCAGGCGCTCGAACAGCTGCGGGTGTCGCAGGGGCAGCTCCACCATCTCGCGGACCCGGTGGATCTCCTTGCGGAGCCCTCCGATGTCCTCGTAGGCGATCCCCGAGGCCTTGCCGCGCTCCTTGTCGGCGCGCCCCTCGATCTCTAGCCGGGTCTGGGACGTGATCACCAGGTGGTCCCCCCGCGGCTTGGTGCTCACGACCTCGAAATCCTGAGTGCGCGAGCCGAACAGGGTGGCGCGCACTTGATCCCCGGCGGTCACCGGCAGGCCCTCGAGCAGCCGGCCTACGTAGCGCGAGTCGGCCGAACGCGCGGCGCCTTTGCCCACCGGGCGGAGCACGAGCTCACGGGCGGGCGCGGCGTGAGCCGAAGCAAGCCGCACTGTCTGCCCGGTGGTGACCCCGGCGTTTCGCCGGGTGAGGCCGTCGATCTGCACCAGGCCCTGGCCCCGGTGCTCGGCGTAGGCCGGCAACGCCTTGACGGCCGTCGCGCGCTTGCCAACGAGCGCCAAGATGTCGCCCACCTTGGCGCCCAGTCGCGCCAGATCACTGGGATCCAGTCGTGCGCAGCCGCGCCCCACGTCCTTGCTCAGCGCCTCGCTGACCTGCAGCGTCAGCGCATCATCGTCATTGCTCGCGGTGGCTTCACTGGCCATGGTCTGGTCCTCGATAGGGTTGTTGTTCGATCCCGAAGGGGAGGCTGTGGATCACGTGTCGAACACAAAAATCTCCCTGGAGCTGCTCGTCCACCCGGTGCAGCAGCCCCAGCAGCAGGATCGCCATCTCGCCCTCGCGCAGGGTGTCCTCGATCCGACGGGCGATGAATGCGTCCCGCTGGTGCAGCAAGCGCTGCCCTTGTCCCTGACAAAGCCGCGCGGCCGCGGCCGCGCCTCGCCGCCGCTCGAGCCGCTCGATCTGCCCGATCCGCTCGTACTCCGCGACGACGAGGGCGGGATCCTCGGTCCCCATCAGCACGGCGCCGCGCTCGATCAGCGCCAGCAACAGCTGATGGTTGCGGCTGCCCTTGTCGGCGAGCTCCTGCACGATCTTTCGCTCGTGCCCGCAGATCGGCAGCCCGTCTTGATAGAGCCGAGCACCCGCCGCGGGGAACTCCAGGGCCATGAGCGCGTCGTGCAGGCCCTGCCACATCGCGTCCACCATCACGTGGCGACGATGCCACGCCGCCTCCCCGAACACCTCGACGAAGCGCCGGCGCACGTTCGCCCCCACGCGGCCAAGATCGATCTCGGAGTGGATGATCGGGACGTAGACGAGGGTCCGCACTCACCCTCCCTCCTCGGGAGAGCACGGCACGCTGGCGTCGACCAACATCGCGCGCAATAGCTGGGGATCGCAGGGCCGGGTGATGTAGGCGTACGCACCCAGGAGCATCGCCTCGCGGGCCACGACCATACGCGGCCGGTCACTGATCACGATCGTGACCAGGTCTTGGTGACCGTGCGCGTGGATCTCCCGGAGAAGCTCGAGGCCGATCGCATCGTTGATGAGCACCAGATCGACCGGCTGCGAGCCGAGGATCTTCAGCACGGCCGAAGGGCTGGTGGCCGAGAGCACCTGGTGGCTACCCAACACCAGCGGAGCCACGTAGGGATCGATCCGACCGAGCTCTACGTCCACGGTGAGGATCACGGGACGAGCCCCTCCGCTCACAGCGGTGGATCGTCGAAGCCACGGGCGAGCCGGAGGCTCACTATCATCACGGATCATGTCTGGTTCTGACATCGTCTGGTCACTCCCGCCGCGCGACCGCGGCCGGAATCGCGATTGGAATCGCAGCCGGAATCGCAAAAGCTGTAGGGGGCCCAAGGCCCGCTGCCCATCACCACGGCCTCGGGTACCGCGGCCCGGATCCGCTCGAATGCGGACCAAAACTCCCCCACCGCGTCCCGATCGATGAGGTAGCGCCCGGTCAGCACCGGCCGACCCCCACGCATGGCGAGCCGCTCGTCACGATCCTCGGGACGCCAGGCCAGCGAGCGGATCGCGTCGAGCCCGGGCTGTGCACCGCGGGGGGGACCCGAACAGCCGCCCAGATGAAGCTTGAGGCTCATCTCGATCCGCCCGGCGAAGCGCTCCAACATTTGCATGAGCCCAAACCGCTGGGCCCGGATCATGGCGCGGAAATCTCGTGGGTCGCGGAGCATCGTGCCCAGCCGGAAGGGGACCACGGCCGAGCACGCCCCCTGAACCAACCCGACCACCTCGTCGTGGCGCAGCGCCAGCTCGATCGGATCTTCGCTCGACCACCCGCGACCCATGACCGCGGCCAGATCGCCCTCCGCCCAGACCTCGACGGTGGGCTCGCCCAGCCCACACGGCCTCTCGATGGCCCACACAACGGCAAGCAGCCGCCACTCAGTGCAGCTCAGCATGAGATCCCTCCGCGACATCCCCCGACGAGGTGTCCACTTCGTCGCAGAAGCTGTAGGCCGGCCAAGGGCCGCCCAGCACGATCGAGAAGCAATTCCCGTGGGTCTCGGACACCTCGTCGAGCGCCCGGACCAGCGCGTGCTCGGCCCCGGGATCGAGCAAGACCGCGGCATTGAACATCATCGTGTCGGCCCGGCACGTCGTCTTGTCGGACAAAAGCGAGCGGGACCGGCTGTCGAAGGCCAAGTCCTCGATGAACCCGAGCACGTCATCGACACAATCGTCGATCGCCTCGTCGGCCCGCCGCGCGACCGCGGCTCGGCGACGCTTGCGAAGCAGGAAGTCGCGACCCGGCGAGCCCGAGGGCTCACCGGGCGGCTCCTGCCCCTCGCGGGCGGCGATGCTCCGCACGAGCGCGGACCGGTCGCAGTACACCTTTACGCTCCACTCCTGCCGCCCCTCGATCGCGCCCAGCAGCGCATGAAAACGAGACCCCTGCGCGCACAACCTCGCGCGCAGCGCCGCGGCGCCGCTGAACATGGTGCACAACCGAGCCGGGACGACCGGGCCCTCGTGCATGACCTGGTCGAGGACGGCCTGGTGCGCGCTGGCCCGGGCCGCGACCCACTCCAGTGACTGGAGCTTTTGGTCGAGCACCGGAGGGGAGAACTCCCCGTCCCCGACCGACTCGGCCAGCGCCACGAGCCCGCCGCCCGACACGACCTCGAGCGAGGCGACGAGCGACGTGGGGAGCGGCTGCCCCTCACGAACGATGCCATAGAGATAGAGCAGGCCCATCGACTCTCTCCTCAGGCCTCGCCAGCCTCGCCAGCCTCGCCAGCCTCGTCGGCCTCGCCTGGGCCCGCCTCGCTCACTGTGCTCGCCCCCTCGGCCCTCTTGGGCAGGGTGAGCTCGAAGATCCCGTTGTTGTACGAGGCCTTCGACCCCTCCTGGGTGACCGCCGCCGGCAGCAGGATCTCCTTGTGGTAGTGCCGATCCCCTCCCTCGGCCGACAGCTCCAATACGTCGTGCCGCACCTCGAAGTGGATATCGGCCTGCTGCACCCCGGGCAGCTCCGCGACGAGTTGAACGTGATCGCTCTCGTCGAACACATCGACCATCGGCTCGCGCCACTCGTCCACCGTGGCCCCGTGCTCGTCGTCTTCCTTGACGTTGCCAAAGTGCTGGACGACCGGCGCGCCGCCCGAGCCTCCCACCCGCAGCGAGAAGCCGTAGACCGCCTTGAGCCCGTCGTCGTTGCCGACCTGCCCCTGGCGTTCGATCTGCGAATCGAGCGTGCTGGCCCGGTCCGCGAGGGTCGACAGCAGGTCGACCACGTCGCCCAGCCCCCGAAAGATGCCCCCGATCCCGTTCCCGTTCTGATTCGTTTCCTTGCTCATGATCTACCTCGATTCCCTTCGTTGTCGCATCATCACGCTCGTGCCCGCGGCTGGCTCGGTGGCCAAATCCCGGCGACCGTCCCCGATCTCCTCACGCAGCGTGCTCCGAGCCATCTTGAGCATCTTCGAGACGTACCCGTTGGTCACCCCGAGCTGCTCGGCAATCGTCTTTTGTCCGACTCCCTGCAGATAGTACTTGCGGAATGCATAGGCTTGACGGGCGGGCAGCCGGTCGATCGCGCTCAAGACGTGACTAAGATCGTCGCGCACCTCGATGCGATCCTCGAGCTCGCTCGGCCTTCTGCGCAGGGCATTGGCCCGCAACACTTCCTCGGTCGCGAATGCGCGGCGTCGCCGATCGCGGCAGCGATTGCTCGTCACGCGCCCGATCCAGCTCGCCATGGACTTGGAGGTATCGATCCGATCGATCGCTTCACACAGCGAGACGAAGACGTCTTGCACGACGTCTTCGACCGCCGCCGCATCAAAGGGATAGTACATACTCGCGGTACGTCGAGCCTGGGTTCGATATCGACGATAGAGCGTGTCTACCCCCGAGGGTCCGTCGGGCGGGGCCGATATGGCCATGACAGCCCCGCCCGACTCTCCCTCTGGTGTACTCTCCTGTACTTCCATAATCATTCGGCCTTCCTGGCTCTGGTCGCTCACTATCCCACCATCAGATCGAACAAACGCACTCGGCGTCACTCCTGGATTTCGACGACGACATCACCGACCCTTCGCTCACCTCACAGTAGGTCGGGTGTATTCGCCTGTCGCTGGTCATGGCATGCTCGCCCTCGAAAAGGAAGGGGGCGCGAGTCATGCTCGGCACCACCGACATACGGTGACACCAAAAATGGGGAATTCCCACGATGACTGCATAAAGCTAAGGCATAGAACGCGGTTCTTCGTGGGTCCTTCAATATCAGGCCAAGCTCGGGGCAACTCGCGGGCACCCCCGACATACGGAGGTTACCACCACTATCTGGTGATCGATACCTGGAAGAACTACCAGTTTTTCATCGACATGGTGTCCCAGCAATGGCCCGAAAGCAGGTGTGTGGCCCACCCGGACTCGCGGTCCCCATCGAGCGGATCAGCGAGCCCAAATGACCACAGCGGCAGACGAACACGGTTCGGCGGGTGGTTCTCCCCCTCCCACGCGGCCGGCCGTGCTCGAACGAGCACGGGATCGAACGTGGCGAGCGTGAGCAAGGCAGATCGAGCCGCAATTCTTGCGTCGGCTCCCATATGGGCGCCCAATCAGCCACCGTCGACCGAGCGGGGCGAGCCACGCTCAATGTTCGACTCACCTGTACTCGGTCAAGGGCAGACTGGCAGATCTGACGCTACGTCATCTGCACATCCGCGACTGACACTTTCGGCTCGGTCGAGACCCGAGCTACGGGCGGCTCGCTATATCGACAGCGACACGCAGAGACCAGATCCGACCAGACGCCGTTGGACATCACGAGACACCACCACAGTAGACAACGACACTTGGTCGTGAACGACACTCGATCGCCCGAGTCTAAATTCACCGCGCGAGGAAGATTTCCCCAGCGCCATTCGTGTGATTGAACGTCGGGAGCGATGGAGGCTGCCCGCGAAAATTCGGAAGGAACAGGAACAATGGCAAAGGTTACTCAGTCAACCAACTCTTCGAGCCTGGCCGAGGTGGTCGATCGCATCTTGGACAAGGGCATCGTGATCGATGCCTGGGCCAAGCTGTCGCTCGTGGGCATCGAGCTGCTCAGCCTCGAGGCCCGCGTCGTGGTGGCGTCGGTCGAGACGTACCTCAAGTACGCCGAGGCGATCGGCCTGACCGCCACCGCTGCTGCCCCGGCTCCGTCCGCGGCGTAGTGCTCGGGAGACCTGACCGGGGGCGATGGCCCAACCATCGCCCTCGGCGGGCCTTCTGAACGCGATCCAACCACGGACAAGGCAAGGACAGGGCAAGGACAAGTCATGAGCAACTACTTCAGTAGCTTCACCCCCGAGGGGATGAGCCGACTCGCGGACATGCTCCGAGCCAACGAGGATGCACGCCGTGAGTTCTGCCAGGACAATCGCCAACAGACGCACCAGATGATGGAGCGTATGCGCAGCGAGCGTCATCACGCAGGGCGAATGGCCGCGAACGAGCGGGCGCAGTTCATGCACGATCTGCGCACCGAAGGACGGCAGTTCCGGGAGCGATGCGCCGCGGCGCACCACGAGCGGAACGAGCAGTCGCGGGAGCGGGCCCACCAATACCGCGCCGCGGCCGATGCGTTCCACCGCGCCCGACGGGCGCAGCGGGCGTAAGCCGAGCAGCGAGCCGTGGCCGGCCGAGGGTTGTCGGCCACGGCTTGTTTCGGAGCGAAGGATTGCGACGACGAGACGATCTAAGGAAGGAGTTGGTGATGATGGACGCGAACAACAGCACAATTGCGCTGGTCGAGCCGGACCAGGCCGAGCTATCGACGATGGCGGTCGAGCCCAGCGAGACCTTCGTGGTGACCCCGAGGATCGAGCGAGTCACCCGCCGGGCGATGGCCTACCTCGACGCGGGGTACCCCGTGCACCTGTCGGGGCCGCCAGGCACGGGCAAGACGACGCTGGCCCTGCACCTCGCGGCGCTGCGAGGCCACCCCGTCACCTTGCTGCACGGGGACGACGAGTTCAGCGCCAGCGATCTGGTCGGCACCGACCACGGGTTCCGCCGCAGCACGCTGGTCGACAACTACGTGCGCAGCGTGGTCAAGACCGAGGAGACGGTCAACCGGCTGTGGACCGACAACCAGCTGACGGCCGCCTGCAAGAACGGCGATACGCTGGTCTACGACGAGTTCACCCGGTCGCGCGCCGAGGCCAACAACGCCCTGCTGTCGGTGCTGGAGGAAGGGCTGCTCTCGCTGCCGCGCAGCCGCACGCACCGTGACGGCTACATGGAGGTGGATCCCCGGTTCCGAGCGATCCTCACCTCCAACCCCGAGGAGTACGCCGGAGTCCACGGGACCCAGGACGCACTGCTGGACCGGCTGATCACGATCCGCGTGGAGTACCCAGATCGTGACACCGAGGTGCGGATCTGCGCGGCCAAGTCGGGCATGTCGCTCGAGGACTCGGCGCGCATCATCGACATCGTAAGGACCCTACGTGAGCTGGGCTCGCTACAGCAGCGCCCCAGCCTGCGCGCCGGGATCATGATCGCGACGGTAGCTCGCCGCGAGGGAGCGCGACCCACCCGCGGCGACGCTCTATTCGAGGAGCTGTGCATGGACATCCTGGGCAGCCTGATGCTCAAGGGCGGCGGGTGCGTCGACGCCCAGTGGCTGGGCGAGCTGATCGAGGAACACACCGACCCGACCCCCAACCTGCACCCCACCCTGCAACCGGAGGACTGAGATGGCGATTCCGATCCATGGAGTACGACAGATCCGCACGCTCTCGGGAATCAAGCGCTCGAGCGCTCAGGGCAGCGATCGACACGTGCACCAGTTTCGACTGGCTGCGCTAGAGCTCGAGTGCTCCCGGCTGGTGAACGAGAAGCGAGCGGCGGAGAAACGGATCCGGGGGATCTTGGCCCGAATCACCGAGATCCGGCACAAGATGCAAGAGCACCGAGAGGTACTCGACCGCGATCCGACGGCGTCCGAAGCCCCATCGCTGCGTCGGACGCCCCGGGTGCTCCGTTACTAGCCTCAATCCCGAGCATCGACCAACCCTCGACCCCGAGCCACTCGGCCCGGAGCAGGCCCCCCGACCTACGAAACCAAGGCACCTCAACGAACCCCAACGCTCCCCACGAGCACGAGGAACACAATCATGCAAACAGGCTGCTATTTGTACGGACTCGTCCAGACCAGCGAGGAGCTCGACCTCGGGCCGATCGGGCTGGACTATGATGGAGAGCCGGCCAACGTCCACACGCTACGGGTCGGCGACATCGGAGCGATCGTCAGCCCTCACGCGCGCTGCAGACGGGTGCTACCGCGCCGCAAGAACCTCGCGCCGCACAACCAGGTGCTGGGCGAGGTCATGAAGACCACGACGATCGTGCCGATGACCTTCGGCCACGTGGCCGAGAGCGAGGAGGCGATCCGCACGGTGCTCGAGCGCCACCAGGCAGCGATCCGAGCGGAGCTGACCCGGGTGGAGGGATGCGTGGAGATGAGCGTGGTGATGCGCTGGGACGTGGAGAATATCTTCGCGCACCTGGTGACCCACGATCCGGTGCTCCGCGCGATGCGCGACGATCTGTTCGCGCCCGGCCAGGAGCCGAACCACGAGCAGCGGCTAGCCCTGGGCCAGCGCTTCGAACAACGACACGAGCACGAGCGCAACCGGCTGCGGACCATGCTGCTGGAGTCCCTGGAGCCGGCGGTCCGACAGGTCGAGCACGCAACCTGTCGGACCATGGAGCGAGTGGCCCAGCTGGCGCTGCTGGTGCAGCGAGAGCAGGTGCCTGCACTCTCGGATCAGGTCGACCAAGCGGCCCAGAGCTTCGGCCCCTCGTATGCGTTCGAGGTGGCCGGACCGTGGCCCCCGTTCAGCTTCGTAGAGCTGTCGCTGTCGGAGCAATAGGCCCGAAACGCAGGCCCCGAACACGTAAGGAGGGATCCCATGCTGGTATCTGGACTGATGTCGCTATTCCGAGAGGTCGCCCGCCAAGCCGACGAGGCGATGTTCGACGAGGCCGGGGTCATGGCCGAGCTCGGCGCGCTCCACCAGCGCTTCGAGGCGGGGCTGTTGTCCGAGGACGAATTCGACGAGCTCGAGCTCGAGCTGGTCGAGCGCCTCGAGGTCATCGAGACGCGCAAGCGAGGAGACGACGCATGACGGCACCACCACCGCGACCACGGGAGCGAACCCGCCGGCGAGCACACCGGCCGGCGATGAGCCGCGCCCGCCGGGTGAGCCTGTCGGAGACCCTCGATCGAGTGTTGCACAAGGGCGCGGTCCTCACCGGAGATCTGGTCATCTCGGTGGCGGACGTGGAGTTGGTCTACATCAGCATCAACGCGCTGGTCGCCTCGGTCGATACGGTGCGCGACTGGGTCGAGCACTCTCGCGAGAACGAGGTGGCGCCCTCCCTCGGGACAGCGCCACCGTTGGGGGCCCCATGAGATACGGCGAGATCCGGGGCAACCTGGAGGCATTCGATGCCGAGCCGCCGCCGCCTTCCCCCACCGGCGGACCCCGACGGATCGAGCTGGAGCCCCGAAAGGTGGAGCAGGGGTTGGCGCAGCTGGTGCTGTCGGTGGTGGAGCTGCTGCGCCAGCTCATGGAAAAACAAGCGCTGCGGAGCATCGACAGCGGGCGGCTCGACGAGCAGCAGATCGAGCGCTTGGGTACGACCCTGATGCACCTCGAAACCCGCATGGACGAGCTCAAGACCCACTTCGGGATCGACGATCTAAACATGGACCTGGGCCCGCTGGGTCCGCTCTTGGACGAATAGGGCCGACATGAGCATCCGACACACGCGGTCACCGGCACACTCAACGAACACCAACAACCTCGCCGACATCCTCGAGCGGGTGCTGGACAAGGGGGTCGTCATCGCCGGCGACATCAAGGTCAAGCTGGTCGACATCGAGCTGCTGACGATCCAGGTCCGCCTGCTGGTGGCCTCGGTCGATAAGGCGCGCGAGATGGGGATCGACTGGTGGGTCCGCAACCCCGACCTGGTCGGTCACCGCCGCGCCACCGAGGCCACCGAGGCCACCAAGGCCACCGAGGACACCGAGGCGCTCCACCGACGGATCGCCGAGCTCGAGCAAGCCCTGGCGCAGGCGCCTTCGGCCCCCTAAAACCGGGAAGGCCCACCCTCCCGCGCTCGAGAGACCTCGTCGGAGGACTCCCCGTCGAGCGCCTGCGCCAGGGTCACCAGGCTCGAACGAGCCCCAGCACGACGCAGCGTAGCGTTAGGATCCGAGGGATGGATCTCGACTCGATCCCCTTCCCCCCTCGCCTCGACGTCGCCTGCCTGCCCACGCGCGTGCGCCCCCTGCCGCGGCTGTCGGCCCAGTGGGGCGGCCCCACCCTGTGGATCAAGCACGACGACGATACCGGCGGACTGCTGGGCGGCAACAAGATCCGCAAGCTGCAATACGCGGTCAAGCACGCGCTCGACATCGGAGCCGACACGCTCATTACGTGCGGCGGGATCCAGTCCAACCACTGCCGAGCCACGGCCGCCCTGGCCCGGCAGGTGGGCCTGCGGGTGGCCCTGTTGCTGCGCGGCGAGCCGCCCGTCGAGGCCACGGGCAACCTCTTGCTCGACCAAGTGCTGGGGGCCGAGATCCACTGGGTGACCCCGGAGCAGTACCGAGCACACGACGAGCGGATGGAATCGCTGGCCGAGCAGCTGCGAACCGAGGGCCGCCACCCCTACGTGATCGCCGAGGGCTGCAGCATGCCGGTGGGCAGCTGGGGCTACATCGAGGCCGCCAAAGAGATCGCGCAGGCCGAGGCCGAGCACGGGGTGCGCTTCGACGCGATCGTGCACGCGGTGGGCTCGGGGGGCACGAGCGCCGGGCTGGAGCTGGGTCGGCGCCTGTTCGGGCTCGAGGCGAAGCTCTACGGGGTCAACGTGTGTGACGACGCGGCCACGTTCCGCGAGCTGATAGGATCGCTGGCCGAGGCCACCGCTCGGCAGTACAACCTGCCGGTGTCGGTCCCCCCCGAGCAGATCGAGCTCATCGACGGGTACGTAGGCGAGGGCTACGGACGCACTCGCCCCGAGGAGCTGGCGCTGCTGCTGACCCTGGCCCGGCTCGAAGGGGTGATGCTCGACCCGGTCTACAGCGGCAAGGCGATGTTCGCCCTGCACCGCGAGTGGAGCCACGAGCGCTTCGCGGGGGCCAAGCACGTGCTGTTCGTGCACACCGGGGGCCTTTTGGGCCTGTTCGCCCACGCAACGGGCTTGACCGCGGCCATGGGCTGATGATTGATGCCGAGGCCGGCTCGGATGCGCGACAAAGTCGCGCCCGGCCTCGGTCTTGGTATGCGCGGTTCGTGCGGGTTTCTTGGCCGACTCCGTGCCTTCGTGGCACCGTGGGACGACGATGCGCTTGCCTTGGCTCGTCGGCTCTTGGTGGTTGCTCGCGTGCCTCGCCCCTCTGGGGTGTGCGGCGCTCCCGTTGCTGCCACTGGCGGCCCCCACCGATCGCACGGAGATCTCGCCCCCCGGAGAGGACGGCACGCAGTACGTGATGGTGGAGGGCGGACGCTTGACCTCGGCCAAGCTGCTCGAGCGCCGCTGGAAGAGCACCGTGCGCCAAACCTGCGAGGGCGAGGCCATGGAGCTGTCCCAGTCCAGCTACGCGCGCCGCCAGGGCGGGATCGTGCGCAGCCGGATCCACGAGGGTTATGTCCGCTGCGTGCTCCCGAGCGAAGCCGAGCCCGGCGCGTCGCCCCGCGCACCGACGGCGGCCGAGGCCACGGCCTCCAAGCCGACCCGACCCGACCGTCCGCGCCGGCGACGTCGGGTCGAGCCCACGGCCGTTGGCCGTCGGTGATCGCCCGTTGCGATCCGAGCACCGGGTGAGCGAGCGCGATGGGATTGTCATTTCGTCATGTCAGCGTGTCACGAGCCCGCGGGCGGGCGTGACGCCCCGGCGAGCGAACCCGGCGTTCATGGGGGTCCCAGCCAGGGCAAGTAGTCGAGAGCATTGAGCGAACCGGCCTGGCCGGCCCTTTGCTCTTTGGTCCCCCGTGACCTGGCTGCTCCAACACAACTTCTGGATGGTCAAGCTCTTGGGCGCGCTCGTGGTGACGGGCTTTTTGGCCAACACGACCACCACGCTGCTGGCCCTCTACCTGATGTCGGATCGGACGACCGCCCCCGCGCCAACACCAGATGCGGACGATAGCGAACCCAGCGAGGGTCCCGTGGTGGCGCGCCAGGCTTCGGGCAACGACCGGGCGCGCCAGGCCGAGCGTACGGCCGCGCGGATCCTGGGGCGCAACGCTTTTTGCCCCACGTGTAGCCCAGCGGCCGCGCCGGGTGCCGATGGCGGGGCGTCGCACGATCCGGCCGGCAAAGATCTGGGCGAGGATCTGTCGGGGGCCCGCCGCAGCCAGCTGCCGCTGGTGGTGGCCGCGACCATGGAGCACGAAGATCCCTCCCTGTCGGTGGCGACGCTCATCGACACGGAGCGCGGCGTGGGCGGTCTGTTTGGCGTGGGCGATCTGGTCGGGGGCCAGGTGGAGGTCGTGCACGTCGCGACCGGCGTGGTCCACATCAGCCACAACGGCGTGCTCGAGTACATCCCCTTCGGGGCCTTGGCGGCGCCGGCCAAGCCGGCCAAGTCGAGCGCGTCACGCCCGGCCAAGACCGCCGCCAAGAAGCCTCAGACCTCTCGCAACGCTATAGACGGCGCCGCGGAGGCGATCCAGTGCACGAATAAGGGCGACTGCGTGGTCGACCGCGCGTTCGTGGAGACGCTCATCGCCAACCCCAAGCTGCTGGTTGGTCAGGGCGGCGTGGCCCCGACCAAGGCCAAGGACGGCTCGCCCGGGTTCCGGCTCCGGGGGGTGCGCAAGGGGAGCCTCCCCCACCTGCTGGGCCTCAAGAACGGCGACATCATCACCGAGGTCGGCGGCTCTCCGCTGACGATGGACGTGGCGATGGGGCTCTACAGCAAGCTCCGCCACGCCTCTCACGTGGAGGTCACGGTGGATCGTCGGGGCACGCCCATGCGACGGCAGCTGGAGATCCGCTCCTGAGCCCGGCGCCTCGCCGGATCAGTAGCGGCCTCAGTAGCGGCCTCAGTAGCGGCCGCGGTCGATCGCCCGGACCCCCGTGGCCCCCAGGGCGAGCACGACCTGGTCGAGCATCCCGAAGCGAGGATCCTTGGTGTAGCCCTTCTTCCAGCGGTAGTAGATCTGCTGCACGATCCCCGCGAGCTTGAGCAGGGCGAAGCAGTAGTAGTAGAGCATGTTGGACACGTCCCGCCCGGTGCGCTCGGCGTAGCGCTGCGCGACCTCGTGCCGGGTCATCGCGCCGGGCGCGTTGGTCGGGCCGAAGGCCATCGCCTGCCAGCGAGGATCGTCGTCGGACTGCACCCAGTAGCCCAGCGTGGTGCCGATGTCCATCAAGGGGTCGCCCACCGTGCAAAGCTCCCAGTCGAGCACGGCCACGATCTTGGTGGGATCGTCCGGATCGAGCATTACGTTGTCGAACTTGTAGTCGTTGTGGACCAGGGCGGGCGACTCGCTGTCGGGGGGCATGTGCTCGCGTAGCCAAGCGCCGATCTGGTCGATGTCGGGCACCTCGCTGGTCTGGGCTCGGCCAAAGCGCTCGATCCACCCCTCGACCTGCCGCCGCACGTAGCCCTCGGGACGCCCAAAGTCGGCCAACCCCGACGCCTGCAGATCGATCTGGTGCAGGGCCGCGAGCTCGTCGACCAGCGACTCACACATGCGGCGTAGGGTCGGCGGCTCGACGCCGAGCTCCTTGGGCAGGTGCTTGCGCAGGATCACCCCGCGCCGCCGCTCCATCACGTAGAAGGGCGCCCCGATGACGGCGTCGTCCTCGCAGTAGGCCAGCGGGCGCGGGGCGTGGGGATAGATCCCTTGCAGCGCCCCGAGCACCCGGTGCTCGCGCGCCATGTCGTGCCCCGACTTGACCTGGACCTTGAAGGGCGGACGCCGCAGCACCAGCTCGGTCGACCCCTTGCGCAGCAGGTAGGTCAGGTTGGAGTAGCCGCTGGGGAACTGCTCGACGACCAGCTCGCCCGAGAGGCCCGGGATCTGTTGGGTGAGATAGGCATCGAGCGCGGGCAGATCGAGCTGCTCGCCCTCGCGCACGGGCTTGGTTCCATCGAGAGGTGCTTGGCCAGACATCCGCGGTTCCCGATTCAGGACTCGGTGGTGTTGGCCTCGATCGCGGACGCGTAGCGCCGCAAGATCCGACGAGCGACCACGGCCTTGTGGACCTCGTCGGGCCCGTCGTAGATCCGAGCGCCGCGCTCGTGGCGATAGATCCACGACAGGATCGTGTCCTCGGTGATCCCCAAGGCCCCGTGGCACTGGATCGCGCGATCGACCACGCGCATGAGCACGTTGGCCGCGTGGAACTTGATGAGGGAGATGTCCTCGCGCGCGGCCTTGACCCCGACGGTGTCGATCCGCCAGGCGGCATGGAGCACGAGCAGCCGAGTCGCGTCGATCTCGGCGCGCGACTCGGCGATCCAGTTTTGGACGGTCTGGGTGTCGGCGAGCGTCTTGTCCGGGGACAAGCGGCGGGTGACCGCGCGGCGAGCCATCAGATCGAAGGCCCGGTTGCACAGGCCGATCCAGCGCATGCAGTGGTGGATCCGGCCCGGACCCAGGCGGGCCTGCGCCAGCTTGAAGCCCTCCCCGGGCCGGCCCAGGATGTGATCGATGGGCACGCGGACGTTCTCGAGGCGGACCTCGGAGTGGCTCATCCAGCCCGAGCCCGGCTCGCCCATCACCGGAATGTTGCGCACCAGAGTGAACCCGGGGGTGTCGGTGGGCACGATGATCATGCTGGCCCGCTCGTGGGGCGCGGCATCATCCTCGGTGACCGCCATCACGATGCAGAACGCGGCCCCGTCGGCCGAGGACGTGAACCACTTGTGGCCATCGATGACCCACTCGTCGCCCTCGCGGCGAGCCTGCGTGCCCATCCACACCGGGTTGCTCCCGGCGAACTCGGGCTCGGTCATGCCAAAGCAGCTGCGGATCTGGCCATCGAGCAGGGGCTGCAGCCAGCGCTCCTTTTGGTCGTCGGTGCCGTACTCGATGAGCAACTCCATGTTGCCGGCGTCGGGGGCCTGGCAGTTGAGCGTGAGGTGACCCAGCGGCGAGCGACCCAGCACCTCGCTCATCAGCCCGTGCTGGAGGACCGACAGGCCCATGCCGCCGTGGGCCTTGGGTAGCTGCGGCAGCCACAGGCCGTGCTCACGTGCATGCGCCCGTAGCTCGGCGATCCGCGGCATGGTCGCGGCAAAGCCCTCGGTGCGAGCCTGCTCTTCGAGCGGGATCACCCGCTCCTCGACGAAGCGCTGCAGCATGGCCAGGGTGACGGAGAGTTGATCGGAGATCGCAAAGTCCATGGGGTTCCGGGGAGCGAGGGGGTGCGTGGGAGGGTCGGTACTCTACCAAAGGGACGCCCACGGAGGGACGCAGGCGCCTCGCTATAGCCGCGATCGCAGTTTTGTCGCGTCAGCGAAAGGTCCACGCCCGAGGATCGGGCAGGTGCGGCAGCGCGTTGAATCCGTCGAGCGTAAAGCGACCCTGGCCATCGAAGACGAACGTGGTGAGCGAAGCATTGCGCAGCCGCCAGGCGGTGCGAAAACTCGCGGCGTCGTCCGTGCCGAGCGCCCGCTGCAGCAGCACGGCCAGCGGACCTACCGAGCTGAACACGACCCCCCGGCGAGCATCCGAGGCGAGGATCTGCTCGAGCCCCGCGGTGACCCGCTGGCGAAACTCGGGCCAGGTCTCGACGCCTTGGGGCTCGAAGCGCCCCGCCATCCAGCGGTGCATCACCGCCTCGAACAATCGCTGAAACCCACGGGAGCGCTCGGCCGGCGTCTGGGCGGCCTCCAGCGCGCGCTGCCCCTGCGCCACCTCGGGCACGTCGGCCAGCGCCGAGGTGCCCGCGCGCACCAGGGAAAATGCGTCGTGCTCGTCGAGCTGCGGGATCTCCACCGCCGCGGGCCAGCCACGACCCGCCTGCACCATCGACTCGCCAGCCAAGGCCGCGGTATCGCGGTGGCGACGGGCCGGACCCGCGAACACGGCGTCGAAGGTCCACCGCTGGTCGGCGAAGAACCGGCCCAAGGTCGAGGCCTGCTCCCGACCGCGCTCGGAGAGCTCGTCATAGTCGGCCTTCATGATTGAAGCCTGCCCGTGGCGAACGACGATGAGTTGCCCCATGGGCCCGGTTATACCCGCGACCGACGACCGCGGCGAGCGCCGCTGTTCGAGCCCCGATCAGGACAACGCCGCCCAATTCGTCGTTGACGCGACCGGTCGGCTCAGGCCACCGGCTCGAAGACTCGCTCGACGGAATCAGCGCACAGGGCCCGCTGAAACCAGCGCTCCAGCGTCGGTTCGTCTTGGGTGGTCAAGACCCGCCGCTGCTGCTCGGACGAGATCGGCACGCGCCGATGCTCCAGCAACTGCAGCAGCGCCTTGGCCATCCCCTTGGCCATCCCTTCCTCCAACCACGCTTCTCGATATGTTCGTCCCATCGCTTGATTCTCCTTGCTCACGGCGTTCAGCAACATCTCCAGTACCGGAGAGTCATCATCGAAACAATGGACGACATACGTCCACAGCGCTTCGGCATCCTCGCGACGATGGCGTAGCACCCGGTCGAACAACGGCGCCAATTGCTCGATGCGTGCGTCGGTCAGCGACGCGCGATCATGATACGCGACCATCAAGGCCCGTGTCAGCTCCACCAACGCCAGGACTTCGGGAGACGCAACTGGATCGTCAAGTACCGACTCACTCATGTCATCGATGTAGAGCTCTAGCTCTACGGGCGGGCGAAGCACCCCATCGAGCGCATCGGGAATCTCGAAGAGCTCAGAGAGCCGGTTCGGGCCGTTCCACTTCGAGGGACGCTGCACCATCACGATCGGAAAGACCAAGGGGATCGTTCGAGCCTGGGAACCCGCCATGGCCAGGTGGCGCTCCCAGACCCAGACCACGTACCGGACCATGCGGAGCGGCATCAGCGGGGATGGCGACGATTGGTGCTCGATCGCCGCGAACACCATCAACCGCTCGGATGACCCACGGACCCCAATGGAATAGATGAGATCGGAGTGACCCAGGCCCAAACGCGGACCGACCAGCGAGGTCGACACCACGTGGATCCGCTCGAGGTCGAGACATGCGAGCACCTTGGGCGGCAGAACGCGACGTAGCAAGACCGCCGCCGTCTCGGGACGGGAGAAGACCCACTTGACCAGGCGATCGTGGGGCGTCGGCAAGGCGTCGAGCCGGGCCATCCCCCCTCCCTACTGCCAATCGCATGCCGGGACACGGTCCAATCATCTCGCCAACCTACATCCGCACGATCGCCGGGTGGCCCACCAGTGGGCCGACCGGGTGCCCACCCATGGGCCACCCAGCACGCTCGGCCGCGAGTCCGACGCCGCGATCGGAGTCAGATCAATGCCCCGGCCACGCACGCAGAGGCGAAGTTGCTCAGGGTGGCCGCCACCAGCGCTCGTAGCCCGAGCCGGGCGATGTCGTGCTTGCGTGACGGGGCCAGGCCCCCCAAGCCTCCGATGAGGATCCCGATGCTCGACACACTGGAGAACCCGCAGATCGCCACGGTGACGATCGCCTGCGAGCGCACCGAAAGCTCGCTGCCCAGCGCGCGGATCATCTCGAAGCCATAGAGCTCGTTGAGCACCACCCGGGTGCCGAGCACCGATCCCACCGACTGCGCCTCGGAGAGGGGGGTGCCCATCAGCACGGCCACGGGGAAGAACAGCCACCCCATGATCCGCTGGAGGGTCAGCGGCTCGCCCCCGACCGTCAGCACGCCCAGCACCACGTTGCACAGCGCCACCAGGGCCACGAACGCGATGAGCATGGCCCCCACGTTGAGCGCGAGCTTGAGGCCATCGCTGGCCCCGCTGGCCGCCGCATCGAGCACGTTGGCGTCGGTCTTGGGGATCTCGACGTCCAGCGTCCCCAGCGTCTGCGGCTGTTGGGTCTCGGGCACCATCAGCTTGGCCATGACGATGGAGATCGGGGCGGTCATGGCGACCGCGGTCAGCAGGTTGCCGACCGGCACCTGCCCGATCGCCACGTAGGCCCCGAGGATCGCCCCCGAGACCGACGCCATGCCCCCCACCATCACCAAGAACAGCTCGGACTCGGTGAGCCGGTCGAGCAAGGGCCGGATGGTGAGCGGCGCCTCGGTCTGCCCCATGAACACGCTGGCCGCGACCGAGAGCGACTCGGCCCCGCTGACGCCCATGGTGCGCATCATCAGCCAGGCCAGCACCCGGACCACGCGCTGCATGACCCCGAGGTGGTAGAGGATCGAGAACAGCGAGGCGATGAAGATGATGGTGGGCAGCACCTGGAACGCGAAGATCGTACCCAGCCCCGAGTCGCCGCCCGCGGCCGCCCCCAGCGAGCCGAACACGAAGGTCGAGCCCTCGTAGCTCTGCTCGAGCACCGACTGCACCGCGGTCGAGGCGGCGGCCAGGGCCTGCTGCCCCGCCGGCACGCGCAGCAGCAAGATCCCCAAAAGCCACTGCAAGCCCACCCCCCACAGCACCACGCGCAGCTTGACTGACCGTCGGTGGGTCGACAGCCCGAAGGCCAAGCCCACCAAGGCGAACGCACCGACGACCGAGACGAGGCGATAGAGCTCCACGACCGGATGGTCGTATCACGGATCGGGGATCGCGGCTCAGGTCGCGTCGAGCTCGAGCTGGACCGTGGGATCGAACTCGGCCAGCTCGGCGCTGGTGGCCTCGAGGAATCGCCGCTTCTCGTGAAAGGGCAAGAAGGCGCTCTTGAACCCGTTGAGCACGATCTGCTTGATGTCGTCGAGGGAAAAGCCCATCTGCGTGTGCATCAGGTGCATCTCTTCGGAGACGGAGGTGTCGGTGATGAGCCGATTGTCGGTGTTGACGGTGACCCGACCCCCGAGGTTGAAATAAAGGCGCATCGGGTGCGAGCCGAGGCTCTTGACGGCGCCGGTCTGCACGTTGGACGAGGGGCAGCACTCCAGCGGGATCCGGTGATCGATCACGTAGTGCAGCAGATCTCCGTCCTCGCGCAGGCGACAACCGTGCCCTATCCGATGAGCCCCGCAGATGTGGAGGGCCTGCGCGATGGAGGGCGGCCCGTAGGCCTCGCCGGCGTGGATCGTCACGTTGATGTTGTTCTGGCGCACCAGCTGAAACGCCTCTTGGTGCTCCTTGGCCGGGTGATCGTCCTCGGCCCCGGCGAGATCGAAGCCCACCACGCCGCGGTTCTTGTAGGCCACCACCAGCTCGGCCATCTCGAGCGACGAGGCGGGCGAGATGTTGCGGATCCCGCAGACGATGATGCGGCTGATGATCCCGTGGTCGAGCTCGGCGTCGTAGAGCCCCTTGAGCACCGTCTCGACCACCGCGGTCAGCCGCAGCCCGCGGCGGGTGTGCAGCATGGGCGAGTAGCGCACCTCCATGTAGCGCACGTTCTCGCGGGCCGCGTCCTCGGCCAGCTCATACGCGACCCGATAGAGGGCCTCCCGGGTCTGCAGCACCTCCAGCGTGATGTCGAAGGCCCGCAGGTACTCGACCAGGCTTCCGGTGTTCTGCCCGATGTGCATCGCCGCGGCCAGCCCCGGCACATCGGCCGCCGGCAGCGTCGAGCCCTGCTCACGGGCGAGCTCGAGCACGGTCTCCAGTCGCATCGATCCATCCAGATGGACGTGGAGATCGGTCTTGGGCAGGCGCGTAAAGACCGACAGCGGCAGCGGTTCCATGCCGACTTCTAGCGCTCCGGCCCATGGCACGCCAGACCCTGCGACACCCGAGCTCCGAGCACCTCGGCCTGAAGCCCCCAACCCGTCTGTGGCGGTGAGGTTGGTCACCCCCAAGACGAAACCGGGCCAAAAAAAACTGTCACTGCCGGCGGCGACACGCCCCTGACCCCATGCAGACCGAGACCAAAGACCGAGACCGAGACCGAGACCATGAGCGAGCGTGACGACAAGACGGGGGTATGGATCTGGGGCGCACTGCTGCTCGTTGCGGGCTGCTACGGGGGCACCGACGCGCCACTGCAAGGAGGCGACACCTCGGGAGGCGACCCGATGGAGGACCCAGACAACGACTCGGGCGGCCCGGACTGGCCGGGCCAGGGCGGCGAGCCGACCGATCCGCCGCTGGTCGGCAACGAGGGCGTGTTCGACTGCCCGACCATCGAGCCGCCGCCCTACACCGTCGGCACGGTGGCGTCGCTCTCCTCCCCGTTCCAGCGCTCGTGCGCGTCGTGCCACGGCCCGGTGGGCAAGGGGCGCGACCGCTACCCGGCGATCAACGGGACGCTGTCGTTGGGCGAGTGGAAAGACATCGTCCGCCAAGGTCGCGGAGCCATGCCCGCGTTCGAGACGAGCTTTATCTCCGATGCCGAGCTCGAGGCGGACTACGAGGAGCTCATCGCGCTGGCCAACGAGAACATCGACCCGCTGCCCGCCACCGGCGAGTGGGGCTGGACCGAGCAAGAGGTCGAGCAGGCCTACGAACGAGGCCTGGCCGTGTGGCGCCAGCCCGACGAGCACGGGGTCGCCTGCGCCAACTGCCACACCCCCGACGCTATTGATCTGGCCGTGCTCGGCTACCCCGACGACGCGATCCTGCGGCGGGCCGCGCTGCACGTGCCGCCGCAGGACGCCGCCGCCGTGGTCGACCTGGTCCATGCCCAACGGCGCCGGTTCGACATCATCCGGCCGTGCAGCCCCGAGTATCGCCCGCTCCAGCCGGGCGGAGAGGTACTGCCCGGGGACACCCCGCAAGAGCAAGATGCGGCCTTTGGCCAGCAGCTGCGGGACATGGGGGTGGCGATCGAGACCGAGATCATCCGCGATGTGGACGATGCGCGGCAGGCTTGGGACCAGGTGCGCCAGCTCGACCTGCGCACCCTCAAGATCGGGATCCCGCTGCCCCGGTGGACCGAGGACGGCTTCAACGGCGATGTCCACCACGACGTCAACGACTATATGCCTCCGTTGGGCTCGCCGCCCTATGATCCCGACGGCTGGTATGCGCTGGTCGACGCGTACATCGACGATCCCACCGACGAGCGCTTCTTTGCCATGCTCGAGCAGCTCGACGAGGAGTCGAACACCGACCAGTTCGAGGCGCAGTTCGGCGACGACGCGCCCAACTGCAAGTACAAGACGGCCGCCGGCTACCTGGTGACCCTCAACCGCAACAAGCGGCGCAGCCAGCAGGTGGTGCAGCACCTGTTCCGCCGCTCGCTGCTCGCCGACGAGCAGTGGCCCGAGGTCGGGGGGGTGCCGCTGCGCCGCTACGCCGAGCAGTACGGCGAGCCCCTCAACCCCTTCTTCAAGCTCGGCGGCAACCACATCGAGCCGATCTGCTATCCCTCGACCGATCCGGGCAAGGTCGCCAACGAGCGGATCATCGCCAGCTTCCCCGAGGACTTCCGCCAGGAGGTCCCCGCCGAGGACTTGCAGACCCTCGAGCTGCGCAAGCTACCCAAGCAACTCGTGCACCCGTGGATGACCCTCGGGCAGGTCTACGACCCCGCCCTGCTCATGCGTGAGGACGCCGCCGCCAACAAGCTGCACTACTGGCACTTCTTGAGCTTCGTCCACGACGGGTACCACGATCCCTTCTTCACGCTCCACCGCCTGGCCACCCAGGGGCACTACTTCACCGAGCTGCGGGGCACCGACGAGCACCCGGGCGAGGTCTCGCACTACGGCCGCTTCGCCACTCACCCGCTGCTCGACGCGGGGCGTCACTTCCTGTCGGAGTTTTCCCGGGCCTTCTTGTCGGGCGACGACCCGCGCGCAATCGCAACCCACCGGATCAAGCTCAACGTCATGCGCACGGCCCTGCTGCTGATGCGCGAGCGTCTTTCGCAGGGCGAGGCGGTGCGAGAGCCGGACAACATGCCCTTGGGCCATTTCCGCACCTACCTCGACAAACTCGAAGGCGAGCTGGGCAAGGAGCATGGCCCACGCATTGCCGAGACGCTCGGCGGCGAGACCGCGCTCTACGTGGACGACACGCGGGCGCTCATCGGCGAGGTGGAGGCCCTGGTAGCCGCCGCTCCTGTGATCGAGTAGCTTGAACGGTTGCTCGGGCATCCAGCTGACGTGAACCCGAGCGACTTGATCCGCGAGCAACCGGTCGACTCGCGTGCGAAGTCCCGCCGCACGCTTCTTGGGCTTGGGACCGATCATCGATGAGATCGTCAAGCCGAGATCCGCGCAAGTCCCCTCGACCCGGTCGATCTCCAACTCACGGGGTCGGCCGCACGGATCGGCCGCACGGATCGGCCGCACGGGTTCGCCGCACGGATTCGCCACACGGATAGGGCCAGTGTGGACGATCGACGAGGAACACGGATCCCACCGCGCTCGTCGCCCGCACCACGCGCTCCACATTGGCTCTCGATCTCGTAGCACAGACGTTACTTGACGGTGGAGCATGGGCGACCGGTCGGCCCACCGACCGCCCTTCGAACACACGTTCTACGAGAGGATCCCCGTAGCACGGGACCATCCGCTGCCCTAGACTGCGGCCCGTTCGGAGGTCACCCCCCTCTTGATCGAACCGCTGTGCGACGGTCGTTCACGACGCCGCGCGAGCCCGTGGGTTCGTGCGCTCGGATCGATCTTGCTGATCGGATCGGCGACCGCCACCGGGTGCGTCCGCGAGCCCGAGCCGTGCCTGCTCGAGCTAGCCGAAGGAGATCTCGTGCTCACCGAGCTCCGAGGCCCGCAACAGGGGCCCGACTCGCGGGGAGAGTGGTTCGAGATCTACAATGCCACCGACGACAACCTCGATCTGCTGGGGCTGCGCGGGGTGCTGACCAGCCTCCGGGGCACGCAGCAGCGCGACTTCCTCGTGCGCGAGTCCCTGGTGGTCACTCCGGGACAGTACGTCGTCTTGGGCAGCCTCCCCCTCGATCCCAGCGTGCGCCCGGAGATCGACTACAGCTTCAACGCCGACTTCCGCCAGGATCCGAGCTTCGAGGACACCGACGGCCTGGTGCTTCCCGACGACGCCGACGCCGATCCCATGGAGCTATTCTCGAGCGCCCGCGTCGAGCTACGAGCGTGCGGCCAGGTGATCGACAGCTTCGTCTACGCCGATCTGCCGGTCGAGGGCACGTATGGCTTCGACGGCGCCATGATGCCCGACGCCGAGGCCAACGACGTGGCCACTCGCTGGTGCGTCGACGACACGCCACCGCCGACCGAGGGGCCCCAGACCGCGCTGGGGCTGCCCGGCTCTCCGGGGGAGGTCAACCGGCCATGCGGCTAAGATTTAGAAGCCGAGGCCGGCTCGGACCGCTGGCGCTGGCGCTGGGATTATTGGCGGCCGCCTGTGCCCCTCGCTCGCAGGGTCGCTACGACCGCGAGCAGCTGCGCACCCGCCTTACCGCGGCCGACACCTCGCCAGGGCTGGTCGTCGGCGAGTTCTTGCTCGCCAGCCCCGCGGTGGTCGACGGTGACACGATCAAGGTGGTCGGCATCGACGGCACGCTGCGGCTTTTAGCCATCGACACCGAGGAGACCTTCAAGTCCGACAAGGATCGTCGGGCCTACGACCAGGGCTTCGAGGCCTACCTGGCCAACAAACAAGCGGGGCACGATCGTCCGATCAAGGCGGCCACCCCGCTGGGCATGGACGCCAAGCACTGGGCCGAGGAGTTCTTGGACGGCGTGCGCACCGTCCGGCTGGAGCGCGACCACCCCAAAGAGCTACGCGGCCGCTACGGCCGCCTGCTGACCTATGTGATGGTGGAAAGGGACGGCCGCTGGCTCAACTACAACGTCGAGTGCGTGCGCGCGGGCATGAGCCCCTACTTCACCAAGTATGGCTACTCGCGACGCTTCCACGACCAGTTCGTGCAAGCCCAGCAAGAGGCCCGCGCGGCCGGGCGCGGGATCTGGGATCCCGCCAAAGAGCACTACGATGACTACGATCGGCGCCTTACGTGGTGGAACGCGCGCGCCGAGGTGATCGCCGACTTCGAGCAACAAGCGCAGACCCAAGACCACTTCATCGCGCTGACCAACTGGGACGCGATGGAGCGGCTCGAAGCGCTCGAAGGCGAGGAGGTCGTGCTGCTGGCTACCGTCGGTGAGATCCGCCCCCGGCAGGGCAACCGGCCCGCGCGGGTGTTGCTGTCTCGGCGCATGTTCAGCGACCTGCCCCTGATCTTCTTCGAAGACGACGTGCTGACCCGCTCGGACATCGAAGAGGCCCGCGGCGAGTACGTGCAAGTGCGGGGCACGGTCAGCCGCTATGTGTTCCGGCAAAAGCGCAAGCGGAGCCGTAAAGACGAGCCCCCGCGCTCGCAGCTGCAGGTTCGGATCCGCAAGCCCGAGCAGATCTCGTTCGTCGACACCCGCCCCGCACACCGTGCACCGAACGCCGAGCCCGTGGCGGCGACCGAGCCCGAAACGCCGCCCGCCGACGACCGACCAGCTCCCGCACATGAGGATCCGGCACCGCCCACCGAGCCGCCCGCGCCCGGGCCGGTGCCGGACGACACGCCCGAGCCTGCGTCTTTACCGGCTCCACCCGCTCCAGCTCCACCCGCTTCCCCCGACTCCGACCCTGGTCTCTAGAACACGCTCCCCCACCGAGGATCCCCATGCCGTCTCGAGGTGCTCTCCCCTCTCCCTGCTGGCTGACGTCGGCCTCCTTGTTCCTGCTCTTTTGTTCCGCATGTGGCCACGACAGCGTGCTGCCTCCCGGCGCCTGCGAGCAGGGGCTGCTGCCCGGCGACCTGGTGATCACCGAGATCATGGCCAACCCCGCGGGCGCCGATGACGGCCGCGAGTGGTTCGAGCTGTACAACGCCAGCGAGACCGAGTTCGACCTGCGGGGCGTGGCCCTTTTACTGGGCCAGGAGGACGGCACCGACAACGAGTTCCATCGGGTCCTCCAGAGCTGGACGATCCCCGCCGGCGGATACACCGTGGCCGGCCCGGTGCTCAACGAGGACGACGTGCTCGCCGTGGTCCCCTACCTCGACTACGGCTACGACAGCGATCTGGGCAGCATGAGCAACGCCTCGGGGCGGCTCGAGGTGGCCTGCGGCGATCGCACGATCGACGCGACGATCTACACCGAGCCGGGCGACGGGGCCTCGCGCAGCTTCACCGGCGATCGCACCCCCGACGCCACGAGCAACGACGACCTGAGCCAGTGGTGCGACGCCACCACCGAGTTCGACATGGAATCCCGGGGCACCCCGGGCGAGCCCAACGACATCTGCATCGGCACGGGGGGCCCGCTTTCGTGCATCGACGGCGGCACAGTCCGCGAGGCCCGGGCCCCGGCGCTCGGGGACGTGGTGATCACCGAGATGCTGGCCAACCCCGAGGCCAGCGAGGAGACCGACGGGGAGTGGGTCGAGCTCTACGTAGGCGCGGACATCGATCTCAACGGGCTCGCCTTGGGCACCGATCCCGACGAGCTCGAGGAATCCGAGCCGGTGGCGAGTAACGACTGCATCCCGGTGGCCGCCGGCACCCGGCTGGTGTTCGCCCGCGAGATCGACCCCATGCTCAACGGCGGCCTGCCCACGGTCGACCAGCCGCTGGGGTTTTCGCTGCGCAACAGCGACGGGCAGGTGGTGGTGAGCTACGCCGGGGCCATCCTCGACATCATCAGCTACGAGAGCGCGCCGGCCGGAGCCTCGCTCAACCTCGACCCGGACCACCGCGACCCGCAGGACAACGACGATCCACGCTATTTGTGTCCCTCGACCCTCCCCTACGGCGCGGGCGACCTGGGCTCGCCAGGGGCGGCCAACGAAGAGTGCGCGATCCCACCGCCGCCGGGCCAGTGCCTCGACGGGGACGCGTTCCGCGAGGTGGTCGCCCCGCAGCCGGGCGACCTGGTGATCACCGAGCTGATGCCCAACCCCGACGCGGTGGGCGACAGCGAGGGCGAGTGGTTCGAGCTTCGAGCCAACGCCGCCGTCGACCTCAATGGCCTTTGGCTGGGCACCGAGGAGGGAGAGGCCCGGTCGACGGTCGAGGTGGAAGACTGCCTGAGCGTGAGCGCCGGCGACCACGTGCTGCTGGCCCGCGAGCCCGACCCCAATATCAACGGGAACCTGCCCGCGGTCGATGCCACCTTCGACTTCGCCCTGAGCAACTCCAGTGCTTCACTGTGGGTCGGTACCGAGGACAGCACCCTGGATCTGGTGATGTGGTCGTCCTCGGGGACGGGAGCGGCTCGCAGCCTCGATCCGGCGCAGAGCGACCCCCGAGCCAACGACGACGAGGGCCGCTGGTGCGACGCGGTCGACGAGTATGGGGACGGTGATCTCGGCACGCCCGGCGAGCCGAACCCCTCGTGCGGCGGGGTCTCCACCGGGACCTGCAACGACGGTGGCAACGAGCGCGATCTCATCCGTCCCATGGCCGGGGATCTGGTGATCACCGAGCTGATGCCCAACCCCGACGTCGTCACCGATGCCAACGGCGAGTGGTTCGAGGTGCTGGTGACGGCCGAGGTCGACCTCAATGGCCTCGAGTTCGGCGACGACCCGACCAACCCCGACGCGACCCTCCCGCCCGGCGGCGACTGCATCACGGTGAGCGCGGGGCAGCGGGTGATCCTGGCCCGCAACGCCGATCCCACCCAAAACGGCGGGCTACCGGCCGTGGTCGGCACCTTCGGCTTCGGGCTGACCAACGGGGGCGGCACCTTGTTCGTGGGCTACGGCGGCGAAGCGCTCGACACGATCACCTGGTCGGGCAGCCCCACCGGCGCCTCGATCACCCTCGATCCCGCCGCCGAGAACCCCACCGACAACGACAACGCGGCCAACTTCTGCACCGCGACCGAGCCCTACGGTGCCGGCGATCTGGGCTCGCCCGGTACGGTGGGCCCCGCGTGCGGCGGCGGGATGTCCGATGGCATGTGCCTGGACGCCGGAGTCCCTCGCGCCGTGCTCGTGCCGACCCTGGGTGACCTGGTGATCACCGAGTTGATGCCCAACCCCGACGCGGTGTCCGACCAGAACGGCGAGTGGTTCGAGGTGCTCGCCACCGCCAACGTCGACCTCAACGGCCTGGAGTACGGCGACGACCCGACCAACCCCGACGCGACCCTCCCGGCCGGCGGTGATTGCATCACGGTGAGCGCAGGACAGCGGGTGATCATGGCCCGCAACGCCGATCCCACCCAAAACGGCGGCCTCCCGCCCGTCGTCGGTACGTTCAGCTTCGGGCTGACCAACGGCGGTGGCACCCTGTTCGTGGGCATTGGCGGCGCCGCGCTGGATACGATCACCTGGTCGGACAGCCCCACCGGCGCGTCGTGGAGTCTCGACTCGGGTAGCGAGAACCCGGCGCTCAACGACGACGAGGGCAACTTCTGCGCGGCGACCGAGCCCTATGGCGACGGCGACCTGGGCACGCCCGCCGCGGTGGGGCCGGCATGCTGACCCCCATCCGCGGCACGCGGTGGGCCTGCGTGGGCGTCCTGGGTCTGGCCCTGGGCCTCGAGGCGGGGCTGGCGTGCGAGGCCCAGCCCGACTGCGGCCCCGCCGAGGGGGTGGTCGACCTGGTGATCGACGGCGACACGATCCAGCTGGCCACCGGCGAGCGCGTCCGCTACCTGCTGGTCGACACGCCCGAGCTCAGCCCGTCGCCGGAGTGCTTTGGGCTCGAAGCCGCCGACTTCAACCGCGAGGCGGTGGAGGGTCGCACGGTGACGCTGTCGTACGACTCGGAGTGCACCGATCGCTTCGATCGCCTGCTGGCCTATGTGGACGTCGACGGGCGCAGCATCAACGAGCTGTTGCTGACCCGCGGCTTCGCCTGCGTGCTGCAGATCCCCCCCAATGGTGACGAGCGCGTCGACGAGTATCGCCGCCTGGAGCAACAGGCGCAGGACGGGCGGGTGGGGATCTGGGGAGCATGCGCGGAGGATCCGTGTGACTGACGGTTCGCCGGGCGGCCACCTACCGAGCGGCCCCCGAAGGCGTCGCGCCCGGCAGCTCATCGCGATCCTGAGCACGGCCTTGGGGATCGCCACCTGGTCCTCGCCCGCCAAGGCGGTCGAGTACGGGATCTTCGTCGACATCGACACCGAGGAAGAGCTCAATGATCTGCTCCTGACCCAGCAGATCAATGACACGACCTACGAGAACCTCGTCGAGCTGCTGCGCCAAGGTGTCGATCTCAACGAGGCCTCGCGGGAGGGCCTTTACGCCCTGCCCAACCTCACCTACGACGAGGTCGACCGGATCCTCGCCTACCGCGAGGACGCGGGGCGGATCGGCGATCCGGCCGATCTGGTGGTGGCGGGGGTCTTGTCCCGCCGCAAGCTGGCCGCCCTGGCCGCGTTCTTGCTGGTGCCGGGCCCCGAGGGCCAGCGAGGGACGGTGCACGGGTTCGTGCGCTATCGAATGACCTACGTCGCGGGGGATCGGCGAGTCCCCCCCATGGCGCTGCAAGGTCGACTGAGCGCGCTGGGCGGCCTGACGGTGGGCGGCGCGGCCCTGCTCGATCCCCGCCGCCTGGGCCCCGCCGCCTGGGATCCCAACCGCGAGGCCCTGCTGGCCGATCCCGACGCCCCTCGCCCCCACGTGCCCAAGCTCTACGCCAAGTGGGAGACCCCGCGCTGGGGGGTGATCGCGGGGACCTACCGGATCGGCTTTGGCCAGCGCCTGACCTTCGACAACAGCCGCCGCTACACGCCCAATGGCTTCTACCTCGACGACACGATCATCGCCCGCTACGACCTGTCGCGACTGTGCAGCGAGGCGGCGGGGGAGCAGGTCGATGACCCCTGCCTCGATTCCGATCCCCGGGTCGCGCCCAACTTCCAGGTGTTCGAGGGCCTGCGCGGGGTGGCGGCCGGGGCCAAGCAGCTCCCCATGCCCGTGGGCTGGCTGCAGATCTACGCGTTCTGGTCGATGCAGAACTACGACCTCTATCAGTATCGGGTCTACGACGCCGGCGCCTGCTCCGATCCGAACGACGACGACGTGGAGTGTCGCGCTCCCCCGATCTACGCGGCCCGCGACGATCCGGCCGCCCAGACGACCCAGTACGTCCAGCGCAACCTGCCCAACGTCGTCGACGTGATCACCCAGGGAACCAACGTGGCGTGGTTTCGAGACGAGCGCACCCACGTGGGGCTCACCGGGTACGGCAGCGTGCCCCGCTGGCGGGTCGAGGGGGTGGATCTCGACTTTGCCCCCGCCGAGCGTCTGCCCCGCGCAGGTCCCTTCGGCGCAGTGGGCGCGGACTTTTCGTGGGGGTACCGCTGGGCGGATCTGTTTGGCGAGATCTCGCGAAGCTTCGACGGGATCCCCACGTCGCAGCAGGGCGGGGGCGGCTTCGCCGGGATCCTGCGGCACACCGCCTCGTGGAACTCCAACGAGATCGAGCTGAGCGCCCGCTACTACGACCAGCGCTACGCCAACCCCTACTCCCGGCCGATCGCCTCGCGAGATCGCCACCAGGGCAACACGGGGCGCGACGAGCTCGGGGGGCGAGTACGCTACGCCGGCGCGCCCACCGAGCGTGTCGATCTGCGCGCCTTCGCCGACGTCTGGGTGCGTCAGACGACCCGTACCCCTCGGATGCGGATCTTTGCGCGCACCGACGTAGAGGCGACCCGATGGTGGAAGCCGGGGCTGTGGCTCGAGTACCAAAGCCGCGATCTGAGGCAGTCGAGCTTTCGGCAGTGCACCGAGGCCGAGACGATCGACGAGATCCTCGCGATGGACAACACCAGCGCGCTCATCTGTGGTGGCCAGCGGGTGCAGATCACCGCACGCTCTCGGATCCAGCCGATCAAACGACTTTACTTCACGCTCCAGTACCGCCACGAGGTGCAAAACTGGAGGTTTCCGCAGGCCGAGCTGTCCCGAGAGATCGATCTCGACGGCAATAGCGAACAAGATCTCCGGGACTTCGGCAATATCGCCGGTCGCGTGGACGGCGTGGAGCGGATCGACGAGCTCAACGATCTGCGCCAGGACGTCAACGCCTTCCTGATGATCGTGGCCAAGCCCGTCGATCCGCTGCGCCTGCGCGCTCGGGTACGCTGGTTTTGGGAGGACATCACCGACAATGCTCGCTTCGAACACTCGGTGTGGTCCTACCTGGAGGCCCAGTACAAGATCCGCGACTGGGCGATCCCCAAGATCCGCTACGATCTCTACTACTACCTCGACCGACGGGACAGCACGCTCACCCGTCGACCCAACCCCGAGCACTGGATCCGCGTGCAATTCGAATCCCGCTTCTAGCGCTCGCTCTTTTCCACGACCATGCCCCGCTCGTCCCCCGCACCGGCGCCGGTCCCCGCGGTCGCCCGCCTCTTCGGCCTGCTGAGCCTCACCCTACCCGTGGGGCTGCTCGTGATGCTGCTGGCCTGCAACGCGGTCCGGCTCCAGCACGAGGGCCTGCGGCGAGACTTCGTCCGGGCCGGCCTGGTCGCGCAGACCGTCTCGCTGGGCGCGGACCGGGTGCACTACTGGCGCGGTCCGCCCGGTGACCAACGCCCGCCCGTGTTGCTGCTGCACGGCTTCGGCGGCGACGCGGTCTGGCAGTGGGCCGGGCAATTGCCCGCGCTCGTTCCCGATCGCACGGTGCTGGTCCCCGATCTGCTGTGGTTTGGCGGCTCGAGCTCCACCGACGACGACCCCACCCTCGATCACCAGGTGGCGGCGATGCTCGCCCTGCTCGATCACGAGGGCCTGGCCCGGGTCGACGTGGTCGGGATCTCCTACGGCGGCCTGGTGGGCACCCTGCTCGCTCGCACCCACGGGGAACGCGTGCGGCGGTTGGTGCTGGTGGACAGCCCGGGGCCCGACTATACCGAGCAGGATCACGTGCAGTTGCTGGCCCGCTTTGGGGTCTCGAACGTCGCGGAGCTCATCGTGCCCGACGACGAAGACGGGGTGGAGCGCCTTTTGCAGATCGCCTACTACGATCCGCCTCCGGCCCCTCGCTTTGCCCTGCGCCAGGTCAAGGAGCAGATGGTCGACCCCTACCGGGCGCCGCAGGTGGCCCTTTTGCACGCGCTGGTGACCCACCGCGACCGCTACATCAGCGATGCGCCGCTCGACGCCCGGCTGGGGCTCGTCTGGGGCGACGAGGATCCCGTCTTTCCCCTGGCGATCGGCCAGCGCCTGGCCGCCACGCACGCCGCGGTACTCCATGTGATCCCAAGAGCCCGGCACGCCCCCAACCTCGAGCACCCGCAGCGCGTCAACGAGGCGCTGCTCGATCTGCTCGACGGTGACGGCGAGGGCTGACCCAGGACGGCGCCCGCGAATCGAGGACACTTGGCACCGTCCGCCTCTCGTGCGAAACCCCGTACGAGACCCGATAAGCGTCCGGTTCCCTTGCCCGGCGGCCGGCCGACCGAGGCCCACTCGTGAACGATCGCGATCACCACCCACACCACCAACGCCCTGTGCATCGAGGCTCCGGCACCGTGCTGTTTGCCGGCGGCGGCACGGGCGGACATATCTACCCCAACGTGGGGATCCTCGAGGCCCTTCGCGTCCGTCGTCCGCAGGTGCGGGCCCACTTCTTGGTATCGGACCGGCCCGGCGACGCCTCGATCATGCGACGTCTGGGCGAGGCGTGGACCGCCAGCCCGACTCGCCCCCTGCCTTCGGTGCGCAAGCCCCAGACCGCCCTGGCCTTCGCCCGCGGGTGGCTACGGGGCACGATCCAGCTGCGACGCCTGCTCGCGCGGCAGCAGGTCGCGGTGGTGGTCGCGACCGGCGGCTTCGTCAGCGGCCCCGCCATCGCCAGCGCAGCCGGGCGACCGCGGGTGATGGTCAACCTCGACGCGGTCCCCGGGCAGGCCAACCGTCTACTGGTCCGTCTATGCACCGGAGTGTTCAGCGCCTATCGATCGGATCGACTCCCCGGCGCCCAGACGATCGGCCTGCCCATGCGCCGGGCCTCGATAGGCGACCCCGAGCGTAGCGCGGCCCGCCAGGCCCTGGGGCTCGATCCGGTAACCCCCACCCTGCTGGTCACCGGAGCCACCCACGGGGCCACCTCGATCATCGAGGCGATCAAGGCGCTCGTCGGCCGGCCCGAGCTCGAGGCGCCGCTACAAGACTGGCAAGTGCTGCATCAGTGTGGCACCCACGACGTGGGGGACTTGCAGGCGGCCTACGACGCCCGCAAGATCCGGGCCACGGTGGTCGACTACCTCGACGCCATGGGTCAGGCCTGGGCGGCGGCGGATCTGGCGATAAGCCGCGCCGGTGCCGGCAGCGTGGCCGAAGCCTGGGCCAACGCCACCCCTACCCTGTTCTTGCCCAACCCCTACCACCGCGACCAACACCAACGACACAACGCCCAGCCCATGGTCGACGGAGGCGGGGCCCTGATGCTCCACGACGAGATCGATCCCCAGCGCAATGCGGATCGACTGATCCCGGTGCTGCTCGAGCTGCTCCATGATCCAAAGCGCCGCGAGGGTATGCACGAGGCCGCCCGCCGCACCTGTCCTCCCGACGGAGCCGCCGCGGTGGCCCAGTGGATCGACCAAGCCCTGGGAGACCGTGGACAGATCCGAACACCGTGAGGACACCGCCGTCGTAGACCCGCGCGATCGGGAGCGACGCCGACATGAAGGCCGCGACCTGTTCCAAGCACGTCCCCTCCGAATACTCTCGGCCCATGAAACTCGTGATCGTCCCGCGCTGGGGGGGCAACGCCGACTCCGACTTCTACCCATGGCTGCGCGAGCAGGTCGCCGATAGGTTCGACTCGGTAGTCACCGCCTCGCTCGCGCCCTCGCCCGACGCCCCCGAAATCGAGCCCTCGGTGGCCAACCTCCGCCCGCTGCTGTCCGACGGCGCACGCACCGTGGTCCTCAGCCACAGCGTCGGCAATCAGGTCGTCATACGCACGCTGGCCGGCCTCGAAGCCGGGGCGGTGGCCGGGTGCCTGCTGGTTGCAGGATGGTTGTCGATCGACGAGCCCTGGGACTCGATCCGGCCGTGGGTCGACACGCGGATCGACACCGAGCGCGCCCGAGCGGCGACCGGAGCACTGCGGGTGCTGGTGTCGACCAATGACCGGTTCACCGCCGACTATCGCGCGACGCAGACGGCGTTCGAGTCCCGATTGGGCGCGACGGTGCGGGTGGTCGAGGGGCGAGATCACTTCAACGGCTCGCCGCAGCCCGAGGTCCTCGAGGAGCTGCTCGACCTGGCCGAGCGATGAGGACTCACTGGGCGTACTCGCGCGCTTCGAGGGCCGCGTTGATGCGCTGCGGGAGCGCCGGTCCGGCGAACACCAGTCCCGAATAGATCTGCACGGCGACGCACCCCAGCTCCAGAAGATCGATCGCGTCCTGGGGGGCGGTGATCCCTCCAACTCCGATCACCGGCAGCTCGAGCGACTTGCAAAGCTCGAGCGCGCGCGTGATGGAGGACTTGGCGATACCCCGGAGGGGCCGACCCGAAAGGCCGCCCGGGAGGCCCTCCCCGATCCCGTCGGGCCGTCGGACCGTGGTGTTCGACGCCACCACGCCGCGGATCCCCGCGCGGGCCGACACCTCGAGCGAGGCGGCCAGGTCGTCCGGACCCATGTCCGGCGACACCTTCACGAACACCGGGACGTCCACGGCGTGCTCCATCGCGGCGTCCAAGATGCGCCGGAGGCTATCGGCTCGAGCCAGCGCCCTCAGCCCGGGTGTATTGGGGGAGGACACGTTGACCACGAGGTAGTCGGCGAGCTCCGCGAACGTCCGGGCGCAGGTCGCATAGTCGCTCGGCGCGTCTTGGGGCGAGGTGTCCTTGTTCTTGCCGATGTTGATCCCCACCGGCGACGACGGCCACTTCCCCGACGTCCGCAGGGCAGCGAGCCGGCGAGCCACCGCCTTCGCGCCTTCGCTGGGAAATCCCATGCTGTTGACCAAGCCCTGGTGCTGCGGGAACCGATGCACGCGCGGCTTGGGATTGCCGGGCTGCGGCTGGGGCGTGATGGTGCCGATCTCCGCGAACCCGAACCCGATGCGCTCCCACAACCGCAGCGCGACCCCGTCCTTGTCCAGGCCGGCCGCCAGCCCCACGGGCGATGCAAACGAAAGGCCCGCGCACTCGACCGCCACGCTGCCATGGGGCGCACGATGTCGAATGAGCGCGCCCAATCGCCCCGCCATCCACAGCGTCAGGGTGTGGGCTCGCTCCGCGTCGAGCATGAACAGGAACGGCTTGGCGAGCTCGTAGGCAAACGACAGCATACGCGATGCACGACCGGGGCCCGATCGCGTCGCAACCCTAGCCAACACCCCACGAGATCAGCAAGTCGGATCAAGCGCCCATTGCGCTCCGCCCTATCGAGGTTGCGCGACCAGGCGTCGTGATGGGATCCGACGGGAACGTCATCCGGTCTCCATCGGTGACCATCGATGACCATCGATGCCCATCGATGCCCAGTCGCGTTACATCGGGGGCGGCGTGGTCCCGACCAGGGCGAAGCCGGTCATGTCCGAGTAGGTGTAGGCATCGACCAGACCGGTGACGACGTCGAAGGTCCCGTTGACGGGGTCGATACGGTAGGCGTTCTCGCCCGCTCCGACTCCTGGCTCACCGCCCACCCCCCACACATTGCCCTCGAAGTCGATGCTGATCCCGTGCAGGTGCTCGGGGACCGAGAAGTTCTCGACCTCGGTGACCGTCTCGGTGTCGAAGGCCCTTACGCTATTGGGGAAGGAATTGGACCCCGAGACCCAAAGGCGCCCCTCGCCGTCGACCATACAGCCGCCGAAGGTGAGCTGGGGCAAAGCGGCCGAGACCCACAGGTTGGCCAGGGGATCGTAGCGATTGACCGCCCCACCCCCGCAGGTCCAGATCCGCTCCATCGTGTCGATCGCGATGCCATACCCGGAGCGCCCGCTCGTGGGGACGAGCTCATAGCTCATATCGCTGATGTTCACGCGGATCAGCAGGTCACCGAACAAATACATCTCGTTGAACCAGAGGTTCCCTTCGCTGTCGACGACGGCGCCATAGCCCCCAAAGCTATTGAAGGGGGCGAGGCCAGGAACGTTGACTATTGCGTCGATGCTGCCGTCTTCGCCGTTGAGGAGCATGACGTCGGCGCTCCCCCCCCCGGTGGTGCCGGTGGTCCACACCTGTTGGTCGAACCAGGTACAGGTGCCCGGGTCGTACGTGCCCTGAGTCCACGCGATCGGCCGCTGGGATCCGTAGACCATGGGGGTATGCCAGGCGATACACTCCTCCATTCCCCACGGCAGGATGTCGCCCGCTCCGGTCGAAGTCTGGAGCCCGGGGACGCCGTTGGAGTCTACGCAGTCCTCGGTCTCGGCGTAGACCTTGGTGATCCCCCCCGTGCGGTTGGCCACGGCCACATCGCCGGAGAGGTTGACCGAGGTCCGCGAGGGTAGGCCAGTGCCGGCCGGGGATACGAGATAGCGACCTTCCTCCACCAGGGTTTGGGTGTCGATCTTCGACAGCGTGCCCTGGCCACTGTTGGCGATCCAGATGTAGCTGAACGAGAGATTGTCGTTACCGCCGCCTCCACAGCCGGGGTTGTTCCCGTCGGTTTGGCCGCCTACGTCGAAGACGACGGGGGGAGGAACGTCGGGGAAGGACTCGGTGGACGCCGCCCCTTGGGTGGTGTCTACAGCGGCGGTAGAGTCCAGGTTGCCGGTTGCGGTACCGGTGTCACGGGTTCCACCCGCGCCGGTGTCTATCGAGGACGCATCGCTCCCCTCCGTGATTTCGGTCCCGCTCGTCCCGGTCGACGGCGGGGTACAGCCCATCATGGCGCCCGCCACAATCCCTGAAATCAACGGCAGATCTAGTCTCATGGAGATCCGAATGTAGCACCCACGACCACGACATCGACCGCATTGGTCGTGGGTTGATCGTTCATGCCACCGGCCAAGGGGTCGATAGCCGGCCGATCGGCGAAAACGTCATCCGAAGGCCCTCAAGGCGCGTAAGCGCCAGCGGCGCATAGCGTTGACCCCAACGATCCCAACGAAGCGTTCGTGCGAGCTCGAGTCCGATGCCCAAGAACCTCATCCTCGTTCTCGGGGTCTAATCACATGAACCCTCAGCCGCACTTAGACGCAGGTCGTTGCTCGTGCGCAATGACCGGCCCCCCGGGGCGCGCTCATCGTCTTGCTCGACCTCTGCAACCCATGTCTGGACCGACCTCCCCACCCGCCTTCGTTCGCGGTCACCATCCAACGGCGAACCGGTCGCTGCTCCCTGTGCTGCTGTGGCTCAACCGTCGCGAGCTCGCTCATCGGTTCCCCGACTGGCAGCCGCAGACCTCGCCCACTCGATCGTCCGAGGCCCCGTAAGCGGTCGCCGCCCGCGACGCGCGGGTTCTGTGCCAACGGGGGTCGAACGGGGAGGCCGCGTCGATCGCCGGGCCGCTCAGGACTTGGCGTAGACCGCCGGGTCGAGCACGCCCACGTAGGGCAGGTTGCGGTAGCTGCCCGCGTAGTCCAGCCCGTACCCCACCACGAACTTGTGGGGGCAGACGAAGCCGCTCCAGTGGATGTCGATGTGCTGGGTGCGGGCCTCTTGCTTGTCGAGCAGCGTGCAGATCTCGATCGAGGCCGGCTTGCGGGTCTCGAGGGCCTCGGTGAGGTAGCGCAGGGTCAGTCCCGTGTCGACGATATCCTCTACCAGCAGCACATGACGCCCCTCGATGGGCTGGTTCAGATCCTTGATGAAGCGCACCACCCCCGACGACTTGGTGCCCTTGCCGTAGGACGAGACGGACATGAAATCCACCTCGAGCTCGAGGTCCATCGCCCGGACCAGGTCGGCGATGAACGGGAAACAGCCGTTGAGGATACCGACCACCAGGGGCTTCTTGCCCTGGTAGTGGGCCGTGAGCGCCTGGCCCATCTGCTCGACCTTGGCGGCGATCTCCTGGCGGGAGAAGAGCACCTCGGTGATGGAGGATCCGAGCTGGGAATCGGGCACGGGCACGGTCATGGTCGGGCTCTACGATCGCGGCCAGTCGTACCACGCCCGCGCTTGCCCCGACCACGATCCCGGCGGCGGGATCGTCCGCCGCTGGCGGGCGCTCCTTGCCCGGTCGATCGGGCGCCCGGCCGCGCGTCGAGCATGGACCGTCGTGCCTTTGCGCCAGCACCAGCGCCAGCGCCAGCACCAGGATTGCCCGCCAGGATCGCCCGCCAGCGGCGCCCAAACGGGTCTCGCGCTGCGATTTCTCGTCCCGCGCGAGGTGCGACGCAGCCCTCGCACCGCACCGTGACGCCCCTAGTCACGCTGCACACCCGTCCGGGTTTCCCGATCACCCAAAGTCGGCCACCTGCGAATGACTCGCCACCGTCCGGGCGATGCGATCCCCTTTGTGCGGCGGAGTTTGGACTCGCCCCCACCCGTGTCTGCTAGATTGATGGGGTCATGCCGTGGCTCCCCAAGATCCCGTTGGCCACCCTGGTCCTCACCATGGCGTGCCAAAACAACACCATTCAGCTGGAGACGACCCCGGAACCCGACACCACCGGGTCCGACTCCGATCCCTCCACGGGGTTCGTCACGGGCGTCGATAGCGGCGTCACCACCGACAGCGGTCCGGTGACCGAGACGATGCTGCTGGCGATCCGCACGATCTGGTCCGAGACGGCGTTCATCCAGGGGTTGATGACCTCCACCCAGACCGGCAACACCACCGATCTGACCCTCCAGTTTCTCAGCCTCGACATGGGCAGCAACACCTCGCCGCGCATGCCGGTGGGTCCCGAGTATGCGTACCCGGCGGTGCCGCTCGACCCCGATGGGGGCTTCACCCTCGACGCCGGTCAGATCACCATCGCGGCCGAGGCCAACCCGATCAACGCGCTCGAGATCAACACCACCCTGGTGCTGGTGGCCCGTCCCGCGGCCTCCCCGTGGTGTGGCGAGGTCACGGGCAACGTCACCGTGCCGGTCGTGACCCAGTTCGATGGATCGACCCACGCGATCACCACGGTCCCCTCCGCCAGCGAGTTGCCCGCCGAATTCCTGACCGGCTGCCCCTGAGCGCCGGGCGACCCCGGCGCTGCCTGCCGGGCCGTCGCGGTGACCGGCCACGATCTCGGCCCCGGTGCCCGCCCGAGATGCGCGCCCACCCGCAGGCTCGAGGAGCAGAACGCGCGTAAACCCACCACGCCCCGCCTTTCATCCGGGCAGCGACGCGGTTATGCAAGGGGCATGTCGGACGAGCTCGCTGCCCTGGGAATCGCCGTCCCGGAGATCCTGCTGCCCCGCGTCGATCTGGACCCCGCCCGCTGGGCCGTGGTCGCCTGCGATCAGTACACCTCCGAGCCGGAGTACTGGCAGCGCGTGGAGCAGCAGGTGGGCGACGCCCCGTCGACCCTGCGGCTCATCTACCCCGAGGTGTTCCTCGACGAGCCCGACCCCAAGGCGCGGATCGAGTCGATCCACCGCGCGATGCAGTCGACCCTCGACGAGGGCCTGCTGCGGTCGCACCGGGGCCTGGTCTACGTCGAGCGACAAATAGGCGAGCGGGTCCGGCGAGGCCTCATCACCGCGCTGGATCTCGAGGCCTACGACTACGCCCGGGGCTCGCGCTCGCTGGTGCGCGCCACCGAGGGCACGATCCTCGACCGCCTGCCGCCGCGGATCCGGATCCGGCAGGGTGCGCCGATCGAGCTGCCGCACATCATGGTGCTGATCGACGACCCCGAGCACCGGGTGATCACCCCGCTGGCCGACCACACGGGCCAGATGAAGACGCTCTACGACTTCGACCTGATGCTCGGCGCGGGGCACATCGCCGGCTATGCCGTGGCGCCGCCGCAGCAGGCGGAGATCATCGCGGGCCTGGCCACCCTGGCCGATCCCGCGGCCTTCGCCGCGCGCTACGGGCTCGACCCCCAAAGCCCCGTGTTGCTCTACGCGATGGGCGACGGCAACCACTCGCTGGCCACGGCCAAGGCGATCTGGGAAGAGGCCAAGAAGGCCGCCCCCGATCCCGCCGCGCTCGCGGGCGATCCGCGCCGGCACGCGCTGGTCGAGCTGGTCAACCTGCACGACGAGTCGCTGGTGTTCGAGCCGATCCACCGGGTGCTCTTCGAGCTGTCCGACGGCCCGTCGGTGCAGGCGCGCATGCAGGCCCACTTCGGCGATCGCCTGCAGCTGGAACCGGCCGCCGACGAAGACGCCATCATGGCCGCGCTGGAGCAGTCCACGCCGCAGCGGCAGCGCTGGGGATTGGTCACGCCAAAGGGCCACGCCATCGCGACCCTGAGCGATCCGCCGACCAACCTCCCGGTCGGCTCCCTACAGGCGTTCATCGACGCGCTCATGAAGCAAGGCGGGGCCCGGGAGGTCGACTACGTCCACGGCCGCGAGGCGGTCTCGCGCCTGGGCCGGGCTACGGGCAACGCGGGCTTCTTGCTGCCGGGGATGGACAAGCACGATCTGTTCAAGACGGTCATCGTGGACGGCGCGCTGCCCCGCAAGACCTTCTCGATGGGCGAGGCGGACGAGAAGCGCTTCTACATGGAGTGCCGGGCCCTGGTGCCGAGCCCGGACGCCGCCATGCTGACCCTGCGGCCCATGACCGAGGCCGACCTGCCTCATAAGGTCAAGTGGGCCAACGACGAGCTCGTCAACGTCCACATCGGGTTCACCGAGCGGGTCACCCTCGAGGGCACGCAGCAGTGGTTTCAGGCGCAGGTCGCCGATCCAGACACGATCTTGTTCGCCCTGGCGCTGGGCGACGAGGCGATAGGCTACCTCAAGCTGCGACGCGACGCGGCCAGCAACGAGGGCGAATACCAGGGGGCCGCCATCGGCGAGCCTCGCTACTGGGGCCGGGGCCTGGGCAAGCAGATGGTGCGCCTGCTGCTGCGCCACGTGTTCGAGGTGGAGGGTTGGGATCGCCTGTGGGGCTACTTCCCCGCTTGGAACGACCGCTCGATTGCGCTGCACGAGGCGATGGGCTTTGCCCGGGTCGGCACGGCGGACTTTCGGCGCCTGCACCCGGGCGAGGGCAAGGAGTACGAGGTCTACATCCTGGCCATCGAGCGCAAGGACTACGCGTGAGCATGCCAGACGGCTTTACGATCCCGACGCTGGGCGCGATCCGCCTCGATCGCCTGCGCTTCGACGTCGAGCCGCTGATCGCGGATCTGGCCCTCTTCGACGAGGAGGACTGGGACGATCGCGACTACAGTCAATCCGGCGGTCAATCCGGCGGTCAACCTGACGGCGAGTCTTGGAACGAGGTCCAGCTGATCGCCGACACCCCCCACCCCAAGCTGGCCCAGTGTCCGGCGCTGGCGCAGGTGCTCGCCACGTTTCCGGGCCGCCCGATCGACATGCTCTGGTCCCGGCTGCGACCGGGCGCCGCGGTGGGCCTGCACCGCGACATCTCGGGGGGCGGCGCGATGGGGGTGGCCCGCTTCCACGTGCCGATCATCACCAATCCCGGCGTCATCTTCATGATCGACGGACAGTGGATCACCATGGCCCCCGGCGAGGTCTGGAGCCTCGACACGACCTACCCCCATGCGGTGACCAACCGGGGCGACACGGCGCGGGTGCACCTCATCGTCGACGTGGAGGCCACCCCCGCGATCCGCCGCATGCTGCCCCCGCCCAGCTGGCGCACGCGGCTGCACACGGTGGAGTTCGCGGCGGCCTGCGTGGCCAAGGCGGCCCAGATGGTGCTGCGCGAGCCACGGGCGCTCACCAAGCGGGTGGTGGACTTCGGGCGCCTGCGGGTCCTGCGGCGCCCCACCCTCTTCGACTGACACCCGCATCCCGGCCTGGCCCATGCACGTCCTCTACCTGCACCAGTACTTCGTGCCCCCCGACGGCCCCGGCGGCACGCGCTCGTACGAGATGGCCCGCCGCCTGGTGGCCGCGGGGCACCGGGTCACCCTGGTAACCTCGTCCGCGGCCTTCCCCACCCACTACTGGCTCGACCAGGCCCGCCGCACCTTCGCGCTGGAGGGGATCGAGCTGGTGGCGCTGCCCGTCGCCTACGACAACACCCTGGGCGTGCGCGACCGCCTGCGCAGCTTTGCTCGCTTTGCGCTGGGGTCGAGCGTGGAGGCCCTCCGCTGCGACCGCCCCGATGTGATCTTCGCGACCAGCACCCCGCTGACGATCGCGATCCCTGGGGTGCTCGCCCGCCTCGCCCGCCGAGTCCCCATGGTGTTCGAGGTCCGCGATCTATGGCCCGAGGTGCCGATCGCGATGGGCGTGCTGCGCTCGCCCGCCTCGCGCGCAGCCGCCCATGGCCTGCAAAGGCTGGCCTACGGCTGCTCGAACCGGATCGTGGCCCTGTCCCCCGGCATGGCCGAAGGGATCGCCCGCACCGGCTATCCCCCGTCGCGGATCCACGTGATCCCCAACAGCGCCGACCTCGAGCTGTTCGAGGTCGACCCCGCCCGCGGCCGCGCACTGCGGGCCGAGCACCCCGAGCTCGGCAAAGGACCCCTTTGCGTCTACACCGGAACGCTGGGGCGGGCCAACGGGGTGGGCTACCTGGTCGACGTGGCCATGGCCGCGGCCGCGATGGCGACCACGTCGCAGACCGACTCCATGCTGCGCTTCGTCATCGTGGGCGCCGGCGCGAAGCTGGATGCGATCCGCGAGCGGGCCCGAGGCGCGGGGCTGCTCGATCGCTCGGTCTTCTTGTGGGAACCGCAGGCCAAGACCCGCATGCCCGCGCTACTGTCCGCCGCCACCGTCGCGACCTCGCTGTTCATCGACCAGCCTGCGCTCTGGCACAACTCGGCCAACAAGTTCTTCGACGCGCTGGCCTCCGGCACACCGGTGATGATCAACTACGAGGGCTGGCAGGCCGAGCTGCTGCGAACGACGGGGGCGGGGATCGTGGTGCCCCCCGATCGCCCCTACGACGCCGCGCGCGCCCTGATGGCCCTGGTACGCGACCCCGCCGCGCTGTCGCGGGGGGCGACCGCGGCGGCCCAGCTGGCGCGGACACGGTTCTCGCGGGATCGGCTGGCCAGCGAGCTCATTGGCGTCCTGGAGGAGGCAGCCGCCGAGGGACCCCGGCGGGCTCGGCCGTGGCGAGGTAGGTAGCTCCGAGCTCGTGTCGATGGGTGTCCGGTGCCGTGGCGCAGTCAGGACTCGCGCGCGCGTTGGCGCGGTAGGATGCCGGGGTCGTGCCGCTCCAGCGTCGAAACGCGCGCCGGAAGCTGTTTGGGTGCGCGAAGCCGAGAAGGTAGGAGACGTCGACCAAGCCGGCCGTGGCGCTCGGCCTGCAAAACGCACAGTTTCCGGCCGGCACGCAGTTTCTTCACTTCGCCGCCCTCTTGGGGACGGGTTGGGTCTTCCTCGGTGGGTACGTCACACGCTGGCGCCATACGCTGTTCGCGACCGTGGTCATGTACGCCGTGCTGGCCACGATCTGTTTCATCGAGACGGTCGACTTCCACGCGTTTGGCGGTGGCCCAACGCGCTTTATTCCGATGGTCATCGAATACATGACGTACCTTGGATTGTCGGCCTACTTGCTGCGCTCGTCGGCGATGCGCCGTCGCTTCGGGCAACCGGCAGCACAATGACCCGAAGATACCCGGTGACCACCAACCCCCCTCACGCCCGACGGGCAAACACGGTGATGATCCGCCCCCGACCTGCCCGGCCCGCAATAGCCCGGCCGTAGACGAACGGCGGCAAGAGCCCCGCGGTGACCAGGGCGAGCTTGGGCAGATCGGTCACCACGCGCCGATCGAGACGATAGCGACCGCTGCGCTTGAGCCGGGTCTTGAGCGCGTCGAAGTATCCGGTGGCCCCCACCAAGAAGGGAAAGGAGCCGGCCCCCTCGGTGCGCTCACGCTCGATCCGAAGGCCCTGGTCGTGCAGCAGCCGGCGTAGGTTATCGGGCGTGAACTCGTACAGGTGGTAGGGCGCCTGCGCGTGGGCCCACGAGATCCCGCCGAGCCGCGAGAGCAACAGCGTCCCCGTAGCAAACCCGCTGCGGGCGTTGGGCGTGACCACCGAGACCACCCCCCCGGGCCGCAGCAGGCCAACCACCGTCGCCATGAGCCGACGGGGCGATCGTACGTGCTCGATGAGATCGCCCAAGTGGATCGCATCGAAAGACTCGGGCTCGAAGTCACACGCTTCCAGGGGTCCGTGGGCCACCTCGAGCCCGTGGTTGCGCGCGATCTCCAGGGCGTCGGCATTCAGATCGTTGCCGACCACGGTCCACCCCAGCGCCCGCATCGGATACAGCAAGACCCCGTGGGCGCAGCCGACGTCAAGGAATCGACCTCGCGGGCAGCCGAGCTGCCGGTAGCTGCCGTCGAGGAACTGCGCCCGGGCCGGGCTGACCTGGCGTAGATCCGGCACGGCGCGCGCGAAGTAGCCGTCGGAGGTGGAGTAGATCCGGCCGAGCTCCGCGTCGCTGGGCTGCGGCGCCACGAAGAACAGCCCGCAGTCCTCGCACCGACGGATCGACCACCCTCGCTTGCGGGTCACGAGGCGATGACGCCGGCTCCCGCAGCACTCGCAAGCGATCACCGACGAGGGCATGGACGCGGACTCGGACTCGAACGCAGGCTTGGGCATCGGGCAGGAACCCTCAGTGTACGCCACGCACCAGCCAGACCCAGCGCTCAGCGATCGGCCACCGCGGCCGCGAGGCGCCGACGACGAAGCCTCACCGGACGCGGCGCGGGGCGAGCGAGCAGACCCGGCATGAGCGCCTCGACCCGCGCTGCCGCCTCGGGCGTGCCTAGCTGCCTCAGGCAGAGGATCAGCTGCTCCTCGACTGCCCCCGGGTCGTCGAGGTCGTCTCGGGTCAGCACCTGCTCGAGCACCCTGCGCATGTCCTCCCAACGCGGCGGATCGAATGAGGACAGCGCTCGGGTCACCAGCAGCGCCGCCCGGGCCGAACCGGGAGACTCGGCGTGATAGAGCCGGGCGTGGTGGAGCGCGAGGGCGGGCATCTGCCGACCCAGCGCCACCTGGATCCGATGACCGAGGGCAAAAGGCTCGTCGGGGTGCGACTCCACCCAGGCCCGCGCCGCCGCGTCGGCGTGATCCGGCGCGACCTCCACCAGGACATCGAGCAGGGCCGTCACCCGGTCGCGATCGTCGGGCAACAGCGCCGCGAGGGCCTCGGGCTCGTAGCGCCGCGCGAGGTACTCGACCAGCACCGGCTCCACCGGCACGGCGAGTCGGCGTAGGGCATCGGCGTCGTGGGCCCGTGCCGCCTCGGGACGACCCTGGGCCGTAGCCGCCGCCCCCCTCCACAGCCACGGCTCGACCGTCGCCGGAGCCAAGCGGGTGGCCACTTCCGCTCGCCGCTCCACCTGGGCCCAGTCCCCTCGTTCGGCGGCGATCCGGGCCAGCTGGGTGTGCACGCGGGGATCCATGGGTCGACGCCCGAGCGCCTGCGCCGGCTCCAGGGTCCCCTCGGCGAGCGCCCGCGGCTGACCGCGGAGCGACCACCGCGTGTCACCGAAGCTCGACACAGCAACAAGGAGGGCCAACGCCGCCACCGCTCCGCCCACCGCCCGTGCTCGCCGAGGTCGCGGGTGGGCCCCACCGGCCGAGGGCGCGATCGAGCCGGCGACCGCCACGAAGGGCGCCGCGACCCCGAGCAGCTCCAGGCCAAAGTCCAGGCCGTTGTGCAGCGCGACCGCCAACAGCCCCACGGCCAGTGTTCGGGGCCCCGGCCCCGAGCCGGCCCGCACGGTCATCGCCCACCACCCGAGCCCCGCCAGCAAAAGCGCTCCCCCGACGACCGGTCCCCACTCGACGATGAAGGTCACGGGGATCGACTCGATATAGGTGAATACGACGGGATCGAGATCCTCGCGCACCACCGGGAGCAGATCGACCGCCGTCCCCCGCCCCGTACCCAGCCAGGGCGAGAGCTCGACCAGCCGCAAGCCCGCCCGGATGCTCGCGAGCTTCGGCTCCACGGCCTCGGGATCGAGCAGGGTCTCGAGCTGAGCACGGATCTGGGCACCATCGACCACGACGGAGAGGATCACCGCCGCCACGGCGGCCACCGCAATCGAGCGAGTGCGCCCCGCCCCGTCCCCCTCCCCCCTGGCGCGGCGAAGCGCCAGCACGACGAGCACCGGCCCGTAGAGCACCAACGCCACCACCAGCGCAGCGCGGGAGTACGACAGCAGCAAGACCACCGTCTGCAGGGCCAGCGCAGCCAGCAGGGTCAAGCGCACCTCGGGCAAGAGCGGCGCCCCTCGGGCGCGGTGACCCGGCTGATGCTCGGCGTCGATGAGCAAGGCGAACGCGGCGGCGATCCCCAGCAGCAAGAGCGCGGACTGGTGGTTGGGGTTGACGAAGGAGGTCAAGATCCCGATCCGCGACGGCCCGAACACAGAGCTCTCGACCGGCGCGTACACCCCATAGATCGCCACGGCCCCCGTGCCCCGATGCACCACTCCCAACAGCGCCACTGCCGTGCCCGCCACCACCGTCGCCAACGCCGTGTGCCGCCACGACATCTGGGCCGCGCAAAAGAACAGCACGCCCAACGCGAGCACCCGCGAAAGCTCCATGCCCGTGGCCCCGGGCAAGACGCTCACCCTCGACCAGGCCGGCAGCTCGGTCCCGTCGAGGGCCAGCGCGGTCTGTTCGGCGATCCCCGGGGCGACCCACGCGAGCACGCCACTGCCGATCGGGATCCACTGCAGGGCGGTCAGCCCGGCCGCCACACCGAACCACGAAAGCCCCCGCGGCCAGCGGATCGCGGCCCGACCCGGACGACACACCCGGACCACAAAGGCGCCCACCACCAACGCAAAGGCGGGCAGCACCCACGGCAGCACCCCTCCGATGCAAAGCGGCGGCCCCACCACGGCCAACCCCAGCAAGAGGCGTGCCCAGGGGATCCGGTCGCGGATCGTCTTCGAAGGTCTCAGCACATCAATCTCGGCGATGGAGGCCGAACCGGCGCCGACGCACCAACGAAAGCGACAGCAGCCCGAACACAAGCAGGCTCATCGGCCCCCGGGACGGCTTGGGGATCCCACACCAGATGCAACCGCGATCGATGAGGCCATCGTCCAGCTCGGGACCGCAGGCATCATCACACTGGCCGCCGTCGCCCTCGTCGTCGGGTCCGTCGTCCCCTTCGTGCCCGTCGTCGTCCCCGCCATCGTCACCGCCATCGTCCCCGGGAGCTTCGGGGCACGCGGCCATGACCACCAGCTCGGCGGTGGCCAGGATCCGCATCTGCCCCCCCTCGTCGAGCCCACGCGCCTCCAGCTGATACTCGCCGGGGACACGCAGCTCCACCGCGATCGTCCAGCGCTCGCCCGACACCGCCACCGGCGACCCCACCGGGTTGCCATTGAGCCACAGCTCCACCTGCCAAAGACCCAGCGCGTCTCCCTGCACCTGCACCACGCCCGGCTCCACGCAGTCGCCGACATCGTCGATCCGGATCACCACGCCCAAGTCGTCGATCACCAGCCCTTCGCCGCGCTCGTTGGCCACCAGAAGCTCCAGCTGCCCGTCGTCGTCGGCGTCGGCAGCCGCCAGCTGCCCGACCGCCGCCCCGACCTCGATGGCCCACTCGAGCGCGGAGCTCCCCGGGCCGGCCCCGGGATCGTCGACCGCCACGTTGAGCGCATAGATCCGGCCGTCCGCCGTCCCCACGACGGCCTCCTCGGCCCCGTCCCCGTCCACGTCGGCCACGATCACCGCGCTGGCCACCGCGGCCTCGTCGCTTGGGCGGTCGACCAGGGCACCGCGATCCATGTACACCGGCGAGCCAGGGAGCGTGGTGCCGTCGGTCCCCGCGAAGATCTCCAAACCGCCCACCCCGTCGACGTAGACCGGGTCCAGCCCCGGCTCGCTGTCGAAATCACCAACGGCCAGGACGTTGGAGTTGCCCGAGGCCTTGCCCAACGGCCGGGGCCCCCACAGCACGTCCATGGATCCGTCGGGCCGGCGCGCTTCGATCTGGTTGTCGAGGGTCGCGCTGAGCGTGCCCACCAGCTCCCGCCGCCCGTCGCCGTCGAGATCCGCGTTGAGGCCCACCGAGTGATAGAAATCGGGCACCGCGGTCTGCAGCGGGCCGTCGACCCCGACGGCCAGCAAGGCAAAGAGCGACGACCCGTGCATGAGGACCTCGTCGATCCCGTCACCCACGTAGAGATCGGCGATGAGCGCCGGCGAGTAGGTCGAGGGCGTCGCGCCGGGCTGCAAGATCGCGTCGAGGGCCCCAGAGTCGCCGTCGAATACCAGGTAGCTCCAGTCAGCACCCCGCCGGGCGGCGACCACCAGATCGCGCGCGCCCTGACCGTCGAAATCACCGTGCTGGAAGTGGAGCGCCCCCGCGGTGACGTAGCCGTCGAGCACCGGATCGGCGTGGCTGGACCGCGACCACACGGGCATGAGGCCCCCGAGCTCGACCCGATCGACGCGGATCTCGAAGCCCGGGCCCAGCCCGTCGGTCGGGTTGCGAAAGTGGACGATCTCCGCCCCACCGTCGCCCCCCGCTCCTGCGTCGAGATCGGCGATGAACGCCACGTGCGGCAGCAGCTCGATCTCGTCGGTCCCTTCGCCGCCGGGACCACCCCCCAGACTGAGCAGGCGCCCCTCGAAGGCCAGGGCCGGCGGCTGCCCCGTCTGCAGCGGCGCGGCTCGCCAGCGGGCGGTGCCTCGCAGCGGCTTGGCCACCGGGGCGGCCACCGGGACGAGCGATCCATCGAGCAGCTGCACCGTGTCGTCGTCGGCCACCACCACCCCGTCATCGCGGGCCGCGTGCACCACGGCGCTCGACGAGACGGCGACCGTCTCCACGACCCGGACGCTCCCCTGGGCGTCGGCCCGCAGTAGCCCCAGCGCGGTCTCGCCCTGGTGGACCACCAGCGCCGGGGCGCCCCCGACCGCAAACGAGGACAGCCGGGCGTCGGGGAGCCCGGTGCCGTCGAGCTCGTCGAGGTACCGCAGGATCCTCGCGTCGGGCACCTGCCACCGCGTGACTCCGCAGGCTCCCGAGCAATCGAGCTCGACCCCGAGCAATCCCTCCGCGTAGGTCCACCCCGCCGTGGGCGACACGATCACCTCGGGACGACCGCTGCCGTCCAGATCGGCCCACCCGTAGGCGAACACGTCGTCGAGCACCAGCTCGACCGCACCGGTGGCCCCATCGAGCACGAGGGTCGAGATCGCGTCGACCCGATTGACCCCATCGTCCGCCGGCGCTCCACTGGCGTCACGCTCCTGGTCGAGATCGTTGACGATCGACACCACGACCTCGACCCGCCCGTCCCCGTCTAGATCGACCGGCGGCTGGGCGGGCGTGGCCAGCTGAGCAGTGGGCACCGCCGCATCGTGACGCCAGGCCCACGCGAGCAACGACTCGGTCTGCCCCGTGGCGAGCCCGTCGGCGACGTCGAGCGCCGAGATCCCCCGTGAGGTGTTGGGCCGACTGGCCACGGTCAGCACCTCGTCGAGCCCGTCCCCGTCCAAGTCGACGACGTGGCTGCGCCCGAACACGAAGCTGGGGTGCACCCCGAAGAACACGGTGGAGGGGCAAAAACCCCCTGCATCACCCCCTTCATCACAGGGCACGAAGGCCTGCTGCTCGGCCCCCTGATCGAGCAGCAACGCCGGCTGACCTCCCGGCAAGAAGCGACCCACGTGGATCGGCGTGACGTTGGCGTAGCCCTCGAACGCGAGCGTCTGCACCCCGGGCATGCTCAGCCCGGTCTCGAAATCCAACACCCACGCCTGGGCCAGGCCGAACAGCCCGGCAGGGGCGATCAGCTCGTCGTGCCCGTCGGCGTCCAGGTCGTAGAGGGTCAGCTCCGCGGCGTCGATCCCCGAGCGCTCGGCCAGCTCCGTCCACTCCCCGCGCAGCGCCCCGGTGGCCAGATCCACCACCAACAGGCCGCCGCCCACCCCCGAGGCGGTCGCCAGCAGCTCGGGGCTCCCGTCGCCGTCAAAGTCGTCGATCGCGGCGAGCTGGTCGCTCCCCCGGGGGGGCGAGCGCCACTTGAGGCCCCCCACCCGTAGATCCAGCGCGACCGCGCTGCCATGCTGCGCGGTCAGGTACTCGGGTACGCCGTCACCGTCGACGTCCCAGATCCGCCCCGCAGCCAGTGCCCGCTCGTGGACCTCGACGATCTTCGCAAAGCCCGGCGCATGCTCGGGGTCGCCGCGCAGCGCCCCGTGCCCTTGCGCTCGGTTGGTCGCGTCGGCGTCGTGGCGCGCGTGGGGCCACGACGCGTGCGCGGCGGGGACAAGCGCGATCGTCAGTCCCACGCCCAACCACGCCCGGTGCCACGCCCGGTGCCACGCTCGGTGCCACGCTCGACTCCAGGGCCAGCTCCATCGCGCGCGTCGAGCCTTCATCGTCGTTCCCGCCCCTTCGTGCCGCCAAAGTCGGGCACCAGCGCCCCTAGAGCCGCCCGCAAGTCGGGCTCGTCGTCGGCGGCGAGCACCGCCTCGAGGCGATTCATCTTCTCGAGCAGCCCCTCCAGATCGTGCGAGCGCGTCATCGGCTCGACCATGATCGAGGGGTGCGCGGTGGACCCGAGCTTCTCGCCGTTCGAGAGCTCTTCGGTGAGCTTCTCACCCGGCCGCACCCCGGTGAACTCGATCTCGATGTCATCGCCGGGGGCAAGCCCCGACAAGCGGATCAGATCACGCGCCAGATCCACGATGAACACCGGCTTGCCCATGTCGAGGATGAAGATCTCGCCGCCCCGCCCCATGGTGGCCGCCTGCAAGACCAGCTGGCTGGCCTCGGGGATCGTCATGAAGTAGCGCTGCATCCGCTCGTCGGTCACCGTCACCGGGCCCCCGGCGGCGATCTGCCGGCGGAAGATCGGGATCACGCTGCCCGCCGAGCCCAGCACGTTGCCAAAGCGCACCGTCACGAAGCGGGTCTTGGTGCTCGCGCTGCCCAGGGCCTGCACCGTCAGCTCGGCGCAGCGCTTGGTCGCCCCCATCACCGACGAAGGCCGGACCGCCTTGTCGGTGGAGACCATCACGAACACGTCGACCCCATGATCGGCGGCGGCCCGCGCCACCGCCAGGGTGCCGAACACGTTGTTGACGATCGCCTGCCGCGGGTTCCACTCGAGCATCGGCACGTGCTTGTGCGCGGCCGCGTGCAGCACCACGTGCGGCTGCCCCCGCTCCATGGCCGCGGCCATGTCGGCCCGGCTGGTCACATCGAGCAATAGCGGCACCGTCTGCACCTGCGGATAGTCCTTTACGAGCTCGCGATGGATCTCGAACAGCGCATTTTCGGATCGCTCCACCAGCAGCAGCCGCCGGGGCCCGAACCGGGCGACCTGCCGACATAGCTCCGAGCCGATGCTGCCCCCTGCCCCGGTGATCAGCACCACGCGATCGCGCACGGTCGACGAGATCGCCTCGTCGTCCAGCCCGACCGGCTCGCGCCGCAGCAGATCCTCGATCGCCACCGGACGGATCCGGCGCAGGCTCACCCGCCCGCCGACCAGCTCGGCCAGCGCGGGGATGATCTTCACCGGCAGCCCCCGCGCCTTGCTGGCCTCGTTGATCCGCCGAATGAACGCCCCGCCGGCGTTGGCCACCGCGATGAGGATCTCGTCGGCCTCGGTCTGCTCGGCCACTCGGGCCAGCTCGCGGCTGGGCGCCAGCACCGGCACCCCGTGGATCACGCTGCGGAGCTTGGCCGGGTCGTCGTCCAAGAAGCCCACCGCCTCCATGTCGGGACGGCCGCCGATCTCCCGGGCGACCAAGAGACCCACCTTGCCCGCCCCCACCAGCAGGATCCGACGGGGGGCCCCCTCGGCAGCCGCCACCGCCCGGTGACCCCGCTCGCTGAGCATGCGGCGGATCGCTCGGATCCCGGTCAGCCCCAAGAAGGCCAACGAGGCATCGATTGCGATCACCCCAAAGGGGACCAGCGCATACTGGGCAGCGGGCAGATCGGCGATGAGCAGCGGCGAGACGACCCGGACCGCGACGAGCAGCACCGCCGTCGCCCCCACCGCCCCACCGATCCGGATCACCTCGCGCAGCCCCACGTAGCGCCACGAGAAACGGGGCACCTGCAGGGCCATCAGCGCCAGGTACTGCAGCAAGACCACGTAGGGCAGCGCCAAGAACATGCGGCGCACCCACAGGGCCGGGACCTCGCCATCGAAGCGCAGCAAAAACGAGACTGCCAGTGCGACCGCCAGCACGGCGTGATCGACCAGCACCCGCACGAACCGACGTCCCGCCACCGAGAGCCGAGGCTCGCGCGCCGTCACGACTTCTGCTCCTGCCGCCGCGTCTGCCGCTCCTGCCGCTTCTGTTGGCGGGCCTCGAAGATCCCGGCCACGGTGCGCTCGAAATCCTCCGCCGAGAGGTTCGACCCGCTGGGCAGGCACAGCCCCCGGGCAAAGCGCTCCTCGGCCACCGCTCCCCCGATCACCTCGGCGCCCCGGTAGGCCGGCTGCAGGTGCAGCGGCTTCCACAGCGGCCGCGACTCGATGTCGACCGACTCGAGCTGCTCGCGGATCGCCGCCGGGCAGGCGCCGAAGGCCTCGGGGATCTGGATCGCCGTCAGCCAGTGGGTGTCGTAGTGACCCGCGGGCTCGTCGATGAACTCGATCCCCGCAGGCTCGAGCGCGGCCCGATAGCGACGGTGCAGATCCCGGCGTCGCTGCACCTTGTCGTCGAGCGTCTCGAGCTGGGCCAGGCCCAGGCCCGCCAGCAGATTGCTCAGCCGATAGTTGTAGCCCACCGTCTCGTGCTCGTAGTGCGCCGCCGGCTCCCGCGCCTGCGCGGCGAGCCACCGCGCTCGCGCCACCTGGTCGGCATCATCGGCGACCAGCATGCCGCCCCCGCTGGTGGTGATGATCTTGTTGCCGTTGAACGAGAGGATCGCGCTTTGGCCGAACGAGCCCGCCGGGCGCTGGTCGACACGCGCCCCCAGCGACTCGGCGGCGTCCTCCACAAGCGGCACCCCGTGCTCGCGGCACAGCGGCTCGATCCGGCGGTAGTCGGCGCACTGGCCGTAAAGATCCACCACCACCACCGCGGCCGGGAGGCGACCGCGGGCGGCGTCTCGACGCAGGGCCTCAGCCAAGAGCGCCGGATCCATGGTCCACGAGTCGCGCGCGCTGTCGATGAACACCGGCTCGGCCTGGAGGTAGCGCACCGCATTGGCCGACGCGACGAAGGTGAGCGTGGAGACATAGACCCGGTCGCCGGCCCCGACCCCGGCCAGCCGCAACGCCAGGTGCAGGGCGGCCGTGCCGCTGGCCAGCGCCGCCCCGGCCGTGCGTCCCACCCGGCTCGCCACGCGTCGCTCGAATTCATCCACTTGGGGGCCCAACGGCGCGATCCACCCCGAGTCGAAGGCCCGCAGCAGCGCCTCGCGCTCGGCCATTCCCACGTCGGGCGGCGAGAGGTACACCCGTCGGCGCGCCTGCCCCATACCGACCGAGCATACCCGAGCCTGGGGCCAACGCTGCCTCCCCGATGATGATTTTGGGTGAATTTGGATGATTTTGGCCGGGAAATCCGACCCCGAAATCGACAGGAAACTGGGGGCCTCGTCGCCCGTGTGAGGGGGGTTCGCTACGTCCGATGACCTCGCGCGTCGACCCTCGGCCCCCGAGCCCTGAACACGAGGCGATGCCGGACCCTGTGCATCGAGCCCCCCATGCGTTCCCGCGCGCGGATCTTTGCGCCCCCCCAGAGTCACCGTACACTCGGAACCGTACGCTTAGCATCGGGCCTGGCATCGGACCTGGCGGGCTCGACCGGGCCGTGCACTCCCCCGAGGCATGGCCAGTGCCTGGTCGACGACCGAAATCGGGGGCCCATAATGGCGAGATGGCATGGCATGACTGACACGAGATCGAACAAGTGGGTCCTTTGCGCGACCGCATGGCTGGCGCTCGGCTGCGGCGACGACAACGTGACGCCGATCGCCGACTCGGGGACCGACTCGCTCACCGATACCGGCACGGGCTCCACCGGCGGCGAAGACATCGACTGCGTCGATGGCAACGAGGGCTGCGAGTGCGCCCCCGGCGGCGTCTGCGCCCCCGGACTGGTGTGCCAGAGCGGCGTCTGCGAGTGCCCCGTGGGCACCCAAGGGTGTCCGTGCACCAGCCCCGATCGCCAGTGCGACCCGGGCCTTTCTTGCCAGTTCGACCTGTGCCAGCCCGGCGATCCCAGCTGCGGCAACGGGATCCTCGAGGGGCAAGAGCAGTGCGATCTAGGCCCACAAAACGCCGACGACGGTCCGTGCAAGTCCGACTGCACCCTTGCGGTGTGCGGCGACAACATCGTCGGCCCGGGCGAGGCCTGTGACGACGGCAACACCGTCGACGATGACGACTGCACCAACGCCTGCGCCCTGCCCACCTGCGGCGACGGCGTGCTGCACGACGGCGAGGAGTGCGACGACGGCAACGACGTCCCCACCGACGACTGCCTCGACACCTGCCTGCTGCCCACCTGCGGCGACACGGTGGTGTGGGCCGGCGTGGAGGAGTGCGACGATGGCGACAACGGGGTGCAGACCGACGCGTGCCTGGCCGGCTGCATCGCGGCCACCTGCGGCGACTCGATCCTGTGGGAGGGGGTCGAGACCTGCGACGACGGCAACACCGTCGACTTCGACGGCTGCAACTCCGACTGCGCGCAGACGGCGAGCATCGCCTGGGAAGACGTCTACAGCGGACCCGTGGCCGACGGGTGCGACACCGCGTTCGGGATCCACGTCGACGCCAACGACAACGTGATCGCGGTGGGCTCGGTCAACAGCAGCCCCAACCCCGACCACGACTGCGACATCTTCGTGCGCAAGTACGACAACGACGGCCTGGTGCTGTGGACCGATCTATTCGACTCCCCCGCCGGGGCCTGCGACGAAGCCTGGGGGGTGGAGACCGACGCCGACGGCAATATCTTCGTCTCGGGCACCGTCTACGACCCCCAAGCCCAGGTCCTGCGCGACCAGTGGCTGCGCAAGTACGACGAAAGCGGCGCGATCCTCTGGACGACCCTGTTCAACGGGACGGATCAAGACTTCTCGTACGGCGCGGCCGTCGACGCCAACGGCGACGTGATCTACGTGGGGGCCACCCAGACCAACGTCACCGGCTACGACGTGACCGTCCGCAAGCTCAGCGGGGCCGACGCGGCGCCTATCTGGGCGCGCAGCTACGACGGCCCCTCGAGCCTCAACGACTTCGCGATCGACGTCGAGACGCGCGGCACCGACATCTACGTGGTCGGCTTCGAGTCGGTCACCGGCCAGGGCGAGAACGCGTGGATCCGCCGCTACGACGCGAGCGGCAACGAGCAGTGGACGGTCACCCACAACGGCGCCCAGAACGGGCAAGACCGGGCCGGCGGCGTGGCCGTCGACTCCACGGGCAACGTGATCGTCGTGGGCTTCGAACGCGGCGTCACCAACCACGACATGTGGATCGCCAAGTACGATCCCACCGGCGATCTTTTGTGGTCCGACCTCTACGACAACCCGGATCTGCTGTGGGCCGACCGGCTCCAAGACGTCGCCGTCGACGGCCAGGACAACATCGTCGTCGTGGGCCACGAGTGGGCGATAGGCAGCGCGGGCAACGGCTTCGATCTGTGGATGCGCAAGTACACCCCCGACGGCGTCGAGATCTGGACCCGGGCCGAGAACGGGCCCGGCGACGGCGACGACTTTTGGTACGCGGTGGAGACAGACAGCGGCAACCACCCGATCGTGGGCGGGGCGCTGAGCGTCCCGGGCCAGTGCACGGATCTGGTGGTCCGCAAGTACAACCGCTGACCGGGGCCCTGGTCGCGGCCAGCGGGGCCCGGGCGATCGGAGCCGGGCTTTTGAACTACCCTTGGCTTCGGTGGGATCGCGCTCGACCCTTCGCGAACAGGTGATCGGCCTGTTGGTCGCCCTGTACCTGCTGACGGGGCGCTGGTCACCGGCCAGAGTCTTCGATCTCGAGCCTTCACTGCTCTACGAGCCGCGGGTGTGGTCCGTGGTCGGGCTGGCCCTGCTCGCGATGCTCCCCCGCCCCACCCTGCGCCGCCCCGTGCCGCCCGTACGCGGCGCGCTGGGGGCGGTGGCCTGGCCCCTGGTGTACCTGGGGTTTGCGCTGCTGAGCGTGGCGTGGGCGCCCGATCTGGACAAGGCCCCGGATAACGCCACCAACGCCGCGCTGATGCTGGTCACGCTGGCCAGCCTCCATCGCCTGTGCGGCTCGGTCGACCCCCACGCGCTCAGTACGGCGATCTGGCGAGCGCTGACCGGCCTGCTCGTGGCCATGGCCCTCATTGCCATCGTGGGGGGAGGCAGCTCGTCCCGGCTGGCGATCCTCGGCGGGGGCCCCAACGTCTTCGGGCGCAACATGGGCCTTTTGTGTGCAATCGCCCTGTTCTATGCGATCCGCAGCGGCGGCTCGGGCTGGCCTTCGGCGATCGGCTCCACGGTGGCCGCGGCCCTGGTCGTGCTCTCCGGCTCGCGGGGCGGCATGGTGGCCACCGCCGCCGCGCTGGCCAGCTTGCTGGTGATGGGCCGGCAGGGGTTGTCGCGCCGCCTGTTCGCCCTGGGCGTGTTCGTGTGCCTGGGCCTATTGGTCGTCGGCTACACCGAGTTCGGCGCCTCAGTCGTCGAGCGGTTCAACGCCCGGGTCCTGCGGCTCTTGTTCGAGGAAGGATACGTCAGCAACCGCGATCGGATCTTCGTGACCGCTATCGATCTGGGCGGCCGCAGCCCCCTGGTGGGCCACGGTCTGGGCTCCTTCGCTGTGCTCACCCCCTGGCCCTACGCCCACAACATGTTCCTCGACGCCTTCGCCGAGACGGGGCTGTTGGGCCTGTTGCTGCTGACCGGGGCGATCACCCAGGGCGGCCTGATGCTGCTGCGCAACCGCCATCGGCAGGTGGCCCCCGCCGCGGCCGCGTTCGTCCTTTACTTCATGTCCGCCCAGTTCAGCGGGGGGCTCTACGACTCGCGCGGCGTCTATGTGTTCTTGTTGCTGGCCGCCGTGCTCGAGCCCCGCGCCTTCGCGTTCATACACACCACGGGGCACACCACGGGGCACACCACGGGGCACACCACGGGGCACACCACGGGGCACACCACGGGGCACACCACGGAGCGCGCCCGGTGAGCGATCGAGCACCGCCCCCCGCCCGATCGGGGCGCTCGTTCGGCGGCAGCGTGGTGCTGTCGTGGGTGTTCGTGGGGCTGATGAGCGCGATGGCCCTGGGCAACAACATCGCGATCGCCCGCGTGGCGGGGCCCGACGGGCGCGGGCTGTACGGGGTCGCGGTGGCGATCGTCGCCCTGGCCCTGCCCGTGCTGTCGCTGGGGCTGGGCTCGGCCGCCACCTTCCACGTGGGCCAGGGGATCGAGCGCGGCCGCGTGTCGGCCCTCAACCACCTCGCGTCGCTGGCCCTGGTGCCGCTGAGCGCCGGGGTAGTCGCGATCGTCGGCGCCCTCGAGGGCGGGCCACCCGGCACCACCGCCACCCTGGCGGTGGCCACCGCCGCCTTGGTCTTGCCCGCTCAGGTCTACGTCGACCTGGCCAAGGGCTGGTACCTGGGCCAGAAGCGGGCGCTGGCCTACAACCTCGTCGCCGCGCTCGTCATCGGGCTGCTGCTACTGCTCAACCTCACCACGCTGCGCTTTGGCACCCACTGGGTCCTGCTCAACTTCGTCGTGGCCAACTGGATCGTCACCGTCGGCCTGCTGGCTACCCAGCTGGTCCGGTGGCGCGAGTTCGTGCGCCCGGGGCTTGCCTTCGTGCGCCGCTCTATCGCCTACGGCAGCCGAGCGTCGCTCATCGCCTTGGCCGACGCCGCGCTCTTGCGGGTGGACTACCTCATCATGACCCCGATCCTCGGGATCGCGACCGTGGGGATCTACGCGATCGCCGATCAGATCACCCACCTGATGTCGTGGGCGGGCCTGGTGGCGGGTCGCATGATGCTCGCCGAGAGCTCGAGCGACCAGGGCGGCGACCAGGCCTTCGACAAGCTGGGGCTGGCCTGCCGCGCCATGATCCCCGCCATGCTCGGGGCCTCGGCCCTGGCCGCGGCCACCCTATGGTGGCTCGTCCCCGCCGTGTTCGGGGCCCGGTTCGCCGACGCCTACTGGGGCGTGCTGATCCTGCTCCCCGCGGCCCTGTGCAAGAGCCTGCATGCGCTGCTTTCGACCTATCTCGCCGGGCGGGGCGTGCAGAACCCGGTGGTCACCGCGGGCGTCGTTGCGGTGCTGACCGACGTGGTCCTGGCCACCGTGGGCGCCCTGACCCTGGGCTGGCTGGGGGTCGCCGCCGCCAAGTCGGTGTCGTACGCGGTACAGCTTGGGTGGGTGCAGCGGGCGCTCGCCCGCCATCGCCCCGACGACCGCATGCGCTGGATCCTCGACCGGGCCGACCTGCGGCGCCTACGGGCTTTTGCCACGCGCCTGCTCGCGCGTCGGCGTGGCCTCGGCGCACCCGATGATGCTAGGTAGCCTCGGTGAGCTCGCCCGCCTCCGATCTGTTCGCCTGCCCCGAGTGCGGCGGGACCCTGCGTGCCGCCGAGGATCTCCAGGCGCTCGAGCCTCCCTTTTCGTCCACCGTGGGCCTGCGCTGCACCGCGTGCGCCCGCGAGTATCCGCGGGTGGACGGTGTCTGGGTGCTGTGGTCGGACCAGATCCGCGCCCTGGTGCGCGCCCAGGAGCCGCCGGCCGATCCCGACGCCGAGGTCAAGTGGGCCAACATCAGCATCTACGAGCAGGTCAGCGAGGCCTACGGCGAGCACTCCGACAACCTGTGGAGCTATGGCGAGTCCCTGCTCTTTTTGAAGGCGTTCGCCCGGGAGGCCCGCCGAGATCCCGTCCACCCCGAAGGTGACGTGCTGGTCGACGTGGGGTGCGCCACCGGGGTCGGCCTCGACATCGGCTCGCGCGGCTACGCCACCTGCGTGGGGGTCGACATCTCACTGGCCAACCTGCGGCAGGTGGCGGCCAAGGGCCACGTGGCCGTGCTCGCCGACGCCGAGCGCCTCCCCTTCGCCGCGGGCCGCGTCGGCCTGGTCACCTGCTTTGCCGCGCTGCACCACTTTCCCTCGCCCCCCGCATTCGTACGCAGCGCCCACCGCTGCCTGACCGAGGGCGGCGCTCTATTGACCGCCCACGATCCCAGCCGCGCCAGCATGCACATGGGGCCGCTGGCCCAAGCCACCTGGGATCTACGCAAGCCCGTCTACCGCACCCTCGCGCACGTCTCCCGGCGCTTCTACCTGCACCGCGATCGGACGACGCAGGCGCTCAACGACATCGCCGAGCGGCATCGCACTGCGGGCGGCTTCGATCCCGACCAGCTGCGGGCCACGCTGCACGCCGCCGGGTTCGGCGACGTCAACGTCTTTTATGGGATCGACGCGAGCGGGCTGCGTACGTGGGATCTGCCCAGCTGGCAGTTGTTCGTGCTCAAGACGCTGTCGTTCCAGAGCCCGCTGCGGCGTACCAACTGGGTGAGCCTGTCGTCGATCAGCGTCAAGGGGCCGCCAATAGAGCGGTAAGCCACCCACCGGAGCGGGGCTCACCGCCCTGCGACCGAGCCATGACGCCCGGTCGCAGGAGCACTCATCAGTCGCAGGAACAACCACCGGTCAGAGGATCGACCACCATTCATAGAACAACTCCCCGGCGGCTATGGTGACTTCCATTTATCATGCATGGCACCACACGATGCCAACCTTGGCACTCACGCCAGGGTCACCGAGCAGGAGCCCCATGGTGACTCAACAAAGACTCTCAGGACGTGACTTCATCACTCTCCAGGATTTTTCTGTCGCCGAGCTCGACGTGTTGGTCGACACCGCCCGACGGCTCAAGCACGAGCGCCAGATAGGCCAGCGCCACCTCGATATCCTGGCCGGCCAGACGCTCTTCATGGTGTTCTATAACCCATCCCTGCGAACCCGAAACAGCTTCGAGGCCGGCATCCACCAGCTCGGGGGACACGCTCATTTCTTGCAGCCGAGCCAGGTCCGCATGCCCGTCTTGGCGGGGGAGGAGCAACCGTATGCGACCGAACGGATCTCCGATGTTGCTCGGGTGCTGTCGTCGATGGGTGAGTCCATCGCCGTCCGGGCCCTGGGCCAAAGCGTGGGCTGGGAGTACCGCAAAGGCCTGTCGATCATCGAGGAATTCGCCCGCTGGAGCACGGTTCCCGTGATCAACATGGAGGACAACATCCACCACCCATGCCAAGGCCTGGCCGACTTGATGACCCTACGCGAGCTACTGGGTCCCGATCTACGCGGGCGGAAGATCGCCGTCGCCTGGGTCTACTCTCCGAGCACCACCAAGCCCATCGCCCCCCACCATGATTTCTTGTATGTCGCGAGCCTGGGCGGGGCGAACCTCGTCTTTGCGCACCCGCCGGCGTTGCGTATCGATCCCGACATCGAGGACGTCATCCGGAACAATTCGCGGATAAGCGGAGGCTCGTACACCGTGGTGGACGATCTGGCCGCGGCCTGTGACCAGGCCGACGTCATTTACGCCAAGAACTATGTGTGCCTGGACCTGATGCCACCAGCGACCACCGAGCCCATGCACGAGCAAATGCGCGCGCTCTTCGAGCAATACCAGCACTGGATCATCGACGAACACCACATGAAGATGGCCAAGGACGACGCACGCTACATGCACTGCCTGCCCTGCGACCGTGGCTTCGAGGTCACCGATAGGGTCTTGGACGGCCCCTGGGGGCACAGCGTCTTTCGTGCCGCGGAGAACCGCCTACACGCGCAAAAAGCCATGATGTCCTGCATCTTGTCACCGACCCCATCACCGAATCCGTCACCGACCCCATCACCGACTGGGCAGCCGCCGCGATGAGCAACGAGAACAACCCCAAGGTCCATGTCCCCAAGTTCGGAGATCGACACGCCTGGCGAGACGCAGCAGCCGTGGTCTCCGACGAGGACGGCAACGTCGAGATCATGGGCAACCCCGTCATGGAGAGCTGGCAGCGCCCCTACATGAAAGAGCTCGCGTCCATCGCCACGTCCAACGGCGGCGTGGTCCTCGAGCTCGGGTTCGGGCTGGGGATCGCCTCGTCGTTCATCCAGGCCGCTCCCAACGTCACCGAGCACATCATCGTCGAGGCGAACGCCGATATCTTCCTGCAAACCCTGCAATTTGCCCGCACGGCCCAGCGCCGTACGATTCCGATCTTCGGCTTTTGGGAAGAGGTGACCACGCTGCTGCGCGACGAGAGCATCGACGGAATACTCTACGACACCTACCCCATCGCACAAGGATACCTACACTCTCATCAGTTCATGTTTGCGGAGCACGCCCATCGAATACTCAAGCCTGGGGGGGTCATGACGTACTGCAACCTCAGCTCCTGGGGTCGCCTCAAGGCGGACTACCCCGACGACCGGGAGCTCTTTGGCCAGACCCAGGCCCCGCGCCTGAAGGCGCTGGGATTCACCGAGGTCGACATGAAGGTGTTCTCGGTCTCCCCGGTGGTCGACCCTCGGTTCAACAAGTACGCCTACCCGACGATCCCCGCACCGATCATCCGCAAGTAACTCGGCCCGGGTCTTGAAACGTCGAGGTGGAGAACGCCGACTAGAACGCGTCGGGTAGATCCCACGCGAAGATCGCGTTGGGCTCGAGGATCGCCACCGGCGAAAACCACAGCTGCCCGTCGGGGCTCACCGTGACGCGGCCCGTCCCGGGCATGGTCTCGAAGGGGACGCTCGCCCCCGTCCACGGATCGAGCGCCACGACCTCCAGGTTGCGCAATCCTGCATAGACGGTGCCGTCGAAGGCATCGTAGCTCAAGCTCGTGACGTCCTCGCCCAGCCCAACGAGCGAGGTGGACTCGAGGGTCAGCACGTTGAATCGATGGAGCTCGCCCCCCTCGATGGCCAGTAGCAGGTGTGCGGCGCTTATCGATGTCCCCGCGGTGACCCGGGCCGGTAAGGTGTCCAGGGTCGCCTGGGCTCCGAGCTCGAGGTCCGCGGTGACGATGTCACCGTTGGCCGTGGTGTTGCCCACATAGAGCACTCGATCGATTCCCCAGGTCAGGCCAAAGGGCCCGGCATCGGCCGACGGCGAGCCGAAGGGCCCATTGCCGCCGGTCACTACCGCCTCGATCACCAAGGGCAGCGGGTTCGCCGGATCGTCCTCCACCAGGCGGGCCACCCCCTGCGGAGGCTCGACGAAGCAGCCGCACGTGCTGCAGCACGTATAGGTAATCGCGACCTCACCGAGGCCCTCGACGCCGCGGGCGGGAGGTTCTACTAGAGCCTCAATGCCGCTAACAGCTGCACGTGATCCAGCCGCGGCGATCGGCAATCCATCCGACCCTCCGGGCCGATTCCCCGCCGGTGGTGTCACCGACTTGAGGACCTTGACCTCGCCCATGTTGAGGTTGGCCACCCCGCCCCACTCGGTCAGCGTGCCGTCGGGGGTGAGGCGCCGCAGGAAGTCGGTCCCGCTGCGCAGGGTGACCATCCAGGCCGTACAGTCGTCGGCAAACTCCAGATCGCTGATCTCCACCGCGAACGGACCGTTGAGATCGATCTCCGAGGGCGGATTGCACTCGATCGACCGCTCACACACACAAAAGCGCCCCCAGCACGGACCATCGTCGAGACAGGCCACGTCGGTACAGGGAGCCACCGGCACGCAGGTGCCCTGCCCGTCACAGACCGAGCCCGGCCCGCAGCTTGCCGCCCCGCAAGGCTCGCTGTCGCCCGCGAGGGTACAGGCCGCGTCGGGGTCGCGACACTCGCCACTTATCACGTCGCACACCTGAGCCGGCCCGCAGGGATCGGGCTGCTGACCCTGGCACGTGGTCACGCACTGGTCATCGATACACGCCTGGTTGGGCGCATCGCAGAACAGGCAGGGATCGACGCTGTCGTCGCTGCTGCTGCTGCTGTCGAGCGACGGGCCGCCGTTGCTGGTCGAAGAACCCGAACCTTGTCCGGATCCACTCTCGAGCGAGCCACCGCCGGTGGGTGGCCCCGTGGGGATCCCGCTCGACCCGGTCTCGTCCTCGGAGGCCGGTGTGCACGCCACCATCGCACTGAGGATCCAGGACACCCGCGGGCTCATGACGCTGCGCATCGCCGACATCATGCACCGTGGGCACCACTTCACTCCAGCGCTCTGATCTGACACCCGGGCGCGCCCTGGGGCAAGGTGAGACCGCGTTGGACGATTCAGGCCCGGTCCGACGCGCCGCGCTCCATCCTGGAACATCGCGGCACGCAGCATGACCTCGCCTCAGCGACGTTCGGCACGTAGGCCCCGGCGCTCGGGCCTTCGACGCTCGTGGACGCTCGGGATCGTGCTCCAGCGGTTGCTCACGACGTACGCCGAGATCGCGACTCCCGCCGAGAGGCCCAGACCCACGTGCGTACCGTAGAACGCACCCGCACAGTGTGCAGCCATCAATAGGCCGGCTGGATTCGCGAATGTCTCGGCGCTCGGCTGAAGGAAGAAGGCCCTCGTGAATGACACGCCGACGACCGCCTTGACGCTGACCGACAGCATCAACACCAGGTTGAGCGCGAAATCCTCCGGGACGATGGGTTCGTAGCTCTCCAGGCCATGGACCAGGCGACCCAGGCCGTCTCCATAGAACTCGGGGAGGGAAAACTCGACGTCGACCAAGCCCAGCAGCGACTGGCCCACGCCCGCACCCAGGCTCGTGCCCCCCAGCTGCAGATGGAGTCGCTCGCCGGTCTGGTCGTTGTCGAGGGGGAGCTTCATATAAGACGCTCCCACCGCTAGATTGAGGATCGGCGTCTCCGCCTGAACGTCGACGCCATGGCTACCCGCGATCCGCCACTGGGTGGAGCGAGGTACGAGGAACATCAGCATGAGTAGGCCTCCAGACACAAAGCCACCGATGCCGCGGATGGGTTCCCGAGATTTCGATCAACGCGCAAGATCGCGCACGACCGGGCTTTCGTTCGCCGATGGCCGCGCGTCAGCGCGCTGCGGGTGGCCCACCGGTGGGCACCCGGTCGGCCCACCAGTGGGCCACCGACGTTCGTTGCCTTCGTAAACGCTGGAGATCGTTGAGCGCAGCCTCGGCATGCCGTTGGCAACTCCTTGTGGCGGGATGCCCAAGGTTGACGCCCTCACCACGCCGCACGACTGCCTCGTCCGCCGGGTCATGGGCCGTCCCGAGGCCGCCGCCATCATCCTGCGTCGGGTCCTTCCTTCGGCCGTGCTTGCCCTTGTCGATCTCGACCGCATCGAGGTCGCCCCCACCGCCTACGTCGGTCCTCTGTTGCGCAAGGGTTATTCGGACCTGGTCTACACCATCGGGTTACGCGGCTGTGCCGAGCACCTGTTCGTGTTTGCCGCCATCGAGCACGACTCGTCCTCCACCACGTCTGATACCCCGCTCGTCCTTCGCATGTTCTGGTACGTCGGTTGGTTGTGGGAGCGCCATCTGGCCGCCACCCGCC
>JBCCWC010000060.1:0-65801 GCA_039194325.1 Myxococcota bacterium
ACCCGGTATCGCGACAGGCATTCCGCTAATGGTCCAGACTGTGGCGTTGGATAGCCCAAGCAGGCGATCACGCAGTTGGTGCAGCTCATCGTGCCAATCCAGGTGGGCTCCCGGCTGCCCTTCGTCGTATCCTGCGGCCCGTGGTTCGTCAGGTTCGAAGTGGAGCCTGCGCTGCACCAGGATTGGCACGATGAGCTGCACCAACTGCGTGATCGCCTGCTTGGGCTATCCAACGCCACAGTCTGGACCATTAGCGGAATGCCTGTCGCGATACCGGGTGAGTACCGTTTTCTATGCTTCGAGTCGATGCGGCAGGATCCGGCCAGGGAAGGGATCCGTCTCGACCTCCAAGCCGGTGGTACTGTGCCTTTCGTTTCCGGCGATTCTGAACCGGCAATTTGGGTGAGAACGTAGGCCCGGTCGAGCGCGTCGCGAATGAACCACAGTTGTGGCCAGTGCTGGAAGTCAGTGACGCTGTCTCGAGCGAGTACTTGCGGCTCATGCCTCCGCCTTGAATGGGCTGCACCGGCGAAGGGTTCCGAGGTGGCGTCGTCCTCGACTAACGCAGCGTCGCCAGGCGAGACCGCAGCGTCCCCGCCCGAGCGCTCCCGCCGTGATGCTCGAGGTAGGCCTCGATCGCGGCGGCCTCTCCCCGACGATCACCGAGCCGCCGCAGGGCCTGGGCCCGACCCCAGCGAGCTTCCTCGCTCAGGGGGCCACGTCCCCCCGACAAGTAGCGGGTGAACTTGCGCAGCGCCTCCCGGGGTCGGCCGAGGCGCTGGAGATATAGCTGCCCCAAGGAGACCAGCGCAGCCCGAGCCTCGGGCGAGCGCGGATGGGTGGCGCGCAAGGTCCGGTACCGACGCGCGGCCTCGGCGTAGTCACCCGCGGCCAGCCGCGACCGCGCGTCGCGCACGAGCGCTTCCACCGAGCGGCCGCCCTTCCGCCTCGCCCCGCGCCCCCCTGTCGTCCCGGACTCGGTGTCGCTGGCGAGATCGTCCTCGTCGTCGATGACCAGTTGGCCCTGGCCGTCGTCGGTGTCGGCGACCGAGTGCGGCAGCGAGAACCGGCGCTCGGCCTCATCTCCGTGCTCGATCGCCAGCTGCTCGTGGACGGGCGCGTGTCCGGGGATCTCGAGCTCTACGGAGCGCTCACCGGGCTCCACCATCAACGACAGCGGCGTGCGACCGACCCAGCGCCCGTCGAGGATCACGTTGGCACCGGAGGGCGTGCTCTCGATCGACAGCCGCGCAGTAGCCTGCGCCGGCTCGACGACGCGGTCGAGCAGTCGCTGGTCGTCTCGCACCCGATCGGTCTCCACGGGCGCGTCGCGCCAGCCCTGGGCCCCGAGGATCCGACGACCGGGAGCCTGAACTCCGGTGGATCCCCCGGATCCTTCGCTCGCCGCGGCCGCGCTGGCGGGTAGCTCGAGGCGACCCCGGATCGCGTCGAGGGTGACGGCATCGTCCGAGACATCGAGGGAGAACACGGCCTCGGTGGTCGCGGCCACCGTCGCCGAGCCGCCGCGCAGCACCAGGGCACGCGTGGCTTCGGTGCCGAGCGAGGCCACCACCCGGCCATTTTTGACCTCGACGGCGACCTCGACGGCGACCTCGCCCTCGCCCTCGCCCTCGCTCTCAAGTGGGACCTCGGCAGCAGACGCCTCGAGCACGCCCAGCGTGGCCCGGCTGTGGGGCTGCAAGCAGACCCGCCCTCCGGTGTCGAAGTCGATGCACGCGGTGCCCTCCCGGGTCTGTACGGTGCTGCCCGTGCGCACCCGAACTCGGCCCCGACGCGCCGGACGATCGTCGATCAGCACCTCGCCCGATTGCAGCACCAAGCGGGCAGGAGCCGACGCTACCGCCATCGGCGGCGCGAGCTGGGGCGCCCGCTCGAGTACCCGCGGAGGTCCGCTCCACCACCACAGGGCAGCGATCCCCGCCGCGAGCAGGCCGGTGGCCACGGCGACCACGCCCCATCGAGCCCGGCGCGAAGGAGCGACCGCGGCGGGCTCGGGCGGCTCGTCAACCTCGGCGAGCACGGCGTCGATCATCGCCCGCGACTTGGCATCGAGCGCGGGCGCGGGCGCCGACTCGTCGAAGAGATCGCCGAGCCCGTCGAGCAGGTCGCGCTCAGCTCGATGCGGATGCGACTGGGCCACCAGCGAGTCGACCAGCGCCTGCTCGGACGGGTGAAGGGACTCACCCTCGACGATCTGTCGGGCGATGGCGTCACCCCAGCGGCGATCGAGTGATTGGCTCATCGCGAGGCCTCCGGCGCAGATCCGACGAGAGACTCCCGACGGATCGTCCGACGAATGTCTTCGAGCGCGGTGCGGACATGATACTTGACGGTGCTTTGGGGGGTCCCGGTGAGCTCGGCGATCTCGGCCGTGCTGTATCCGAGCGCGTGGCGGAGCACGAGCGCCTGACGACGGCGGTCGGGTAGCTCGTCGAGGTAGGCCTGCAGCGGTCGGGGCAAAGAGTCCACCAGCGACGACGCCCCGAAGACCGCCTGCGTCGCGTCGGGGTCGATGCTGCCGTCGATCCGGCTGCGTCGGCGCCGACCCGCGTCGGCGACCCGCAGGGTGTGACGCACCGCGATCCTCCGGGCCCAGCGCTCGAGCGAGCTGCTTCCCTGGTAGGTGCCAGCCGAGCGCATGATCGCCAGCAGCGATTGCTGCGCAGCGTCGTCGGCGTCCATGCCCGGTCGCAGCAGCGCATGGGCGACCTTACGCACCAGGCCGATCACCCGCGCGGCGAGCATGCGACGAGCGCGATCGTCTCCGGCTGCAACCATCTGCATGAGCTGGACATCCTCGGAATGGGACGCCGATGAGGGCGGGTCGTGGGACAACGCGATCACGCGGCACCCCCCCAGTGCAGACGAGGGGCGTTCCTGGTCAGAGATTAATTCGTGAAAACGACTACAGCCGCACCTCGAGCCCCAGACGCAGGTCGAAACGGACGAGATCGGGGTCCAAGAGCACCTCTCGCTCGGGAATGTCGGCGGCGATCACCACCCGGCGCGGCCAGATCTCGGCGCCGAGACCCACGAATGCAGCCAGCCGCCACGCGAGGATCACCGCGAATCGGCCCCGCAGACCCAGGCCGAGGCTGGTGCTGACCTGCCTCGGCGTGCCTTGCGCTCCCTCTGCATTACGGGATTGGCGCACACCCCACTCGAGGATCAGCGGGATCTCGGCGTCCAGGTGCAGACGCTGGCCCACGCCCAAGTGCCAACCGACCGCAGCGAACGCGGGGTGACGCTGCAGCTCCACCCGACCGTAGTCGCGCTGGGCCGTCCACGGCGGTCGCCATGTATAGCCCGCCGACAGATGCAGACCCACGGGGAAGACCCAGCCCGCCTGCAAGCCCGCACCATGCTGCCAACGCGAGCCGGGTGCAAAGGTCCCGCCCGCGTAAGCAACCGCGACCCGAGCGCGACCACGGGATGGAGGTGGATCCGAGGGCGGGGGCGTCGGCTCCACCGTCTCGCCACCCCCACCCTCATCGCGCTCGGTCTCGGGTCTGGTCTCGGTCTGCACGACCTCGACCTCCATGCCTGGGGCGTCGCCGGCCAGGACCGCGACCACCACCGCTTGCATGATCAGCGCGATCGCGTCCTGATCGGCGAGCTGCTCGGGCCGCAAGGGGGGAAGCTGGCGACGATACGTGCGGTCGTCGTCGGCCCGAACCATATAAAGGACGACCCGTCCGTCATCGGTGGCGCGAGCCCAGAACGCCACGAGCGCCCCCGTCCGATCGAGCGCGTCGCGGGCCGCGGTCACCGACGGACCCGATCCATCACGGGGCTCGGTGCGAACCTCGACCGAGCGCGCCGCGAGGTGAGCGCGGATCGACGACTCGCTCCGGGCCAGCAGGGTCCCCGGCTGCTCGCGGTCGACCAGCACGACCGCGACCCCCACCGCGGACTCGGGCTCGACCCCTTCGTCGGGCCGTGCGTCGGTCGGAGTGGGCTCGGCTCCGGTCGCCGGATCCGCCAACGAGCCGGGATCGGTGGTCAGTGGTGACCTCGGCGATTGCGGACGATCGCCGGGCGCGGCCGGCCCAGGCTCGACCCTCTCGGGTTTGGCCGGGGCTGCCCAGGCCGTGGATACACTCAGCCACAGCGCCGCGATCCAGACCGCTCTTTGCAGGCCCCCACCTCTCGGAGCGGATTCACGGCCTCGGACCCCCGTGCGCCGCGAGCTCACCACCGCCCCGGAGGATAGCCGGGGCCTCCCGGGTCGACCAGCCGATCGCCGCTCAGGGCACGCAGGCGTCGACGCGGATCGAGTCGATTTGACCGACATCGTCGCGAGCGACGACAGTGGCGAACAGATCGGCTCCGTGAGACGGGATCGGCCGCCGCAGATACGAGTACGTGCCCTCGTGCCGCCCGTCGACCCACAAGGAGACCTCGCCCGCTTCTGGATCGAGCTCGACGACCGACTCGATCATGACGTGGTCCAATCCGCGCACGTTCTTGAGCCGCTCCCCTTCGGGATCGTTGGGCTTGGTGTACAGCCGCACGTTTTGTCGATTGGATGGCACTTGAGGCTGATCAAGATAGACCGAGGCCAGCGTGTCGGCGTCGGGATCGAAGTTGATCCACACCTGCACCGAGGCACTGCTGGCGGCCATCATCCGCACCTGAATGATGGTGCGAGTGGAAAAGTCATAGAGCGGCTGGGTGTCGAGCTCACGGTTGGGGGCCGCCAGCCAGATCCCGTCTTGGAGCTCGGCTGGATCCAGCGATGCCCCTGGATCGCTGCGCAGTACCCAGTCGGCCATGCCGTCGCCGTCGAGATCTTCTTGGGTGGGATCGGCGGAGAAATCCGCCACCCAGCTGCGCGCAGGAGTACACGAAGGCAGCGACACGTCGGGCTCACCGCTGTCGCTGCCATCGCTACCATCGCTACTGGCACTGCCCCCGACGTCGTCACCTCCGACAGCGAGGAACGCGATATCGACCTCGGAGCAGCCGCCGACCAGCACCAGCGCCAGCAGCGGCATAGCGAGGAGCGCCCGCACGACGTCACCCTAGCACCGGGCTTGAAACCCGACCAGCGCGCCTCGATGACTCGCCCGCTATCCGCACCCGAGCGCCACGAAGGACACGTCACCATCGAACTCGAAGACGTTGGTGTTCGACAGCTGCCCGCGGACCTCTTGTTCGCTCACCACGGTCAGCTCGATCTCGCCCTCGAGGCTGCCGCCTCCGCCACTGCATATGTCGCCGGGCCTGGGTGCACCAGTCGCCGAGTAGCCAGCGTTGAGCTGCTCGAACAGCGCGTATGTCCCGGGCACCTGGAGCGACGGGGGAATGCGTATGGATATCGCCCACTGCTCGCCGCACTGGAGGCCCGCCCAGGGGTCGTCGCAATCATCGGGCCCGGTCGAGATCTGCACCACCAGGGTCTCAGGCTCGACCCCGGTGCCGGTGTCCGAGCCAACGTTTCCACTGTCGGTGGTGCCGAAGTCGGGCATGGCCTCTTGGTAGTCGTCGTAGCGCATCACCCATGCGTGCATGGGAAAAGGGCCCGTGCCCGGACCCGTGGTGGTGTCATCGGGCATCGAATCACTCGACGACGCGCCCGACGAGGTGATCGGCGAGGCGCTCGACGAGGCGCTCGACGTGCTCGTAGCCACCATGGTGCTCGTGCTGCCCGTCTCGCCCGACGATCCGGACTGAGCGCTCAGCTCGCCCAGGCTGGTCGGTACCGCACAGGCGACGGCGCCCAACAACGACCCGAGCCACAGCGGACCGAGCCCTCGCTCATTCGCCACAAGCTCGCCTCATCTTGGGCAGCAGGGCCGAGCCGGACATCGTCACCTCGGCTCGCTCGGCGACCGCCTCGGCCTTGGCCGTGCGTCCCGCCGCACACAGGGCTTTGATCTCCAGCAACGTACGCAGATCGGCGAGGGCCGAGTCGGGGAAGCGGCGATGATGGTCGCGGATGTGGGCGAGCGCCCGCTTGGGCACCCCGCGAGCCAGCGAGGCCTGGGCCGTACTCAGCAGGCCAGCCTCGTCGGCGAGGCCGGGTCGGTCCCCATGGCGCGCTTCCGCAGCCGGGCCCGTGTGCTCGGCCGAACGCCCTCCTCCGACCGGTTCGGTCGAGCCAGCACCCGATCCAGAGTGACCGGCTCGACGGGCCTTCGAGGTCGAGCCAGAGCGACCGGCCGGGGGCAACGATCCGTCCGGTTCGTCCTCGAGATGCTGGGCATCGACCGCAGGAGCCGACGTCGGTTCAGGCGTGATGCCCGGCGCCGAGCCGACCGGCGACGGGGGCACCCCCTCGGCCCTTGTTGGATCTACTGTGCTTCGATCCGCCGCGACCGCATGGTCGGGCCCCGAGGCTCCGTCGGAAGCCACCACCGCGGGCGTGTCGCTGGGCGCTTGGGTTCGGCTCACCGCCACGCCGCCCACCGCGGCCATCCCCAGCGCGGCCGCCCCCGCCACGTAGAGCTTCCAGCCAACGATCCCGGAGGCGACCGCCGCCTTGGATCCTACGGCGAGCGTAGGGGCGAGCTTGGGGGCGAGCATGACCCAGCAGTGCTTGGCCGACCCGCGGGGAGGTCGGGTGCGAACCTTCAGCTCGGTCAGGGCGCGATCGAGATCGGCCTCGGGACAGCGCGCATCCCAGCCGGCGCGTAGCTCCTCTCGGGCCAAGCGGATCCGCGAATACACCGTGTTGGGATTGGTGCCCGCAGCCCGGGCGATCTCGGGGGCGCTCCAGCCTTCGAGCTCGCTGAGCACGAACGCCTCCCGCTTGCGAGCGTCGATCCGCCCCAGGAGAGTCTCTACAGTGAGCACCGAGTCCCGCTCGGCGTGGGGCTGGCTACGTCGAGGGGCAATCCAGCTGAGCGCGTCGAGCTTGCGCTGGCTTCGCTGCTCGCCTCGCCGGCGACACGCCGCCACGCGCCGGGCGATCTGGAACAACCAGCTACGGGCCGCATGCGGAGACTCGAGCCGGTCGAGCCGGCGGTGCACGATCACCCAGACCTCTTGAGCCGCGTCTTCGATCGATGCTTCGGGCACGCCGAGCCGTCGCAGCACCGACCAGGTGAAGCGAAAATAGCGACGGTAGAGCTCGTCGAACTCGGGGATCGAAAGGGTGTCCTCGACGCCCTCGGTCACGGGGAGCTCGGTGCCGCTGCTGGCCAGCATGCTCATGGCTCGATCTTCTACAGTGCCCGGCCCGGGCCCGATCCTTCACTGGGCCCACCGATTCCTTGCAAAATGACCATAACACGCCGGGATGATTGAGTTATCGGCCCCAGGCGAAATCGGTCGACCAAGCCCGAACCTCGACACCGGCCAGTCCACGGATCCCCGCCGCAGATGGCGCATAGATCGTCTGTGGCTCACTAGGTGCGGCTTCGTCGCGCAGCTCGAAGCGCGGAAACACCAAGGGCACGAAGGGCTGCGCGCCCACCCAAAGCGCCACGCGACGACCCAGCTGCCAGCGCAGCCCGACCTCGGCTTGCACCGACAACCAGATCTGATGGCGGGTGAGCGAAACCGGGCGGGTTGCATCCGCCCGCATCGCGCCCGTCTCGAGGCCGCCGCACACCACGGCTGCCAGGGGACGAGGAAGCAGCACGCCGCATGCTCGCACGGTGACCTGACCCAAGTGGATCCGAGCGGCCACGTCCGGGCTGGTCGTGGGGCGACCGATCCAGTAGGCGCCGGCCAGCTCACCGCGTACCCGGGCAACACCGAACGCCACCGCGAGCGAGAACCCTCCCGTACCACCGGGGATCGCCCCGAACTCGCCGCCGACTCGCGCGCGAAGCCACAGACCCCGTGGTCGGACCGGCGAGCGAGATGTCGAAGGGAGCCCGGGTGAAGAGCTCGAAGCAGCTGCACGCTCCGTCTCTACCTCGGACTCCGGTGGAGCTTCGGGCTTGGGTTCTTGCGGGTCCTCGTCGGACTTCGTCAGCTCGTCTGGCTCCGGCTCCGGCTCCGGCTCTGGCTCGGCCTCCGTCTCGACCACCTCGGGCACTTCCGGCGGCGAATCGAGCATGTTCTGGGCAACCTGGGGATCGATCATCACCGCCGCCACCAAGGCCGCCGTCTCTCCCAGCGCCTCACAGCGCGCCGCCGTCAACTCGCGCTCGTCGACCACTTCACCCGATCGCACGCGCAGCCGAAGGACGAAGCGATCCTCAATCAGCCGAACCTGACCTTCGACCCGAACCTCGCCCTCGACCAGCGCGCGCCCCAGGAGGTCCTCGATCCGCCGTTGCACCGCGGCGGCGCTGGGGCAGTCCGGAGGCGCGGGCGCGTCCCATGCCACCGAGGCCTCGGTGGGGGCCTCGGTGGGGGCATCGGTGGGGGGCGCAGCACCCACGACGAGGACAGCGCCCACGAACATCCCGAGCATGCGGACCCAAGGATAGCGGACGATAGCGGAGGTCCCGCGGACTACCCCATTGGCTTCAATTCGCACCAATTCGAAAAAATCGAGTGGCCGTGAAGGGTCGGGCGAAGTCCGGGCACCTTGATCGGATGAGACCCCACGGGGACTCACCACGACTGACCTAGAGGCGTACGACCATGAAGACCATCCATAGCTTGCTCACCGTGTCCCTGCTCGCCTCGCCGCTCGTCGGCTGCGACGCCCTGCTCGATAAGGACGACGAGTTGCGCACGTCCGAGGACAACCTCGACACCGACCCGAACGAGGACCCGAACGACGATCCGAACGAGCCGCAAGACGCCAACGAGCGTCCCGATCCGCAGGCCGTGCACGCATTCGCGATCCGCCACGGAGATCTGCCCGAGCTCGACGTGGGCGGGGACACCGGCGGCAGCGGGGGCGATCCCGGCTCCGAGATCGATCCGGACTCGCTGCTGGTCGTCGTCACCAACGGCGCCGCCACCTGCAAGGAGCCGTTTGCGGCCAACGAGTGCGGCACCCGGTGGTCGGTGAGCTTCACCCTCGCGCCCGAGCAGCAGCAACCCGGCACCTACTCGTTGTGGGACGATCTCAACGGTGGATTCAGCGTGACCGGCGAGCCCTACCCCGAGGGTGACTGCTCCTGGGGGGGTGGATCGCTCGAAGGCATGATCGACATCTTCGAGGTCGACGGCAACGTCGTGCGTGGGGAGATCTACGACGCGCAAGCGTTCGACTTCGACGCCAATATGACCTTCGACGCCGCAAGCTGCGAGTAGGACGACCCGGCCGGCGGGAGGCCCTACGATCGCCCGCCGGCCTCTTTGTCCGCTCCGACCTACGCCATTGATGTAGGGCTTACCCTCATCCACTTCATCGGGATCCCGACCAAGCTCGAACCATAGAGGTTCGGTCTGTGTCTCGTGGATCACCTGGCTTTACTCGCCATGATCGAGCCCGGTAGGCTTACGGCGGGTAGGCCTCGATGATGAAGTGCAATGTAATTCCAATTCCAATAATCCCATGTCTGGCTCTGTCGACCGCGCTGATGCTCACCGGTTGTCCTGGCGACGATGTTCCCAACGCAACGACCGGTGATGGAGACACGACGGGCAGCACCGACGACGACAGCTCCGGCGGGCTCACCAACCCGACCGCTCCGGTGACGACCGTGACCGCAACGGAGGGCGACAGTACGGGTGACCCCGCCGACAGCTCGGGCACCGCCGACGGCTCGGGCACCGCGGGTACGGCCTGCGGCAACGGAGTGGTCGACGAGGGCGAGGACTGCGACGACGAAGGCGAGTCGGCCACCTGCAATGACGACTGCACCGCGGCGTCATGCGGAGACGGGATCACCAATGCCACCGCCGGCGAGGCATGCGACGACGAAGGCGAGTCGGCCGCCTGCAATGACGACTGCACCGCGGCCTCGTGCGGCGACGGGATCACCAACGCCACCGCTGGCGAGGCATGCGATGACGAAGGCGAGTCGGCCGCCTGCAACGCCGACTGCACCGCGGCCTCGTGCGGCGACGGCACCGTCAACACCACCGCCGGTGAGCTCTGCGACGACCAGGGCGAGTCGGCCACTTGCAACATCGACTGCACCACGGCCGCCTGTGGCGACGGCATCGTCAACGCCACCGCCGGCGAAGACTGCGACGACATCGGCGAGTCGATGGTCTGCGACGTCGACTGCACCGCAGCGGCCTGCGGAGACGGCACGACCAACGTCACCGCCGGCGAACAGTGTGACGATGCCGGGCGCTCGATGGCCTGCAACATCGACTGCACCAACGCCAGCTGTGGGGATGGCATCACCAACGTCACCGCCGGCGAGGCATGTGACGACGGGGGCGAGTCGGCCACCTGCAACATCGATTGCTCGATCTCCGCCTGCGGGGACGGGATCACCAACGTCACCGCCGGCGAGACATGCGACGACCTGGGCGAGTCGGCGGCCTGCGACATCGACTGCACCGCCTCACTGTGCGGCGACGGCCTGATCAACATGACCGCCGGGGAAACCTGCGATGACAGCGGCGAGTCGGCGATGTGTGATCTCGACTGCACCGCGGCGCAGTGCGGCGACGGGCTCGCCAACCTCACCGCGGGCGAGGAGTGTGACGACGCCGGCGAGTCGGCCGCCTGCGACGCTGACTGCACCAGCGCGCAGTGCGGCGACGGGCAGGTCAACCTCACCGCGGGCGAGACCTGCGATGACAGCGGCGAGTCGGCCACCTGCGACATCGACTGCACCGCGGCACTGTGCGGCGATGGGCTCATCAACCTCACCGCGGGGGAAGTCTGCGACGACGGCGACCCGGGGAGCTTGTGCCAGCAAGTGCTCGACACCATCATCTTCGAGGACGACTTCTCCGACAACTCCGCGGGCTGGACCCTCGATACCGAGTGGGAGATCGGACCCACGATGATCTCGGTGGGTCATACCGGATCCTGCGGCAACGCGGATCCCGAGTTCGACAACACCCCCACGGGGGACAATGGCGTCGCCGGCGTGGTACTGGGCGGCAACGCCTCCACCCCCCAGCACGACTTCTACTACCTGACCAGCCCCCCGTTCGACAGCACCGGCGCCCCCAGCCTCCAGCTGGACTTTTGGCGCTGGCTCAACAGCGACTACACGCCGTTCATGCAAAACCGCATCGAGGTGTGGGACGGCGCGGCCTGGCAGATCGTGTGGCAGACGGGAGGAGCCCCCGGCGTTCAAGACAACCAGTGGACGTTCGTCAACTACGACATCAGCGCCTACGCCAACCCCGCCATGCAGATCCGTATCGGCTTCAACATCGGCAGTAATGGGGTCTACACCTGCTCGGGCTGGAACGTCGACGACCTCGTGGTCCGCTCCATCGACTGCATCTAACCCGCATGCAATGGCCGCCCGCGTCACGCCAGTGGCGCGGGCTTGCCACCGTCTTCACCAACGCGCGAGGGCTTCGTGCCAGCAGTCCGTTCCGGCACGAGGCGCTAGCGATCTCCGCGACCCACCGGCCCTCGTCGCCGCTTGCCTCGCCGCCGCCGCTGTGAGCCCTTCGTCTCGTCGGCCACCGGCTGCGGCGGCAAACCGGTGTGCTGGGTGAGCGCGACCCCCTTGCGAGCCCGCGCCTCGGCGCGCCGCTGCACCCGAGGCGGACGACGATGGCCCTCGGGCGCATCGCCGGTCCCCGCCGGCTGCCAGGTGGGCACCAGGTGCCGCTTGCCGTTGCCTATCAGATCCTCTCGCCCCATCCGCCGTAGCGACTCGCGCAGCAGCGGCCAATTGTTGGGATCGTGATAGCGCAAGAACGCCTTGTGCAGCCGCCGAACCTTCAGCCCGCGAGGGATCGGGATCTCCGGGTCGCTGCGTCGTACTCCCCGCAGCGAGTTCTTGCCGCTGTGGTACATGGCGGTGGCGCTGGCCATGGGCGAGGGCAAGAACGCCTGCACCGCATCGGGGCGAAAGCCGTTGGTCTTGAGCCACAGCGCCAGCTCGAGCATGTCCTCGTCGGTAGTGCCCGGGTGCGCAGCAATGAAATACGGGATCAGGTACTGCTCCTTGCCCGCTTGCTTGCTGTAGCGATCGAAGAGCGTCTTGAACCGGTCGTAGGTGCCGATCCCCGGCTTCATCATCGCGTCCAGGGGCCCTCGGGCCACGTGCTCGGGCGCGATCTTGAGGTACCCGCCCACGTGGTGGGTGGCCAGCTCCTTGACGTAGGCCGGGGAGCGAACCGCCAAGTCGTAGCGTAGGCCCGACGCGATGAGGATCTTCTTGATCCCCGGCAGGGCTCGCGCCTTGCGATAGAGCCCGATGAGAGGGCTGTGATCGGTGCCCAGGTTGCTGCACACATCGGGGAAGATGCACGAGGGCTTGCGGCACGCCGCTTCGATCTCTCGGCTCTTGCAGGCCAGCCGCCACATGTTGGCGGTGGGGCCGCCCAGATCGGAGATCACCCCAGTGAAGCCCGGCGCGGTGTCGCGGATCCGCTCGATCTCCGCCAGGATCGAGCGCTCGGAGCGGTTTTGGATGATCCGCCCCTCGTGCTCGGTGATCGAGCAAAACGAGCACCCGCCAAAGCACCCGCGGGTGATCGTCACCGAGAAGCGGATCATCTCGTATGCGGGCAGGCGTGCGTCGCCATAGCGAGGGTGAGGCACCCGCGTGTAGGGCAGCTCGAACACCTCGTCGATCTCGTCGGTCGACAGGGGAATCGGCGGCGGGTTGATCCACACGTCACGGTTGCCGTGCCGCTGCACCAGGCAGCGCGCGTTGTGGGGATTGGACTCGGCGTGGAGGATCCGCGAGGCGTGGGCGTAGAGCACCGGATCGTCCCGCACTTGCTCGTATGCGGGCAGGCGGATCACGGTGCGCTCCCGTGGGTGCCCCTTGGGAGGCCGACGTCGCAGGGTGACCAGGCCCGCGCCGGGCCCTCGATCATTCCCGCTGCCGCCCCCAGTGCCGGGGGCTCCGGGCGACGCCGCCTCGCCCGACGACGCCGCCGTCTGCCCGGTCGAGCATGCCGCCTGGGCGCGCTCGGGCTCCATCGCGTAGGGATCGGCGTGCTTGGTCACGGGTCCCGGCGTGTCCACCTCGGTCGAGTCGATCTCGAAGAACCCTTCGGGTCGGCCCTTGCGGATGAGCGCGGTGCCTCGCAGATCGTCGATCGTGCGGATGTCCTCGCCACGGCCCAGTCGGTGGGCGATCTCCACCACCGCCCGCTCGCCGCTGCCGAACACCAGCAGATCAGCCCGAGCGTCGAGCAGCACGGAGCGGCGGACCTTGTCCGACCAGTAGTCGTAGTGAGCGATCCGCCGCAGACTGGCCTCGATCCCGCCGATCACGATCGGGACGCCGGCGAACGCCTCGCGGCAGCGCTGCGCATAGACCAACACCGCGCGATCCGGTCGCAGGCCGGGCGCTGCGTCGGGTGAGTAGGCGTCGTCGCGGCGGATCTTCCGGTCGCTGGTGTACCGGTTGACCATGGAGTCCATGTTGCCCGCGGTGATCCCGAACATCAGGTTGGGTCGCCCCAGGGCCATGAACGCGGAGGGATCGGTCCACGGCGGCTGGGCGATGACCCCCACGCGAAACCCGTGCGCTTCGAGCAGGCGACCGACCAGCGCCATGCCGAAGCTCGGGTGATCCACGTAGGCATCCCCCGTCACCAGCACCACATCGCAGCTGTCCCACCCCAGCGCATCCATTTCGTCGCGGGTCGTGGGCAGCACCGGCGCCACTCCGAAGCGATGGGCCCAGTGCTTGCGATAACCGGAGAATAGATGGCGTGGCGCCTTCACGGTGCTCCTCGGTCGTCGGCAGCAGTAGCACGTTCCACCCCGGCGGAACACGCGCCCTTCCCCCCGGCCCTTCGCCCTGAGACGATGGGGCACGATGATTCGTTGTCGTCGGTTGGCGCTCATGCTCGGTCTCACCGCCGGGCTGCTCGCCTCGCCGCCGGCCACCGCCGCCCCCGACGGCTCGGATACCAACCGCTGGCGCGCCCACCTCGGCGCCGACCTCGGCTCGTGGGTCCGGCAGACCCCCTGGCCACGCGTGCAGCAGGGGCCCTCGGGCAGCCGCGACCACTTCGGGTTCATCGGCTTTAGGCGGCTCAACCTCAACCTGGGCCTGGGGCACGGCTTTCGCGACCGCTTCGTGGCCGGGCTGCGGCTCGGGTACGAGATAAGCCGCGGCGTACAGCGCAGCCTGGTGCCCGAGGCCGAGGCGCGGGCGATCACCGTCGACGCGATGCCCTACCTCACGGTGATGTTCGACGACAAGCACGTGATGCGGCCGTACCTCACGCTGCGCGCCGGGCTCGGGGGGGGGCTGGTGACGATCTTGGATCCCAGTCCGCTGGATCGACCCGAGCGGTCGTCGTCGTTGCTGATGCCCGGGCTGGGGATCGATGTAGGGACCCACGCCTTCGTGTCACCGGACGTCTCGATCGACGGGATGGTCAGCCTGGACCACCGCTGGGAATACCTGCGGGGCACCACGCCGCAAGGCGTGCCCGAGGGGACCCGGGAGCTACAGCGGGAGATGGGGCACGTGAGCTTCTCGCGACGGTGGAACACGTCGATCGTGCTGGCTGTGTCGCGGTGGTTTTGAGGCGGCAATGGGCAGGCAGATCGCGAGGATCGCCACGCCTACGAGCATCGATTCCGGTGGTCGCTCTGTCTGCGGATCAGCCGAGCATAGTCCCGAAGTCCCCACAGTCACTCGACGCCGGCCGTCCCAGACGAAGGAATGAGCCCGCTCGGCCCAGGGCCCGTACGGCGGCCGCCCTCGGTTGTCTGCTACCATTCGCCAGACGGCCATGCCCAAGACCGCACGTAGCAACGGCGATACCGACGTGAAAGCGCCCGTATCCCCAAACGACATCCGCTCATCCATCATCCGCATACCGCCGCCCATTCTCAGCCAGATCGGCAACTCCGAGGTGATTCGGGTCGCCTACGGCTCACAACCGGAACCTTTGGAACGAAGGATCGATAACTCCCGAACCTACATATCGGCAGGCGCTGCAGAAGCATTTCGTGCTGCCGGCCTGGCACGCACGACCACTAACGGTCGAGAAGCACGCTCCGGGACCGCACGTTGGCTCGAGATCACACCGAAAGGTTCCTACAAAATCCTTTTCAAGCCCGACGGCAAGTGGACATCCATAGAAGCACGAGACGACACCTCACAGCCGTTTACCGCCTTGAACAATGAGTCATCGCCCATCCCAATCCATGAAGACGAGGATGGTGTCGAACTAACTTCCGATACCGATCCCGACAAACCACCAATGCGGCCATTCGACCCAACAAAGGTGGATATCGAACTCAAGGCCCTTACTGTCGATCTGCTACTGATGATGATCAAAGAGGACGAGATCGACTTGTCGCCGAGCTTTCAACGGGCGGAGGTTTGGAACGCGAAAGCACGAAGCCAGCTCATCGAGTCGCTTCTTATTCGAATCCCTCTGCCTGCATTCTACATGGATGGGACAAATGAGGACCGATGGATTGTCGTGGATGGCCTCCGACGTCTCTCGACGCTTCGAGATTTTGCCATCGAAAAGATAATGGCACTCACCGAACTCGAGTTTCTCTCAGAATACGATGGCTGTACATTTGACGAGCTACCGAGAAACTTGCGTCGTCGCATTGAAGAGGCGCAGGTCACCGTACATATAATCCGCGCAGGCACCCCTGACAACGTAAAGTTCAACATATTCAAACGAATCAACACAGGAGGAATGCCTCTTTCATCACAGGAGATCCGCCATGCTCTCAATCAAGGTCAAGCGGCAGAATTTCTGGAGAGGCTCGCAAAGTCCGACGATTTCAAGAATGCTACCGACGGCGGCGTACCATCCAAACGCATGACAGATCGAGAATTCGTGCTTCGCTTCCTCGCATTTCATCGGACGAAGGAAGATCCTCCGCGATTGGACGTTGAACTTGACTATTTTCTTTATGAAGCAATGAGAGAGCTAAACTTGGCGCCCAAACGAGAACTCCAAATACTCGAACAAGACTTTTCCAAGGCGATGAAGACCGCATATGCACTGTTCAAGAACGACGCGTTTCGAAAGCGGCACACGATCGATGACCCTCGGCGCCGACCACTCAACAAAGCACTTTTCGACGCTTGGTCCGTTCGTCTTGCGCAACTTTCCCCCCGCGATACCAAGCGGCTGATCCAGCGTAACGAGGTAGTACGAGGATTGTTCGTCGAAAGGCTCAGTACAGACAGAGAATTTGAAAAATCGATCTCTCGAGGCACAGGCGAGACCGCCAAGGTACAGTATCGATTCATCGCGGTGCAAGAAATTATACAAAAGGCAATCAAATGATCTCTCACATTAGGCTCAAAAATTTTAAATGTTTCGAGGAACTCGATCTCGAACTAAGCAACCTATCTCTACTCGCAGGCATGAACAGCGCGGGTAAATCAACCGTATTCCAATCCATTCTGCTCCTGGCTCAATCAGAAAGTGACGCACTTGTCCTAAACGGCAGCTATACAGAACTCGGGGCACTCCGGGATGTCCTCACTGAGTGGTCAGAGACGGATACTGTATCTATCACATTAGATAATTTTGAGTGCAGCATCGGAGCCCAGCACCTTGAAGCAACAGAAACATCCTGGACCACCTACGAACGCCATCCATCGCTGGACACGCTGACCTATGTGAACTGCGAACGTGTTGGTCCGCGGAGCTTTTTCCCGATGCCGAGCAGAAGAACTGGATCACGCGAACTCGTTGACAAAGCGGGTCTCCATGCGGTTCATATACTAAATTCCCGATCTGAGACGAAAGTACTACAAGCGGCCCAACACCCTGATGGAAAAGGAGAAAGCCTCCGATCTCAGGTTGAGGCATGGATGAGTGAGATAAGCCCAGGGGCGAAACTGAGCACTCGTGTGCATTCGGATATGGACATTGCGCAACTAGGGGTTTCGTTTCCAGCCCCCGACGGTCGAACGCGAGATTTTCGCTCGATCAATGTCGGGTTTGGTGTAACATACGCACTACCGGTTCTCGTTTCTGCTCTCAGTTCATCACCAGGTGATATTCTGCTCCTGGAGAATCCAGAAGCACACTTACACCCGCGCGGCCAACGAAAGCTGGCCGAAATGCTCGTCGGCGTAGCACTTGCAGGTGTACAGGTGTTCGTTGAAACACACAGCGACCACTTCCTCAACGGCGTACGCCTTGCCGTAGCGAAGCGTGTGATTTTGCCGAAGGACATAACCCTGTACTTTTTCTCTAGCGGCCCCCACGGAAGTATTGTTACACAACCCCGCATGCTTCCTGACGGCGGGATCGATCCCTGGCCAAGTGGCTTCTTCGATGAGTGGGAAGTCGCTCTCGACGAGCTAATTGGGACTTCACAGGAATGACCGTTCAATGCTGATCGCATTCAACGAACTATCAATGCAAGTGCAGGATAACCTTTCGGTGGCATCCTCACAGATTAGGGGGCTAGTTCGATTGGGTGCCGCGCTCCGCAAGGAAGACGTTGGGGTCCTCTTTCCAGTGAACTTCTGTAACCAGAGGATCTATGAGAGGTACACCGTACAAGATTGGCTTCAAGATAAGCGAGCAAGCCGAGACATCAAGAATCGCCTACGCATATTGATTACAAAACATGGAAACTTGGAAACTCACCTCGGAGAGCTCAGCGGTTATGAGTGCCTTTTCGAGGAACAGACCTCCAGCGGGCTACTTTTTGCGGCATGCAGGAATCGATTTTCAGCAGGGATGGCGTCCGAGGGATGGAAGAGGAACTCAATCGATGTGACGCTAAGAGCTATGGATGATGATTGTAATATCTCGGAAGTGAAGATCAAGATCGCGAATATTTGGGATGAGAATGGTGCGAAGGGTGCAGGAGAACGAATTAGCCAGAGCGAGTGCGCCAATTTTTCTGTAAGGCACGGCGAGGATCTGATTCGACTGATTGATCGCTACAGAGATTGCATCGCTGTCGGAACAAAAGCTCGGAAGGGCCTTTCCGCGATGAGAGGAACCGAAATAACATTTTCGGCGGTTGTCGAGGCTGTCAAAATGATGGTGATTCGAGCAATCTCGTGGTCTCGCGCTCCGGATACGAGATTTGAGGATGGCTTGGGACTACGTGCATCTGATGAGTCAGAGGCAACAATGAACTCTTACGGTGATGCTCGCAAGTTCCCCGATGAGGAAGGAACTAAGATAACTTGTAGTTGGCACATCAAGCTGGGCCCCCAGGCATGGCGTATTCACTACGTAGTTCGTGCGCCGCAGCGTTCAGTGCTGATTGGCTACGTAGGTGAGCACCTCCGGACAGTCTCTGATCCAACATGAAATTGTAGTGCGTACCATACTGGTCACATGGCGAGTGCTCAAGGGTTGGTCGCCCCAGCAAGGGAGCCACAATCGCGGCGCGAGGCCGAAAATCGTATCGGTTACAAGGGGTAACACCTGGCGCCAGACTATTCGCGACGAATTCAAGCGGACCATGGTGCCCGGCTACTCATCCCATCGCTCCAGCGCTCGGCCCACTACCCCCCGAAAATCCGACCACAACCGTTGAGTCCAATCCGTCGGGCCCGGCCGCGGAACGGACCGGGGGTCCTCTCGAGCACGCCGCAATACCAAGTCGGCTCCGGCCCCGAACGAGTCGGGACTGGAACCACGAAGGCGCAGCGACGGCGCGGGAGCCGCGGCGCTTCGCGCCGGAAGTTCGTCCCGGCGCGAGGCACTAGTCCCGTGGCAGCAAGCCATGCAGCAAGATGTCGGTGATCCCTGCGACCAGCCGTTCCCGTTGCTCCGGCTCCTGGATGTCGATGTCGAACATCTCCTGCAGAGCAAAGCCTGCTGAGGAGAGGCTCGCGAGGGCAACCCCCATCAAGGCGGCGAGACAATGCGGATCGATGTCTCGGAGGTACCCCTGCTTGGCCAACATCCCGAGCATCTTGAAGTTGACCTCCTGCTGCGAACGAGCAGCCGCGGCGAGGTACGCGATGCGCTCGTGAGCTCCCTCGGACATATCGATCAAGACTCGGCCCGACAGTCCGGGGTTACGCACCGCGGCTTCGATGAATCCCCGCACCCGGATCTCGACCGCATTGCCGAGCTGAGACGGCGTCGGCTTGGTGGAACGCGGCCGTCGTAGCCGCGGCACGAGCACCTCGTCGACGATGGCCTCCCAGAGGGCCTTCTTGCTCGGGAAGTGGTGCTGCACGGTGCCGTAGGTGACCCCCGCTGCCGCCGCGAGCGCCCGGATGGACGTCCCGCCAAAGCCTCGCTCCCCGATCATCTGGGCGGCGATCTTCAGCAGATCGGCCCGGGTTATCGACGGTCCGTCCTCGGCCCTTGGGCGTCCTCGGCCTCGTCGCTTGGGTGGATCAGGTCGAGCCAATGCAGCCTCGGGGGAGATCGGAGCGAGACGCACCGACCATCGCGGCCGGTCCGAGTCGGGGCCCGAGTCGGGGCTCGCTTCGTGCCCGACTCAGGATAGACCCCCTGACCCACCGGTTGTCGACCAGCACCGTCCCGGACGGCCCCCGGGGTGGTCGAGGTTCGCCACGTATACGCGAACACCATGGGCGGCGGTGTCCATCTGCGCCCGGGCGCTGCTTGGGAGCATGCATGACTTCGATCTCTAGTGCTCGGACATCGACCAGACAGTGACCGCGGCCCGCGGACGAGCGACGCACCCGACATCAGCCCGCAGCTCATCGGCGGGTCATCGATGCGGCACCCGAGGGCCACGGCTGCCAGGATGGAGGATTTCTAATATGTGTCAGTTGACATTTTATTTCAATTGCGTTTTTTTGAAAAAACAACGTTATGAAAGCTCGCAGCGAAAGCTCGAAGCTTCAGCGACCGAGCATGCGGGCCAGCACGTGCACCACCACGACCGTCATCAAGACCAGATTGCGAGCGACCTGGCCCCACCACGGAGGCAGGCGGACCTCCTGGGGCTCACCGGTGGCCATGGCTTCGGCGAGCGCCCGCAGGTAGGGAACGCCGACGGGCCAGTCGGCGATCCCGTGGATCCATTCGGCTGGCAGCCGACTCGCCCCCTTGTGTGCGCCGAAAAGCGCTCCGACGATCGCGGCGACGGTGTCGGTATCTCCGCCCAGCCGCACCGCGGCCTCGATGGCATCGCGAGGTCGGTCTCGGTAGCGCAGCCAGCAAAGCCCAACCGCCGGTAGTGTGTGCACGACGAAGCCGGTGACCCCCCGCTCATAGCCCAAGCGCGGTCGTAGCGCGTCGAGATCCATCGAGCCCCGAGCGGCTTCCATGGCCGCCAGAACCCGCGAGCGGAAGTCCTCGTCCTCGACCCTTTGCGCGATCTCTACGAGCTCCGAGTGCGGAGCATCGGCGGCCCGGGCCCAGCGGGCGACCAGTCGCGCTCCCGACTCCGCACGCGGATCGGTGTGAGTCAGTCGCGACGACGCACGCACCAGCTCGACCAGGTGCTCATCGTCTCGGGCCCATAGCCCAAGCAGGGCAGCGCGCATAGCCGGGCCGTTGCCCGCCGAGTCGACCCCGCTGCGCTGCGGGGACCAACCCAGCCACAGGCGCAATGCACCCCGCAGGGTCGCCAGGCCCACCCCTGGTGGCAGGGCCAGCACCCACCATCGCAGTCGTCGCGCGAGCTCCCGAGCAAATTGCGAGGGCTCGGCGCCCGAGCGCAGCAGCGAGTGAGCAACCATGGCGGTGTGCTCGGTATCGTCGCTGAGCATTCCGTGGCCAAGAACTAGCGAGTGGCCGAGCGGACGCCGAGACAAGCGACGACGCACTCGAGCGGGAGACAGGCCCTCGAACGGCAAGCCGATGGAGTCGCCGATGGCGGTGCCGAGCAAGACCCCGAGGATTCGATCCGATGGCGTCACGCGCTCGATGACAGCAATCGGCGTGCCAGTCGGGCCGCCCGCAGAGATCCGCAGGGATCCGCCGGGACACGTGAGGATCACGGGGTGGAGCGTGCGCGCGTCCGCATCACCGATGCGAGAGTCTGTGACCGATCGTCATCCGGGCCAACCAAGTGCGCCAAAGTGACCGACCCAGACGGGCAAACCGCACAGTACGAGTGCACAACCTTCGGCGCGCAACCTTCGGCGCGCGCCGCGGCATGGAATCGCGAGTCTAAGCGCGTCGGCCGAGGTGCCCTTCTGGACTCGATCTCATTTTGTCACGCTCGGCGGTGATCGAAAACTCTGGCGCGAGGTCTACCTCTCACGCACGAGCGCTCGGCCCGGAAGCGCGAGCGACGGCCCCGCCCGTCGTTGTCCGATCCGCTCCCGCAATCGGGTACTCGTGCCAAAGTCAGCAATCAAAGTCAGAGGCTAAACGTAGACATAAGGAGTAATGATCATGAAATTCCGGATTGGCATGATAATGAGTCTAACACTGGGTACACTCGGCTGCACAGCAGAGGCCGACGACGAATGGCGTACACTCGAAATCGTCGACGACGGCGGGCTCATCGGTGGCGGCGAGTGTCAATGCACTCATGGTATCGAAGAGCCCGTGTGTGGTCGCAACGGGCTCACCTACCAGAGTTCCTGCTTTGCGGCCTGCGATGACGTCGAGGTCGCATTCGAAGGAGGCTGCGGAACCGGCACCCCACAGACGCGGCAATCCTTCGACTCCAACGACTGCATACTCGCCGGGCTCTCCGTCTTCCCCGAAGAGGACGGCCACTTGAGCGCGGTGCGACTCCCCATCGAAAATGAACCGTTCAAGGTGACCGCCGTCCGGTACAGCCTCGTCGACAACGCGGGGATCCCCGGCTGCGACGCGAGCTTGCCGCAGCTTGTCAGCTTTTGGGTCCAGGAGGGCGACTTTCCAGACGCGACCCCCGAGCTTCTGTTCAGCACCGTGAACCTGCCCAACCCGACGCCGGGGGCGCCCAACAGCTTCTTCACCATCCCCCTCCCCGAGCCGATCGTGCTCGACGTCGGCGAGTCGCTGTTCGTCTCGTTCAAGATGGACTATGTCGACAGCTCTTCGTTCTCCTGCGTTCTGTCGTGCAATGCAGTGAATCCCAGCGAGCCGGGAACCGGAAACCGGGGCTTTTGGAGCAACTCGGCGACCGCCCCCTACCCGTGGGTCGATCTGGGGTTCTTTGGCTTGACCTCGATCCCGGTGCTCTTCGCCGATGGTGAGCGCTTGACGCCCGACCTCGGAAGCGCCTAGCGAGCAGCCCGGGCATCGACGCTCCGCGCGGTGACCGTGGTGTGATCAGTTCCCGAAGAAGCGGCACTCGAAGTACATGTCGAGTGCCGCCAGTTCTTCGTCGCTCAGCGCGCGCGTGTACACCAGGGCCATCGCGATCTCTCCGCCCCAGTATCGATCCCCACGTCCTGCTCCGAGATGGACGGCGCTCGAGTTGTTGGCCAGGGGCCCGGTGCCATCCGGTAGGGAATTCTCGTAGACCAGCTCGCCGTCCACGAGCACCGCGAAGTCTTGAGGATACTTGACCGCGACCGTCCGGGTAAACGCGTCACCGATCGACGAGGGACGCCGCCACACCACCCGTGGGTCGTAGTTCAGCGCGGCTACGTCGGGATCGTTTTCGAGATCGCTATACGCGGTGCCCCCCGTACCAAAGCGATACGAGATCCACTCCTGACCCGGGCCAAGGAACGTATGACCCCAACTCCCGGACTCCACCCACATCATGGGCGTGTTGTAGGTCCCGCTGCATCCTTGCTCATAGAGCTCCAGGCCAAAATTGTCCTGGCACCACTCCGACCCCGGATACCACAACCTGGTGGTGGCCGAGACCAGCGCAAAGGTCATCTCCTCGATCCCGTTGATGTCGATGCTGGAGAACAACCGCTGACCATTGCCGTCGAAGCGGACCGCGGGCTCCCCCCCGAGCGCCCCTTCGACCCACTCGGGTGGATTGCCCTGTGACCCGAAGCTCGTGGCGGGATCGGCGAGGTTGGTCCACTGCTCGACGCTCTGACCGGAGAGCTCGATTCCCTCGGCTGCGTCGAGGTGAACGAGCAGGTCTCCCTGCGGCAGGGTGATCTCGTCGCAGCCGACGGGAGGATCCACTGGCTCGTCTCCCGTCGATTCCGAAGGGTCTGGATCCGGCGAGGGTTCGTCGCCCGTCGAGTCGCCGACGTCTTCCGCCGCGCCACTGGCGGAGGTGGGCAGGTCCTGTGGATCCGAGGTGCTAGCGTGGGTGGCCTCGCCGCTGGGGTCGACCGCGGTCGTCCCCGAGGCATCCTCGTCAGCGCCGGGGTCACACGCCGCCATTGCAAGGATCACGGCCCCCGCCATCGCCAATGCACCCGTTGGCCTGCGGGACTGCGTGCGGTGGTTGTTCCGAAGCAAACAACCACCGTTGATACGAGCGAATACGTCCATGGAGTCGTTGACCTGTTCTTTGTTCGGTGACCGGCGTATGTCGAAACGCTCAGCCCATGCGAAGAACGCGCGCTTCGCAGTACAGGCCAGCGCGAGGTCCGAGCGCGAGGTGAACCGGTGGTTGGCCAACCGCAGCACTCGCTCTTCAAGTGTCGTCGCCCTAAAGACCAGCTCAGATTTCGCCACCGACGTCATTACGGTTGGCGCCAAGACAGCGATTTCTTCGGGGAATCGAGCGCGAGCACAAGAATGCTCGGCTCACTGGCTGGCGCGTCAGCGGGCGATCCTAGGGCGGCTCAACGATATCGAAGGCTCACTAGCCGAGTGCGCGGTGAGTTCGACAACGCCGACCGAGTGCAGCGAGTACAACGACTACGACCTCCGCTCGACAACACATCATCGCCCGTATGCGTCGAAGTCGAAATGTCGGCGGAAGGAAGAGAAAGGCAACGGCGAGAGCGCTGACAGAACGCGTGCTCTGGCTCAATCGCCTGAAGAGACTGGCACCCCAGTTCGACCTGGTGCTGGAACAAGAACCCCCACTTGGCACCGAGGATATGCGTGCGCTATGGACGTATGTCGTCACGGTGTTCAAGCCGAATTCACCGCTGCGTGCACTCATCCTCGAATCCGTGAGCAGAAAGGCCAAACAGATGTACCGAACGATCGCCGACGAACTACGAGACGAAGGCATTGCCCTGGGCCGCACCGAAGGCATTGCCCTCGCACTGCTCGACGTGCTCGGCCACCGGACCTTGCCGATCTCCAAGGATCAGCGCGAGCAGGTTCTGGCCATTCGGGATGAAGACGTCCTCCGACAATGGCTGGGGCGCGCATTTACGATCGGCTCCGCCGATGAACTGTTTGATACCAACCGTTGATCCCTGCCTACGGCTCCAAACGATACGTGCGCGAACATTCGCGACTCATAGCCCGGCCTGATGCGCTTGCGCTGGAATTCAGGCCGCCATTGAGACAACTCAAGGTCGCCGCCGAGATCTCGGCGATGATGCCCGAGAGGTCCCATTTCGTTGCCGAACGGTCAGGACAGCGGCTACGATGGCGAGAACGACCAGGGCGTTCGTCGGGGTGCCTCGCTCAACCCAATCGCCAGCCCCCCTGACTCCCGCACGCGCCAGCCCGCCTCGAGCCCCTCAAGGATGACATGACCCACACCGAACATCACGACACCCTGCAAAAGTGGCATCACGCTGTCGCCCACCGTGACATGTCGGTGCTCGACGATCTGCTCGCGGATGATTGCGTGCTGCACTCCCCTGTGCTGCATACCCCGCAGCGCGGCAAGCCCATCGTCACGATGTACCTCCAGGCGGCTTCGGTCGCCATCGCCAACGATGCATTCCGCTACATACGCGAGGTCGTCAGCGGAGACGACATCATCCTCGAATTCGAGACGACCTATGGCGACATCTACATCAACGGCGTGGACATGATCCGCTGCCGCGCCGACGGGAAGATCGTCGATTTCAAGGTCATGCTCCGGCCCAAAAAAGCGGTAGAGCTCGTGCACGAGAACATGATGCGCGCGCTGTCGGCCCTCAAAGGAGGCACGCTCCCGAAGTAGCGCGCACCTGCTCCTCGTTCGCCCACCCTGCGCCCCGCCCACCCTGCCCACGCAAACGAGATCCTTCGCGCGAGTCGTGAGTGCGAGTCTACGAGTCCGACTTGATGAGCTTATGCCGCTTCCATACCGCGGCAAGAGACGGGCGAGCCAGCACCGCGGCGGCCAGCGCGTCCACCTGAGGCAAGTGATCACGCCGCCAGTCTTCCTTCAGATCCCAGCGGCTGAGCAGCGTGGCGTAGAGATCCGCCGCCGAGAACCCACTGTCGACCATAGAGGGCGACCCCCCCGGCTGCGCCGACGCGGCCAGGCTGCGCTCGACCACCAGCCAGCGCTCGTGCCAGATCTCCTTGGCCCGCTCGTGCATCGCCTCGGGACTCGCAGGCGCAGGAGCAAAGCGCTCGGGGTAGTCCATGATCTCGACGACGGGATAGAACTCGGTCGCGAACACGAGCATCCACCGCACCGCTTGCGCCCGCGCCGGTGACCCGGGCGGCGGAAGCAGCCCGGCGTCGCGATGACGCTCGTCGAGGGTCAGCACGATGGCCGCCGACTCGGTGATGATCTCACCTCCCTCGACCTCCAGCGTGGGCATCTTGCGCTGGGGATTGAGTGCGGCGTAGGCCTCCCCGCGGTGCTCGTTGCCCCTGGCGTCGAGATCCCGCACCTCGTAGTCGACCCCGATCTCGGCACAGGCGGCTTCGACGATGCACGAGCCAGAGCCGGGCGCACCGTGAATGATGTACGTCACCGCGCGACGGTACCATGGGGCAGGTGACACCCTTGCTCCACTCCGGTGTTCAAGCCCCGCCCGAGGACTCCCTTGATGATTGACCTACGATCTACTGCCGTTGCCATCCGCACCGCCTTGTGTACCGCTCTTTGCACCACGCTGGCGTCGGGCTGCCTGCTCGACAACCCCGTCGCTCCCCCGTCCGAGGGCCAGGACTCCGAGCCCACCGACGGACCGGCCCTGCTCCTGCGGGTCGCGGTCGACCCCGATGCCGAGCGGCTGAACAACCTGGGTCTTCCCGCCCCCATGGCGCAGGGCCACGCAGGACAGGATCCCGTGTTCCATCGGATCGGCATTCACCACGCCGAGCTGGTCCCCACCGCATTCACCCCCGTCGGTGCGGGGGCGATCGCGCTGGAGAGCCCGCACACCATGGAGGGAGGCGAGCTCGCGGTCGACTTCGACGAGCAGCCGGTGATCGCCCCCGGCGGCGAGATCGTGGGTACGGCGCTGTCCGAGCTGCCGCCCGGCACCTACGAGTACCTACGGATCGCGATCTCCTACCAGGAGTACGACGTAGAGCTCGAGGTCGACGTAGCGGGCCAGCCCTTCGAGGTCACCGGTCGGGTCGCTTCGTTCTTGGAACGCACGACCTATATCCGCAGCTTCGATCTCGGCGGCGAGACGGTGACCGTGAACGGCAACCGCCCGCAAGGCTACTGGGCCTTCAAAACCCCAACCACCGCGGTCACCGAGGGCCAAGCCCCCCAAGGCGCCACGACGGTCCCCAACCCGATAAGCTCCACGTCACCCATCACCGTGGGCTCGTGCATCGTGACCGCAGCGTTCGAGCCGCCGCTGACAATCACCGGGGACGAGCAAGACGACCGGATCGTCGACGTGACCTTGTCGATCGATCGCAGCTTCGAGTGGGTCGACGGCAACGGCGATGGGGCCTGGCAACCACTACTGGGCGAAGCGATCGTGGACATGGGCGTGCGGGGTATGACCTTGTCGGTGCATTGAGTAGGTCCGAAAAAAACCATCGAACCCGTAATTTTGCGAGGTGCCACTGGGACATCTCGATGTTAAGTTGACCATGGTCGCTCGCTGAGAACCTTCATCCGGAGGCTCCCAAACTCCGTGCGCCCAGCTCGGCCGGGATGGCCTCTGGGTTCACCTGAGCATCCGCCCACGATGACCGACGGGCCGCGACGGCGTGTCCGACACGTCGGTCGATCCCTCCCCGTCAGGACGATCGGGGCTGGGAGCCCGGACTTCGGGCGAAACCAACACAGGAGGTGACGATGATGTCGATTTTCGAACGGTGTGCCGCCGTCGGGAGTCTGTGGCTGGCGCTCGGAGCGAGCACCGGCTGCTACTCCGGATCCGCGGACTTCGAGCTCGAAGCCTGGGCTCCCGAACACGCCGAGTCGGAGGATCCACCCGGATCCGACGGGCTCGGGCCAGCGCAGGAAATGCCGGCGCCCACCACCCGGCTGTTTCGGCTCACCCACCAGCAGTGGGAGAACACGGTGGCCGACCTGCTCTATCTCGACGAGCTCACCGGGCTGTCGAGCGAGTTCCGGGCCGACCCCTTCGTGGGCGGGTTTTCCTTCGACAACAACGCGCTCTCGCTCGAGGTCGACCAGGCGCTGTGGTCAGGCTACCAGCGCGCCGCGTTCGATGTGGCGCAGCGGGTCGCCGACGATCCCGAGCTCATCGCCATGCTCGCCCCGGGCGAGGAGGGCGAAGGGCAGGACGCCGCCGTCCGAGCCCAGACCTTCGTGCAGAGCTTCGGCCAACGCGCCTATCGCCGACCGCTGACCGCCGACGAAGAGCAGACCCACATGGAGCTCTTCGCCCACGGCGTCGACCTCTACGAAGATTCTGCGGGCTTTGCCGCGGGCGTGCGGCTCGTCGTCGAGAGCATGCTGCAATCGCCTCACTTCATCTATCGGATCGAACGCAGCACCGAGGAGGTGGGCGGCGTGATCCCGCTCGACTCGTGGGAGGTGGCCTCGCGGCTGTCGTACGCGCTATGGAACACCATGCCCGACGACACGCTGCTGGCGGCCGCCGCCCGCGGCGAGCTCGCCAGTGTGGAGCAGGTACGGGCCCAGACCCAACGGATGCTCGACGACCCCCGAGCCACCCGCACGCTGGAGCGCTTCCACCACCAATTGCTACGGGTCGACCAGTTCTCCAGCGCCGATCCCTCGCCGGCGATCTACCCCGACGCCCCCGAAGACCTGGGGACGCTCGCACGGCAGGAGCACGACCGGTTCTTCGAGCACACGATCTTCGAGCAAGAGGGCTCCTGGCGCGACTTGTTGACCTCTACCGAGACCTTCGTCAACGACCAGCTCGCCGCGCTCTATGGCCTGCCGGGCGACTTTGGGCCGCAGTTCGAGCGGGTCGATCTCGACCCGACGCAGCGCCGCGGCCTGCTGACCCAGGTGGGCTTCCTGGCGAGCTACGCCACCTCGGCCAACTCCGACCCGATCCACCGCGGGGTCTTCGTGGCCGAGCGGATCGCCTGCCACCACGTGGCCGCGCCACCAGACGACATCCCCGCCTTGCCCGCCGCCGAGGCGGGACAGACCAACCGAGAAGCGGTCGAGCTGCTCACCGAGAGCCCCAATAGCGCGTGCGCCGGCTGCCACGCGTCGATCATCAACCCCTTCGGCTTCGCGTTCGAGGGCTATGACGCCACCGGGGCGTTCCGCACCCAAGAGGGCGAGCGGCCGATCGACGCGAGCGCCCAAGTCGCGCTGAGCGACGGCATGGTGCCCGTCGACGACGCGCTCGACTTGGCCGAGGCGCTGGCCGAAGACGAGCAGGTCCACCGCTGCTACGCCCGTCACTGGATGGAGTTCGCGATGGCGCGACCCCACGACGACGAGGACGACCCCCTCGTCGACCGCTTGGCCGAGGGATCGCTCGACGACCTGAGCGTCAAGGATCTGCTGGTCGAGCTGACCACCTCCCGCCCGTTCTTGACCCGTGCCATCGAGGAGCTCCAGTGATGAAGACCAACCGCCGCAACTTCCTGCGGGGCGTGGGGGGCTTTGCCCTCGCGCTCCCCGTGCTCGAGGGTCTTGTTCGCTCCACGGGCTCGGCCCACGCCGCCGAGGGGGACATGGAGCCCTTCGCGATCTTCTTGCGACAGGCCAACGGGTGCGCCTCGGCGCAGCCCGGGCCGGCGGGTGACGAGCCGGAGCGCTTCTGGCCCACGCAGACGGGCGAGCTGACCCCGCAGACGATGGCCGGCCGGGCGCTCGAAGAGCTGGTCGACTACCGCCAGCACCTGCTGGCGGTGGGCGTCAACGGGGGCAACTTCGACTTCGGCGACGGCCACGCCCGGGGCGCGATGCAGTGCCTGACCGCCCGAGGCCCGGTCGTCCCCGGCGCGGGCGGCAGCTCGGAGGCCAGCGGGGAATCGATCGACCACCGGATCGGCCGCGAGCTCAACGCGCAAGGACGCGACTCCTTGTTCATGTATAGCGGCCGCAACAGCGGCTGGCTGGGCGGAGCCTGCATCTCGTACCGTGGGGCGGGCAACCGTCGCGCCCCGCTGCACAACCCCTTCAACGCCTACCAGACGATCATGGGCATCGACGGGGAGGAGCTCAGCGAGCTTTTGGTGCAGCGGCGCCAGAGCATCAACGACCTGGTCCGCGAGCAGATGCAGGCGCTGATGAGCGACACGCGGCTGTCGGGCAAGGATCTGGAGCGACTCGAGCTCCACCGCGCGGCGATCCGCGACCTGGAGACCACCCTGTCGTGCAACCTGGAGGCCGAGGTCGAGATGGCCCTGGAAGGGGCGAGCGCCGGGTACGACAGCGACGACGGCGACGCGGTGCTCGCCGCCACCCGGGCCCACATCAAGGTGGCCGCGCTGGCCGTGGCCTGCGGCTACACGCGGTCGGTGGCGATCCAGGTGGGCAGCGGCAACGACGGCGACACACGCTACCGCAACCTGGAGACGGGGCAGCTGATGGAGAACTACCACTTCATCTCGCACCGCCGCGCCTCCCACGACGCCGCGGGGGCGATCATCCCCGACTCCGACAGGCTGCACCACCAGGTCGACCGACAGTTCGCGGCCACATTCCGCTACCTGCTCGATCGCCTCTCGGAGTACTCGCTGCCCAGCGGCTCCCTGCTCGATGCCGGGGTCTCGGTGTGGCTCAACGACCAGGCCCAGGGGCCCAGCCACTCCAACCGCAACCTGCCCTACATCATGGCGGGCTCGGCCAGCGGCTACTTCCGCCAGGGGGCCTACGTGCGGGTCGACGAGGACGGCAGCCACTGCCGGCTGCTCAACATGATCGGCACCGCGGTGGGCCTGCGAAGCGCCTCGGGAGGCGACCTGGACGACTTTGGGGATCCGGGGCTGCCCAAGCAGCGGATCTCCGCGCTGCTGGCCTGAGCGGCCCCAGCGGCCCCAGCGGCCCCAGCGGCCCGCGCTCACCGCACTCGCAGCTCGACCGGGGGCGACTCGATCTCCCCGAGCCAGACCCCGGGCCAGACCCCGGGCAGCTTCGTCAGCTCCCCGGAGGTCTCGTCGAGGTACTGGTCGATCGCGCTCACCCAGCGCACCCGCGCCGAGTACGTCCCCTTCGGGATCCCCTCGAACTGGTAGGGCCCCCAGACTAGCTCGAACTCCTTGCCCTTGCGCTTTTGCTCGAGCTCGAACAGCTCGAGCGCCGCCCCGGGCGCGAGCGGCTCGAACATCTCTCGATAGACCGTAGTGTCGAACTTCTTGATCGAGCGGGAGTCGAAGGCCTCCAGGGTTCCTCGACTGGGGTCGTCCAGCCGCAGCTCGGATGCCTGGATCTCCAGCGTGTGCAGCACCCACTGCGGCTGGTCGGAACGATTGACGAGGGTGCCCTTGCCTCGCGGGCTCAGCCGAATCTCGAAGGGTCCTTGGCTCATGTCATGGGTCCTCTTGGGAGGATTCTCGGCCGGCTCCTGGCCCGGCATAGAAGGCACCGGAGCGGGCTCGACGGGAGCAGACGACGTGGAATCGCGGCACGCCAGCAGCAAGGCGACCACCGCCAGCCCCGCGCACCCTCGATGATGACCAACCGCGCTCACGGCTCGGCCTCGTAGCGCTGAAGATGCGGGCCGAAGCGCCGGCGGCTGTACTCGAAGAACCGAAACCCCTCGGCCGGCCGGTAAAAGCCCAGGTGCACGGCATTCTGCACGGTGACGCGGGGAAAGAACGGCCCGGGCCCCCGAGCGACCCGCTGGGGAGATCCCTGGTCGACCGCATAGTAGAGATCTCCGCGCGAGGTCGACAACAACTGGTGGAACGACCCTCCCCCCGGCTCGTACGCCCAGCTGAACTCTCGGAGATCTCCGCGCACCCCGATGCGACGCTCAAGCCGCTCGACCTCCCGGTACTGTGCGCGAGCGACCACGAGCGTCATGGTGTCTCCGCCAGGGCGATCGACGAAGGTGGCCTGCCCGAACTTGTGCACCGGCTCGATCTCGATCGACACCGGCCGGCGGCGGGTCTTGAACAGCTGGCGGTAGTTGCGGATGTGTCCATCATACTCGAGGCGAAGGTAGGCCAGGCCGCGCACCGCCAGGGCGACGTGGATATGGTCGCAGTCGCCACGGATCACGGGGGGCAAACGACTGGGCGGTATATCGATCGAGAAGCGAGGTTCGAGCCGATCGGGCCCGAGGGCGGCACAGTCGAGCTGCTCCTGCCCGTCCCAGAAGAACACGAGCAGCTCATCGGCTTCGGTCGCGATGACCGAGGGTAGCCGGTGCATCCCGGCAAGCAGGGGTGCACGGCGGGGCGGCTCCGAGGGTACTCCCCACAGGAAGGCCTGCGCATGAACATGGCCATCTTGGGTCCACACAAGCCACTTGCGGAAGAAGGGATCGAACGAATCGGTCGTGAAGAAGTTGTAGGTGGCAAGCGAGGCGTCAGCCAGGGGCATGTCGAGCTCGACCGAGGCGCAGTACCAGGCGGCCAGCGGCCGATTGGTTCCGTGCTGACGCAGGTAGACCCGACGCTGACCGTCGCGCTCGGTCTCCAGCAGCAGGGCCAGACCGTCCAGCACGGGATTGTCCCGCACCATGGTCACCCCGCGCAGGTGCTCGCTCTGCACGGTCAGCGCATGACGGGCCGACTGGATCTCCCCGCCCTCGGGATCGCGGTAGGTGGCCTGGACCTCATAGCGGCCCTCGGCCAGCGGGTAGTGATACTCGGTCAGGTCGACGGTCCACGCCCAGGTGGCGCCGGCATCCAGCCGGTCGAGATCCGGGCGCGGGTCGAGGCGAGAGCGCGACATCAACCGCTGGAGGGTCAAGCCGGTCGCGAGCCGCACGCGTCGACCGTCGGGCGCATAGAACTCGAAGCGCAGGGCATCGGTCTGATCGTTGGGGCCGGGCACCACCCGCGCGGCGGGGCCGGGGTTGGTCAGCCGCAGGTGAACCCGAGGGGATTCGAAGGTCGAGACTCGGTCCCGTTCGAGTGCGATCTCCAGGTGCATGATGGGGCGACCAGAGCAGACGACCAGAGGAACGGTCAGGCGAGAGGAACGGTCAGGCGAGAGGAACGATCAGGTGGAATCGGCCGGCAGCGCGGCGTTGTCGATGTCCCAGCCGCGCAGCTTGAGGTTGCACTGACCACAGAAGTGCGGCGTGAACGTACCCGGCCGGTGGTGCGCGTGGGCGCTGCTGCTGCTCGAGTAGCTCATCAGGCAGTTGTGGTCGTCTTGATCGTGATCATTGGCCCGTGAGCCCCCCGCGTTCTCCCAGTGCTTGAGCCAAAAATTGTGGCCCATCTCGTGGGCGGCGACGTAGTAGACCTTGTCTGGATCTTTTTGGTCACAGAAGATCACCGAGTCGGGCAGACCGATGGAGAACGTCCACGTGATATAGCCGGTGTGGGCGGCGGTGACGGTGTTGTTACCCGGAGGCGCGGTCTTGATGTTCACCGGCTTGTGGGTCATGAAGTCGACCACGATGAAGCCCGTGGGGTGTTTCTTGCGGATGTTCTCCGAGAGCTTCTTGCGCAGATCTTTGTAGATCTTGTTCCAGTAGTTGGCGTTGGTGAACTGCCTCAGCGCGGTCTTGTACTTGGACGCGGTCAGGGAGCCCTGCTTGGGCAGCTTGACGCCGACCAGGGAGTCGTTGAGGAGCTTGACCTTCCCCTTCTTGTGGTCGGTGTTGTCCGCGACGATCTCCTTGTATTCTTTGGTGGAGATGACGTTGGAGATCGTATAGGTTGTGATGTTCGCGACGTCCAGGTCGAGGTAGGCCTTGGCGAACTCTTGCTTGACCTGGGGCCACTGGTTGGAGTTGGTCCGGGCCGGCCAGCGCACGTGGACCGCCACGGTGCTAAAGCGCCAGATCCGAAACACCCCGGTCTCCACGTGGATCCGGGTGGCCTCGTCGACGATGCCGTGCGCCGCCTCGAGGGCGGCCTTGTTGGCGAGCCCCTGAAAATCGATCTCGGCGCGGAGCTTGTAATCGTCGCCGCCGATGTTGGACGGTCGAAAGTACACGCCCGCGGTGCCCCGCGCGGCGGGGTGCTTGGCCGGATCGTCGTGGGCGGTGGAGTACACCACCTTGTTGCCCGCGTCTTTTTTGACCTCGTAGGGCAAAAGCTTGTCCCCCAGCAAGAAGGGGGTCTCGTAGTTGGTCGCGGCGCTCACCCGGATCCCGCCGAAGGTCTTGGGTGCGTTGTCGCCGTTGCTCCCCGTGCGGCCGCTCTCCAGCTTCAGGCACTTCTCGACGTACTTGCGGGTCTTGCTGGGCTCCCCCGCGATGTTGGTGGGCAGCACCGAGATGTCCTCGTTGCTGTCGGTGAACCGCCAGTCGATCCGCACGGGCCCGGTGGCCTCGGGCGCGACCACGGCCCCGCCCCCCTTGCCCCGTAGCCGGATCTCCACCTGCACGGGAATGAGGGGCCGACTCAGGCGAGGCCCCTCCTTGGCCGCCTTGGAGGCCGAGAACTCGCCGTCCTCGTAGGTCAGGGCCTCGACCCGGATCTGTGACTCGGCCGAGGGATCGGTGAACGCGTTGCCGGTGAGGAAGTTGCGCTTGTTGTCCCCCGCGGCCAGGGCCGTCTCGAGAGCCCCCGTGATGGAATCGTTGTAGTTGGTGTAGTCGAGCTCGTGCAGCGACTTGTGGTTGGCCTTGTACCGGATGATCGCCTTCTTGAGATAATCGTCGAAGTCCTTGCCGACGGGGCCGCCGTAGTAGCCCAGCTCGTTGAGCCGGTACTGCACCCAGTCTTTTTTGTTGGACTTGGGAGGCGCCTTGCCGTCCGGGGTCCACGGGCCCTGACGGATCTTCAGGCTATGGTAGAGCACGCGGAACGAGGCCTTGTCGGCGTGCTTGCCCCCGTCGTGCAGCCTTACCTCGTAGGGCGACAGCAAGGGGTGAATGTAGCGATCCTTGAGGCTGCCCTTGGTGCAGTTGGCCTTGCCGTCCCACGCAAACGTGTGCGTGCCGTCGGACTTTTCGCCCCCGGCGAGCTTCTTGGTGAAGATCGGGCCGTCGGGATAGTGCGCGCTGTGGATCTCGAGGGTGACGTCCTCGGCGCTCATCCCCTCGACCCGGTAGCGAATGCTCAGGGTCTCCTTGGAGGGCGCAAAGTGAGGGTCGACCCCGAGGATGTCGAGCATCTTCGGGACCAGGTACTCGAAATCGTAGAGGTCCGGGTTGTAGATCGGGCACGTCTTGGCCGCGGCCTTGCCCCCCTTGTGGCAGATCTCACCGGGCTTTTCCCGCGGGTGCTCGCTCGGCTCGTAGAACAGCAGCTCCAGGCGACGATTGGTAGGGCTGCGGTGCCCATCCTTGCCCGGCTCGTCGACCGGGTGGTACTCGCCGCTCCCCACGAACTTGCGATCGTCGTAGAGCCAGTGGATCGCGCTGCGCTTGTCCGCCAGGCCCGCCTCGTCGGTCTCGCACAGGATCGCGAGGCGCCGCATATACAGGTCGAAGACCGCCCCCCAGGTCTGCTTGCCCACGTCGCCGTCGACCGAGATCTTTTGGCCGAAGTCGGCCTCGGAGTATCGACGCTGGAACTCCTCTACGGCCTTATCGGTGGCCGCGTCGTGTTTGTTGCTGAAGGTCCCCGTGCCCGCGGAAGGGTCGCAATCCCAGCCTTCGGTCCGGGCCACCCAGGCGAGGATCTGCTGGTAGTCCTCGACCTGGTGCTTTTGGCGGGCGATATCGACGAACCCGTCACGGTCGCCGGTGAGCACCGCGAGCACGTTTTGTGCCCGCAGCTTCGAGAGGTTCTCGTTGTAGCCGTCGGGGCCGGAGGTGTCGGTGTGGCCGGCGATGAGCAGCGCTTGGTCGGGATTGTCGGCCGCGTGCATGTAGACGCCGCGCAGCACGCTCAAGCCGCTAATCTTGCTCTGGCCGGTCGTCCCGTCGATCCCGTCGGCCATCATGACCGCGCTGTCGAAGTGGAACAGGACGTCCTCGAGCTCGATCCAGCGCACGATCAGCTTACGCAGCCGAAACATGTGCCGCCGGCCGGTCGCCCCGGTGAACTCCTTGTCGGAATCCCTCCAGGAAACCAGATGGGGTGAAGCCGATTCGGCGTCGTCGGGCACAATCACTCCTCGTGTAGGGCTCGGCCGGACGAGCGAAGGTGCGCAGCTCACCGGCTCGTTGGGGGAAACACAAGGTATCATGAGCCGAAGGTCGGGTTCCATGCGCCGCTGGGAAATCTTCGTGGGTGGCAGCCGCTACGTGGTGGTCTCCGGGTCCGGGCCCGCGGATCTGGAAGGGACTCGCGAGCTCGGCCAGGTCGAGTTGCTCGCGCTGATCCGGCGATGGTTGGCCGAAGAGCGCGACAAGGCGCTGCGGGACCTGGCCGAGATCACCGGGATCTCCGAGCCCTCCGGGCCCTCGACGGGCTCTGAGCTCGCGCCGCGGCTCATCGCCGCGGTGGAAGAGCGATTTCCGCTGGGCGTGCGCGTGTTCGAGGAGCCCCGACGGGAGGTGCCGCTGCTCCTGGAGCTCGAGGCCCCCGTGGACCTCGCCGATCTGGCGAGCGAGCCGGTCGAAGACGCGCCCGTCCTCACCTGGGTGGAGGTGGAGTTCCGAGGCACCGACAATAGGCCCCTGCGCGACGTCGCGGTGAAGATCGAGCTACCCGACGGCTCGGTGGTCGACGACAAGACCGACGCGTTCGGCGTGGTGCGAGTCCAGGAGATCGCCGAGCCGGGGACATGCACCTTCAAGTTCCCCGAGGTCGAGCAGCTGGAGCCGGTGGCCAGCTGAAGGGTCCTCGGCTCTGCTAGCATCGCGGCCATGGACCGACCGCCCACGCGAGCGCGTGAGCCCGACGAAGACGAGTACCCCGGGCTGACGATCCTGCTCGACGCGCTGCAGATCCTCGACCACGGGCTGAACCGAGAGGTCTCCGCGCAAGAACAGCAACGCGGCGTCCGCGTGGGCTGCCACGCTGGGTGTACCGCGTGCTGCCAGCGCAACGTGAGACTACGCCCGATCGAGGTCGAGGGGATCGCCTGGTACGCGGCCACCCGGCTCGACGAACCCACGTGGCGCCGGGTCAAGGCGCAGCTGGCTCGGCCCCACGGTACGGCGTGCCCGCTGCTGCTCGACGGACAGTGCTCGGTGAGGCCGGTGCGACCGATCGCCTGTCGCACGTTCTTCGTCTTCGGCGAGCCCTGCAAGGTGGGCGAGCGCCTGTTTGAAGAGCGCTCGGGCGACATCTTCGAGCATAGCGAGGAGCTCTACGAGCGGGTGGCCATGCGCTTGTTCGACGACGAGAGCTTCGGGCTGAGCGGCGATGACGACGACAAGCGCAGTGCGTACCGCCGCGGAGCGATGGTCTCGAGCGCGCTGAGCATGGACCAGGTCGACTGGGTGACGACCATCGACGCCCTGCGCGACCAGCTGCGCTCCGCCCAGGACACCGACGAGGACTGAGGGTGGGCACTCTATGCCGAGGCCGGCTCGGGATGCGCGACTCCGTCGCGCCCGGCCTCGGTCTTGCCCCAAGAAGCAACCAGGAGGGACATAGTCTGGTCAATCGGCGCGGATGATGAAGTGCATGGCCACGTTGACCGGCCGCGTCTCGGCGCCACCTTCGGCCGAGGAGCGCTGTGCGTTCACGGTCCCCACGCTCAAGGCGATCATCACGTCGCCGAACACCCCGTGGGTCCCCGTGCCAAAGGTCCCGGGACCGGGCGCGTTGTCGGGGAAGTTGATCACGGTGCCGTGGGAGTGAGAGCGCAGCTCGTCGTCTTGCACCGAGCCCACACCATCGCCCGCGTTGCCCGAACCTTCCTGGGGCTGCACGCGATCGCCCGCGTCGGGGTCGCGGCCCGTCCCCTCGTCGACGCCGCGAAGGAAGCGACCTCGCAGGTCAGGCACGTGGAACGAGGTGGCCCCGTCGCCCCCGTGCGCCGAGCCGATCGCCGCGGAGAGATCGGGGTAGGTCATCGTCGAGTACTCCGCCCCGTCACACAAAAGCCACCCCGAGGGGATCGTGGCCGGGCTGCCGGCCCAGGCCACCACGGAGCCGACCGGCACCACGCGACTCTCGAGGGTGGTGATCCCATCGACGACATGGGCGAAGCTCTCGTTCATCTCGTCGGCCGAGATCGGGTCCCCGGGCGCGAATGCATACGGAGCATCGGGATAGGTATGCGCCACCATGGGAAGCCCGGCCGCCACCATTAGGCCGACCACCGCCAGCCCCGAGACCCTCCGGCGACCCCATGTCCTTCGGGCACAGCCATACCGTCGCTCCAGGCGCTCGAGTCGCTCGATTCGTTGTTCGATTCGTTCGTGTTGCATCGGTTCGTTCCTCACTGGTGACTACTGAAAACAGGCTCCATCGAAGACCGAGCGTCCGAAGACGCCAGGCATGCACCCCGAGCCGGAGGTGGTCTCGCCCGAGTCGCTGGACTGGCCCGAGTCACCGGACTCGCCCGAGTCGCCGGACTCGGCCCCTCCGGTCGGCGTGGATGGCCCTGTGGGCCCGTCGTTCCCCGAATTGCCCTGGGAAGAGCCCTCGGTCTCGCCGTCCGCCGGGTCACCGGTCGTAGAACCGGACTCGTTGTCGGCTGGCGACGGAGTCTGCGCAGAGAAGCACGCGGAGCTGCCCAGCAGCACCCCGACGATGGGTAGCGCTCGGATGATCGACATTTCACCCGGTGCATGACGCGAGCGAACGACCGGATTGCCCCGCACGCTAAGAAACTTGAATTCGGGCGCCAGGGGCCCCACAACCGGGCGTAGGCGAGCCAGACGGCGTCGACCTTGGGCCGTACGACCGGCGTCAGCCCCTTCGCCCTGCCGGCGTCACACCAAGGTGAGCAGGTCGAGCAACATCGGCCCGACCAACCCCACCGCCACGCCGGCGGCGAGCGAGATCCCGATCATCAACGGCGGCGTCAGCCCGAAGTCGGTGACGCTGAGCACGGTGAAGGTCAGGCCGGCCCCGACCACGCCCCACAGCAGACGCCAGCCGATGCTGGTCTTGGAGTCCTTGCCCACGGGGCGATCATACACCGCGACGAGGAACCGCGCTCGCCCCGACTCGACACCCTCCGACCCCCTCCGACGCCCCCGAGCAAGGGCCAACGCCCCGACGCCCTCGGGCCGCGTGCTCCGGGGCCATCGTGGCTCAGCTCGCGAGCGTCTTGGCCGCGTGGGCCCGCTCGGCGGCGAGCTTCTTTTGGTAGCGGCTCTGGACCACGTCTACGATCACCAGCACGGCGATCGAGAAGTAGAAGGTCGTCTTCGACAGCGGCTCGACCGCGTAGCCCAGCAGATGCATGTGGGCCACGTGCCCGCCCTCGCCCAGCAGCACCACGCCCACGATGAGCAAGATGAACAACCCCAGCACCTCGTACTTACGGTTGCGCTGGAGAAAGGCCGAGACATGATCGGCCATGAACAGCATGGCCAAGCCCGAGCCGATGATGGCCACCGCCAGCACCGCGAAGACCTTGGTGATGGCCAGCGCCGACAAGATCGAGTCGAACGAGAAGATCAGGTTCATCAGCACCAGCATCGCGATGACCTGAGCGGCCGTCTTCGGCTCCTTGTTGACCACGTCGGTCTCGAGATCCTCGATGGCCATCATGTGGGAGATCTCCTTGACCGCGGTGTACATGATGAAGCCCCCGCCAAAGAGGAACACGACCGCCGAGAAATTGAACTTACCGTCGATGATCCCCTCGATCTTCGGCGAGAAGAACGGCTCGGTGAAGGTGTCGATGAGACTGATCATGACGAACAGCAGCACGATGCGCAGCCCAATGGCGATGAGGATCGCATTGCGCCGCACGGTGGCCTGCTGCTCGGCTGGAGCACGCTTGGACTCGATGGAGATGTACAGCAGATTGTCGAAGCCCAGCACCGCCTGGAGAAACAGCAAGACGCCGAGGTTCGCGAGGTTCTCGAAGGTAAACAGCTCCGCCATGATCGAGACCGACCATGCCACGGGCCACGCGAGGCGACCAGGCGACCTCCCGATCGACCCGACACGCGCCGATGACCCGTACTCGGCCGCGATACCACCCCGGCAGGCCCGCGAGCCGAGCCTGTCCTTCGCTCGACTCGTGGGCCGAGCGCGGGTTCGACCGCTATCGATCTCGAATGAGACCCATCGCGGGGATGTGCTGGGCTGATTCGACCCTGGGTTGACTGGCGGACTCATGGCGTGGTCGATAGCGTGGTCGATAGCGAAGAGGAGTGCGGAGGCTTCGACGTCTCGGGCTGTAACGACTTCGAGGGTGTGTGTTGCGAAGCCAACGGAACGCCCGGGCGCAACAACGCGATGTGTGCGGTCACGATCTGCGCGGCGGCAGCCGGCCGCGCGACACCAAAACGCCCGTGATCTTGGCGATTTGAGCCCGGGCAACGCCCCACGTGGTGGGCGTTGAACTCACGACCGTTGTGACCCAACATTTACTTGTCCAACCGCCGACCGCCCCGCCACCATGGCCCCAATGTCTACCCTGGGTCGACGCAAGTTCCTCGTTCATGGCTCCCTCACCGCCGCGGGAGCATCGCTCCCCTTCGCGGCGCTGTGGTCCCGACGCGCGCGAGCGCGTGACTACGGCGAGCTCATCCCCGACCCGGCGGGGATCCTCGATCTACCGACCGGCTTCTCGTACACGATCCTCGAGGAGGCCGGACAGCCCATGGACGACAACTACGTGGTCCCCGGCCGCCCCGACGGCATGGCGTGCTTCCCCGGTGCCGGCGGCACGGTGGTGCTCATGCGCAACCACGAAGCGGGGCTGCTCGACGTGGTCAACGGGGCCTACGGCCTGGGCGAAGCGCCCCCCGAGGCCTACAACGACCTGGCGTTCGGCGGGGTGACCCGCGTGGTGCTCGACGCCAACGACTTCAGCCGGATCTCCAGCAACCTGGTCCTCACCGGCACCAATCGCAACTGCGCGGGCGGCCCCAGCCCGTGGGGCTGGCTGAGCTGCGAGGAATCGGTGTCCGCCACCCACGGGTACGTGTTCGTCTGCTCGACCGAGGCGGACACGGTGGCGATGCCCGAGCGGGTGGAGGGCTACGGGCACTTCAACCACGAGGCCGCCGCGGTCGACCCCGACACGCTCTACTGCTACCTGACCGAGGATCGCGGCGACAGCTGCCTGTATCGCTTCGTGCCCGACGATCCGGGCGACCCCTTCACGGGCACGCTCCAGGCGCTACGGGTGGTCGGCCAGGACAACCTCGACACCGACACGGGCCTGAACACGGGCGACATGCTCGACATCGAGTGGGTCGACCTGACCGAGCCCAACCCCGTGAACGATACGGTGCGCGTCGAGGCGGCCTCGCTGGGCGCCGCGATCTTCTCCCGCGGGGAGGGGATCTGGATGTTCGAGGACGAGATCTACTTCACGTGCACCAACGGGGGCCCCGCCGGCCTGGGCCAGATCTTTCGCCTCATCGACGACCCGGTCAGCCCGACCCTCGAGCTAATCGCCCAGTCCGAAGACTCCGACGTGCTCGACGCCCCCGACAACATCACGGTGGCCCCCTGGGGGCAGGTGTTCGTGGCCGAGGACGGCGGCGGTCAGCAGTTCATCCGGGCGATCAGCGACAAGGGCGACGTGATCTCGTTTGCCCGCAACGCGATCAGCGACAGCGAGTTCGCGGGGGTGTGCTTCTCGCCCGACGGCCGGGCGATGTTCGTCAACATCCAGGGCGACGGCCTGACCCTGGTGGTCACCGGCCCCTTCCCGGAGGTACCGCCCCCAGACGACGGCACCGGCACGGGTACGGGCGACAGCACGGGTGACGACACCACCGGCGACTCCACCGGAGCGCCCGCCGATTCCACCGGAGGCGAGGCCGGCTCGGCCGGAGAGTCCGGCGTTGGATCGACCAGCGGCAACGGTGTGACCAGCGACGTGCCCGGTGGCTCGAGCGAAGGCAGTACCGGTGATACCGCAGGCCAGGGCGACGACGGCGGGCAGGGCTGCGGCTGCTCGAGCACCGACCCGAGCCCCGCGGCCGCGGTGGTCGTGGGCGCGCTCGCGCTGGGACTTCGCACCCGCGGCCCCGCCGAGGACTGAGAAATTCATGCCGAGGCCGGCTCGGGATGCGCGACTGCGTCGCGCCCGGCCTCGGTCTTGCCCATGCGGTATCCAGGAGGGATGTAGAGCGAGGGGGCGCTTCGTGCACGCTCAGGGCAAGCGAGACAGGATCTCCTGCCCGAACGTAGCCATCGCGTCCTGATAGCTCGGCGCACAGATCGACCACTCGTTCCCGGGGCCGCTGACCGCTTCGATGACGTCGTGGACCCGCACCGGGGGCACGGCTTGTCCCCCGGCCCCCGAGCACCCCGGGCCGATCCCAAAGTCGCTCTGGAACTGGGTGTCAGTGAGCGAGTCGGCCCACACGATGCTGCCGTCCTGACCCACGCCATCGATAGCCGCCACGTAGGCCGCCCGCTCGGTCAGCGTGGCCACGTAGCGATCGATCGAGAAGAGCACGGACTCGGGCGAGCCCGACACCGGGTTGCCCGACTCGTCGTAGTTCGCAGCAGCGCAGCTCGAGTAGGGCGAGCGGCCCTCGCACGCGACCCCGGCGTTCCAGCACGCCGCCGAGGACGGCGATCCCGCCGTGGCGTCGGACCAGAACACCCGGTTGCCCTCGGGCAAGAAGATGATCTCGTGCGCCGGATCGTGCGAGCAGTCGACCTCATCGGTCACGAGGAACACCGCCGGCAGCGCCCCCGGTCGGAAGTAGCCAAACGCGGGATCGTTGGCCAGCTCGGTCCGCTGGATCGTCCGGAGCATCGACTCGAGGGGCTGCTCGAAGCCGCAGCCGTCGATCCCCTGCGGCAGGATACAGCGCGCGGCCTCGATGACCTCACCTCCGGGGACATTGGTGGTCCCTTCGGTGTTCGAGACCTCGATCCAGGGATCGGAGAGCACCAGGCCCGGCAGCGAGCACACGTTTTGGCAAGCCTCGTCGAATACGTCGAACTCCACCGCACCTTCGAATACGAACTCTTCGGATCGATCGAGGCAGCTGACGGCCCGCAGCGCCCCCGAGTCCGGGATAGAGGTCATACACCAGGGGTTGCCGTTGTCGGTGGTGGTCACCGCGATCCGAAAGTCGATGGGCGGGTCGGCCCCGTCGAGCACGCTCACCAGCTCGCCGACCGACTCGCCGAGCGCGGCCTGCTCCTCGCCCATGCTGCCCGAGTTGTCGACCACGAACAGGATGTCGACGATCCGCTCGGTCACCGGGCTATCGGTACCACCCGAGCTCTCCGATCCCCCATCGAGGCTCCCGCTGCACACGGGCTCCTCAGGAAAGGCTTCTTGCAGCTGCTCGAGCCCGGCCATACACGCGATGTCACACTGCTCGGCCACGTCGGGGGTCGACTGCCAGCAGGTTCCGCCGGGGCCGTAGGTCTCCAAAAGCGGCCCCAGCCCCATGGGCGTGACGACCGCGACGCACTCCAGGTACTCCTCACAGGCCGACGTGGGACTCAGACCCCCCGAGGTGCCACTAGAGCCCCCGTTGTCACCTTGACCCGCCGTCGAAAAACAAGAGGCGAGCCCCAAAGCAAACAACGCCGGAAGAATGCGCAGTGAGCGGCCGTCCATCGAGCAGGACGATAGCACCCCCCCTTCGATGACCGGGGCCCAATGGCCAGGGCCGATCGGGCCCCAGTGCGCCTCACCAGACCGGCGTACCGATGGTGCCCAGCGACCCCATGTCCTCGTTTGGCTGCATGATCGTCGACCCTTGCATCGCCCTAGGATCGCTCGCGGGAGCACCGTCGATCCTCTCCGGTGGCCTGCCCCGTGGCGCTGCACGGCGTCGGGGCTCCACTGACCTGCCCAGGAGCAACAACGCACCCGCGGTGGGAACTGCGAGTTAGAGCGGTCTAGGCGCCCGTTGTCCGGGCCCGAGCGCCCCCGCCCCTCCCTCGATCCGCGGACTTGGTCGACTCGCCTATACTCGGCTGTACTCCTGGTGACCGCCGAGCCCAAAGACCCGACCAAGTCGATCCGGCTGCTCCGGCCAACGACGCCGCTCGCCGAGCGGGAGACGATCCGCGAGGACTCTCAGATCGGACTGCGCGTGCCCCGGCCCGGCGAATTGCTCGACGGGGTGTACCGGATCGAGCGCGAGCTGGGTCGAGGGGCCTACGGCTCGGTGCTCTTGGCGACCGACGAGCTGCTAGAGCGATCGGTCGCCCTGAAGTTCCTACACCCGCTGCTCACCGAGGAAAAGCAACAACGGGCCCGCTTCCTCACCGAGGCCCGCGCCATGGCGCGAGTCCGCCATCCCAACGTGGTGGGGATCCACAGCGTAGGTCAGCGTGATGGCACGCCCTACCTGGTGATGGAGTATCTACCGGGTCCGACCCTCTACCACTACCTCGAACAGCGTTCTTACCGGCTGAGTCTCGACGATGCGATGGGCCTGTTCGATCAGATGTGCCGCGGCGTCGAAGCGATCCACGACGCGGGTGCGACCCACAACGACCTCAAGCCATCCAACATGATCATCGGGCCCGCGTCACGCCTGGGGATCACCGATTTCGGGCTGGCCGAGTGGGTGCGGGAACGGAGGATGCGCCGGGGCGGCACGGTGGGCTTCCTCGCCCCCGAGATCGCCATGGGCGACACGGTGCACGAGGATCTGCGCACCGCGGCCGACATCTACAGCCTCGCGGTGATCGCCTTCATCCTGTTCACGGGCCGGATGCCCTTTGCCGGTGATTCCCCCGAGCAGGTGCTCCACGAACAGCTCGAAGAGCGTCGGCTCCGTCCCAGCGAGGTTCGCCAGGGGGTTCCACGTGCGCTCGACGAGCCGCTCGGCCGCGCGCTCGAGTGGAACCCCGCCGAGCGCATGCCCCGAGTGTCCCTGCTGCGCTCGGCCTGCGCCGACGCAGTGGGCACGACCCGAGCGGCCACCCCCGTACCCCGTCGAGTGGTGGTGATCGAAGACGACATCGTGCTGCACCCCTGGCTGGAGGCCACCCTCATGTCCGTGCTTCCTTCGGCCAGCGTGGAGTGCTTCGAGACCGCGACCGCCGCGCTCGCGTCGGTGGACGAGCACCACCCCAGCCTCATCATCACCGATCTGCGGCTGCCGGGGATGGACGGGTTCGAGGTGGTGCGACAGCTGCGGGCCCGCGAGCACACCCGCTACGTGCCGATCGTGGCGATCACCGCGGCAGGGACCCCCGAGGACTGGGAGCGGCTGACGACCCTGGGCGCCGATGGGTTCCTGGCCAAGCCCTTCGAGGCGTCGACCCTGCGCGCAGTGGTCCGGCGCATGCTGGCGCGCGAGCGCTAAGAGGTCGTCTTCGAGGGGGCTAGCGGCCGGTCGCGTCAGGAACGGGTCGTGTCGGGAGCGACCAGCGCCTGCATCGCGGGCCGGATCGCATCGAAGGCCTCGCGCAGCGCGGGCAACAGGGCATCGGTCGACTCACCGGCCCGGGCCGCCTTCTCGATCGCCGCCGCCGCCTGCCCGACCGACGTGGCCCCGAGGCTGAGGCTCGATCCCTTGAGCACGTGCGCCGCGTCGGCCCGAGCTGCGGGCTCGTCCGCGCTGAAGACCGCCTCCAGCCGCGTCGGCATGTGATCGAGATAAAGCCGCGCCATCTTGGCGAGCACACCGGGACGAACGGCCTCGAGCGCGCGCAGCTCCCCGAGCATGCTCTGGTCGAGCTCGGTCGCGAACGCCGTGGAGGGGGCGTCGCCCTCCGGCTCGGCTGTCTGCTCGGCTGTCATTCGCCTCTCGTCGTTCGACTCGGTCCGCGGCTCGATCCCGGTCAGCAGCGTGCCGAGGCTTTCGAAGCGCACCGGCTTGGCCAAGAATACATCCATGCCCACCGCCGCAGTGGCCTCGCGCTGCTCAGCCGACTCGTGGGCGGTGAGCGCCACTACCGGCACGTCGCGGTTGGGCCCCTCGCTCGCCCGCAGGCGCCGACACGCCTCCAGGCCGTCCATCCCCGGCATCTGGCAGTCCATCAGCACCACGTCAAAGGGAAACCGGGCCAGCAGCTCGAGCGCCGACTCTCCATCGTCGGCCAGAGCGTGACGATGGCCGAGCCGCTCGAGCATGGCGGTGGTCACCTTTTGATTGATGACGTTGTCCTCGACCACCAGCACATGGAGCGAGACGCCGCAGGGATCCGGGCGCCAGGGAGCGTCCTGCTCCGCCCCTTCGGCCGGCTCTGCGCTGGGGTGGGACGCAACGAGCGGCAGCACGAACTCGAACACCGAGCCGACCCCCAGCTCGGAGGACACGCGGAGCTCACCGCCCATGTGCTCGACCAGCCGCTTGGCAATCGTCAGCCCCAGGCCGGTCCCTCCGTAGCGCCGTGTAGTAGAGGAATCGGCCTGCACGAAGGGCTCGAAGACCCGCTCGACCTGCTCGGCGGTCATGCCCACCCCCGTGTCCCCCACGCGAAAGCCGACCCGGAGCTCGCCCGACGTGCGCTCGACCGCCCTGGCCTCGATCCGGATCGTCCCCTCGCGGGTGAACTTGACCGCGTTGCCGGCGAGGTTGGTCAGCACCTGGGCAAGTCGACCCGGATCCCCACGCAGACGAGCCGGAAGCGCGGGATCGACCGCGACCTCCAGCGCCAAGCCTCGCTCCCGCGCGTCCATGCGGATCGGAGCGATCGCCGCGTCGACGACCCCGGCGAGGTTGAAGTCAGCCTCCTTGAGCTCGGGGCCCTCAGCCTCGAGGTGCGAGAAGTCGAGCACGTCCTCGACCAGGCCCATCATCAGCTCGCCAGAGATCTGGATCGTCTCCACGTGTCGCATGATGGCGGGCGGTAGCTCCTCGTGGGCGAGTAGATCCGCCACCCCGATGATTCCATTGAGCGGGGTGCGGATCTCGTGGCTGACGTTGGCGACGAACTGGGCCTTGGCCTCGGCCGCCGCCTCGGCCTCGTCCCGGGCATCGACCAGGTCGGCCTGGATAAGGTTGCGAACCGCCACCTCGTCGTGGAGGCGCGCGTTGACTCGGCGCAGATCGGCCGTACGCTTCTCGATCGTCTCCTCGAGCGAGGAGAGCACCGACTGCAGCTCGGCGTTGGTCTTGCGCCAGGCCTGGCGAGCACGCCGAACCGTGGCCACGGCGCGCGAGACGATCCACGCCGCCATCACCACCCCGACCACGAGGGCGATGATGGAATTGGACACCCCGCCTTCGTGGATCGGCGGGGGCAGCTGCCCGTCGGCCTGGGCAAGGACGAGCACGACCACCAGCACGATGCCCAGCGCGGACAGGGGCACCAGGGCCTTGCTCCCCAGGACCAGGCCCGCGATGAAGGTCGCCGTGCCAAAGAGGTGGACGACGTCGTAGACGTCGGCAAACCAGATCGCGGTCACCGTGATGATCGCGTACGACGAGAGCGACAGCACCCACGCGGCGGGACGGATCTTGCCCCGACGCGTCAGCACGAGTGACACCAACAGCGGTGCTGTCAGACAGAAGGTCGTCCAGCTCGCGACGGTCGGCTCTCCCAGATAGATGACCGAGGCGACCGTAGACAAGACCATCGTCAGCAGCGCGGCCCAGCACACCGGATAGACCAGATCCGCCTGCCACTGCACGAGCGGATCGGCGAAGATCGGGCGCCGCAGCAAGTTCGACGCCGAGCGCCGAAGGTCGGTCACCACGACGCCCCCTCCATCTCCAGCTGGAAGAACTCGGGGGGGATCCCCTCGAGCAGCCGCGCCACTCGCTCTTCTCGGCGATCGAACAAGGGCAAGCTGTCGGGCAACAGCTGGCGTATCACGTCGTCAAAGGGCTGGGCACAAAAGAGGGTGAGCCGCTCGAGGATCCACTGATCCAGCTTCAGCTGCCGAACGACCACGGGCTCTTGGCTCGGCTCCACCGCGGCGCGACGCTCCTGCACGATCCGCCCCAGCACCCGCCGAAACAGCGCCATCATGTCCGGCGCCCAGTCCACGTAGACGAACAGCCGGGCCCCGCGGACCAGCAGGCAGCGCAGCACCGGCATGTGGGAGAGAAACAGCAGGTAGCTAAGCTCCTCGCGCTCGTCCGGGCCGAGGTTCCCCATGTGGATACGAGCCTGGCCATCCGCGCGGGTCCCCCGAAATACGAAGACTCGCGGCCGTTTTGGCACCCGCCCGAAGACCTCGACGATCTCCAAGTCACGCGCCGAATTGACCAATTGCGCGCGCAGAGTATCGAGCATCGTCCGCCCCCACTCGATGTCCTGCCTGGGCGCGACCACCAGCGCATGATGGATCCGACCCACTGCCCACTCGGAGTACGCCAGCCCATAGTTGGAGTTGAGTGCCGCAGGTTCGGTCACGACTCGGCTGCGGGCGAGTCTAACAGCCACGCCGAACGACCGCGCGATGTCGGCAAGACGCACACGGAGACCTCCGGGCAATCACGCTCACTTCGGGCCACACCGCGGACCCGTCACCCATGTCCCAAGCAAGAACTCGATCGACTCCGCTCGTGCCGCGGCCCGAAGCCGGCCTCATATGAAGATCCGACGCACTCCACCGGACACCGCTCCCTCGGTGGACCGCACCAGAGTGGGCATGATCGACCGGCCGGTCCCGATCACCGACTGCCCCAAAACACCCCACCTGGGTCCGCTGGACCTCACCACCGCCACGCCACGGCCGGACCCACGGGCGAAATGAACCCTCGTGACTCCCACCGTGTCTCACCCCTGGCTTCACCACAGACCCAGTCGAGGGCACATCGCCATGGCTCGCCCATCGACGATCTCCTACCGCTCGTCAGATTGCCAGACCTCGCCCGATACCTCGGCCCAACGCCACGCCCAAGCGCGAGCGACGAACGTCGCCGCGTCGTCCTTTCCGCCGGCACCGGGTAGGCCGGGTACAACGCACGAGATCGCTCGACGGATCGCCCAAGCGGCCCAACAGGAGCCAACCGATGCTGAAGAGATCTGTTAAGAGATCGTGATGCAGTCGACCGATCGCGTCTTCGTTGCGGGACAAGGAGGGCTGGTGGGCTCGGCGCTCGTCCGTCGGCTCGAGCGCGGGGGCTACCGCTCGGTAGTGACCTCGTCCCACGCACAACTCGATCTAACCCGGCAAGAGCCGACCGAGGCGCTGCTGGCCGCAGAGCAGATCGACGTGGTGCTGCTGGCCGCGGCCAAGGTCGGCGGGATCGGGGCCAACATCGCCGCCCCCGCCGAGTTCATCGCGATCAACCTGGCGATCGCAACGAACGTCATCACCGCCGCGTTCCGGGCCGGGGTTCGCGAGCTGCTGTTTCTGGGCTCGAGCTGCATCTATCCCCGCGGGATCGCCCAGCCGATGTCCGAGACCGCGCTGCTGACCGGGGTGCCCGAGCCGACCAACCGCTCCTACGCGGTCGCGAAGATCGCCGGCGTCCAGATGTGCGAGGCGTTCAACCACCAACACGGCGTGCGCTACCTGCCGGTGATGCCCACCAACCTCTACGGGCCCCGCGACAACTACGACCTGGAGACCAGCCACGTGGTGCCGGCCCTGATCCGCAAGATCCACGAGGCCAAGGCCAGAGGGGCCCCCCGCGTGGCCGTGTGGGGGTCGGGGCGACCACGCCGCGAGTTCCTGCACGTCGACGACTGTGCGGACGCGTGCGTGTTCCTGCTGGAGAGCACGCAGGAACGAGAGCTGACCAACATCGGCTGCGGCAACGACGTGTCGATCCGGGAGCTGGCCGAGACGATCGCCCAGGTGGTGGGCTACGACGGCGAGCTGGCGTTCGACCCGAGCAAGCCCGACGGGATCCCCCGCAAGCTCCTCGACGTAAGCAAGGCCGCCGCACACGGCTGGCAGGCGACGATCGAGCTGGAAGACGGGCTGCGTCGCACCTACGCGGCCTATCAGGAAGAGCTGGCCGCCGGGACCGCCCGCGGGGTCACGCCCTGACGTAAACCCGCGACCACCGATCTCCACCCGAGGAAGCGCGCGGCAACGAGACTCGGGTGAGCCATCCACGCCAGTGCGTTGGCCAGCCCGACCTATCAGGCATCCCCTTAATCGGTCAGTCGCTGGCGGTGATCATTGCGCCCCTGGACGCGACGCTTGCCGGAGTCACTCTGGGTCACTGCAACTATCCTTATGAGCGCCGTGTCGACGACCGAGGATCGCGCTCCAGAGGTTGCTGTGCTCGAGGCACCTCGACCGATCCGCGGAGCGAAGGACCCAGCGTCACTGGAGACCGCACCAGTCTCCCGCGATTCCCCGGGCGAGACGACCGACCCCGAGCACCTCGGCCACTACCGAATCCTCGGTGAGATCGGCCGCGGCGGCATGGGGGTCGTCTACGCGGCTCGCGACACCCGGCTCGACCGCAAGGTCGCGATCAAGAAGCTACGCGCCAAGGACCACGCCGACCAACAGCGCCGGCTCATGCGCGAGGCCATGGCCATGGCCAAGCTCTCGCATCCCAACGTGATCCCGATCTACGAGATCGGAGAGCACGAGGACTCCACCTTCATCGTGATGGAGTACATCGAGGGCAAGACCCTGTGGACCTGGCTCCAGGCGCCGCGCTCACGCGCGGAGATCCTCACGGTGTTCAAGGCCGCCGCCCGCGGCCTGATCGCCGCCCACGTCAAGGGCCTCGTCCATCGCGACTTCAAGCCCGACAACGTGATGCTCGGCGAGGACGGCCGCGTACGAGTGATGGACTTCGGCCTCGCCCGCGCGAGCCCCGATCCCGCAAGGCGCCCGCCCTCGCCCAAGACCAACGCCTTCATCACGCGTAGTCGCCGAGCCGTCGGTGAGCCCGGCTCGTCCACCTCGGTCTCCAACCCCGCATCGACCCGGGATCCACTCACGCAGACCGGATCCCAGGCCGGCACTCCCGCGTACATGTCGCCCGAGCAGCTCCGCGGAGACAAGCTCAGCCCGACGAGCGACCAGTTCAGCTTCTGCGTGGCTCTTTACGAGGCGCTCTACCGCCAGCGCCCCTTCCCCAGCGAATCTCTCGGGCAAATGAGCTCGGCCGTGTTGCTCGGAGAGATCCGTAAAGCCCCGCGCGACACGACCGTGCCCGACTGGCTACGCGCGATCGTATGCCGGGGGCTCCAGCCCGAGCCCGAGCACCGCTTCGAGTCGATGCAGACTCTGCTCGACGCAATCATTGCCGGTGAGCTCGCACACGACGCCGACACGCGCGAGCCGCCACGCTACGTCTTCGTCGCCCACCACGGGACGGACAAGCAGGCCGCGCTGCGTCTATGCGAGGGCCTACTCGACCACGGTGTGCGACCTTGGATCGATGCCTGGGATCTACCGCCCGCGACCGCGTGGCGAAGACCACTGGAGCGTGCACTGTCCGAGGCCCCCGCGGTGCTCGTGTGTCATGGCCCCAGTGGCTGGGACCCCGAGGGCTACGAGAACGCACGAACCCTGCAAGCCCGAATGGATCGCGACCCCACCACGGTCTACCGCGTGGGCCTGCCCGGGGCGTCCCCGATCCCACGACCAGTGGACGAGCACGGCGAGAGGATCGACCTCGATGACGAGCGCTGGGATGACGCCATCGTCGAGCTCGCCCGACGGATCGGCGTCGATCGTGATCGCGCGGACTGGCTCGCGCACGAAGCCGCGCGGGCCGGGATCCCCGAGTCTGAGCTGAGCCCCTATCGTGGGCTCGAGGCCTTTCACGAGCGCGATGCTCGCTGGATGCACGGGCGCGAGCAGGAGACCGGCGAGCTGCTCACGCTGATCCGAGCCGGCGAGACCCGCTTCTTGACCGTGATCGGCGCGTCGGGATCGGGCAAGTCTTCGCTGCTGATGGCCGGCGTATGCCCGGCCCTTCGAAACGGTGTGCTCGGCGATGGACGTCGCTGGACGCTCGCATACCTGCGCCCCGGAGTGCGACCGTGCGAATCGCTCGCGCGCGCCCTCGTGAGCCTGCAGGCCCCCCCCAAAGCCACCAGCACCGCCGGCGACGGACGAGAGATCCGACGACTCCGAGACGAGCTGCTCGCCAACGACGACACGCTGCGCGCGGTGATGAGCCGGATCAACCGCACGAGCCTCATCGAGCACCACCACGACCAAAGCCCACCGGGCAAGACCCTGCTGGTCATCGACCAGCTCGAAGAGCTGTTCACCGAGGCGGGCCTGGGGAGCAGCCAGGAAGCACCGGGCGCGATGGCCTTCGTCCGCAACCTGCTCGAGGCGACGCAAGCGGTCACCAGCTTCGACGCGGGGCTGTGGGTCGTGGCGACCATGCGCGCAGACTTCGTGCAGCGTAGCCTCGAGATCGGGCTGCTCGCGCGCGCGATCAAGGGGGGTACCTACTTCGCGCTGCCGCCGATGGGAGAACGACAGATCCGCGCGGCGATCGAGCGACCCGCCCGGCGCGTGGGCTTTCGGGTCGAGCCCAAGCTCGTCGATACGCTGGTGACCGGGGCAGCCGAGCGCGCAGGGCAGCTGCCCTTGCTACAGCACGTGTTGCACGAGCTGTGGCAACGCCGGGACCCAGACGCACGCGCGCTGACTCATGCGACCTACGCACAGACCGGCGGGCTCGAAGGAGCGATCGCACGAGCGGCCGAGCGCGCCCTCGAAGGACTGGTGCGCGAGCGAGGTGAGCAGATGCGGCTGGTGACCCGACAGATCATGACCCGGCTGGTGCACCTGGGCACCGGGACCGCGGGGGACACCCGTCGGCTCGCTCGCGCCGATGAGCTGGGCGACGACGCCGACGTGCGGCACGTACTCGATGCCTTCGTTCGTGGCGCCCGGGTGTTGGTCGCCGGTGAGCGCGAGGGCGTCGAGGTGTTCGAGATCGCCCACGAGGCACTGCTGCGAGAGTGGACCACGCTCGTCCGGTGGCTCGACGCAGATCGAGAGACCCTCCGGCTGCGCCAGGAGCTGGCCAAGAGCGCGGGGCTACGGGGCGGACGAAGCGACCGCGAGTACCTGTGGGGCCACGGGCGGGTCGAGGAAGCCAAGCGACTGCTGACGGCGAGCATGGTGGAGCTCAACGCGATCGAGCAGGAGTTCTTGGCAGACAGCGAGCGCGCCGTGCGATCCCAGACGCTCCGCATTCGAGCGGCGGTCGTCGGCCTGTTGATCATCGCGTTCGTCGTCGTGCTCACCGTCTTGCAAAAGAACATGGAGATCCGGACCAAGAGCGATCAGCTCAGCGCACAAAAGGTCGCCGTCGAGGAGAAGAACAAGGATCTCGAGGACAAGGAGCGACGGCAGGAGCACTCACTGAGCGTGCAGCGCGGGCTACGGGCCCAGATGCTGATCGGGCAGAACCGCGAGAGCGACGCGCTGCGGCTCGCGGTCCAAGCGGCGGGGATCCACCGGCCGAACCAGCCCCCCCCTCCCGAAGCGATCCGCGCGCTCGAGCGCGTGCTCGCCGACGACGCAATCATCATCGAGCCTCGCGTGGTCCTCGACGACCACGACAACGACGTGATCACTCTCGCCTACTCGCCGACCGGCGAGCGCCTCGTGACCGCCAGCAAGGACAGGGCGCTCGCGGTCTGGGATCCGAACACTGGCGACCGCCTCGCGACCATGGCCAACGCCGAGGGCTACGTGGTCGCCCTCGCGTTCTCCCCCGAGGGCGATCGCCTCTCGACCATCGACACGGACGGGAACGCCCGCGTCTGGAACCCCCGCGCCGGCGAGCTCATCCGGGCGATGAAGACGCGCGACGGCGGCCATGGCGTCGACCTGGCCTACTCATTCGCGGGTCGTCAGCTGGCGACCGCCGACCGGGACCGGGGCGTCAGCATCTGGAACCCCCGCACCGGCAATCGCGTCGCGACCCTCGGAGCTCGCAGCGGCAGCGTCCGCGCGATCGCCTACGCCCCCGACGATACGCGCCTGGCCACCGCCAACGCCGACGGGAACGCTCGCGTCTGGAACCCCCACACCGGCGAGCTCGTCGCGACCCTCGCCGATCACGACGGAGCCGTCCTCGCCATCGCCTACTCTGCCGACGGCCGGCGCCTGGCCACCGCGAGCGCCGACAGCACCGCCCGCGTCTGGGATCCCCACACCGGCAAGCTCATCGCGACCCTCCGGGGCCACGATCACGACGTCACTGCGATCGCTTTCTCGCCCGATGGCGCCTACCTCGCGACGACGAGCGCGGACAAGAACGCCCGCGTATGGAACCCCAAGTCGGGCCTCGCCGTCGCAACGATGGAGGGCCACGAAGACTCCGCGGTCGCGCTCGCGTACGCGCCCGACGGCACCCGCCTCGCCACCGCCAGCCTCGATCGCACCGCCCGCGTCTGGGATGCCCGCACCGGCGATCACATCGCCACGATGGAAGGGCACGACAACTACGTCAACAGCCTCGCGTACTCACCCGACGGAGCCCACCTGGCCACCACCAGCCTCGACGATACCGCTCGCGTCTGGGACCTCCACGCCTACGATCCGATCGCGACGCTCAAGGGCCACGAGAGCTTGGTCAGCGCGCTGGCGTACTCGCCTGACGGCACCCGCCTCGCCACCGCCGGCTTCGACAACACCGTCCGCGTCTGGGATCCCCGCTCGGGCGACCTCATCGCGACCCTCCTGGGCCACGACAACGACGTGTTCGCGCTGGCGTACTCGCCCGACGGTACCCGCCTCGCGTCCGCGAGCGCGGACAAGACCGCCTGCATCTGGGACCCCACCACCGGCAAGCGCATCGCGACCCTCGAAGGCCACGAACGCGATATCGGAGCGCTGGCGTACTCGCCCGACGGAGCCCGCCTGGCCACCGCCAGCCTCGATTCCACCGTGCGCATCTGGGATCTCGCCAGCGTCCGTCTGGTCGCGACCCTCGAAGGCCACGAAGGGGACGTACGCGCCGTCGCCTACTCACCCAGCGGGTCTCGCCTCGCCACCGCGAGCGTGGACAACACCGCCCGCATCTGGGACCCGGACCAAGGGGATCTGCTGACGATCCTCACCGACCACGGCAATGACGTGCTCGCGCTGGCGTACTCGCCCGACGGCGCCCGCCTCGCGACGACCAGCGCGGACAAGACCACCCGCGTCTGGGACTCGAACACCGGCAAGCTCCTGGCCACGATGGTGGGGCACGAGGGCGACGTAGTCGCCCTCACCTACTGCCCCGCGGGCGATCGCCTCGCGACCGCGAGCACCGACAAGACCGCGCGCGTCTGGGACGCGCACACCGGCGAGCTCCTGGCCACGATGAGCCACGACAACCTGATCTACGCGGTCACCTGCTCCGCGGACGGCACCCGCCTGGCGACTGCGAGCAAGGATAAGACCGCGCGCGTTTGGGACGCGCACACCGGCGAGCTCGTCGTGGTCCTCCAAGGTCACGCCAGCGAGCTCCGAGACGTGGCCTTCTCCCCAGACGGCACCCGGGTCGCGACCGCTAGCGCCGACTTCACCGCCAAGATCTGGGATCCCGTGGGTGGCCAGCTGCTGACCGATCTCAAGGATCGCGTCGGCCTTTTGCAGAGCGACGGCTCGATCGACTGGCCGGTCCCAACATCGACCCTTCTTCGCATCGCCTGCGAGCGCCTGCTCCCCTTCGAAGACGACTACTCGCAGGCGGCCGAGATCTGCGATCCCCTGGTCTCCGGCTGAGGGGTATCTATGCCGAGGCCGGCTCGGGATGCGCGACTGCGTCGCGCCCGGCCTCGGTCTTGCCAAGCGGCACCCAGGAAGGATGAAGAACGGTGGGTCACCGGCCAGGCGATACTCCCGACGGCTCGAGGTCCCGACAACCCCCGCTCGACTCACTGCTCTTTTCCAGCCAGCCCCCGAACAGGCCCCGCAAGTCCCCGGCGACCTCGGCTCCGAGCTCGGCGGCGAGCCGCTGCTCGTACTCGGTACCGAGCCCGTAGTAGAGGCGGATCACCCGCTCCCCCGGGTCGAGGGCAGCCAAGTCCTCGGGAGCCTCGACCCACCCCGCGCGCTCCCGGCTGACCAGGCGACGAACATCGTCCTTCAGCGCCGGATCGACGAGGGCCAGCGCGGTCTGAAGCCGCTGAGCCGGCGACAGGCGCTCGATGAGCGCGCTTCCCATGCCAAGCTCACCGAGCAGCGGCTCGAGCCGCTCTCCCACTCCGCGGTGAAACGTCCGGGCCGTCTTCTCGAGCGCCTGGTGCTCGGACTCGGACAGTAGCGCCAGCGCGCTGGACTCGGGAGCCGGCGTGAAGGTGAAGTCGTCCGCCATGAAGGACGGCGTGTCGACGAGCACCCGACCGCAGCGACCGAGCTCTCGAAGCTGATCGATCGTCGGCTCGACCCACATCTGACGGGAGCAGTCCCCGTTCTCGGCACACTGACGCGCCATCTCGAGCTCCGAGCCCGCCGTTGACCCCGTCGGCGCCGGCTCCTCGACAGCCGGGCGCGCTGAAGCCCGAACCCCCCCGCCTCCAGCGGCCTCCGAGCGCGCGGCGACCTCTGAGCGCTCGGCGACCTCCGGACGCTCGGTCGCGCCCGAGCCACCGGAGGCCTCGGACGAACGAGGACCACCGACCCGCGGACCATGCCCCCGCTCGAGGTAGGCCTCGTCACCCGGGGCGAGGGTCAGCTGCCCGTGCTCGTTGGAGACCACCACGTCGCCTTCGTACACCGCCACCCGAGTCCCGACGTACGCATCCACGTCGAAGCAGGTACCGGTCACCACGACCTCGCCGTGGGGCGTGTGCACCTCGAACCGACCCCCAGGATCGACGCGATAGAACACCCGGCCCCGAGTCTGCTCGACGGCGACCCTACCGAGCCAGTCCACGCTCCAACGCAACGACGAGCCCGCCTCGGCCACGGCGACTCCCCGGTCCCCGAGGCTCACGCTCGCCCGAGACACGATCGTGCGCTCGCCCTCCATCGGCCACGAGGGACGCACGAACCCCACGAGGATCACGGCGGCCGCGACCGCGAGCCCGAGCACCAGGCGCCATCGACGATCCTTCGGCGTGCCCTCGAACGACGAGGGTCTAGCGGCGGCGACTCGCCCGAGCCACCCGTCGCTGTCGTCCTGCTCCTCGGGGTGCGTACGCGCGAGCACCCGGTCGGCAAAGCCGGCCGGCGGCTCGGGGAGCTCCCAGGCCCCGAGCAAGTCGGAGGGCAGGGGATCACGGTCGGGTGTCTCAGCCATCCCACACCTCGGCGAGCGCCTCTCGCAAGATCCGCCGCGATCGCGACAATCGCGACTTGACGGTGCCGACTTCGATGCCCAGCGCGGTGGCGATCTCGTCGTGCGTGAGCTCCTGGTAGGCATGCAGGACCCATACCGCCCGGAAGTTCGCAGGGAGCTTCGCCGCAGCGGACTCCAGCGCCTGCCCGAGCGCACGCCGCTCAGCCCGCTGGTCGGCACCATCGAAGGGCTCGGGCCCCCGCAGCGGCACGGCCTGCTTACGCTGCAGCGCGTTGATCGCCAGGCGGGTGGCGATGGTCAACAGCCAGGTCGAAAGCCGCGCCCCCTTGGCAGGGTCGAAGTTAGGCAGCGCGCGGTAGGCTCGTACGAAGGTTTCCTGAGCGAGATCTTCGACGAGATGGTCGAGACCCGCCGGCCGGAGCATGCGCCCGAGCACCCCGAAGACCGGGCGCTCGTAACGACGGACCAGCACACGAAAGGCCCGCGCCTCGCCTCGCTGGGCCGCGCCAAGGCACTCGGCGCTCAGCTCGGAGCGCGACGAGCGAGCGGTGTTCGCGGTCTGCGCCATCGCGTTCACGGCCGTTATACCGCCCAGCGGCCCCCGGGTTCCCGCGCCTGGTCGCGAGCGCGACGAGCGAGTCAACCCGGACACACGGGGCGAACGATCGGCGAGCGGGGCATGATTACCCATTGGTCGTGTCCAGCCAGGATCGAACGATTGTATCGGATCGACTCTTCCAGCGAAGCATCGCCCTTTGCACCCTCGAGCAGCGCCTCCCAGTCGACGCGCTCGAGGTGAATGAACCCAGCCTTCGAACCGGTAGGGCCGGACGGCGCCAGCCCGATCACGAACTCGAGGAATCCGTCGCGCTGGAACATATAGGTGGTCTGCTCGGGAGCCTCTGGGTCCGTGTGGATCTCCTGGAACGACTCGATCAGCGAGCGTAGCCCAGTCGACTCGCACGCCGAGACGTCGAGCGAGGCCACGTCGGCGAAAGAGTAAGCGTACCCCCCAGTAAACACGGAGTACACGCGACCTCGCGTGGGCTCGAACTGCTGGGAGAAGTAGGCCCCTTCGCGCAAGAACCGAGCGGACGAGGGGAGGTTCATCCTGGTCGGGGTGTGGTAGCCGCCCCCCCACAGCATCACCTTGTGGCGCCGGACGAGTCGGCCCGCACGGTCGAGATCCGTCAAGTTTCGAATGATGGCCTCCTGGCGATATGCGAAGAAATCCTCGTCGAAGAACGGCCCGCCCTTCCACTTGAGCGGGGCAAAGTTGGCCAGCGTGGCTCGAATGTGCGCAGGGGTCAGGTAGGGTCGATCGGGAGGCACATAGCCCTTGGCCGAGCGAAGCCAGCCCTCTAGCATGGCCACCGTCGACTCGAGATCCTCGAGCTCGAGCGCGTCCACGTCGATCTGACCGGCCCGCGTGGGGTCGTGAGACTCGAAGTATGGGAGCACGACGTGTCGTAGCGCCGCTTTCCAGTCGTGGTTGACGTCGTGACAGATCACGCGGATCCGCTTTTGAGGGTTGCGCATATTCCAGCGCCGGATGTGCTCGAGCAGCGTCAAGGTCTCCTCGACGAAGCTCACCGGTCGCAGCACCTCGTCGCGGAAGGCCCGAGCTTCGTCTCGATCGGATAGGGAGACGTAGTGATCGAACAAGGGGCCCTGCCAGTACCCATACTCGAGGGTCAGGACCCCGTAGTGATCGAAGGTATTGAGCGCAAATAACACGCGATGCGCCAGCCAGTAGGTCCCTCGAAAATAGTGGCTCTCGCCCAGCAGCACCATTCGGTGGTCACGAGCGATGGGCCGCAGCCACTCGAGATCTTCGATGTTGGAGAAGTCTTCGTCGATGTCGTCGGGGGCGATCGGCGCGAGCGCCACTGCGTCGGTCGGAAGATCCAGGTCAGGCCAGGTCTCGGGCCACGGCACCAGCGAGGACTCCTTGGGCGAGTCGCCATCGTCGCCCTGCCCGTCGACTATGGCGCCCGAGGTGATCGGGTCTGGCCTCGGCGCGCCGACGAGCTCGCTCGTCGGCGGTGAGCTCGTCGGTTCGAGGGCGCGGGCTGGAGCACATGCAGGAGCTCCGGGCAGCGTCGACGACAGGACCGCCAAGGCGGCGATAAAGGCGCGATTGGTGCTCACGTACCGTTGTACAGTCGAACGGCCGCGGGGTTCCCAAAAGTTTCGAACGCTCCGGCAGCTCAGCCCCTGCCCCCCGCGTGGAGCCCCGCTCAGCCCTCCGCCACCAACTGCGCCATCAGGTATAGGAAGTGCATCTCGTCGGCGTCGGTCACCTCTTCGAGCCAGACATTGAGCGCGGTGTAGACCGCCGAGGACACCCAGCTCACCCAGATCGGATCGCGTGCCCGCTGCCGCAGAGCCCGCTGCACCACCGGGTGCGCCCGGTTGATCACCACCCCCGACGCGTCGGCATGAGCCACCAGCGCTCGCCGTCGGCGGTCGAGCGGCTCGACCACGATCCGATCGAGGTGCACATCGCTGAGTAGCGCATGATTGCGAGCCCGCACGAGACTCAGCTCAGCGCGCACATCGTCGAGCAAATGCTCCTCGGGCGTGGGCGGGCGGGTTGGAGCGGGTGGGGGCTCGGGCGTGGGCGCGGGCTCGACGAGCGCAGGCCCGGTCGGCACACCGGGCGACCCTTCGACATCGCGCTCGTCGAACATCCGCAGCAATCGGTGCGCCGCCGACTCCCACAGGTCGAGGTGGCCGAGTTCGTCGGGCTGCTCCTCGAGCGCGGTCTGGAGGCTGAGCCTCCGGCCGCTCCGCAGGGCGAGCACGGGCAGGGGCCGCAGCTCGGTCAGCAATTGCTGGTCATCGGCACCGAGCACGCCCTCGCGCTCGCGCGACCGTAACTCCACCACCTGGCGCGACAGCAGCGATGCGACCCCCGAGCGGCGTTGGTGCACGGGGTTGTCGACGAACCACCGACCGAGCTTGCGATAGAGCTCGCGGCTGCCCGCCCGCAGGACCGCCTGGGCCTCGCTGTCGATGATGGCGCTGGCCCAACGCGCATCGGGTACGATCCCACCTCCGCTGACCGAGCCCCCGCACGGCATCACATCGTCCACCGCTCGGGTGGTGATGAGCCGCCCCTCGGCGCACAGGTCGAGCTCCAGCCCCTTGGCCCTCGCGAGGATTGCGAGCCGCCCCTGGACCAGAGGCGTATGGATGTCGTGGAACACCAAGCAGTCCGCGGGGCGAGGCTGTCGCTGCTCGCGCGCTGCCTCGCGGTTGCGTGCATATGCTTGCCAGTCGCCCCACTGCTCCTCCACCGAGGTCAAGGTGCCAAAGAGCGCCTCCAGGGCGCTGCGCTCGTAGCCATCGACGCAGACCAAGGGACGCTCGGGGCCGAAGGGTGAGTCCCCCCAGTGGATCGCGAGCTCGGGCAGCACCTCGACCGTCTTGCGCCTTACGAAGACCTCGGCCACGGCCGCCAGCGAGATGCTCGGGCCTCCGGCCCTGCGAAACCCCGGCACCTGGGCGGCCGCGGCCAGCGGGGCGGCCAGCGACGACGTGTCGACCCACTGCTCGGGGTTCGCGAGACCTTCGGCGACCAGGTAGTCCAGCACGTGACGCCAGGCCGTGGTACGCACCGTGGCCTCGAGCGGGGGCCACCGCCGGGCCAGCGCGAGGATGAGCTGCGGCGCGACCGACTCACACTGCCGCACCACCGCGCGAAACAACCGGTCGTCGTAGACGCCCTCGGCGTCGTAGGAGATGTTGAAGCCGCCGTGGTCGACGGCGGCGACCAGGCTGAACGGGCGATCCTCCACGATCCGCTCGCCCAGCCAGCGCCGGTTTCGGTATGCCATCACCGAGACCGTCGGCTTCCGATCGGGGTTGCCGTCGTGCTCACGAGCCAGCCCCACCTCGCCCTCCGCCGACCGGCCGGCGATCGTCTCTTGCCAGCGCGTCGAGACGAGCGCATCGGCGGGCGCCACGGCGATCCGATCCACGGGTGTCCGCTGTGCGATCTGCTTCTTCTTTCGCTCTCGCTCGAGCACCCCGGCCCCGTTGAGCAGCTGGCTGCCGAGCATGCACCGCAGATGCTCACGGTGGACCTCGTCGGCCACCAGCGCCAAGCGATCGCCGAGGTCCAGATCTTCGAGCGAGTCCACGTGGAGCACCAGCCGACGCCGGCCCGCCAGGTAGTCCCGCATGGCCTCCACCGACACGCTCCGGCCGTCGTGGCGCTGCAACAAGGGCAGCGACGCCAGCGAGTCCACCGGTCGCAGCGCTCGATCGGCGAGATCGACCGGACCGTCTCCGGGGGGAAACAAGACGTCTACCGCGGTCAGAGCCCAGCGGATCGCCCGCTTGCGCACCGGCAGCGACATGGCATCGGCCACCGGCGTCTTGGACTGGGTCAGCCGCCACATGCGGCGGTCGAGATCCGCGACGTCGTCGGTGGTCTGCAGCGCGGCGTAGAGCCAGCGGTAGATCTTGGCCCGGGTCTTGTCGTCGACATCCTTGGAGCGGGCGATCTTGTCGTAGGCGAGGCGAAAGGGTCGGCGGGGAAACACCAGCGCGACCACCTCTCGCAAGAACGCCTGCTCGTCGACCGACATCCGCGCTCGGGCCCGGTCGGCGAGCATCAGGCACGCCCGGGCGAAAGCCTCGAGGATCGCGGCCCGCACCTTGTCGAGCCCGCCGCCCTGCTTGACCCCGCTGTAGTCGGCCTTGGGGTGCACCTGGCCCGAGCGCACCCAGCCCTCGCAATCGCCGGCCAGCAGCACCTGCACCCGATCGATCGTGCGTCGCTCGTAGATCACCTCGATGGGTCGCCGCGTGAGGGGATGGCCCGCGCGCGGCACGACGCTCAGCTGGCCCTCGATCCCGGAGCCTTGCACCGGCACCACGACCGCGCCGGCTCTTTGAGTCAGCGGAGGGCGCTCGGGACGAGCCATGAAGTCCCGCCGGTGCTGTAGCCGACGCACCTGGGGCCAGCCATCCTCGAATTCGCGGGGGAACAGGGACTCGATGGTCTCGATCTGCTCGTCGGTGAGCACGAGAATGTCAGCTTCGATCCCCGCTACGGGCCGGTCGACCACCACCAAGCGCTCATCGTTGCGTGCCCGCTGGACCAGCTGAGCCAGCGAGTACCGCCGTGGACCCAGCGTGCGGTAGAGCGGCATCGTAGCCACCGGGTGAGGCTCGGCCGTATCGAGGGCCGTGTCGCGGGCCGTGTCGAGGGCCGTATCGAGAGATAGCTCGAATGCTCGATCCGGTGAGGCCGCACCGAGCTGCGTGCGAGCCGACCTGAGGATCGACTCGTAGAAGTCGAGGGCGCCGGCGACGATCTCCGACGGGGACTCGTCACTCAGCACGGTCTCCAAGAAGCTCATGGCGCAGGCTTGGCCCCAGCGATCTGCCCCCAGCGGGGCCAGCTCACCATAGAGGGCGGGCAGCTGCCCGATCATCAGCAACACGGCAACGCAGGCGTCCCTGGTACGGGACAAGCGTTCGTAGCTGCGTGCCGGCTCGAAGGCATCGGCCGTCAGCACCACCCGCAGGCCCAGTAGGGGCAGCTCCACCTCCTGCTCCTCGAGCAGGCACCCGTCCACTATGAAGGCAAAGCGCGCACTCTGGGTCGTGGCGGCGGTGATCCCCAGCTCGCCCCGGACCCCCGGCACCTCGAAGGGGCGACGCACCAGGTAGGCCGCCGTGGGGAGCACGGGCTCCATGGGCCGGGCCCGCCAGGCCTTGCGCGCTTGCTCGCGAGCCTGCTGCCGCTCCAGCACCGACGAGACCTCTTGAAGCTTCGCGCCGAAGACCGTCCGAAGCACCTCGATGGCGACCTGCCACACGCCGGAGGATCGGGTGAAGTACAGCACGAAGGACCGCTCGGGCGGACGAAGCTCGTCGTAGCGGTTGCCGACGACATAGGGGATCGTGCCACGCAGTTCGATCTCCTGGCGGAGCTCTTCGAAGGTCAGCCAGCGCTGATCGGTCGTCTCCCACAGCGCGAGCCCCCGTAGCGCGGTCGCTAGCCCGCTCGGCTCCTTGGGCGACAGCAGCTCGTCCCGCCGGGCCAGGCGTCGCATCTGACGGAGCAGCTCCGACTCGGCCCAGTCGGGCGCCCCTTCATCGTCGATCTCTTGAGCGAGCCGGACCAACGCCTTGCGCATTCCCAGCTCGACCGTGTCGAGCAGGCTGATGTAGGCCGCGTCACGGACGATGTCCGATTGCGACACGTCCTTGTGCACCACGTGGTCCTGCACCACGGCCACGAACCCGGCGGTGAACCGCTCCTCCGACAGGCGATGAGTAGTGATGAGGACCCCGTCCTTGACGATCTCGAGCCAGATCGGCCCCGCGCGGTGCCGGCCCAGGCCGCAGACCAACGAGGCGTGCTCGGTGTGCACCTCGATGGGCTCGAGCACTTCGTACCGGTCGAGGTTGAGCCCATGGTCGAGACGCCGGCCCTCCAGGTCGATCTCCAGCGACGCGTAACCGCAACGATCGACGAGCAACTGTTCCTCGGCCAGCGTCCCCGCCAGGTTCTTGAAGAACGCGACGAAAGTGCCCAGCCCGAACCGCTCCCGCACGTGGATCGTCGTGCCGCAGACCGCGGATTTCACCGCCTCGAAGGAGTCCTCTTGCTCGGGCTCCAGCGTCAGCCGAGCCCCCTGCTCACCGTCGCCGCTCTCCACCGTGATCCGGGTGGGCCGCAGGGCCATGGCGCTGTTGACCCCCAGCGCCAGCTGCTTGCGCGCGAGCACGTCGCGATCGAGGCGACGGGTGAACGCCGCCCCATAGATGTCGTCGAAATCGTCCGCGGTGAAGGGCCGACCGTCGAAGCCCATCTTCATGTCACGACTGTCGATGTCGAAGCGGATCCGGCGCGCTCCCTTGAGCGAGGCGGCCTGCACCAGCTCGAGCACGTACGACCGGGGATCGGCCAGCTGAAAGCGGCGCATCTTGTCCCGCGCCTTGCCGCGGTCGAGGGTGAACTCCCCCACGGACTCTACCGTCCCCACCGCCTCCAGCTCTTCGAGCAGCTTGTCCAGCTCGTCGGTCATCGGGCCGCCTCCTGTCGCTCGGCCCGCCGCTCGGTGCTCGCGGTAGCCAGGCGGGCATCCAGCTCGACTGGTAGTGGGCCCGCCGCGAGGCTGACGAGCTTGAGCAGCGTGTAGGCCGCGAACTCCGGCTCACGCCGGGCCAGCGCGGGCAAGGGGACCACGAAGGGGTGAGCCGCGTTGATCACCAGGGTGTCCTTCTTCTTCCAGCGCTCGATCGGTCGCAGTGCATCGGTAGTCCACGGGACCAAGGCTCCCAGCTGGGGCAACAGCACGAACGGACGATCGAGAATGCACGAGTGGGGGTAGTCGAAGCGGGCCATCTCCACTCCCGCCACCCGAACGTCGAGCGACGGCAGCAGCTCGGCGAGCGCCGCACGTAGCAGAGCCAGACGCTCGAGCTCAGCTCGATCCTCGATCGGCACGGGCCGAATGAACGAGCGGGGGGCTTCGCCGACGAGCCGACCGGCCAGCGCCTGGATGAGCGCCATGCAGCCCGCCGCGCCCTGGGCCGGCACGCTCAGCACCATGTGCCCCTCGGCCACCACTGCATCCACCAGGGGGGAGCGCACGTTGGCGACCCACAGGCGCTGGGCCTTGGCCGCCTCGACCACTGCCGATGGCGTCGCCGGACGACCATCGATCTGGGCGAGCACGGGGCCGTCGGCGGGGGGACCCGTCCGCTCGATGATCCGGGCCGCCACCTCCTGGGCCCGGGCGAGCTCCGCCCCCCCGGGGTCGGTCTTCAGCAGGTCTGCGATCCGCTCGAACAGCGCCGCGTCGAGCTGCTCGCCGGCCAACCGCTCGACCACCGCCATCGCCTTGTCGAAGTTGGTGTCGCGCATGATGTTGTCACGCGCCAGCGTGTGCTCCAGATACTTGGAGTCCACCTTGAACGCCACTCGCGGCAGGAAGGCATCGGTCTGGCCCTCCAGCAAGGTCAGGCCCTGGTTGTAGAACCCGAACGACGGCGACTGCTCGGGCCGGTAGCCCACCACCACCCGGATGCCCTCCTCCTCGTGGCTCACGAGGCACAGGGCACCGGGCAATTCGAAGGGCTGGTGGACATCCTCGTCGTCCAAGCGCACCGTGCCGCGGACGTGCTTGCACCAAAAGCGCAGGGTCTCGCCGGCCCGCGCCGCGAGCTGGTCGTACTCCGCACGGGTCGTCTGCTTGAGCAGCTGGATCTTGGTGCCGTCCACCGGCTGCTCCCGCTCGATCCGCACGAAGCTGCGATCGGCCTTGAAGAGGATCCGCCAGTTCTCACCGCCCCGAGAGGTATCCACACAGACCGCGTCGGGACGCAGGGCGAACACCGAGACGAAGCCGATGCCGAACTTGCCGATCTTGGTGAAGTCCTGGTCCTTGGCCGAGCTGAACAGGCGGGTCAGGCGGTGGTCAATGATCTCCCGGTCCATCCCCTCGCCGTAGTCATCGACCCCGATCACCATCACGCCGTGGTCGGGATCGTCCTTCGAGGGCCGGAACTCGGTGTAGACGTCGACCTCGGGGCTGCCCGCGTCGAGGGCGTTTTGGACCAGCTCGCGCAGGAACACCAGCGGATCGGCGAACTGGTTGACGAGGTTGTCGAGGGCGTCGGCGACGTCGAGATCCCTGGGTGCGCTCATGCGTGGCTCCCCCCGGCCTGGCCGAGCGTCGGCGAGTTGGAACCTTGGGTTCCACTGGCCCAGTGGTGGGCCACCGCCGCGCCAGGATTTCGCGCCGGCCAGGCCGCCCGGACCGGGCGATCATCATGGCTCCCCCGAGGCCACACGACCGTAATTCGTCTCGTTTCTCCGTCGTGCATGCTCTCTCGCTCCTCGCCGAGCCTCGCCGAGCATAGACCACGGGCTTACGACCGGTCGCAACGACACGAGACTGTCAGGAACGATTCGTACCACCCCAAATTCCGGCAGCCAACGCCGATTCGCGAGCTATCCTAGGGAAGTGACCGGCCACCGTTTGGGGTGGCCCATGGAGACGCAACGATGGAACCGCGACCTATCATGGACCCTGATCCCTTTGGCGGGCGCTATGTCGCCCCACCCCCATTCGGCTCGGCGGCCGCGCTCGAGCTCCCGGGCGACGAGGCCTTCTTGCCTCCCCCTTACTACGACGAGCGCTTGGTCGAGCCCGAGACCCGCGAAGAGATGGTGCGAGGTCACCGGTTCTACGCCGCGCCGGCCAAGCCCGAGCATGGCGATCGCCACCTCGAGGTCGACCGGGTCATCGGCTCTCATGTCGCACCAGGCTATATCGCCTCGTCCGACCTGCTCACTCGCGCCGGGCCTTACTCCGACTTCGCCACCGACACCTGTGTGCGTCGAGCGGGCATCGACCCCCGCACGGGCTCTCGCTACCTCGAAGAGCTCGCCTTCGAGGTCGTCAACACCCAGTCCCTGCGTCACATGACCCTACGCGCCGAGGATCTGACCTCCTGCGGCGTTCGGCGTCTGCTGGGGATCTTCGTCAAGAAGGGTGAGATCCAGGAGTGGTCGAGCACCGAGGGCCGGTGGGTTCCGCTCGATCTCGAGGGCACGCTCCACGACCCCACGCTGGTGCG
>JBCCWC010000061.1:0-65641 GCA_039194325.1 Myxococcota bacterium
CGAGCGTCGAGGTGGACATGCGGGGGCGTTCTCGCTCGGGCACGCCCGACATCGGCGCGATCGAAACGGGCGGCTGAACTCGGGCCGGTCGACGCTCTGGCTCGGTCGATCGGCTTAGGGCGATCCATTACCCCAACGCGACTCGTGAGTCTGGGCGCAAACGCGCTATTTCGACCCGCCGGGTCAATCCCCGGCCTGGTTTTGTCTGGACACGCGCAAGGGGCAGCGTTGATCCAATTCGATCGCGGGTGATCCAGTTCGATCGAGTCGGTTCGAGGCACGGCAAAGTGGAGCGGGGGAGGGCACGGGAGATCTCCTCGATGTTTCGTTCGCGCCCGAGGACCGCCAGGGCAATGACGATCCGTCGAATGCATGACGGTGAGCTCGCTGGCCGCACGAACGCCATCGTGGTGCCGTGATCGCCATAACTACGTCGCACCATCCCGTGTACGAGCACCACGAAGATCTTCGAGTCGGCGCGTCGCTCGAGCGACTGCACCTCGGTGATGAGAAGCGACGGAATCATGACGACCCCCTGGCTTGGGTGGCCGAAGCGGATCGAAGACTTCATTCAATTACAAGCAGATTTATTCGTGTTGCTCCTTGAGGTCATGGGCAAACGCGCTAGCTTTCTTAATGCGCCAGAAACGGCGGGCGATTCACGGGCAGTCTTCGTCCATTGCGGTCGCCGTTTCGGGTCGGGGTCACGGGTGGAACTCACTTCCAGTACGACGACGACTCTGATGATGATGAAACGATGACGCTCCCGAGGGCCGGCTCCTCCGCTCGAGCCGACGCCCCTTCCACGATGACAACTCGACGCCGTGCGCCCGTCGTGGCGCGCTCGGCAGCCTCGTCGTACACCCGGCGAGGTTGCGCTGCAACCTCGTAGCACTCCCCCTCGAGGTTGCTGGGCCTCGCTCGCACTCCCACGCGAGGTCGACGGCCGTCGATCTTCCAGCCCTGGGCCCTCGGCCCACGAATCTCGGCCCTTTTCGTCGCTCGTGCCGGCGGATCGACGACACGCGGCGTTACGCCTCGTCCGTCGCGCTCCACGGTTTTCTCCGTAACTGCAACCCGCTCACGGCTTGCGGCTTCGCTGCGGAGCCGCAAGACACCCATGGCTCCCGCTCGCCGGGAGCCGCATAACCCACGGCTCCGGTTCCCTCCGGAGTTGCACACCTCTTCGTCGACTCCCCGGCTGCTCCCTGGCCGCGGCGATCGGGCGTGCGTTTGCCTGGCCATGTCGGCCTCTTCACCAAACTCAGCTCGCCACGTGCGAACAACGAAACCGATCCTCCCATGAAGATCCATCACGCGGGCGCCTTCGCCCTCATCACCGCCGGTCTCGCCCTCCCCACCACCGCCACCGCCCAGCACGGCCACGGTCCTTGCATCGATCATGGTCCCGAGTTCGAAGACGCCTCGGCGCTGCTCGACTGGGAGCGGGTCAACGATCCATATACCGCTCACCTGGGCGGTGCCGCCTGGCTCGACTACGACGCCGATGGCGACCTCGATCTGTTCATCCCCAACTCCCCGGGGGGTGACAACGCGCTATTTCGCAACGACCAGGGCTCGTTCGTCGACGTGGCCGCCCAGGCGGGGATCACCGGCGAGGGCAGCGGCTTTACCGGGGCCACGGCCGGCGACATCGACAACGACGGCTGTACCGATCTGTTCCTCACCGGCGCGGGCGGGTTCATCGGGGTCGGGCTGCCCAGTCGCCTCTACATGAACAACTGCGACGGCACCTTCACCAACACCACCGCCGGCTCGGGGATCGACGCCGAGCACCTGGCCCTGATGGCCGCGTTCGGCGACATCGACAACGACGGCTATGTCGATCTCTACGTGGCGAGCCCCGGCAACCTCATCAACGGGTACCTGACCGAGCAGAAGCTCTACCACAACGACGGCGACGGCACCTTCACCGACATCAGCGCGTCGGCGGGGATCGACACCGAGCTCGGCGGCTGCGTGGTGGGTTTTTCCGATTTCAACGAGGACGGCCTCCAAGATCTGCTGATGGGCAACTGCGCCAACCTCGACACTTCGGGGCCGCAGGCGCTGCCGATCCCCGGCCCTTGGGAGATGTGGGAAAACCAAGGCGATCTGACCTTCGTCGACGTGGCCGGGCAGGCGGGCCTGGGCGCGCGTGACGGCTTCCCCATGGCGGTCACCCTGGGCGACTACGATCGCAACGGCACCCTGGACATCTTCTCCACGGGGATGGGCCCGCAAAACCCGTTCGCGCCCGGCTTGCCCGGTGAGCACGTGATGTTCCAGAACAACGGCGACGGCACCTATACCGACGCCACCTACCCCTCGGGCCTGGGCAACTGGGAGTGGGGCTGGGGGGCGAGCTTCGCCGACTTCGACAACGATGGCGATGAGGATCTGGTCAACGTGGGCAGCGTTGCGATAGGGGCCTTCTTGTTCCTCGGCGATCTGGCCAGCCCGGGCCGGGTGCACGACAACGACGGCCAGGGCTTTCTCGAGGCGGCGCTCGACTTCGGGCTGGAGAACGAGTCGACCAGCGGCTTGGCGGTGGCCGACTATGACGGCGACGGGTTCTCCGACATCGTGATCGTCAAGACGGCCTTCGAGACCCAGACCCCCGACGGTGCGATCTCGGGTAATGGTCGCCCGGTGCTGATGCGCAACCGCGGCAACGGTAACAAGGCGGTCACGGTGCGTCTTGTGGGCACGCAGAGCAACGCCATGGGGGTGGGCGCGCGGGTGACGTCGTGGTCCAGCCTCGGGTCGCAGGTGCGCGAGGTGACGGCGGGCACGAGCTTTGCCTCCACCAACAGCCCGTGGCCGACCTTTGGCCTGGGCAAGGACTACTGCACGCTATTGTTCGTACAGTGGCCCTCGGGGCTCACTGAGCTGTTCTTCGGGTACGCCAGCGGAGACGTGCAGACCCTCGAAGAGGGCACGGGGATCGCTCTTTAGAGCGTCCGGCGAGTCCGGGCTGCGCCGCGACCGACAAGCGCGCAGCCCGGAGCGCAGCCGGCATGACCTGTGCTGGTGCTATCTCGTTTGGCACCGTTGGGTCTGCATGGAAAATGTTTGAGGGGCTGCGGGTAATGCGCAAGATGGCCCTTTCCAATTCGTTTGGTGGCTTCAAAGACCCAGTATGGCCTCAAGGTGATATCCTTGGCGGATATTGAAGGCACTCTTCGCGGAAGACCATGCAGGGACCCGTCTGCGCGTTTCGAGTCATATGGCTCGATGGGGGTACGACGTGATTCTTGCCGAGGATGGTGCTGCGGCCTGGCGGTCTTTCGAGGAACACAAGCCACGGCTGGTAATTACGGACTGGGAGATGCCGGGGCTCGACGGGCTGGCGCTCATCCGCAAGATCCGCGCGGGCCACCTCCCCGGCGAGGTCTACATCCTCATCGTCACCGGCCGTGGCGAGACTGAGGACGTGGTCGAGGCCCTAGAGGCGGGCGCTGACGATTTCATCTGCAAGCCATTCGCGCGCGCCGAGTTACGCGTACGGCTCGGGGCCGGAGCGCGGATCGTAGATCTCTACCGCCGCCTCAAGGATGCCAACGATCAGCTCGAAGCGAGGAATGCATTCATCCGTCGCGTCTTGGGGCGCTACGTCACTGACGAGGTGGTTTGCGAGATCCTCGATCAGCCCGAGGGTCTGGAGCTTCGTGGAGAGTCTCGTGAGGTCACCATCCTGCTCAGCGATCTGAGGGGTTTTTCACCCCTTTGCGAGCGCCTCGAGCCGCAAGAGGTAATGTCGCTGCTCAACCTCTATCTCGGCGCCATGACCGAGATCATCCAGGCGCACGGGGGGACCATCGACGAGTTCACGGGAGATGGCATTCTGGTATTCTTCGGTGCTCCAGTGTGGCATGAAGACGATGCCCTTCGGGCGCTGAGGTGTGGAGCGCGAATGCAGCGGGGGATGGCCGAGGTCAACGCTGCGCTCGCCGAGCGCGGCCTGCCTCGCGTCGAGATGGGCGTGGCGATCAACACGGGGCAAGTGGTGGCCGGCAACATCGGGTCCGAGCGACGCGCCAAGTACGCGGTCGTTGGCGAGCCCATCAACCTGTGTGCCCGAATCGAGAGTGTCTCGGTAGGAGGGCAGCTGCTACTGTCTCCTCGGACGACCGAGCGGGTCGGCGACGCGCTGATGCGATCTCGCTCGTTCGAGATCGGACCCAAGGGCTACATCGAGCCGCTAACGGTGACCGAAGCGCTCGCGGTGGCCGGCGAGGACGGGGAGACCCTCCAACTCCCGTCTGCGCAAGACGATCAGCTCGCACCGGCTGAGCCTCCGATCTCGATCCACTTCGTTGCCATCGACGATGGTCGTTCCAAGGAGCATGAGGGAACCGTCGTGGCTCGATCCGAACGCCGGGTCCGGGTCCAGGGCCCGGCTATCGAGTTGCTGAGCAACCTACGCGTGCAGATCGACGGCCTACCCGAGGCCGGAATACTCTACGCTAAGGTAACCGCCACCCACGACGATGGGTTCGAGATGCGGTTCACCTCGGTGCCCCCCGAGTTCGCTAAGGTTCTCAGCGAAGGTCGCCAAGCCTGATCCATCGAGATCGCATCCAATCATTCACATCGTGATCCACGCCACTGTTGCCATGGGTCACAAGTAGCAAGAGGTGGACGAGATGCCATTCTTTTCCAAGCTGTTCGACACGGCAGATTTTCCTCCCCGGTGGTTTTGTGGCCAGTGGTCAGATGGCCACGGCTGGCTGCATATCATCTCCGATTTCGCCATATTCGGCGCATACATGGCGATCCCGATCTTGCTGACCTACTTCGTCGTCAAGAAGCGCACGGTGCCCTTCTTGCCCGTATTCTTCCTGTTCGGTGCATTCATCCTGTTCTGCGGCTTGAGTCACCTGATCGAGGCTTCGCTGTTCTGGAAGCCGTGGTACCGGTTTTCCGGCCTTATCAAGGCGTGCACGGCCATCGTCTCGTGGTTGACGGTCTTCGCCCTCATCCCCGTGACCCCTCGGGCGCTGGCTATGCGAACTCCGGCCGAGCTCCAGCACGAGATCGACGAGCGTAGGAAGGCCGAGGAGCAGGCCGGGCGAGCGAACCGAGCCAAGAGCGAGTTCTTGGCCAACATGAGCCATGAGATCCGTACGCCGATGAATGGGATCATCGGCATGTCCGAGATCGTCCTGGAGACCGAGCTGACCCTCGAGCAGCGGCGTTATGTGGAGACCATCAACTCGTCCGGCGACGCGCTGTTGAGCCTCATTAACGACATTCTGGACTTCTCCAAGATCGAAGCCCGCAAGCTGACCCTCGACACGGTCGGCTTCGAGATCGGCGAGGTGATAGGGGACACGATGGAGACCCTCGCATTTCGGGCCCACTCGAAGGGGCTGGAGCTCGCGTGTCAGATCCACCCGGATGTCCCCGATCACCTCAAAGGCGACCCTGGGCGGCTGCGACAGATCGTGGTCAACCTGGTTGGTAACGCCATCAAGTTCACTGAGGAGGGAGAGGTCGTGGTGCGGGTGGCAGTGGTTTCCCGCGACAAGGGTGAGGTCATTCTTCAGTTTTCCATCTCCGACACCGGAATCGGAATGACCGAAGAGCAGCAATCGCGGATCTTCACCGCGTTCGAGCAGGCTGACACCTCGACCACTCGCGAGTATGGGGGGACAGGGCTGGGCCTCGCCATCTCAAAGGAGCTGGTAGAGCTGATGGGTGGCTCGATCTCCGTGCAGAGTGTGCTCGGTCGCTATACGACCTTCACCTTCACCGCTCGCTTCGGCATCAACCTCGACCCAGTGTCCCGCCACGATCCATCCAGCCTCAAGGTCCTGGAGGATTTGCCGGTGCTGGTGGTTGACGATAATAAGACCAACCGGTTCATCCTCGGCGAGATCACGAGGCGCTGGAACATGAAGCCCACCCTGGTGAATTCGGTCGATACTGCAATCCAGGCCATGGAGCGCGCCAATCACAGTGGTAGGCCCATACGACTGGTGCTGACCGACATGTTCATGCCACAGCGCGACGGCTTCGAGCTCATCGAGTGGCTCCGAAGTCGGAGGGAATTCGCCGGGGTCAAGATCGTCATCGCCAGTTCGGGCCCCAGCGCAGAGCACCGGCAGCGGGCCAAAGAGCTCGGGGTCGGTGCGTACCTGACCAAGCCACTACGACAGTCGGTATTGTTCGAGACGATCGTCACGCTGTTCGGGGGAGCCTCCCGTCATGGCAGGAAGGGAGACGCGGCGGAAACAGGAGCGGAGGAAACCACCGCCAAGTCGAAGCTGCCTCCCTTGAAGATCCTGGTTGCCGAGGACAACCCGGTCAACCAGCTGACCGCCCGAACCATGCTTGAGAAACGTGGGCACTCTGTCGTGATCGCGTACAATGGCAAGGAGGCGATCGATACGGCCTTCGAGCAGGACTTCGATGTCATCTTCATGGACGTCCAGATGCCCGAGATGGACGGATTGACGGCGACCAAGGAGATCCGAAAGAAGGAAGAGACGATGGACCGCCACGTACCCATCGTCGCCATGACCGCGCATGCCATGTCGAGCGACGAGGTGCGCTGCATCGACGCGGGCATGGACGCCTATGTCTCCAAGCCGATCCGCTACTCCAGAGTCCACGAGATTCTCGAGCGGATCGTCTCGAGCGCCCCCCCCCGACCGCTCCCCCCCCGACCCCCGAGCTTGAGACCGCCGTCCCCTTCGACGAGCGAGCCCTGCAAAACGAGTACGAGGACGACACGGAGCTGCTGCGCGGAGTGCTGGCGGTCTTCAAAAAAGAATGTGACGTGCGAATGCCCAAGCTCCGCGCGGCGATCGAGTCGGGCGACCATGAAGCGGTGGCCTCGCACGCTCACTCGCTCAAGGGTGGAGTCGGCAACTTCTTTTCGACCACCGCATTCGAGCTCGCGGCCGAGTTGGAGTCCAAGGGTAACGCCCAGGATGCAGAGGGGCTGATGCTGATCTATGAGCAGCTCGGGGTCGAGATCGAACGCCTGGTCGGCGCGCTGGAGGAGCTGATCCAATGATGAGGCTCATGAAGCGGCGAGCTCTTCCGCTCGCGTTGGGGTTGTTGATTTGCACATGCCGGCGCCCACCGATGGCGACCGAGGCCGCGGTCGAGCCGATCGGCGTCGAGCAGCTCGCCCGCTCGATCGAGAACGGTGATCCGCTGTCGATCCTCGACGCCAACAGCCCGCGAACCCGCGAGCAGATCGGCATCATCCCGGGGGCAACGCTGCTGACGCACTACCGAGACTGTATCGATGAGCTCCCGACGTCTCGGGACCAGCCGCTAGTCTTCTACTGCTACGACCGGCGGTGTACCGCATCGAAGTACGCGGCGCAGGTGGCCGTGAGCGCCGGATATCGCCGGGTCCACGTGCTCCCCGAGGGAGTCCTGGGTTGGCGAGACGCCGGCCAACCGCTGTCCCGTATTGACTAGTAGCGGCCCTGTGCCCATAGGACTCATCCTTGAGCACATGGGCTTACATGATCTGAGCCGGGGCGGGTCCGTGTGGATTTTGCTAGGCTCTCGGTTACTGAAGGGAATTTCGGTCGGATGGCATCGCCGACATTAGTCCTCCTGTAAGGGTTTTCCTGCGTCGATAAAAAAAAGTTCATCGACCGCAATCAATACGAGCGGATCGAATACGTTCCAAATGGGGGGACCGGGTGCAACGCTCGCCCAGAATATCGTTGACCGATCGGTCAGAGGAGTGTCCCGAGAAGACTTCGTCAGTGAGAAAGTAAGTGACATGCGATATACGATCGAGCAGTTTGCCGAGGTTCTACCCATGATGAGTCATGGATACATCGCGGGTGAGGTAGGGGCTTCACTCACAGGCTGCACAGAAAACCTCGATAGAGGTCGCCCAAGGTGTTCTCCGCCCTCGCGGACGGACGCCGAGTTGCTCGAGGCCTGGCGGGGTCAGGACCAAGCGGCCGGGGAGGAACTATTCTCCCGCTACTACCCTCGATTGCTGCGTTTCTTCTCCAACAAGGTATCGGTCGACCCTACCGATCTCATCCAGCAGACCCTCCTGGGGTGCGTGCATGGTCAGGAGCGGCTGCGCGATGAGCAGAAGTTCCGCAGTTTCTTGTTCGGTATCGCCTACAATGTGCTCAAGAACTTCTACCGGCGCCAGCACAACGATGGGCACCTCGACGTAATGAGCCAAAGCGCGGCCGATCTTTCGCCTGGTCCGAGCACCCTGATGAGCCAGGACGAGCTACAGCGGATGTTGCTCCGAGCTTTGCGCCGGATCCCGCTCGAGCACCAAGTAGTGCTCGAGCTATTCTACTGGGAGAACCTCAAATCGGCCGAGATCGCGATGCTGTTGAACGAGCCGCACGGCACCATTCGTAGTCGTCTGTGCCGGGCTCGTCAGCTACTCAAGCAGTCAGTCGAGGACCGTGAGTCGACGCGACCCGAGCAAACTTGCACAAACCTCGATAGTTGGGCCGCCAACGTTCGTGCGACCCACAAAGTCCCCACCCACTGAGCCACGATGCGACCGATACAATACACAGATCGTGACGAACATCCGCCGACGATGCCAGTCGCTCCCTCCGCCCATGTGTTCGCTGAGAGCCTCGAGGGGCGCCGCGTTCGTGCAGAGCTCGAGAGTCGCTTGTTCGGCAGACGTCGGGAGCCTCTGCGGCTCGGCCGCTACCTGCTGCAGCACAAACTCGGCGAAGGTGGGATGGGGATGGTCTATGCAGCTATCGATCCCTGGTCGAGCCGACAAGTGGCGATCAAGGTCGTTCGGCCCGGTGAGGTCCGCGGTGCCGATCGGCTGCGGCGCGAGGCCGCGGCTATGGCTTGCCTCGATCATCCGAATATCGTCACAGTGCGGGATGTCGGCGAAGGTGACGACGGCCTCTATCTGGTGATGGATCTGGTCGAGGGCCAGACGCTGGCCACCTGGCTGCGCGCCGGGCAGTCCTGGGAGCAGGTCGTCGAGATCGGGATCCAGGCCGCGAACGCCCTGGCCGCCGCACATCACCTGGGCGTGGTCCATCGCGACGTCAAACCAGACAATATCATGATTGACATGCTGGGCGAGGCTCGGTTGCTGGACTTCGGGCTCGCCAAGCCCCTTCCGGGTACTCTAGCCGAGAACCTGCGCAGTCTCATGGAGCCGCTGACGCGGAAGGGGGCGACCCTCGGCACAGTGGGCTACATGGCTCCGGAGCAGCTACTTGGCTTCCCGATCACGCCGGCTGTCGACCAGTTCTCTCTGTGCGCTACCCTATTCCAAGCCCTTTGTGGGGTCATGCCGTTCACAGGCGAGATCGATGAGATTGCGACGGTAATCCTGGGGGGACAGCTCCACCCGATCCCCGACTACGTCGAGGTGCCACGACGCTTGATGGACATCATATGCCGTGGGTTGGTGGCGGAGCCCGAGCAGCGCTTTGCGTCGATGGTGGAACTGGCCGCGGCGTTGGAATCCTGCTCTCCCGGGTCGACGGTGGAACCCGAAACCCGACGGTAGGCGGGCCCTCCGCTTCGCTGCCTTGGTTTCTTCGAATATATCCGCATGCATACCTTTGGGCAGAGACCACATATGAGACGATTGCCGCGAGCTACGCGCGGGTGACACTCGATCACAGTGAAGTGACCTCGTGTCTCGTTGTCTACGCCTGCCCTCAATATCAGCCGTGCCCTGGATCGCAACATCGCGACAGCGGGTCCGTTGCCCTTGCTGAGGAGTTTGAACGTAGCATCGGCCCGGAGTGACAATCCTCCCAAAGGCGCCATGGTCGTCTGCGTCGATGAGAAGCCGATGCAGGCGCTTGGGCGCATCCACCCGACGCATACCGACCCACGCGACGGTTCAGCCCGATACGAGTACGAGCACAAGCGCCACGGCCGTTCCGCGAGAATCTCGACAGCCTCGTCTCCATGGTCGTCGAGCGATCCCCCTGGGCCCTCATATCAGGGGCCGATTAACCCGGAACGAACTTCCGGCACGGAGTGCTAGACCGAAGCCGCGCTAGCGCTAGACCGAAGCCGCGTCCCCGCCCCCGCTCATGGCGCGCTGCACGAAGTCGTAGAGCTCTTGCCGGCGGAAGGGCTTGAGCAGGCACGGCGGCCCATCTTGAGCGGTGACCTCGGAGCTGGTGTGCCCCACCCGCGGCCCGCCACCGGTCACGTAGGCCACGCGCGAGGCGAGGTCGGGCCGTACGCTGGTGATCCAGCCGTAGAGCTCCTCACCGGACTCCCCCGGCATCATCAGATCGCACAGCACCAGGTCGTAGCGGGTGTCGGAGTCGAGCAAGGTCCTCGCGGCGGCCGCAGACTCGGCCACGTCGACATGACCAAAGCGCTTGAGCATGGCCTTGAGCCCGCGGCGGATCTCGGGCTCGTCGTCGATCACCAGCAAGTGGGCGGCCGCATCGGGCTCGGGCTGCTCGGGCGCGAGGTGGACGACCTGACGCTCACGCGCCTCGGCGGGCAAGCACACGGTGAAGCGGGTGCCGTGCTCCTCGGCGTTGCGGTCGAAATCGATCTCCCCGCCGAGCTCGGCCACGTAGTTGTGGCACACCGCCAGCCCCAGGCCAGCGCCTCGCCCCGCGGGCTTGTTGCTGACGAAGGGCTCGAAGATCTGATCGCGGATCTCGTCGTCGATCCCGGGGCCGGTGTCCCAGACGTTGATGTAGACCCACGCGCCTTCTTGCCAGCTGTCCACGCCCAGCGCCGCGTCGGGCTGCTCGGGGGACAGGGCATGGGCCGCGTTGACGATGAGGTTGTAGAGCACTTGCACCAGCCGCGAGGGGTTGGCCCGCACCATGGGGACCTTCTCGAGGGTGGTATTGACCCGGATGTACGAGTGCAGCTCGGAGCGGGCCATCTCCAGGGCCGAGCGCACGGCCCGGTTGACGTCGACCAGCTCGCGCCGACCGTGGTCGCGGCCGAAGCTGCTCAGGCCCCGCACGATCTCCTGCACCCGCTCGGCCCCTTGCCGGGTCTTGTGCAGCAGCGGCTGCCAGCGCTCAGCCTCGGACGAGTGCTCGATGTCGCGCGCGAGCTCGTCGAGGCACATGAACATGTAGGTGAGCGGATTGCCGATCTCGTGGGCCACCCCGGCGGCCAGGGTCTGGACGGCGGCGCGGCGGTCGGGGAGCCGGGGGATCTCCTGGGTGATCGGGCGGACCGAGTTCCCCGCGGCCGGCACGGGCACGGGCGCGACGTTCAGAAGCGCGCGCCACGACGCCTGATCCGGGCTCGGGGTCAAACATAGGGACAATTGTGCGGGGAAGGGCTCGCCGCCGTAGAGCGCGGGGAGCAGATCGCTCGACCAGGCCGGGGCGGACCCTTCGCGTCGCAGGCGGTCCAGTCGGATCAGGACCTCTTGGTTGGTGGCCCCTCCGAGACACGAGACCAACGAGTGACGCTCGGGGGCACCGAGCTGTCGGCGCGCGGCGAGGTTGGCATGGAGCACACGACCACGATCGTCGAGCTCGTACAGCGGAAAGGGCACGAACTCACGAGGGTCTCCGAACGGCGGAACCCTGAGGTCTTCGGCGGCGCTCGGGGGCGCGTCGCTCGAAACGCTCACGATCCTTTCGTAGCTCGTCCCAACCGTCATGGTCCAGCCCCTTCGCGTTCTCCGCCCGAATCGGGACGCGAACGGCGAATTGAGCGTACCGGTCGAGACGGGCTGGCGCATCGCGCCTGGAACGCTCAGGGCACGATCGCCCGAACGCGCCGCTCATCGGGGTGAGCAAGCGGCACTAGGATGGTGGGTCGCGGGTGCGATTGGGATGATGCTGCGGGGTCGCTCTATGACGTCGAGGGCCAGCTCGGGCCAGTTGGGCTCGGCGCGTACGGGTGGTCTCCACGAGGATAGCAGCCGGGGTGCTCCACAGCGTGTGCAGGTGATTTCACGGGGTTACGAGCGCGTGCACCGGCTCCGATCGGGAGATCGGGCCGTGATCGCGGGTGCGGGCTCATGCGGTCGTCGCCGACCAGGCGGCCTCGAGGGTCGCGGCGGCGGCCCGTCGTACGGGAGGCTCGACGAGTTGCACGAGCACGCCCAGCAGGGTGGTGGGATCGGTCGGCAGGGCCGGGACCATGCCCGCATGAAGCTCGAGGACCCCACCGTGCCACCGCACGAGGGGCTCGCCCGGGTCGCCCCACTGCACGCGGAGGGTGGCGAGCAGCTGACGCATGGCCGCCCCGAGCAGGCGGGGCGCCTGGGCGACCAGCACCTCGCCCAGGACCTCGACCACGGGGCCGGGCAGCGGGGTGCCCACCAACTGCGCGGGCGCGGGGGGCAAGGGCCGCAGCGCGGTGCCAGGCTGACCGGTCGGGCTCAGCTCGAGGCGTTCACACCAGATCTGGTCCCCCAGGGCCACCACGGCGACGAGGAGCTCGCCGCGGGGCTCGAGCCGTCGCGGTCCGACCCCGCCGCGACAGAACGCATAGCCGTCGATGTAGACCCGTTCGAGCTGGCCCGCCCGCTGCTGCGCGCAGATCCGGGGCGCAGGCCAGTGCCAGGCGTGGGGGTGGGGATGGAAATCGACCGGGATCTCGCCGCGGGTGCCCGCGAGGGCGCGGGCCTGGGCGTCGGCCAGGAAGCGGGCCTGGGCGTCGTCTGGCTCGTTGACGGTGAAGCTGGCCTCTAGCGAGCGCCACAACGCAAGGCTCGGGTAGGGGCCCGCGTAGCGCAGCGGGCCGGTGTTGGCTCGATGGGCCTGCCACGCCAGGAGGTTGAGCAGCGCGGTGCCGGCTCCGCGAGGCAGGGCCCCGGGGCGATCGAGGGCGGGGATCTGCGTGGGATGGCGCCAGTCAACGCGCGATCCCAGGGCCAGGCGCTGCCCGTCGAGGCTCTCGATGGCGTCGCAGCGGCCGAGGACCGGATGATCGGCCGCGTCGAGGCGAAGTGAGATCTCGGTCGCGTCCGGGAGCCGGAGCACGAGCCGGGTGCCGTCCGGATCGCGCTGGGATCGCACCAGCACCGTGCCGTCATGGCTGGTGACCCGCCGGGGGAGCCCGTCTTCGAGCTCCCAGCGAAGGCCCGTGTTCGGCAGTGGCGGCATGGATCGGGGGGCAGCGGGTCGCGGGGCCGGCCGAGGGTACCAGTCGGGGCGCGTTCGATGAGCGGTGGGCGGTGATGACGGTCGGATCCGCGGCCGTGGGTGCTATACGAGGGGCCGGTGCCGACCGCGAAGACACTTTTGCTCTCGGTGGTGGCGCGCCTTCTCGATGACGAGGCGATCCCCGCGCAATTGCTGGCGCTGGGGGATGCGGCCGCGATCTTGATGATGGCGGACAAGAGCCTGACCGCTCTGTTCACGCCGGGTTTCGGTCCTCGCGAGGCTCTGGCGGGTCGGTTGCGGTCGCTCGTTGAAGAAAATCCCGGGATCAACATCAAGCTCGCGATCATCGGGGGCGAGCCCGACGTGCGCGAGCTGCTGCCGCGGGGCGGCGGCGGGGTTTGGGCCCGGCGAGCGGTGCAGCTGTTTCATTTGGGTCGGGGCGACGGGGGCTGGGCCCTGTGGACCGGCGGGGGAGCACGACCCGACTCGCCGCTCGGTCGCGCGTTGGACCAGGCGGGGCAGGGGCAATTGCCCCCGGCCGATCCCCAGGCGTTGGCCGGGCGGGTCGAGACGCTGCCGCCGCTGTCCGAGAAAGAACACGCCCAAGTCTCCGAGCATCGAGCATTCGTTGTGGGTCTGCAGACGGCACGCCCCCGTGCCACGTGGGGGATCTTGGGGGTCTTGGTCGCGATCTTTGGGTGCGAGATCCTCTGGGGAGGCTCGGAGTCGATTCCCACCCTGGTGCGCATGGGGGCCAATACCGAGGCGACGCTGACCGGGGAGCCGTGGCGGCTGCTGTCGGCGGCGTTGCTCCACGCCGGGGTCATTCACATCGCGGTCAACGGCTATGTGTTGCTGGTGCTCGGCGGCTTCATGGAGAAACTGCTGGGGGCGGCGCGCTACGGGGTGCTGCTCGGAGCGGCCGCGCTGGGCGGGAGCCTGGCCAGCGCGCTGCTGTCCTCGGCGGTGAGCGTGGGGGCTTCTGGCGCGATCTGGGGGGTGCTGGGGGCCGCGGCCGCGCTTGCGTGGCGCCCGGGCACGATCATTCCCGAGCTGGTAGTTGCCCCCTTGCGGCGCAACGCGCTCATCAACTTGGGCCTCGGTCTGGCGATCTCCCTGGTGCCCCAGGTCGATCTTTGGGCCCACCTGGGCGGGGGGGTGGCCGGGGCCGCCCTCGTGCTCGGTGGGGTGGTGACCCGAGGGCTCGGGCGAGGGGAACGGCCCGGGAGCACGCCCCAGGACCAGGGGGGAGCCGGAGCCGACGTCGAAGCAGGCGCCGAAGCAGGCGCCGAACGAGAGACCCCGCGGGATACCCATAGTGAGCCCGAGCATGTGAGCTCCCGGGGGCCCGAGCGCGGCTGGACGATCGCGGCGGGCCTGACGGTGGGGCTCACGGTCGCGTCCCTGGCGGCGGCCTGGATCACCGATCGTCCGTGGCAGCTGGTCGGTGAGCTTTCGTGGGTCGAGGTCGAGGTGGGGGAGGGGGTCGTCGTGGATGCACCGGCGCTCTTGGCCGAGGACACGGTCACCGCGAGCGAGGGGGGCGTGCGGGCCAAGAAGATAGGCGACGGCAATCGCGTTCCGCTGGAGATCGCGGTCAACGTGTTCCGCTACCCGCGCGACGAGGTCACGCGGGCGCTCGAGAGCGACGAGCTCGAGCGCGAGGGCTTCGAGCTGCCACCGGGCAGCCGGATCGTCAAGCGCTTGGAGCGCCAAACCGAGGGCGATCGGGACACCTTCGAGGTCGAGTACACCATGGGGGACGCGGCCGAGGGGCTGGTCTTTGCCACCTGGCTGCAGCTGCGTCCCGAGCTCGGGGTGCGGATCGAGAGCGTGCGTCGACCCGAGGCCGGCGCGCACTGGTCTGGGGTACTGCCGCGGATCTACGCGTCGGTCACCGTCGACGGCGAGCGATAGGTCCGGGTGGCCCCGGGCTCGCTCCCGAGCCGGAGTGCTCAGTCCACCTGGCCGGCTGCGGTCACGTCGAAGGTGATCTCGCGGCGTCCGCCGGTGAGCGACACGCGGATCGTGTTCAATAGCAGCGCGGGGTCCGCTGATGGCGGTCGGGTATGCTGCCGGTATTCTGGTGGCCTCGGTGCTCGATTCGTTCTCGGCGCGCATGACCGGTGACCTGGCGCGGCTGGCTATGGGGGCGCGTCGACGGCTGAGCGGGTTGCATCGCGAGTGCGTGCGAGTCGGTCGCTTCGAGATCCCCATGCTGGTGGGGGGCCCCGCCGACGACCCATGCCCGCTGGTGCTGCTGCACGGTTTTTCGGACACCAAGGACAGCTTTGTCGACGTGGCCCGGTTCCTGACCCGGTCGCGGCGGGTGGTCTTGCCCGATCTGCCCGGGTTCTCCGAGGCCAGCCAGCCCGTCGATCATCACTATACGATCACGACGATCGCCGAGGTGATCACCGGGGTGATCGCCGAGGTGATCGCTCCGGGCAAGCCACGGTCGAGCGCCCGGGCCGTCCACCTGGTGGGCAACTCGCTGGGCGGCGCGGTGACGGCTCTTATCGCCATCGAGCAGCCCGCGTGGGTGCGCTCGCTGACCCTCATCGGAGCGGCCGGGATCCCCATGCCGGTACCCAGCGCGCTCCAGCGGCACATTGAAGCGGGCCACAACCCCTTTGTGCTGCGGAGCGAGGATGAGTTCATGCCGTGGGTACGCTTCGTGCTGGAGCGGGTCCCCTTCATGCCGGCTCCGGTGGCTCGATCCATGGCTCGCGACTTCGTGGCTCGTCAGGCCATGAACCAAAAGCTCCTCGCGGAGATCGTGCTGGACGACTTCGATCTCACCGAGCGTCTGGCCGAGATCCGGGCACCCACGTTGGTGTTGTGGGGGGACCGGGATCGGCTCATCGATCTCTCGGTGGGTCGTGTCTATCATCGGGGGATCCCTCAGTCGCGATTGGTGGTGATGCACGGGATCGGTCACTGTCCGCAGGTGGAGGCGCCGCGAGCCACCGCGCGGCGGATCCTCGAGACGGTCGCCCGATCGTCGTCGTAGGTCCATCCGGTGACCTTCGGTCAGCGCCGATGATCGAGACCTGATATTCGACATATCGCCATGACGTCACCACCGCGCGGCAAGGGATCCCGGTGGGCTCGGTGGTTCGGGCTCCCGCCGCATCGAGGCGACGACGAGCGACTCCTCGCCAAGATCCTGTGGGGCTTATTGTGGACGGGGGTCCTGATGAGCCTCATGTCTGCGGTCCTCACCGCCGTGGTCCCGAGCATGACCCCGCAAGCGCCCATGGCCGTGGTGTCCCTGGTCGCGACCGTGACTCCCCTGTGGCTGGCGTACACCGGGCGTCTACGCATGGCGACCTGGGTGTTCTTGCTCGCCTTCATGGCCGTGCTGCTGCTGCTCGTCGTCGGCTCGGGGGAGGGATCGCACAGCATCGCGCTCAACGGGAGCTTGTTGGTGGCGGTGCTGGCCGGCCTGCTGCTGGGGTGGCGGGCTGCCCTGGTGATGGCGGTGTTCCACGTGGTGCTCGTGCTCGGGATCTTCGTGGCCGACTGGTACGGCTGGTTGCCCCCGGCGGTCTTCCCTCCGTCGGAGTTCGTCAACCTCAATAGCCGGCTGCTCTTCGACGGCTGGATCCTCATCAGCCTGGGCCTGGGCTTGCGGCGCATGACGTTGGCCCGTGAGCTACTCGAGCAGCGCGTGGCCGAGCGCACCGAGCAGCTCTTGCGGGCTCGCGACGATGCGCTGGCGGCCAGCCGGGCCAAGAGCGAGTTCTTGGCCAACATGAGCCACGAGATCCGCACGCCGATGAACGCGGTGATCGGGATGACGGGCCTGTTGCTCGACACCCGGCTCGAACAACAGCAGCGCCGCTTTGCCGAGGTGGTCCGTAGCAGCGGCGAGACCTTGCTCGAGCTCATCAACGATGTGCTGGACTTCTCCAAGATCGAGGCGGGAGAGCTCGAGCTCGAGCGCGTGCCCACCGACGTGCGCCGGTGTGTGGGCAACGCGGTGGATCTGTTGACCCTCGAGGCGGCCCGCAAGGGGGTGGAGCTGCGGACCCTGGTCGAGCCCGACGTGCCGGCGACGATCCGTAGCGATCCGACCCGGTTGCAGCAGATCGTCGCCAACCTCGTGGGCAACGCGGTCAAGTTCACCGAGCGCGGTGAGATCGTCGTGCGGGCCGAGATCCGGCCTGCGGCCGAGGGCGGGCCCGAGTCACGAGAGCTCTACGTCTCGGTGCGGGACACGGGGATCGGGATCTCCACCGAGGTGATCCCGCGGCTGTTCGACGTGTTCACTCAGGCCGATGCGTCGACGACCCGTCGCTTCGGAGGCACGGGGCTCGGGCTGTCGATCTGCAAGCGGGTGGTCGTGGCGATGGGCGGACGGATCGGGGCGGACAGCGAGCTGGGGGTTGGTTCCACCTTCCACTTTTGCATCCCGTGTGTCTCGGTGCCGGCTTCACCACCCGATCCCCTCGGGGGTGAGTCGCCGGCCTCGGCCTCGGCTCCGTCGCTCCTGGGGTCGTTGCGGGCCCTCGTGGTCGAGGACAACGTCATCAACCAAAGAGTCGCCCGGCTCACGCTGGAGCGCCTGGGCTGTCGGGTTCAGGTGGTCTCCGACGGCCTGGAGGCCGTCGAGGTGCTCGGGCGGGTGCAGTTCGATCTGGTGCTGATGGACATCCAGATGCCGCAGCTCGACGGGCTCCAAGCCACCCAGCGGATCCGGGCTCAGCCCATGCTCCACCAGCCCTACATTGCCGCGGTGACGGCCCATGCGACTCACCACGATCGTCAGGCATGCCTGGCGGCGGGCATGGACGACTACCTGAGCAAGCCCTACCGGCGGCGCGACCTCGAGGAGGTCCTGGAGCGGTACGCTCGAGCTCGGAGGCCGTCGGCCGGGGGCCCCCCGGCCGGGTGAGCGCATCTCCCGGGGTCGTGGCGGCGGAGTAAACCTCGGCCATGCGGTGGATCGGGGCCTAGCGCCGGTTCTGTCGCCGAATTCGGCCGGTCGTGCGGATCGGCCATCCCATGCCTTGTCTCCATGTCATCGTTGGGCGTCGTGAGCGGTCACCCCCCGCCCGATCCCTGCCCCGACGAGGCGGTGATCGCCGAGTTTGCCCAGGGGGCGCTTTCACCCGCGCAGGCCGAGCGGCTCGAAGCTCACCTGGACGCGTGCGAGGCGTGCAGTCGAGTGGTCGCCGAGCTGGCGCGGATCTTCGCGGGCGACGACGCTGGCCTGGGCGAGGACGGGCAGGCCAGCGAGAACGGGGGCGAGGACGGGATCGAGGACGAGAGCGAGGACGGGAGCGAGGCAGCAACGAAGGACGCGACCTCGCCCGTCTGTGCCGGTCCCCGAGGTGAGCCGATGCTCTCCGACCAGTTCGCGGCGACGATCGGCGCCGAGAAGGAGGAGCCTCCGCAGCGCTTGTTGGGGCGCCTGTTGCCCGCGGGGGCCGAGGTGGGTCGCTATCGGGTGCTCGACTGCGTGGGGGTGGGGGCCATGGGCGTGGTGTACTCCGCCTACGATCCCGAGCTGGACCGACGGGTGGCGCTCAAGCTGCTGCGCAGCACCAAGGGCCGAGCGGGGAGCGGGGGCGGCAATGCCCGGCTGCTGCGTGAGGCTCAGGCCCTGGCTCGGCTCACCCATCCCAGCGTGATCACCGTGCACGACGTGGGCACCTGGCAAGAGCAGGTGTTCGTGGCCATGGAGTACGTGGAGGGATCGACCCTCAAGGCGTGGCTGGCCGAGCGCCGCCGGCAGTGGCCCGAGATCCGAGACGTGTTCGTGGCCGCGGGACGGGGGTTGGCCGCGGCGCACGAGGCCGACCTGGTGCATCGCGACTTCAAGCCCGACAACGTGCTGATCGGCAAGGACGGTCGGGTGCGGGTGACCGACTTCGGCCTGGCTCGCTGGGGGCACGGCCCCAGCTCCTTCGCCGAGATGATGGCCACCGACGAGCGCTTGGCCTCGCAGCTTCGAGAGTCCACGTCGGGGCCTATCAAGGTGCGCAATCCGGAGGTCTCGCTCACTCGCACCGGTACCCTGGTGGGCACGCCCGCCTATATGTCGCCCGAGCAGCACGAGCAGCGCCCGGCCGACCCCTCGTCGGATCAGTTTGCGTTCTGCGTGGCTCTTTACGAGGCGATCTATGGCGAGCGGCCGTTCAAGGGGCGCACGCTCGCCGAGCTGGCCTCCAAGGTGATCGAGGGGCGTCTGCCGGCGGCCTCCCCGGGGGCGTCGGTGCCTCGCGAGGTGCGGCAGGCGCTGCGGCGGGGGTTGTCTCGCAACCGACGGGATCGCTTCGCCTCCATGGACGACCTGCTCGCGGTGCTCGACCGGCGAGACGCGCGGGGCCGTCGGGCGTGGGTCCTGTCGGGCCTGGGGCTGGTCGTGGCCGGCGGGGGGTTATGGGCCTGGGCGGGCGCGACGACGACCGTCGATTCCGCGTTTTGTCGCACCGAGCAAGGCCTGGGCGAGACCTGGACCCCGACGCGAAGGGAGGCGATCGACGAGGCCTTCCGGCTCACCGGGGTGCCCTACGCCGAGCCTAGCGCTGCCCGGGCGCTCGAGGAGATCGACCAGTACGTCATCCGGTGGGAGCGGTTGCGCGCGCGCTCGTGCAATGCGTCCGCGCTGGCCGACGAGGGGCCCGCCGTGACCGCGCTCCGCGAGCGTTGCCTCGAGCGGCGGCGGGTCTCACTGGAGGCCCTGCTCGAGGCGTTCGAGCAGCCCGAGGCCGAGACGGTGGCGCGCGCGGTCGGGGCGGTGGTCGGTCTGCCCGCGGTGGAGCACTGTGGGGATCGAGAGACCCTGGTGGCCGAGCTGCCGCCTACGCCGCCTCCGGCGCTGCGCGACGCGGTCGAGGCGATGCGCGACGAGCTGGCCCGGGTCGACGGGCTCATTGCGGCCGGGCGCTACCATGAGGGGATAGAGCTGGCGCGGCGGCTCGACATGGAGGCCGAGGGGCTCGGACACGAGCCGCTGCGGGCCGAGACCCTGTTCCTCGTGGCCCAGTTGCTCGATCGCACCGGCGATCTCGAGGCGGCGATCGACGCCTTCGAAGACGCGAGCCTGCGGGCAATAGCGTCTCGCCACCGGCGGGTCCTGGTCGATGCGCTGATCGAGCGGGTCTATGCCTTCGGGGTGTCCACGTCGAGGATCGAAGAGGCGGAGCGCTTGGCTCGCCGGGCCGAGGCGGAGATCGAGGGGCTCGGCATGGGCGACGACACCCAGGCCGCGCTATGGCTCAACTGGGGCAGCGTGGCGTACCGCAAGGGCGACTACGAGGCCGCGGATCGACTGATCCGCCGGTCGTTGGCGCTGCGCGACAAGGAGCGCGACCCGCTGCGTTGGGCCGACGCGGCCTTCAACCTCGCCACGGTCAGCCTGACGTTGGGCGACACCGACGAGGCGCTCGCTCGGCTCGAGAGCTACGTGGAGATCTTCGAGGCCCGGCTGGGGCGCATGCACCCCGAGGTGGCCTCGGGCTACCACAACCTCGCGATCGCCTACTCCACCGCCGAGCGCCTGGACGAAGCCTACGCGGCGGTGGAGCAGTCCGAGGTGATCCGTCGCGAGACGCTGGGGCAGACCCACCCGCACTTCGCCATTTCGCTCAACACCAAGGGCTCGATCCTCACCCAGATGGGACGAGTGGAGGAGGGCATGCTCCTGATCCGGCGCTCGATCCGGATCCTCGAGGCCCACGGGGAGGATCCCATCGAGATCGCCCACCACCGCGTCGAGCTGGCGCAGGCGCTGGTCGAGCTCGATCGCCTCGACGAGGCCGAGGAGCAGGCCGAGCAGGCGCGGGTGATCTTCGAGCAAGAGCTGGGCCCCGAGCACAGCAACGTGGCCTCGGCTCTCCGAGTGCTGGCCTGGAGCGCGGCCGGTCGTGGTGATCGGGTGAAGATGGAGCGGCTCATGGAGCGCACCCACGCGATCCTCGTGGGGGCGTTGGGGGTCGACAATCCCGAGGTGATCGGGCACGAGATCGTGCGCGCGTCCATGCTCGCTTCGGCGGGCCAGCCCGAGCCGGCGCGGGATCAGCTGCGGCAGTTCATCGATGAGCGCCAGGGGAAGCCGGCCGACGAGTCGCTGGTGGCCGCCTGGATCGCGCTGGCCGACGTGCTGTGGGCCGACCAGGAGCAGCGCCTGCGGGCGCGGGGGCTCATCCGGGCGGGGCAGCGGCTCGTCAGCGAGCAGGGGCTCGGCGCCCAGGTGACTCGGCTGGGGCGCTGGCTCGACCAGCACCCGCTTGCGCGGTGAGGGCGGGGATCCGGGGCGGGGATCCGGGGCGGGGATCCGGGGTGGATCTCGGCATCGTGTGGGATCGAGCTGCCCGGGGTCGACGAGGCCGAGGGGATGGGCATGTGCGCCCATCCCCCTTCGGTTGGCGCGGTCGGCTCGGTCGGCTCGGTCGGCTCGGTCCGAGCTACTCCGTGCAGTCGCTCCCGGCGCAGAAGTAGAGCAGGCGCGGAGTCGGGGTCAGCTCGGGATCGCCGCCGTTGCACCAGACGGCGACCTTGGCCGATCGGGCTCCGTTGGTCTCGACGTCCCACACCGGGGTGATCGTGTATTGTCCGCGATTGATCCCGTCGTCCTCCAGTCGGCTCAAGATCTCGGTGTAGTCGAACCAGCTGCCGGTGGTGAGGTCGCGATCGAGCGTGGGCTGCCGCTCGCGGATCTCCTCCTCCACGGTCACGTCATCACAGTCGGCCGTGAACGAATACTCCGTCTCGCCGACGTAGACCGGGCGACCCAGAGAAATCTCGACGGTCTGGTAGTTCTCGAGCCCCGAGACCTCGGGGGTCGTGCTGCACTCGTCACAGCCGGTCAGCGAGATGCACAGGGCAGCGGAGCCGATGATTGTCTTGAACTTGTGGTCGGTACGGTTTTGCATGGCGTTCACTGGGCTCCGGTGATGACGTTGGCGGGCCTCAGCTGGAGGCTGAGCACGGTGCGGATCTGCCCGTTGGGGTCGGCGTAGGTGTCCACGGCGGTGTCGGACGAGGCGATCGGGTCGAGGGTGTCTGCGTCGACGTTGCCGGTGAGCGTGGCGCAGTGGCCCTGGCCGGGGGTGTGGGTCCACGAGACCTCCACGTCGGACATCGAGACGTTGAGGTGGGCCTGCGAGTCGAGCCAGTCCTCGAGCTCCATGAAATCAGCGAAGGAGGCGGGGTCGGGCAGGTCGAGGGTCAGGGGGACCTGAAAGCCGAAGTCGTCGGCGCTGGGCGTGGTCGTGGTCAACACGCCGCCGCCGAGCTGGACGGGCATGGAGGTGTCCAGGCTCTGGCAGGTGCTGTCGAGGGACTCGACGGCGATGCGGAAGTCGTTGCAGCTCATCGAGCCGTCGGCGCAACGGCGGTGGACGCCGTGGGCGATCGAGAGGCTGGTGGCGCCGGCTTGGTCCAAGGGGGTGCCCATCAGCAGCTGGCGCCAGGGATAGGCCAGGGCGCGGGCAAAGTAGACCTCGAAGGGGCTGGCCTCGGGGTGCGCCGGGTCGGTGAAGGTCGCGGTTTCGGTGTTCGCGGCGACGACGAACTCGGTCGAGCCCCACTGGTCGACCGAGCGAATGGCGGCGAGCATGGGGTTTTGGTGGCCGTTGCACGGCGCGCAGCTGTTCTCGTTGCAGATCTCGATCGACCGGGCGACGCGCCACTTGTGACTGTTGGCGATGGTCTGGATGTGGCCACGGGCCGCCGCCAGCGCGCCCTGGGTCTCGGGGGCGCAGACGTTGCTGTAGTCGGGGATGAATCGAGGGACGACCTCACCGGTTTCGTTGGTGCTCGTGTCGCACGCACCGATGGCTAGAGTCGTCGCCAGCGCGGCCAGAGTGCCCCATGGGAACTTGTGGTTTCTTGTGTACATCTGGGAGTCCTCGGCGGCGCGCGGTCGCACGTGTCGTCGTCGGTTCGACGGCCGTACGTTCGCTCGCCCGCTCGTAGATCGGAGTCTCGACCGGGCTGATGGTTATTCATCGAATTTGTGGTTCGGGCTGCATCCCGAGGTGGCCTCGGGCGACCACCACCTCTCGGTCGCGGTGAGGGGGCGGGAGCCGCGAGCCCGGACGACCCGTGTCGTCCATGGATAGCGTCTTGTCGCGTCTGGACAGTGTCTTGCGTCGCGATCTCTCCTAGAGTGGGGCCGGACAAGGAGAGCTCCATGTCGGCGCACTATGACTATGCCCTCGATCCTGGCTTCAAGGTCCTGCTCGCCTCGGCCGGCGTGCGGCATCAGGACGTGCTGCGGCGCGCGGGTCTCCCCGAAGACCTCCTGAATCGACCGAACGTCCGGGTTCCCGCGGACCAGTTCTTCGCCTTCACTCACGCGATCCAGGACTCCGTCGACGATCCGCTCTTCCCGATCCAGCTCGTCGACAACGCGAGCGCTGACTCGTTCTCCCCGACGGTCTTCGCGGCGTTGTGCAGCCCGGATCTCACCGTGGCGGTCACGCGGCTCGCCATGTTCAAGCCCCTGATCGCCCCGGTCAGGCTGGACGTGGAGACCAGCCGGGCCGGGCTTCGGATCACCTACCAATGGCACGATAGCAGGGTCGGTCCCTCCCCATTCCTCATCGGCTCCGAGGCCCTCTTTGTCGTGAAGCTCGCGCGGATGGGCACCCGGCATGAGGTGCGCGCCACCGAGGTGACGTTGCCGGAGTTCCCGCGCGAGCGGGAGGCCCACGAGGCGTTCTTGGGCTGCCGGATCGATCGCGGCGACCAGCTGTCGGTCTGCTTTTGCCCCGAGGACGCCAAGCGACCCTTCCTCACCGACAACAGCTCGATGTGGGACATTTTCGAGCCGCAGCTGCGAAAGCGGCTCGCCGACCTCGAGGGCTCCGCGTCCTTCGAGGCGCGGACTCGCGCCGTCCTGATCGAAGCCCTACCGAGCGGCCAGGTATCGGTCGATCTTGTCGCGCAGCGGCTGGCGTTGAGCTCCAGAACGCTTCAGCGCCGGCTTCGTGACGAGGGGACCAGCTTCAAGGCGGTCGTACGCGAGACCCGCAAACGCCTGTCGCTCTACTACCTCGAACAGACGCAGCTCTCCTATAGCGAGATCGCCTACCTGCTCGCCTTCGAGGAGCCGAACTCGTTCTTTCGTGCATTTCACGGCTGGACCGGTACGACCCCAGAGACGCTGCGCCAGTCGCTCCGTCCCAACGCCTGACGACCCGCGTGCCGCCGATGCGCGCGTTTCGGCCGTGGCGGCTTTGGCTAGCGGATCGGCGTGGGTTGCGAGTGCGGGGCGGGGCATAAGCCAGTAGGAATCACATACGAGGGCGGGTCGCTTTGGTGGCCGAGCTCTCGCTCGAGCACCGGAGCTACGATGGAATCCGATCACCCTCTCGTTCCCATTCACGCCGTCGTCAATGGAGAGCGCGTCGCGCTCGAGGTGGACCCCAAGGCCGCCGCGGCCGACGTCATCCGTGCAGATCTCGATCTCACCGGGACGAAGATCGTCTGCGGAGCCGGCGTCTGCGGGGCCTGTACGGTCATCATCGACGGCCGGCCCGCCACCTCCTGCACGCTCCCCGCCTGCTCCCTCGATGACGCCGAGGTGCGCACGGTCGAAGGCGTAGCCCAACCGGGGCTCCACCCCGTCCAGAAGGCCTTCCTCGTCCACGACGGGCTCCAGTGTGGCTACTGCACGCCGGGCTTCATCGTGGAGGCGGTGGCCTTCTTCGACCGTTGGCGCGCGGCCAAGGGCAAGACCGAGCCGCCCCGCGACAGCATCGCCTACGCTTTGTCCGGGCACCTTTGCCGCTGCGGCGCTTACGTGGGGATCTACGACGCCGTCGCGGCGGCGTGTCGAGGCGATTTCGACGGCGAAGAGCCCATCGAATACCCCCGCCACGAAGGGGAAGCCAAGGTCACCGGTCGCGCTCGCTACACCACCGACGTGGTCTACGAGGGCATGCTCGTGGCCAAGTACCTCGGCAGCGCCCATGCCCACGCGGCGATCGAGGACATGAACTTCGAGGCCGCGCTCGCCATCGACGGAGTCGAGGCGGTGATCGAGGTGCTCGACGACCCCCACCGCGTCGCTCGTTTCGCCGGCCAGCCCATCGCCGCCGTCGCCGCGAAGGACGAGGCCACCGCCCGACGGGCCCTCGCCGCGATCGAGGTCACCTACGCCCCCCGCGGGTTCGTCGTCGATCCCGAGGCCGCGCTGGCCGACGACGCGCCGGAGGTCTTTCCAGAGAAGAAGAAGCATCCCAAGAACGCCTCGGAGGGGCCGATCCCCCCCGGGAGCTGGGACGGCAACCTCCGCACCCCCATCATCAATAAGCTCCTGCAAAAGAAGCGGGGGAAGGCACAGAAGAACCTCGCCGACGCCCGCAGCGGCGAGGGAGGCCTGCGCGTGGTGGAGGGCACCTTCCGCACCGGCGGCCAGACCCACGCTTGTCTCGAGCCCCACGGCTGCGTCGCGCGGTGGGACGACGGCCACCTCACCGTGCACACGGGCACGCAGACGGTGTACTTGCTCATGCTCGAGCTGGCCGAGCACTACAAGCTCGACAAGAAGAAGGTGACCGTGCTGACGCCCTACATCGGCGGTGCCTTTGGGTCCAAGCAGGGCCTGCAGCTCGAGCACACCACCGCCGTCGATCTTGCCCGACAGACGGGAAAGCCGGTGCGGCTCATCCAAGACCGCGAGGAGGAGATGGTCTTTGGCGGCTATCGGCCGCTCACCCAGATCGAGATCGCCGCGGTCACCAACGAAGAGCTCGAGCCCCTGGGGATCACCGCGCGCGCCTACGGCACGGCCGGGGTCGCGGTGCAGTCGCAAGCCGCGCTCTTGATGCGCGTGACCTACGACGGACCGAAGCACGTGCGTGACTTCGACATCGTGACCAACACCAGCCCGGGGCGGCCCATGCGTGGTCCTTCGGGGCCCCCGGCCTTCTGGGCCCTGGAGAGCCTCGTCGACAAGCTGGCCCACGAGGTGGGTGCCGATCCCATCGCCCTGCGGCGCAAGTGGGAAGACTCCGACATCCGCAACCCTCTTTACGATTGGGCCGAGTCGTTGCCCGCGTGGCAGGAGCGCAAGCCCGCGGGCAGCGGGAGCGGGCGCTTCCGCACCGGCGTGGGCGTGGCCATCGGCAACTGGATGACCATCTTCAACAACGCCACCCGCGTGCAGCTCGACGCCACCGCCGACGGGCTCGTCGCCCGCTGCGCGGTGCAGGACATGGGCAACGGAGCCCGCTCCGTGATCGCCAAGGCCGTCGCGGAAACTCTGGGGATCTCAGCCCACGACATCACCATCGACATCGGCAACTCCGAGCTCCCGCAGGGCCCGGCCTCCAGCGGCAGTCGCACGACCCCGTCGATCTACCCCACGTCTCTAGAAGCCGCTGACATGATGAGCAAGAAGCTCGTGGACGCGGCGCGCAAGGCCGGCCTCGAGAATGCGCAGTGGGAGCACGGCGGCATTCGCCATGCGGGCGGGTTCATGCCGCTGGGCGAGCTACTACGCGGGCTGCCCCAGCCCATCAGCGTGCTCTCGCATCGGCGCGGAGGCAACAGCACCTTCGATCTTCTCGGGGCCATGCCCTCGGGGAAGCTGGGGATGAGCATGTTCGGCAAGATGACCGGCTCGGTCGTGGTGATGACCGTGGAGGTCGACACCAAGCTCGGTCGGGTCCGCCCCACCGGGGCGTGGGTGGGGATGAGCGTGGGCAAGATCCTCAACCCCGAGCTCGCGCGCAGCCAGGCCTACGGCGCCGTGGTGCAGAGCATCGGGTTCGCCATCACCGAGCAGCGCCACTACGATCCCCACACGGGGCGCCTCTTGTCGTCCAACCTCGAAGACCACCGCATTCCGGGCATCGGCGACATCCCGCCCATTCACATCCACTTCGCCGAAGGCGGCTTCGAAGGCCTCAAGGGGGGCGCGGCCGGCATGGCGGAGCTCGCGACCCTCGCTCCGCCGGCCGCGATCGGCAACGCGGTGTTCAACGCCACCGGGTGGCGTCCCTACGAAGTGCCGCTGCGGCCCCAGGTGGTGCAAAAGCACCTCGCCCACCTCGCCACCACCAACGCCTAAGCGGGAGACTCACGATGTACACGAGAGCCAAGACCATCGAGGACGTGACCGGATCGCAGGCCGAGCTTCGCGCTGGCGGGACCGATCTGCAGGAGCGGCTGCGCAGCGGCGTCAGTCGTCTCCCCATCGTGGACGTGCAGCGCGTCGAGGGACTCCACCAGGTGGAGGTTCGTGACGACGGGGTCGACATCGGCGCCCTGGTGACGATCCGCGAGGTTGGGGAGCATCCCGAGCTGCGCGCGGCCTATCCCGCGCTCACCCTACCGGCCCAGCTGCTGGCCACGCCTCAGGCGCGCAGCCGCGGTACCATGGGGGGTGTGCTGTGCCAGCGCACCCGCTGCTGGTACTTCCGCAATCACCACCTCGGCTGCCCCAAGAAGGGCAACGCCCAGCAGTGCCCGTCGCGCGAGGGCAACCACGACTTCGGGGTCGTCTTCGACTTCGGGCCCTGCGTCTATCCGCACCCCTCGTCGATCGGTGCCGCCCTGCTCACCTACGACGCGATCCTCTCCGTTGCGGGGCGGGGGCAGGGACACGAGCGGATCACCGTGGCCGACCTCTACGGCGACGGCTCGGCCTTCGCCGACCACCAGCTGCGCCCCGGCGAGATGATCACCCATGTCCACCTTCCTGCCCCCGTGGCCGGCGAGAAGGGGGCCTACCAGCGCCTGATGAGCCGGGCCCTCGCCGAGTGGCCGCTGGTGGAGGTCGCGGTACGGCTGGTGGTGAGCGACGGCAGCATCGAGCTTGCGCGGGTGTCCGTGGGTGGCGTCGCCAACATCCCGTTCCGGCTCACCGAGGTGGAGCGCGCCCTCGAGGGGCAGCCCGCCACCGACGAAGTGCTCGAGGCCGCCGCCAAGCGCTCGACAGAGCGCGCCAAGCCCCTGCCGGGCACCGGGTACAAGGTCGCCATGGTCGAAGCGCTCGTCGCGGCCACCCTCCTCGACGCCCGCGACCGCGGCGGCGGGGCCCTCGATTTCGCCATGTAGCGCGGCGCGGCTACCGGGTCGAGGTCGCGCGCGGCTGTGCCGGGTGGCACGTCCGCGGGGCGGGCAGGCGCTCGACCATGTCGATGGCGTTGTCGACCACGTGTACGTTCGCGTTCGCGAGCGTCTTGACCGTGGTGTACAGGGTAACCTGTCGCTCTCGGAGGCAGCTCATGGGCAGATCTAGCGCGTTGTGGGCGTACTTCTCGACCTGCTGGTTGCCCTCACACACCTCGATGTACTCGCGGGTCCACGCATCGGCGTAGGCGTCGAGCTGCTGCTCCACCCACGCCAGGGTGCGCGGCGCGTAGGAGAGCCTCGTGCTGAGGAATGCCTTCCGTACGGCCTGCTTGCGCGGCTCGTCCCAGATCCCCGCGAGCTGCTCGCGGGCGCCGTCGCAGCGCGAGCCCGCCGCGAGCGGTGACAGCCCCGCCCCCAGCACCGACAGGCCGACCACCAGGCCGACCACCAGACCAAAGGCCAGGCCCAGGGCGACCCAGGGGCGCCCGCGCGGAGCTACAAGCCGGCGTAGCTCGACCAGCAGGGCCTCCATCGAGGGCCACCGATCTCCCGGCAGGTGAGCCAGCCCGCGCAACAACACCCGACGCAGCTGGGCGGGCGCTTTGATCCCCTTGGGCACCGGCCGGAAGTGCCCGTGGGTCATCGAGATCACCTGGGCGGTCATCGTGATGCCTTGGAACGGTCGCTCGCCATAGATCGCCTCGTAAAGGGCGACGCAGAAGCTGAACTGATCGCTGCGCGCATCGGCTTCTTGCCCGTACATCTGCTCCAGCGGCATATAAGCCGGCGTACCCAGCACGGCCCCTGGCTGGGTGATCGGGATGTCCAGCGGCACGGGATCCATCTCGTCCGTACGTGCTCGCCGCATCGTGCTCAGGTCGTCGTCTTCGATCTTCACCTGACGCGCGAGTCCGAAGTCGAGCACCCGCGCCCGGCCCTTGCGGTCGATGATCGCGTTGCCCGGCTTGAAATCCCGATGCACCAGTCCCCGCTCGTGCGCCGCGGCCAGCCCCGCGCCGACCTGCAAGAACACCTCCAGGCACTCTCGCCAGCCGGGCCGGGGCTTGGACCGCATCCACTCCCGGAGCGTCTTGCCCTTGACCAGCTCCATGGCCACGAAGGTCTGGCCCTCGAACTCGCCCACCTCGTACACCTGCACCACGTTGGGGTGGGAGAGCTTGGCCAGCGCCTGAGCCTCGCGGAGTAGCCGCGTGGTGTGCATTGCGTCCAATTCCTTGTGCAGGACCTTGAGCGCCACCCGTCGGTCGAGCGAAGAGTCGAAGGCCTTGAACACGGTGCCCATGGCGCCGCGGCCCAGGGTTCCCGTCACCACGTAGCGTCCTAGCTCGTGCGAGGGCGCCGATGCCTCGAATAGGGCCTCGAACACCCGCTCGCGCTCGATCGCGGCCACTAGCCCCTCGAACGCGGGGATCGGCACTCCGATGGCATCGAGCGTGTCATCCGATGTCGACCCTGTGCTGTCGTTGGCGAGCTCCAGCAGGATCTCGTCGGTGACCTTGTTCTCCGCGTGGTTGAGTGCTGCGTCCATGCATTCCTCTTCTTCCTTGGCTCTGCGGGCTTGAATCTGCGGGCTTGGATCTGCGGGCTTGAATCTGCGGGCTCGGCTCTGTAGACGATCGAGTCGAATCTGCTGTCTACGTCATCCGCATCGTAGTAGATCTTGTGTTGGTTGAGTGACCTGGTGACGTGTGGTGGCTTGAAATCTTGTGGTGGATGATTGTATTGATCTCTGGTAGATATCGTAGATGCGATCGGGGGGTGATATTTCGACCGGTAGATAATAATGTAGGACGCTCTACGATATTCTACGTCGGCTATCGGTTCAATCCTTTGGGCGATTTTAGGCGATTTTGGGCAAGTTCAAGTCAGTCAATAGTTGTCCAGCCTGTAGATAGATGCTCATCCTTCTTGGGGTTCGTTAGTGTTTTGATGACGCTGATGCTGAAACGATATAGTGTGTAGAATATTTCGGTGAGAGTGGGCCTGTATGGGGACGCTTGGAGTGTGAAGTGTATATATTTGCTTCGGTGCTAGGTCTTCTTTTGTGAGATGATCGAAGGATGACTTCCTTCATTCACCTCGACCCGTCGCCTCGACCTTGCCTTCGATCGGATCGCCATCGATCGCCTGACATCGACGCGGGGAGGGTGGGGCTCCCGGGCGCCGACGCGACCAGGCTCGTGAGCGGCGGGCTGTGCGCTCATTCGATCCACGCCGCGCTCCTGCGCGCCCGGTTGGGGGTCATCGGCCGTGGCGAGGACGGATCGCCAGTCGTGGGTCGGTCGCATGCACCATGAGGTACGCCGAGGGCCCCAAATGATTGCGCAGTGCGCCAAAACGATCGTAAACCGTGAATCTCCGGTCACTCGATCGGCAATCCCATCGGGTGCTCGGCGATACGCGCATATCCCCGCCACTGTGGCTTCGTCCGCCGACGGGCCGTACTGTAGGTTTCGGCGGGGTATTTTGAACGATCACCACGGATGACCCCTGGCGTCTGCGCATTTTCGCTCTGCGCACTCGGCGTGCTCTGTTGGGGGGCCGGCGGCTTACGCCGGCCGGGGCGCCTACCCGATCGCCGCCGCTCGCTCCACGTGCTCGCGCACCACGCTCTTGAGCTGGACGATGTCGAAGGGCTTGAACAACAGGGGCTGCTTGGTCTCGTCGATCGCCGTGCGGAGCTTTTGGGTGAGCACCCCGCCGCTCATGAACACGAAGCCCTCCGGGTGCTTGTCGTGCTCGGTCGCCCAGCGAAACAGATCGATCCCGGTCAGATCCGACATCATCACGTCGCACAGCACCACCGCGAAGCGCTCGCGCTTCATCAGCGTCTGGGCCTCGCGGCCGTTGCTGGCCATCTGGAGCCGATGACCCTTGAGCATCCGCGCGAGCATGCTCAGCACGTGCGGCTCGTCGTCGACGATGAGGACCTGGACCTGCTGCTCCCGGGGGTCGCGGATCACCGGGAGCTCTCGGGTGGGGGGGTTGTCGTCGGCTCGGCGCAGGCGAACGCGAAACGTGGTGCCGCGGCCGAGCTCGCTCGTCACCGAGATCTCACCGCTGACACTGGAGATGATGTGGTTGCACAGCGAAAGGCCCAGGCCGAGGCCCTCGCCGACCCGCCGCGTGGTGAAGAAGGGGTCGAAGATGTGCCCGATCTGGTCGCTGGGGATCCCCACGCCCGTGTCTTCCACCTCGAGGTCGACGTACTGGCCGTCGCGTCGGCTGCGGATCGTCACGCGATGGTGCTCCGGATCTTCCTCGGGGATCGCCTTGGCCGCGTTGACCAGCAGGTTGATGAACACCTGAGAGAGCCGGGCGAGCGTGCCCTTGACCCGGCCGTGAGCCTTGAGCTCCAGCTCGAGCCGAGCGCGGCGACGCAGCTGGCCGCCCGCGATACGGGTCGCCATCTCGATCATTTCGTCGAGGTCGACCGAGTCGGAGTCATCGGTGGGGCGCGACAAGAACGCCCGCAGGTCCGTCACGATGGACGACGCCCGCTCGAGGCCCGTCTCCACCTCCCCGAGGATCGGGCTCAGCTCGTACTGCCAGGGCTCGGTGGCCCGGGTGGCATCCGGCGTGATCTGCCGCAAATACTGCACGTTGCCCAGGGCGAAGGACAGCGGATTGTTGAGCTCGTGGGCCAGCCCGGCCGAGAGCGTACCCAGCGCGACCATGCGCTCGCGTAGCTCCTCTTCGCGCAGCAGTCGCTCGTCTCGCCGATGGCGACCGATCGCGTTGGCCAGCACGTCGCACGCCAGCCGCATCAGGGCCAGCTGCTCGTGGGTCCAGTCGCGCCGAGGCTTGCCCACCGAGTCGAAGCCCAGCCAGCCGATGAGGGTGCCGTGCAGGAACATCGGCATGTTGACGTAGGCGCAGATGTCCAGCCGCTCGCAGCTCTTCTTCTCGGTGACCGCCTGCTCGGGCAGGGCCGCGGGGTCGTCCACGTAGATCGTCTCGCCGCGTTCGAAGCGCTCCATCGACCACGGGAAGGTGGAGACCGGTGCTCCGCTGAAGCGGGGGATGTCGTATCCCTTTGTACCGGGGGAGACCCACTCGTGGCCCTGGTCCAGCACTTTGCCGGTGGTGTCGAGCAAGAACACGTAGACGCGCTCGACCTGCGTGAGGCGTCCGAGCTCGCCGAGCGCATCGCCGATCCCCTGCCGCAGCTCGCTCAGCGGGAGGTTGAGCAACCGATTGGACATGGCCACGAGCAGCTCTTCGGCCTCGAGCTGCGCCTGGATCGCGCGGGTCGCCTTGAGCAGCCGACGAGACTCCTGCTCCATCGCCGGGTCGTTGCGTTCGTTCGAGAGGCGGGACAGCAGCAGCGCCGCGTCGCGTAGGGGCTGCAGGTCGACGCCTTGGCCGATGGGGGTCGAGGTCATCGGCCTCGCCCTCTCGTATCGGAGGGACCGTTCATCGCGCTCATCCTAGCCACTGTCGGCCCCCGGCGTCGACGTCCACCCCGGCGCCTACCGTTCGGGCGGCAGTGCGCGCCTCAATCGCCGGGCGTGGGTGCGCAGGTCCTGGGCCCGGGGATCGTTCTGGTCGCGGTGGCGCTCGATCCGGTGCAGCGCTCGATCGATCCGCCGCAGCTCGTGATGGATCCACGCCGTGTGGGCCGGCGGGCGGGTGAGCAGCAAGAGGGGGCCCAGCAACAGCTCGTCCTCCGACCACCGCAGCGGCGGTCCGGGCCGGGGATCCACGCGTAGCACCACGTAGAACTTGTTTCGGTCCTCCACCATGGACTCGTCCTCCAGGGACCAGCCCCGTCGTGCGATGAAGCGGCGGACCTCAGTCCAGTCGGTGTTGGGCTGGAGCACCAGCCCGGTCAAGCGCTCCACGATCGCGGGGGCTGCCTCGAGCAGGCGCACCATGGTCAGGCCGCCGAGGCCGGCGAGCACAGCGGTGTCCACCTCGTCGGGTCGCAGCGGAGTCAAGCCGTCCCCGAGGCGTAGCTCGACCCCTACGGTGTTCGTGGTGTGCAGGGTGTGTCGGGCTTGGGCCAGCGGACCGGGGCGGCGGTCGATGCCGATCCCGCGGGTGATCCGACCCGCTGCGTGCAGCCACGCCAGCAACTGAGCGTGATCGGTCCCCACGTCGGCCACGCGAGCGCCGGCAGGGATCGCGTTCGCGATCGCGTGCAATCGGGCGCTGAGCGGCCTGGGCGCGCCGATCACCGGCATGCCCCGCATTTTGGCCGGCTCGGGGCCGATCCGCTATCATCCTGACCCGAACGAGCCCATCCGGTCGTGGACGCCCGTAGCGAGCTCGAGTCTGCATGCCCGCCCGATTACGTCGTGCTGGATGAAGAACGATGTACAGACGGCATGGAGACGGTGTGCGGACGATATGCGGACGATATGCGGACGATAGCCGAGCGGTGAGCGGGCATGGTGGATGCAAACAAGAAGGCGAGATCGATCGTCCGGTGGTCGCCCAACGGGCCACGGGATCGATGTGGCTCGTTGGTGTTCGCGGCGCTCAGCGTATTGGTGGGGTGCGAGCGTCTGCCGGCGTCTCGTGCCCAGGTGGATCCCGCCGCTCCGGTGGCTTCGCGCTCGGCCGAGCCCGTGGAATTTGCCGATGCGGCGGCGGTCCGCGCGGTGCCCGTCGAGCAGACGTCGGTCGAGGGGGTATCGGCCGAGGGGGTGTCGGCCGAGGAGGTGTCGGCCGAGGGGGCACCCGTGGGGCAAAAAGCATCGGTATCAGGAACAAGCCGGTCCGTGCTGCCCGCCTCCGCGGGTCGATCTGCGAGTGTGGGGGCGCTCGTTCCCCTGACCGACGAGCAGCAGACTCGGCTCACGGCCGGATCCGAGGAGTCGTTGCCCCGCCAGCGGGTCTCGTTCGTCAAGAGCAACGAGATCCGCCACGATCTGTGGTTTCCCTACATCGAGGGGCTCGGCGGGGCCTATGTGGGGCTCGGGTCCGATCCCAACTACACCCTCATTGGGGTCGCGCGCTCGGAGATCGTGTTCTTGGTCGATCGCGATCCCTTGGTCGTCAACGTCCATCGAGTTTACGGTCTGCTGATCGAGGCGTCCCCGGATCCCGAGACCCTGCACCAGCGCTTCTCCCCGCAGCAGCGCGACGCAACGCTGGCGATCATCGACGCGGCGATCGCCGATCGTCCGCGGGAGCAACAGCGTCAGATCCGTCGCGCCTACCGGGCCACCCGCGAGACCCTGTGGCGTTACCTCCGGCCGCTCACCGATCGTCGGCGTGACGAGTGTGCGACCTCCTGGATGTCCAACCCGGCGATCTACGAGCACGTACGCACGCTCTTTGGGCAGGGTCGCGTGCGGCCGATGGTCGGCGATCTACGCGGCGCGACCACCTTGCGGACCATCGCCGAGGCCGCCCGTGCGCTCGATGTGACGGTAAACGTGCTCTACCTGTCCAACGCCGAGGAGTACTTCACCTATGACCGGGCCTATCGCGCCAACCTGCGGGCGCTGCCGGTCGGCGAGCATGGCGTGGTGCTACGGACGATCTTCGACGAGGCGTGGGAGCACGCCGACAACTTCTGGAACTACCAGGTCCACGACTTGCAAGACTTCCAGCGTCGGCTGGAGCGCGACTTTCAGACGCGCACCGCCATGTGGCGGCGGGCCGGTCGCGAGGGGGCCCTACGGCGCACCACCGAGACCCGTGGACTCAGCCGGATCGGGATCCCCGAGCCGGCGCCCGAGGCTCTGCCCGCCCTGTCGGTGTATGTAGTGCCGCCTGGTGGCGTCACCGCGGCCGCCAGGCGTCCCGTACCGGCCCCGGGAGCATCCGATAGGCGCAGGGCATCACCAGTAGCGTCAGCAGCGTTGCGAACGACAGCCCCCCGATCACCGCCACCGCCAGCGGCTGCCGCAGCGCCGCGCCCTCGCCCAGGCCCAGGCTCATGGGCAGCAGGCCCAGCACCGTGGTCAGGGTGGTCATCACGATCGGCCGCACCCGCACCCGCCCCGCCTCGACCAGCGCCTCGTCGACCGAAAGGCCCGCCCCGCGTCGATCGTTGACCGCATTGATCAGCACGATCGCGTTGTTGACCACGATCCCGCCGAGCACGATCACCCCGATCCCCACCATGGCCGACAGCGGCAGCCCGGTGAGCCAAAGGGCCAGGGAGACCCCGGCCAGCGCCAGCGGCACCGTGAACATGATGAGCAAGGGGTGCCGCAGGCTCTCGAAGCTCGACGCCATCACCACGTAGACCAAGAAGATCGACAGCGCGGTGGTCAGGGTCAGGCTGCGCAGCGAGCTGTCCATTTCGTCGGCCTGGCCGGCGAGGATCGTCTCGACCCCCGGGGCCTGGTCGGCGAGCTCGTCGAGCACCTCCTGCACGCTCGTGGCCACCCCGCCTAGATCCACCCCCTCGTTGCGTGCCTGGATCCGCAGGCCGCGGCGCCCGTCGATCCGCCGAATTTCGGCCGGGCCTCGGCCGGCCTCCACCTCGGCCACCGCGTCCAGCCGCACCGGCACGCCGCTGGCGATCGCCACCTGCACGCGGGCCACGTCGTCCACCCGGCGGCGATCCACCTCGGGTAGCCGCACCCGGATATCGAGCTGCTCGTCGGCGGCGTAGAGCGTGCTGACCACCTCGCCCTGGATCGCGCGCTGCACCGCGATCGCCGCCTCGTCGACCCCCAGCCCCAGCCGGCCCAGGCGCTCGTGATCGAAGCGCACCCGGACCTCGGGGCGGCCCTCCAGGTCGTCGGGCAGCAGGTCGCGGAGCGACTCGATCGACCCGAGCGCCGGCAGCAGACGCTCGACGTGGGCCACCACGGCCTCGTGATCCTCCCCGAAGACCAGCAGCTCGACCGGCGGCGCAAACGACAGCAGCGCGGGATGTCCCAGCTTTAGCGTTGCCTCTGGCTCGAGGCTCGCGGCGTGCAGGGTCTGCATCAGGCGAGCCTCCACCTGCGCCTGCTGGGGCACTGCCTCGGGGCGCACGTGGACGTCGAGCTGGCCCAGGTGGGGCGCCACGACGTTCCCTCCCGCGCTGCCGGCTTGGGTCACGCTGCCGACTCGGGCGAAGCGGAGCACCACGTCGGGGTCGTCGGCCAGGGCTCGGCTCATGGCCCGCAACGCCGCCGTTGTTCGAGCCAGCGACGCGCCTGGCGGCAGCCGCACCTGCACCAGCAGCTCGCCCTGGGCCACCTCGGGCAGCAGGGTGCGCCCCTTTTGTGCCATGGGGCGCAGGCTCAGCACGCAGGCCGCCACCGCTCCCAGCAACACCACCGCCCGCAGCCGTAGGGCCACCCGCAGCACCGGCGCATACGTGCGCTCGACCTGCTCGTAGGCCCAGGTCAGCGGGCGCGACAGCCGGTGCAGCAGCCAGCCGCCGCCGCGGAGCGCAAGCGCCAGCGGCCAGGCCAGCAGCGCCAACGTCCCTCCCAAAAGCCACGCCAGCACCGAGCGCGGGCGGCCTTGTGCGGGGGGCTCGAGCGCAGACGAGGCGGCCGGCGACCCCAGGCTCTGGAGCACCGGCACCAAGGTCAGGCTCACCGCCATCGACGACAGCATGCTGAAGCTGACCGCATAGCTCAGATCGCGCACCAGCTGGCCGGCCACGCCCTCCACGAACGACATCGGGAAGAACACCGCCACCGTGGTCAGGGTGGAGGCCACCACCGACGCGGCTACCTCTGCCGTGCCCTCTACCGCCAGCGTGGCCCGGGGCGGCTGGAGGGTCCCCGAAGCCTCGTGCTCTTGCTGCGCCCGCTCGCGCACCCGGGCGATCGATTCCAGCACCACGATGCTGTTGTCGACCAGCATGCCCACCCCCAGCGCCAGCCCGCCCAGGCTCATCACGTTGAGCGACACGTCGAGCGCCGACAGCGGGATGAAGGTGGTCAGCAGCGAGATCGGGATCGCGGCCGCGATCACCAGGGTCGCCCGGAGCTCCCGCAAGAAGAACAGCAGCACCAGCACCGCCAGCGCGCCGCCCACCAGGGTGTTGTCCCGGACCTCGCGCACCGCCGCCTCGATGAACTCGGCGCGGTTGCGCAGCACCACCACCTCGTGGCCGGGAGGCAGCGGCAGCTGGGGCAGGGCCTGTCGCAGGGCCTGGGCCACCGCCACGATGTTCGCGTCGCCCTCGCGGTAGACCGCCAGCTCCACCGCCTCCTGGTCGTCGACCAGGGCCAGCTCCTCCCGCTCCTGCGGGATCCGACGCACGTCCGCCACGTCGGTCAGGCGCAATTGGGCGCCGTCCGTGCTGCGGATGATCGTCTGCGCCAGCTGCTGCGGGGTGCGTGACTCGTGCAGCGTGCGGATCAACCACCGGCGGTAGCCCTGCGTGATCGCGCCGCCCGGCTCGTTGACGTTGCTGCGGCGGATCGCCTCAGCGACCTCCTCGGTCGACAGACCCAGCGCCGCGATCCGGGCCGGGTCGAGCTCGACGACGACCTCGTCCTCCTCGCCGCCGTGCAATTGCACCGCCGCCACCCCCGGGATCTTCTCGAGCTGGCGCTTGATGAGCCGATCGGCCTGCTGGCGCAGCGTGGCCAGATCGCGCTCCGACACCGGGCCCGTCTTCGGCCCGCGCAGCGCCAGCCGCATGATCGGCTCGGCCGCCGGATCGTACCGCAGCACCACCGGGCGCTCCGCCGTCTGGGGCAGGCGCACCCGGTCGAGCTTCTCGCGGACGTCGGCCATCGCGTGGTCCACCGCCGTCCCCCACGCAAAGTCCAGCACCACCTCCGATACGCCCTCGCGCGACGACGACTCCACCCGGATCACTCCTGGCACCGCGCCCACCCGCTCCTCGATCGGGCGCGTGACCAGCTCTTCCACCTCCGCCGGCGCCGCATCGGCGTCCGTCGTCTGGATCGTGATCGTCGGGTAGCTCAGATCCGGCAGCAGCTCCACCGGCAGCCGGCTCGCCGCGACCAGCCCAAACACGAGCAGCGCCACGGTGACCATCGTGGTGGTCACCGGGTGGACCACCGTGGCCGCGATGAAGCTCCGCACCGGGACTCGTGGTGTACCATCGTCCGGCGGGCCCGAGCCCGCCTGCGCCTGCCCGAGGGGTCGAACCGGGCGCCGTACGTCCTCGCCCGGCGCGCCCCGGCAGCGCGCGACCCTCAGCTGCCCGCCGCGTCGCTCGTAGCCGGGGCCGCCGCCACTTCGGCGTCCGCCTCGGCCTCTGTTTCGGCTTCCACCGCCTGCAGCGGCATCCCCTCGGTGATCCCCGCGTTGCCCTCCTGCACGACCGCGTCGCTCGGCTGCAGCCCGGCCAGGATCTCGACCCGCGCCTCGCCCTCCAGGCCCAGCGTCACCGGGCGCCGCTCGGCCTTGCCCTTTGTCACCACGTAGACGTGGGGCTTGCCCTCCATCTGGAACACCGCGCTGCGGGGCAGGCTAGGCGCCGAGGCGCGAGCATCCACCCGCACCCGGGCGCGGGCGAAGGCCCCGGGCGCCGCCGCCTTCGGCGACTCGGTCGCCTGCATCGTGAACTTGACCGTCCCGGTCAGCGGGTCGACCACCGGCGAGCGGCGCTCGATCGTGGCCGTGAACGTCGTGCCGTCGACCAGCTCCACCTCCACCTGCGCCCCCACCGACACCGTGGCCGCGTCCTTCTCGGGCAGGTGCAGCGGCAGCTCCAGCACGCTCAGATCCGCCAGGTGCAGCAGCGGGGTCGCGGTGGTGGCCAGGTTCCCTGCGTCCACGTAGCGGGTGACGATCGTGCCGCGGAACGGGGCGCGAATGACCGTCTGCTTGGCCTGGTGTCGCGAAAGCTCCAGGCTGGCGCGCGCCTGCTCGACCAGGTAACGCTGCTTGTCGATCTCCTCGCGCGAGATCACGTCCCCCGTGGCTGACTCGAGCCGGCGCAGCTCCGACTCCAGGTTGCGCAGCTCCAGGCGGGCCGCATCGGTCTGAAGCGCGAGCTCACGGCCATCGAGCCGGACCAGTCGCTGGCCTTCCTTGACCTCGTCGCCCTCGTCGACCAGCACCTTGGTAATGATCGCCGGCTGCAGGGCGACCAGCTCAGCCGAGCGGATCGCCTCCAGGGTGCCCGAGCTTCGGTACCAGCGCTCGATGGCCGCGTCTTGTCGGTGTACGACCGTGACCGGCAGGGCCGCGGCCTCGGGGCCGCCCCGCTTCGCGCCTGCACCGGGACGGCCTCCCTTGCCCGTGCCCGTGGCTTCGCCGCGGTTGCAGGCGCCCGGGATCGCGCCCAGGAGCCCGCCCAATAGCGCCAACGGAGCCAGCCCCGCGATGCGGCGTCGGCGAGGGCATGAGGGGTTCATCGCTATCTTTTATGCCATGCTCCGGGTATGTCCGGGCAATCCGGTCGCACCGCGCCCTCTCGCGAGCTCTTGCTCGCCAATCACCGCTTTCCGGGCGCCTACGTCGTCAAGGCGTTCGGGCCCTCGTCCGCGGCATTTCGGGACGCGATCGTGGCCGCGGCCGTCGAGGTGGTCGGCGAGTCTCGCGCTAGTGTGCAGCAGCGCACAAGCACCCGGGGCTCCAAGGTCTGCGTGACGCTCACCTTGAATGCCTTCACCGTCGATGAGGTCATCGATGTGTACGAACGGATCCATCGGGTTCCCGAACTCGCGATGATCCTGTGAGACCCGTCACTACGTATCCGCCGGTGGGGTCTCATGCTCCCCACCATCCGGTCTTCGTTCCTCCTCGCTTCCTCCACGCTAAAAGGCCCTCGAATGTTCCACCGTCCTCGTTTCCTCTCGGCCACCCTGCTCGCTGCCTCTTTGCTCTCGGTCGCCGGCTGCAAGACCAAGGCGATCCGCGGCGGTGAAGGCACCGAAAACCCCAACTTCGACGAAGGGGCCATGAGCACCGGCCTCGACCGCAAGGATCTCCAGAAGCTGATGAACAAGAACATGACCGATCTGGTCGGCTCGCCGCTGTGGGGCACCTGGCGCTCCGCCCCCGAGCCTCCGGTCGTGGCGATCTGGCCGATCCTCAACGACACCTCCGAGCACCTCGACGATCAGATGCTGACGCTCTTGTCCGACATGGAGACCGAGCTCATCAACAGCGGGGTGGTCAGCGTGGTCAGTCGCGAGCGCCAGCGCGAGATGATGGCCGAGGCCAACCTCCAGCAGAGCGCCGAATTCAACCCCGCCGTGGCCGCGCAGATCGGCCAGCAGACGGGGGCCAGGTTCTTCCTCACCGGCAAGCTGCAGGCGGTCGACGAGCGGATCAACAAGGAGCGTCGGGTGCAGTACAGCCTGTTCTTGCAGGTCATCGAGGTCGAGACCAGCATCGTCAAGTTCCAGGCCAAGTCCGAGGTGACCAAGGGCCTCGTGCGCTGAGCCCGGCGTCTACACACAGCAAAAGCGACGACCCGTGCGCAAGCGCTTGCAAAGAGCCGCCCGCTGTCTCATGGCGGTGGGCGCCATCGGCCTGGGAGTGAGCTCCGCGGGCTGTGCGACCTATTCGGACAAGACCGAGTCGGCGCGCGATGCCCTGCTACGGGCCGACTACCCGGGCAGCATCAAGCACTGGAACAAGATCCTCGAGGTTCGTGACTCCGCGGACTTCCCCACCAAGTGGAAGAAGAACCACGAGCTGGTGGTGCTCGAGCGGGCGATGGTCTTGCAGGCCATGCAGGACTACGAGACCAGCGCCAAGAACTTTGGCGTGGCCGACAAGGAGCTCGAGCTGCTCGACATCGCCCGGGACGGGGCGGGCAAGCTGGGCAAGTACATCTATAGCGACAGTGCCACCAAGTACAAGACCTCGCCCACCGAGAAGCTCTCGCTCAACGCGATGAACCTGCTCAACTACTTGGTGCGTGGGGATCTATCCGGGGCCAAGGTCGAGGCCAAGCGCTTCACGGTCATGCGCACCTATCTGCGGGACTACGATCCCGGCAACGAGCACGGGGCGTTCGGCTCGTACCTCGCCGGCTTCGTGTACGAGCGGCTGGGCAACGCCAACGAGGCGCTGCGCTACTACGACGAGGCCCTGCAAGATCGCGACTTCGGCAGCCTGCGCGAGCCGATCGCTCGGCTGGCGGTGGCGGGCAGCTACCGGGGGGAGCGGATCTCCGACTACTTGCCGAGCTCGCCGCCAAGTGCCGGGGCCGGCGGCGCCCAGCCGGGTTCGCCGGCGGGTTCTTCCGGAGGTTCGCCCGGGGAGTCGCCCGGGGAGTCGCCCGGGGAGTCGCCCGGGGAGTCGTCGGGAGGGCCATCCGAAGGGCCATCCGAAGAGAAGGCCGCGCCCGCAACGCCCCCCCAAGAGGCGCCGCCCACCGGCGAGCTGGGCAGCCTACCGCCGCGGGTGGGGCCCTGGGCCTCCATGGCCGCCGGCTCGTCGGCGGAGATCCTCGTCGTCGCCAAGACCGGTCGGGTGCCCTACAAGGTGCCCGAGCGGATCCCCATCGGTGCGGCGATCGGTCTGGCCGGGGCCTACGTCTCTGGCGACCCCACCCTGCTCGAGTACGGGATGTTCAAGGTCGTCGTCTATCCCGAGCTGGTCAAGCCACAGAACCTGTTTGTCGATGCCAAGCTGCGGATCGACGGCGTCTCGGTACCGATGGACGAAGCCTCCGATCTCGGCGCCGAGATCATCGACGAGTACGAGGCGATCAAGCCCAAGATCATCGGCGCAGCGCTGTCTCGGATGATCGTGCGTGCGGCCGCGGCCGAGGGCGCGCGGGCGGGCGGCAAGGCCGCCGCCGACGACTCGGGCGCCGCTGGCCTGGTCGGGTTCCTCGCGGCCGCGGCCATCGAAGGCACCATGGTCGCGCTGGACAAGCCCGATACGCGTAGCTGGTCCACGCTGCCGCAGCACGTCCACATCGGGCGTGCGGTCGTGCCTCCTGGCGCTCACACGGTCGATGTGACCGTGTTCGGGCCCGGGGGCAAGGAGCGCCACACGGCCGAGGTCGAGGTCCAAGAAGGGGGCTTTGCCGTGGTCGATGTCACCACCCTTCGCTAGGTCGGTATGTCATGCTCATCACCATGAAAACCAGTGTTCGTTCTGTGGGCCCCATCGAGCGCCGCCGCCATCGACTCGGGATGACCGTGCTGGGGGCTGCGCTCGCCCTCGGCGGCGTGTGGCTGGGGAGCGCGACCGAGGCCGACGCCGCCGTGCCGGGTCGTCACGGCCTGGAGATCGAGGGAGCCCGTGATCGCCGGGGCCTCTACGTGGGGGCTGGGCTCGGGTTCGGCGGCACGTTCTTCTACTACGACGACTTCATCCCCGCGACGCGGCTCGACTTCAACATCGGCGGCGGGGTGGGCAAGCGCCTGACGGTCGGGGCCAACCTGCACCTGACCCCGTACCTCCAGCGCAGCGTGGGGGTGGCCTTCGGGGGCGACGTGGAGCTCACCGGATACGTGTGGCGGGGCTTCTACTTGCGGGGGGCCCTTGGGGTGGCGGCCGTGCCCGATCGCGATCCCACCCGCTCCTTTGACGAGGTCGAGGGCATGACCGTCGGCGTGGGCGGGGCGGCCGGGTTGGGCTACGAGTTTTGGCTCAACTCCACCGCGGCCATGAGCGCGGGCTTGACCTACGACGCGCGCTTCGTGCCGGGGGATACGTTCCCTCGCCAGGCGCTGCTGGTGGGCTTACGCTTCACCTGGTTCTAGCGGTCGTCGTGCCGGTCGATCGGCGGTTTTACGCTCCGCTACCGGCAGGCGTCGATGAAGTTGTTCGACGTATCGAACACCACGTCGCAGGGCGAGAGCGGGGAGTCGGGATTGTCGAGCTCGAAGCAGCAGTGGAGCTGGGAGTTCTCGTCGGGGCACAAGGACCCCGTCTTGACGCAGCAGTTGATGTCGAGCGGGATGAAATCCCGGCAATTGTCGGCGCACTCGACGACCGGTCGTAGGTTGGGGTCGGTCTGGGTGCACACGGAGCTGCTGAGCTGGTCGTTGAGTGTATCAACGTGGAACTCGTTGCCATCGCACCACTCGGGGATGTTGAGGGTGCCTTCGAGGTCGAGGACGACCTCGCGATCGAGCTTGCCGTTGCCACAATAGCCGCAGCCGTTTCGGTCCCAGCGGCAATCGTCGCGGCACGTGCCGGGAGTGCCCGAGGTATAGGGTTGGCTAGGACCCATCGGCGAGGGCAGGTCGGCGCAGCTGGGCTTGCCCGTCGTCAGATCTTCGAGGTTGGGATCACACTCCTCCTCGGGATCGAGCTTGCCGTTGCCGCAGTTCTTGCACTCGCTCTCGTCGAACCGACACGAGGTGTCACATTGGAGGATCCCCACCCCCCCCGGGCAGGTACGGCCGTTGAGCTCGTCACCGTCGCACTCTTCACCGAGGCTCTCGTCGACCCGGCCGTCGCCACACACCGCGCACTGCTCCAGATCGTTGATGATCGTGCACGAGATCGGATCGCAGGCCGCGATCCCATCGGGACGGTTGGTCCCCACGCAGGCGTTGACGTAGCTGCTGGGATCGCCCGGGTCGCACTGCTCGTCCGCCTCGGTGTCGACGAAGCCGTCGCCGCACGCAATGTTGTCGTCGAGGACGAGGGTGCACGCCGGCCCGAGCCCGCTGCCGAGCACGACGCCCAGGAGTGTCCCCCAAAACCCGGCCCACCCGCGGTTCTGTTCACGGCCTGACCCACGGTCCGGGCCACTGCATGGGGCCGGCCTGCGCTGACGTCCCGGGGCAAGACCGGGACCCCACGGGCGGGACCGCATCGAGGTCGAGCGCACGATAGCATCGAGCATAGCAGTCTCATCGGTCGCGGCGAGCGCGACCGATCGGCGCGACCCCTGGTGGGTTTGTCAGTTCTCGGGGCGATGACCCCCTAGGTCCTCCACGGCTTGTCGGGTTCGCCGAGGGTCGTTGGTCAGTAGGGCGTCGACGTCGAGCGCCAACCAGCGACGCAGGTGATCCGGATCGTGCAGGTGCGGATCGAGCGGACATACCCGCTGCCCCCGGCGATGCGCCGCCGCGACGTAGCCGGGGTTGAGCCGTAGTAGCGGCCACCACGGACCCAACATGTCGAACTCGCGGGCTCCCCACGGGTCGCGCATGGCGATGTGCCCGACCACTAGACCCGGAGCCGCCGCCTTGATCCGGCGCAGCAGCCGACGATCGAAGCCGATCACCCCCGCGCGGTGCTCGCGGGCCCGGGCCCCCAGCGTGTCGAGTAGTCGGCGCAATGGGTTGGACTCGGCGATCGCCGGATCCTTGATCTCCAGGATGACCGGCACCTGCGGTGGCACCAGCTCCAGCAGTTCTATCAGCCGGGGGATCCCTTCTCGGCCGCCGCCGCCCTGGTCGTCTCGGACCCGCAGTCGCGCCAGCTGGGCCGCGCTCAGCTGACCCACCCGGCGGGGGTCGCCGGTCGTGCGCCGCAGCGTCGCGTCGTGGTGGCAGACCAGCTCGCCGTCGCCGCTCAGCCACAGATCCGTCTCTAAAAGATCGGCGCCGTGTTCGAGGGCCAGCGCGAACGATTCCAGCGTGTTCTCGGGCGCTAGATCGCAGGCGCCTCGGTGGGCCATGATCCACGGGCGAGGGCGGCCGGGGATCTGCAGCGCGCCGAGCGACGTCGTCACGGAGGCGAGCTTGGCCCGCCCGGCGGGACCTGTCGAGACCTGCGTTCGTCGTGGCAGATGGCGCTATAGTCCCGCTCATGCCCCTGGCCAACACCACCTTCCTCGACGCGTGCCGCGGCCAGAAACCCGCTCATACCCCGATCTGGGTGATGCGCCAGGCCGGGCGCTACCTGCCCGAGTACCGGGAGGTCCGCGCCAAGGTCTCGTTCGAGCAGCTGTGCCGCCGCCCCGATCTGTGTGCCGAGGTCACCCGCCAGCCGATCGATCGCTTCGGGCTCGACGCCGCGATCCTCTTCTCCGACATCCTCACCGTGTTCGACGCCATGGGGGTGGAGGTGGTCTTCAACCCCGCGCCGGTCGTGGCCGAGCCCGTGCGCACCGCGGCCGACGTGCAGCGTCTGCGCTTTGGCAAGGCCGACGACCACCTCGGCTACGTCTACGATGCGGTGACCGCTTGCAAGAAGGAGCTGGCCGATCGTGTCCCCCTGATCGGTTTTTGCGGGGCGCCCTTCACCACGGCCAGTTATATGGTGGAAGGCGGCGGCAGCAAGGACTTCGTCCACACCAAGAAGATGGCCTTCGCCGAGCCTGTCCTGTTCGGCACCCTGCTCGAGTCGATCACCACCGTGCTGGTCGACTACCTGGCGGGCCAAGTGCGGGCCGGCGTCGATGCCCTACAGATCTTCGATACGTGGGGGGCCGCAATGACCGCCGAGGACTATGCCACCTATGTGCGCCCCCACACGGTGCGGCTGGTCGAGGAGGCCAAGAGCCACGGGGTGCCGGTGATCCTCTTCGTGCGAGGCGACGCCAGCTTGCTCGAGCTGGTCAAGGACATGGGGGGCGACGTCGTCGGCGTGCACTGGAGTGTCGAGATGTCACGGGCGATCGATGTGGTGGGGACCGACAAGGTGGTGCAGGGCAACCTCGACCCGATCGCCCTGTTCGCACCGCCCGACGAGCTGGAGCGACGGGCGCGGGCCATCGTCGAGGCCGGGCGGCGGGCGCGAGGGCACATCTTCAACCTGGGGCATGGGATCTCGCGGGAGACCGACCCCGAGGCGGTGGCGCGGCTGGTGGCCGCTGTGCATGCGGCGTGAGCCGATCGTGGTGGCCGTGATGGCTGTGGCGGCGAGCTCGGTGCTCGCCTGTCGTCTCTTCGGCGGCTCGTCCACCTCGGCCGACCCGACGTTGGTGTCTTCGGCCCCGCGCTCGGGGCTCGACGAGCGGACGGGCGAGATCCTCGATCTGGTGGTGCCGCTTTGGGGCGGCGGGGTGCAGGACCTGGCCGATCTGCGCGGGCGCCCGGTCTTGCTCGAGCTGGCCGACGCCACGTCGCTGCAGCGAGAGTCCGCGCAGGCCCGCTACCGGGCGCTCGTGGACATGCAGGTGGACCGGCAGGGCGAGGTCCCCATCGTGGTCAGCGTGGCGCTCGACGCCGATGTCGCCGGGCTGCCTCCCGCCTGGACCGACGATCGGCCGCCCTTCATCCTGGGGTGGGATCCTCAGGGCGCGCTGGCAGCTCGTCTGCAATTGGTGGTGCTGCCCACCGTGATCCTGCTGGACGCGGCCGGTACCATCGTGGCGGTACACGAGGGCTCACCACCGGACGACCAGGCCCTCCAGCGCTGGCTTCTCCCCGACTGAGCCCCGCGCCGCGGCTCGCCGTGGCTCGTCGTGGCTCGCCGCGTGCACCCGGGCACGAGATATGGCAGAACCCGCGACGCATGTCGTCCGAGTCGCAGCCCCCCGACCTGTGGACCGTGCGACGGCTGCTCGGGTGGACCGCCGAGCGTTTCGAGGCGACGGGGATCGAGTCGCCTCGGGTCGACGCCGAGCACCTGCTGTCGTTTGCGCTGCAGTGCTCGCGCATGAGCCTTTATCTCGAGCACGACAAGGTGGTCGACGGCTCCGAGCGGGCCCGGTTTCGTGAGGTCGTCAAGCGTCGACTCGCCCGGGAGCCCGTGGCCTACATCGAGGGCAAGCGCGGCTTCCATGCGCTGGGGCTCGAGCTGCGTGTCGACCCGCGGGTGCTGATCCCTCGGCCCGAGACCGAGCGCCTGGTGGATTGGGTGCTGGAGGATCTCGCCGGGCCCCGGGTCGAGCCCGAGTGGGTCGACGAGCGCGCCTTGGCGGAGGCTCGGATTCCGGAGTGGACCGAGCCCGGCACCGAGGTCGAGCCCCCGGCCTCGGCACCGCCGCTCCGCGAGTGGGTCGAGCCGGTGGTGGAGCCGATCGCGACCGAAACCGAGACCGAAATCGAGACCGCGGTGTCCGAAGAGCCCGCCGCGCCGCCGGACTCACGGGCGGTGCTCGACGTCGGCACCGGATCGGGGGCCATCGCCTTGGCGATCAAGCACGCACGGCCCAGCCTGCGGGTGGCCGCCTGCGACATCAGCGAAGACGCGCTGTCGGTGGCCCGGGACAACGCCAAGCAGCTGGGGCTGCACGTACCCATGCGCTGCTCCGATCTGCTCGACGACGTCGCCACCCCCGACGGAGGGTGGGCGGTGATCACCGCCAACCTTCCCTATATCCGAGAGCCGGTGTGGCGGACCCTCGCCCCCGAGGTCCAGCGCTTCGAGCCCCGCGTGGCCCTCGACGGAGGCGCGGATGGGCTCGACGTGATCCGTCGCCTCGTGGCCGACGCGCCGGCTCGACTCGCCCCCGGCGGCGCGCTCTACCTGGAGATCGGCTACGACCAGGGCGAGTCGGTGCCCGCGTTGTTGCGCGCCCATGGCTTCGTGGACGTCGCGCTGCGCCGAGATCTCGCCGGGCACGACCGGCTCGTCCGTGGGCGCCGCGGGTGATGCCGGGCGGGTCGGCTTCGGGGGCCGGCTCAGCTCGCCAGCTCCACGTCGAGCTGCTCGAGCTGCTCCACCACCACCGTGGCGCCGTCGCCCTGGCGCCGCAGCTCCACGTCCCATAGCCACGCCGACAGCCGCGAGCGCCCGTCGTCGGCGGAGGACAGGCCCAGGCGTCCCACCTCGGCCACCGCGTTCCAGGTCTGGTCGATGACCGCCGGCTCGTCGCCTTTGCGGGCGCAGGTGCCCGCATCCAGCCGAGCGCCGGTATGCACCACGATCGCCACGTCGGTGCCGTCGGGTCCGCCCAGCATGCTCTCCCAGCGGGTCGTCTTGGTCCGGGTGGTCTCATCCAGCAGGCGAGGCCAGTACATCGTGAGCATCACGCTGCGATCGGGATTGGCCACGTGCAGCAGCAGGTCGCCGCAGGCCCACGCATCGCGCAGCCCCAGCTCGAAATCGGCGGGAAGCCGCGCCGAGTTCACCCGCCAGGGGGTTGGTCGGCGGGTGCTTGCCGCCATCGTGTCGTCCGCGGAAAAGACCCGGTCCTGGTCGCAGCCGCCGACGAGTGCGGCCACCGCCGCCATACAGATCAGGGTTCGACCCGGCACGATCCGGTTGTGCCCGCCAGGACGCGAACGATCACCGGATCGCAGCGGCGCTGGGCTGAAAATCCGGCTCGACCGCCCGATGCGCGGTCGGACCCGCGCCGCGGCGCCCCGGATCGGGGGTCGCGACCGCCATGCCCGGTTTGTGTCGAGAATTTGGCGCTGGCGTGCGGGCGCCCTAGCGTCGGGGCATGATCGCCCTTGCGCTTGCCCCGCGATCCCTCGTGCTCGTGCTGCTGCTCGGCTCGGTCTCCGCGTGTGCCACTGGGGATGGCATGCAGGACAAGCTGCGGGATGCGACGACCGGCTACAACCGGTCGATCCGCTGGAGCGACTTCGATCGCGCGGCGGCCTACCTGCCCGATGTCTCGAAGGTTGCCTTCCTCGAGCATCACGACGAGATCGGGGAGCGGCTGGTGATCGTCGACTACGAGCTGACTCGCCTCGATCTGGACAAGTCCACCGGAATCGCCGCTTCGCGGGCCGAGATCTCGTGGCATACCGACCGGCGGTTGATCCTCGAGTCCACCGCCGTCGATCAGCTCTGGCAGTGGCACGACGGACGCTTCGTGCTGGTCGACGAGCGCCGTTCGGGCGGTGCGCCGCTGGCGATCTTTGCCGAGGTGGGCGAGGATCCACACCCCTACCTGCCTGGGATCAAGGTCTATCGCGAGGTCCACTCGATCGGGGAGGACGAAAAGACCGGCCGACGCCGCCGTCGGGCGGCACGGCGGCGGGCCCAGGCCCAGGCCCAGGCCCCGGCATCCTCGCCAGGGTCCGCGAATGGGACGGTCACGGACTCGGACGCCCTGACCGCGACCGGGTCGGGTCCGGCGACCCGGCCCACCACGTCTGCGGTGGCGATCGATCTCCCGCCGCCCCGGGCCGGGGTCGAGGACCGATCCTCCACGCACCCTTAATTTGGCGATAGGCGGACGATCGCGTTCATTCGAACCGATGCTGGGGGTCGGTGGCCCCCCGAGGGGGAAACATCGTACAGTTGCACAGGATGGACCGCGGACGCGACCGCACCGGATTTCCGGGCTTGCGTGTGGCGACCGGCGGTGGCGATCTGATCGAAGATATCCATCGCCAGCAGCGACGACGCGTGCTCAAGCGGGCGGCTCAGTTCACCGCCTTGGCCATCGCGCTTTTGCTGGTGGGGGTGGCGTTCAAGATCATCATGGACCGGCGCGCTCGCTCGCGCTCTTTGGAGACGGCCCACGAGCACTTCATCCGGGGGACGCCCGGTGAGATCGAGCTCTCGGTCAAGGTCCTGAAGCTGAGCATCGACGACGTCGCCGCCGAGCACCCGCCCACCCTCGTCGCGCACGCGCTCGCCCGTGCGCACCTGTGGATCGAGTTCGGGCGAGACCCCGAGGGAGCCCGCGCCGCCGTGGAGGCCCTCGGCGGTCACGAACCTGGAGTATCCCTGGCCCAGGCGATGATCGCGTTTGGCGACGACGATCTGGCCGCGGCCAAGGTGGCGCTCGAACAAGACGAGGCCAGCCACGGCGAGTCGGAGCCCGATCCCTTCGTGCTCGGCGAGCGACTGTGGCTGCGGGGGATGTTGACCGTCGCGATGCAGCCCGACGACGAGGCCGCGCTCGCCGAGGTCGCCACCGCGCTCACCAAGCAGCTGGAAGACGCGCCCACGCACGTGGCCCCGCGGCGCCTGCTGGCGCGGGTGCTCCTGCTCGCGGGCGACGACGAGCAGGCCCAGGAGCAGTTGCGGATCGCTCGCGAGGAGCACGGCAAGACCCACATGGGGCTCTGGGCCGACGACGCTCTTTACGACGCCTACCTCCGCCAGCAGATGTCCGAGGTCTCCAGCGTGGTCGATCAGCTCCTCGCCCCCGAGCGTCGCGTGCTGCTCAGCTCGGCCGACATCGCTCATGCCTGGATCGCGCGCGCGGTGGTTCATGTGCAGAGCGGTGAGCCCGACGAGGGGCTCGAGCGTCTCGACCAGGCCTGGGGCGGTCTGCCCTCGTGGGACCGGCTGGCCCAGCGTCTGGCGATCCAGACCGCGCTCGAGGCCGGCGATGCCTCGCGGGTGGACGCGTGGCTCGACGACACCTCGCTCCCCGAGGAGGAGGGGAAGATCTACCAAGCCTGGGCCGTGCTGGTGCAAGGCAACGTGATGGAGTCGCTGCGTCGGTTGGCCGAGCTACCCCAGGAGGATCCCTGGGTTGGGTATCTTCAGGCGCTGGCCTTGGTGGAGCAGGGGCGCTACGTCGAGGCGGGTCCGTGGATCGAGCGGACCGAGAAGTTGCTGCCGGGGCGCCACGAGATCGAGGTCGCGCGGGCCCGGGTGGAGCTGCGGACGGGGGATAAAGCGCTGGCCCTGCGCACCCTCACCGCGCTGGCCCAGGAGGAAGCCTGGGCGCCGCGGGCCTGGACGGGGCTGGGCGAGGCTCACCTGCTGCAAGACGAGCCCGAGCGCGGCAAGGCCCGCAAGGCGCTGCGCAAGGCCATCGAGCGCGAGATGCTGCCCGCCGAGGCCACCCTCTTGCTGGCGCAGATCTGGGGGGATCGTCGGGGCAAGGATCCCAAGGCCGAGACCGAGGCCCGTGCGCTCTACGAGAAGGCCGCGAAGATCAATCCCCACCTGCCCCGCTATCGTGAACGGCTCGCCCTGTTCGTGGCCGAGATCGGCTTTCCCGATCAGGCTCGACCGCTCATCGAGGACGTGCTCGACGAGCCCGGCGTGGGGTGGCCGCTGGTCCTGCTGCTCGCGCGTTTCGAGGCCGACGCCGCCGATTCCGGCCAGAGCAAAGAGGGCGGGTACGATCCCGAGCCCCGCCTGCAAGAGGCCCAGAAGCGGGGGGCTCCTCCGGCCGAGATCATCCGGCTGCGAGCGCGGATCGACATCGACAGCGGCGACAAGGAGCGGCTGGCCAAGGCGCAGGTCGCCCTCGAGGGCTTGGTCGGCGCCGACCCGCAGGACATCGAGGCGCGGGCGCTCTACTCGCGGGCCCTGCTCAAGCAGTTCGATCGCAAGGAGGCCGAGTCCGTCGTGCGGCGCGGGATCGCCGCGCTCGACGACTCCAGCAAGGACGGTCGGCTTTTGCTGGCGTGGGCCGAGATCGAGGCGCGCACCGGCAAGAGCCGGCTCGCCGCGCCGCGCTCTCGCCGGGCCTTCATGCACATGCTCGACGAGGGCCGGCCGCCGCTCGAGCTCATCGACGCCGCCGACATGGCCACCCGGCTGTGGCTGCGGCTGGGCAAGGAGCGGACCGCGGTGGTGGTGGCCAAGCAGCTGACCGAGCGGCTCGGCTACCACAGCCAGGCGTGGACGATCCGGGCGCGCACCGAGCTAGGCGCCGGTGAGGCCCTGGCCGCGCGCGAGAGCGCCAAGAAGGCCATCGAGCTCGACGAGAACAACCCGCGGGCCTACGAGATCCAGGGACACGCGCTGTTGCGCTACGGCCTCAAGGACAAGGCGCGCGCCGCCTACGAGCGGGCCGTCGAGCTGACCCAGGGCACGCCGCGCGAGGCCGAGTTCAAGGCGAACCTCAAGCGGCTGTGAGCCGAGGCTCGGTGCGCTCACCGGCGAGCCGCTCGGGCTCGTCGCAGTCGGAGCCGATTGGCGATCCGCAGCCCGAGTGCAGCCAGCAGGGCCACCAGCGACAGCGCGCTGAGCACGTCGCCCCGGGCGGCGCGCCCGAGGTAGCTGAACAAGAAGATCGAGAACAACGCGTACATCCCGGTGCGGTGCAGGATCGTCCAGCGCGACCGGCCCAGCAGGCGCACCGCGGCGTCGAAGCTCGTCAGCGACAGCGCCGCGAGCACCACGTAGCCAGACGACAGCACGATCACCGCGGGCAGGCCGATCATCTCGGGCAGCGATTGCTCTCGAGTACTGGACAGCCACAGGAAGGCGAACGCGTGCAGCAGGTGGCTGGCCGTGAACGACAGGCCGAAGAACCGCCGGTTGCGGAGCAACCACTTGCCCGGCCGGCCCGACCGCAGGCCCGACAATAAGCCATTGATCGCCGAGGCGCTGAACGTCAGCAGGAACAGCAACAGCGAAGTGCGGGTGGTGGCCACCGTCAGCCAAAGCGCGCCCTCGCGGCCCACTCCGGCCGTCGACGTGCCCAGCGTGGTCATCAGCGCCAGCCCGAGGATCACCGCTGCGATGATCCGCGGTCCCTCCAGCCACCCTCGTGTTGCCTTGTCCATGGCTGTCAACCGCGTCCTGGTCCCGTCCTGGTCCTGTCTTGGCCCGGACCTAGAAGCTGCGCTCGATCCCGGTGCGCAGCCCCTCGAGCTCGCCGCTCGTGAGGGTGAAGGCCAGGCTCACCCGGTCGTCCTCGCTCTTGAAGACGATCTTCGGGGCGACCGACCCGGGGATCCCGAAGATGCTGAGCATGCCCTTGAACTGGTCGAATTCCGACTGGAGGCGCTCGCGCACCCGAGTGGCGTCGCTTGCCTCGCCGGCGTCGGCCGACAGATCCACCAACAGCGCGCCGTCCTCGATGTTCATCGACAGCGCCATGTCTTCGATCCCGCGGATCGTCTCCGGCAGATCCTTGGATTGGGCGTCGTCCCAGCGCCCGACCATCCAGACGGTGTAGTCGGGCTTGGCCCGGGTGGTGGAGGGGGCCAGGCGGCCCTCGATGGCCGGCGTACCCTCGCCTTTGAGGAGGGCCTGCGCCTGCTCGTCCCACTCGTGGGAGACCATCACGAAGGTCTCGTCGTTGGGGAAGTACCCCTGGCTCGCCTCGGCGGGGCTCTTGTCGGTCTCGCGCAGCTGGGGGCCCTCGCCGCGGGGGATCCCGGTGAGCTCCAGGTCGAGCGAGTCGCCACGTGCGGTCGCTTCCTTTTGGAAGCATCGCCACGTGGTCGCTGTCCCCAAGCCCTTACCGCGACCGACCAGGATCAGGTGATCATCCAGATCGAAGCCCACCACCAGCTCGTCGACCGCCTCTAGCCCGCCCAGGCACGTGCGGACGATGTCCATCGCTTGCTTGAAGCCGGCTTCGCTGTCCTCGGCCTTCTGCCATAGTTGCTTTGCCTCCGGGTGGGCGAGCAGCGCGGGCAGTCGTACTTGCAGGGCGAAGCCGGCCGAGTCCGGGACCAGGCGCATGGGTTCGTTGGCCGCGGCGCGGGCGTTGTCGATCACCTCGCGGGTCAGATCGGCAAAGCGACTCTTGCGGTTACCCTGTGTGCCGGCCGGGTTGGTGCCGGCCGGGTTGGTGCCGGCCGGGCTCGTGTCGGCGGGGCTCGTGTCGGCAGGGCTGGCGCCGACCCCGTGGGTCGCGCTGGTCTTGGCCCCTTCGGCGCGGCCTTCGTCTCCGGCGGCGTTGTCCGGGTTCCCCTTGGCCGACGCGCTCGCGGCGGGAGCGGCCGCGGGGGTTGGCGCGGTCTCGTCCTTGCAGGCGCCCGCTCCGAGGGCGAGCCCGACCGCCAGCGCCGCATGCCTCATCATGATCCCCATAACGGGGGGATCGCCCCGGGTCAAGCGATCGCCGGCGGTTGCGCCATGAACGGACGACTTTGGCCTCGTCCTACGGTCGTTAGTGCCCCGGCACGGGGCACTAGTGCCCGACGTCGTCTGCGGGCACCGTGATCCACCGCGCGGTCAGGAACACCAGCGCCATCACCAGGTAACCCGCGGCCCACGGCCAGGCGGGGGTCAGCTGGAGTGCGGTGTCGCCGGCGGTGAAGGTATAGCTGTGCATCAAACCCACCATGGCCAGCGCGGCTGCGATCCCACACCATGCGGCGGCGGAGGCGAAGCGCCGCTCGAGCACCGCGACGGTGGTGGCGGCCAGGATCATCGACGAGAAGATGAAGCCCTGCTCCAGCGCAAAGGCGCCGTGGATCCACGTGTCCGATTGCGCGAAGCGATCGATGAGGGCGGCGGAGAACTCGGGCCCTTGAGGGGAGCCGACGCCGGCCGCTCGCAGGCCGTTCTTGGCCATCAGCGCGCCCCAGGCGGCCACCCCGGGCAGGACCCCCATCGCCACCGCGGGGGCGTGCTCGCGCGGGGTGGCTTGGAAGGCCTGGGCGGTGATCACGATCCCGATCCACAGCACGATCGCCATGCCCGCGTCGACCGGCACGGCCCACGCGATGTGGGCCAGGGTTCCACTGAGGCAGATCACCGTGATGAAGGCTCCGTTGATCACCGAGTAGCCGGCGCGGGCCCCCATCGCCTTCCAGCCCGGGTGGCCGATGTAGATCGTGGTGGGGAAGCACGATCCGAACAGGCCCGCGGCCAGGGTGCCCACCCCGTTGACGGCCAGTGAGGGGCGGGCGGGATAGGCATCGCCGGCCGCCTCGGCCGACTCGATGTTTTGCAACGAGCCCACCAGGTTGAACAGGCCCATGGGGACGATGATCGCGGCGTAGGTGAGCAGGTGGCCCGAGCCCAGGGCCTCGACCAGATCGCCGAGCACGGGCACGGGCAGGTGTCCGCCGGTGCTCGCCGGGGCCTCGCCGACCGGGGCCAGGCCGGTCGCCCATGCCAGCACGATCCCCAAGAGCACCGCCACCAGTCCGCCGGGTAGGCCCCCGCGGAAGCGGACCCGGCCGAAGTAGGTGAGCATCACGACGCCCAGGGTCGTCAGCCCCACCAGCGGATGGGCGAACGTGCGGAACAAGAAACCCAGCGAGATCAGGCCCAGCGCGATGCCCGACAGGGTGGCCAGCAGGGCGGCCCGGGGGGTGGCCCGGCGCAGGGCGTCGGCCACCCAGGCGCCGGAGAGCTCGATGAGGCCCGAGCCCAGGGTGGCGACCAGGCCCGCGTGCCAGGCGATCCGGGCGGGATCTTCGGCCCCGGCCGCGGTGGCGGCCAGCTTCGCCGGGAGCATCACCAAGAACACGTGGGCGAATAGCGAGACGGTGTTGATCCCATAGGGCAGGGCGCAGACGTCGTCGCGCCCCTCCGCGTGCGCGAGCTTCTTGGCCTGGTGCGCATAATAAAGGTTGCCCACCAAAAGCGAGACGGCGACGCCGGGCAGCACGCGCCCGTAGAGCAGCTCGTCGGGGAAGCCGAGCACGAATCGGCACAGTGCGTCGATGAGCAGCAGCTGCACGAGGTTGTCGAGCGCCAGCCCGAAGAACCCATCGATGTCACCCCGTACGAACCAGCGCATCGGGTCGGGACTTAGCAGGCCCCATGGGCGCGGTCTACCGGCTCGGACCGGGGGCTCGGTGTGTTGCCTGGCCGCGGTCGACGGGAGCGGATCGAGCTCGGCGGGTCGCTCGGTCGCGGTCGACTGGAGCGGATCGAGGCTGCTATGGTCCGCCCGTGAGCACTCTGGCGAACAAGACGCTGTTCATCACGGGAGCCAGCCGCGGGATCGGCAAGGCCATCGCCTTGCGGGCCGCCCGCGACGGGGCGAACGTGGTCATCGCGGCCAAGACGGCCGAGCCCCATCCCAAGCTCGAGGGCACGATCTATACCGCCGCCGAGGAGATCGAGGCGGCGGGTGGCAAGGCTCTGCCCGTGGTGGTCGACGTGCGCGACGAAGACCAGGTCAAGGGGGCGGTGGAGCAGGCCGTCGACAAGTTCGGCGGGCTCGACATTCTGGTCAACAACGCGTCGGCGATAAGCCTCACGGGCACCTTGTCCACGAAGATGAAGCGCTACGACCTGATGCATCACGTCAACACCCGGGGCACCTTCTTGTGCTCACAGGCGTGCTTGCCCCACCTGCTCAAGGCCGACAACGGCCACGTGCTCAACCTCAGCCCGCCGCTCAACATGGAGGCCAAGTGGTTTCAAAACCATGTGGCCTACACCATGGCCAAGTTTGGCATGAGCATGTGTGTGCTGGGCATGGCCGAGGAGTTTCGCGGCAAGGTGGCCTTCAACGCTCTTTGGCCGCGCACCACCATCGCCACCGCCGCCATCAAGTATGCCCTGGGGGGTGATGCCATGATGAAGCGCTCGCGCACCCCGGCGATCATGGGCGACGCGGCCCACGCGATCCTGGTGCGACCCAAGGCGGAGTGCACGGGCAACTTCTTCATCGACGACGATGTGATGGCCGAGGAAGGGGTGACCGATCTGAGCGGTTACGCGGTCGATCCTTCGGCCGAGCTGATGCCCGACTTCTTCGTGTAGCGGTCGACACGAGCGTCCGGCGCGGGGGACGACTCCCAAGAAACCCCGGCTTTCGTCCATCCTAGGTGCCGCTTGGGCAAGACCGAGGCCGGGCGCGACGCAGTCGCGCATCCCGAGCCGGCCTCGGCATAGATAGCTCAGTACCCGATCCGCTCGCGATGGGGCAGGGTCGGTCGTCCTCGCTTCGACGTCCAGCGCCATACGGCTGAGATCTTGGGCCCGCACTCTTGCAGCTTGGGCAGCTTGGGCACCCCGTGCAGCCAGTCGGCCTGGCAGCGTCCGCCCATGACATAGAGATCTCCGCCGGCGATCGGGATCTCGTGGCGGATCTTGCTGTGGACCGACTGCAGCACGAAGGGGCGAGTGGCCCCGAAGGCCAGCCCGGCGATGACCGTATGGTCGAGCCAGCGCATCTCATCGTCGCGGTGCAGTCCCATGCTGTCGCGGCCGTGGCGGTAGTAGACCAGCGAGGGTCCGTATACGCGCACCCGATAGCGGGCATCGAGGACGAGCCGGGTAAAGCGGAACGTGGGCTCGGCCTCGGCTCTCGGCCCGGAGAGCCACCCGTCGAGGCGAGGGTCGTCGACCATGCGGCCGCTGCGGATCATGCGGTTTTGTTGCCAGTCGACCTCGCGCACGAGTCGCTCGAAGGTCTGGTCCGTGTCGCGCGCGAAGCCTCGCACGATGTCGATCCAGGAGGTCTCATCGAGCTGGATCCGCTCGCGCGGGGCCTTGCGGTCGATGGGTCCGTGGGTCATGCGGTCCGCTCATGGTAGGAGCGCAAGCGCGCTCGCGCATCATGGTCTCGGTGACCGGGGGCTTCGGGGAGGGCGATGTACGAGGGTCGAGGGCGTTTTCGAGCGCTCGGGAGGCTCGTGCGGGAGGGTCGGGGATGGTTGGGGACATCCAAGACCCCTCGTGCGGGAGGGTCGGGGATGGTTGGGGACATCCAGGACCCCTCGTGCACGAGGGTGCGGGAGGGTCGGGGACATCGGGGAGGCTCGTGCACGAGGGTCGGGGAGGGTCGGGGACCTTCGGGATGCTCGTGCACGAGGGTCGGGGAGGGTCGGGGACCTCCGGGAGGCTCGTGCACGAGGGTGCGAGAGGGTCGGGGACCTTCGGGATGCTCGTGCACGAGGGTCGGGGAGGGTGCGGAGCATGCTCACGAGCGGGTACGCCTCGATCCGTCATCGTTATCGAGAATGCTCGAGGAACCAGGAACCAGGTGATCGACGACTACAGGGGGCACAGAGGCTTAGGCCTGCATGGCGAGGAGCTTCCTGGCTTGCTCCGCGATGGCCTTGGCGCGATCGCGGGTCTCGGGATCGAGCCACAGACGGTGAAAGGCGCGCGTGCATGCCGAGTGTGCGGCGCTTGCCGCCGTACGGCGGGCGATGATCTCCGCTGCGAGGTTTTGTATTTGCGCGGACTGGTCCGGATTGCTCGCTGTTTCGAGGGCGATGAAGAGCGTGACGATCTGGTCGGCGCGGTCGATGACGAGCTCTTCGCTGTGTAGGTCGAAAAAATCAATGGTGATGCGTGCCCGCCAGTGATCGTGGAGGCCCTCGTCGGTCTCGACCGGCATGGGGAGCAGGCCTTCGAACCGGATCAGATCGGCGGGATCGTCATCGAGATCCCCCAGTGGAAAGATAAGGTAGGGCCACTCCTGCTCGTTGAGCTTCGCCGGGGGAGCCACTGGGGATAGGCGAGCTGTCGCTCCTCGGCGAGCTTGGCGGGAGGCCAGATCTTCGTCGCTCCCTTGGGTCGGTAGTGTTCCACGTCGTAGCTGCGCCACATGGGGCGGTAGCTGGGGTCCTTGGCGAGCTTACGCTCGCAGTAGCCACATTTTCCGTGTTGGGCATGGATGTAGACGGGCTTGACCTTGCTCCACTTCGGTTTGTCTCCGAGCGCGTCCGGTGTGTTGGCGGCCATGGTCGCCTTGGCGTCGTCGAGCCACGTCTCCGACTTTGCGTCGATTCCGGCGCGAAGCCTCGCGTCGTCGATCTCGATGCGAATCATCAAGTCCTCCGTTTCTTGGAGGCGGGCTTTTTCTTGGAGGCGGGCTTTTTCTTGGAGGCGGGGGGGTCCTGCGTCTCGAGCGAAGTCTCCATCGAGGCCTCGCCGGTGAGCATCTCCAGGTACAGCGCGGCGGCGCGTTCATCTCCCGCGAGCGCGAGCTGGGTGAGGGAGCGAAGTTGAGTGTTCGCGGATGGGGCACGCGTGGAGCTGAGACCAAAGTAGCGGCTCAGGAGGAGCTCGTTCGCGCTCTTACCCCAGATGTCCGCGGGCGATCGAATATGGCCTTGCCGACGTCAGAGGTGATGGGCCCGGCTTTGTCGCGCCTGACCTGGTAGTAGGGCACGAAGCCGGAGTCTTCGAGCGCGGGTCCGAGGCATGCGATTGCCACGCTGGTCAGCAGCGTGGTCTTTCCTGTGCCGTTGTTGCCCAGCAGCAGCGTGACGTTCGAGATCGTCTCGGTGTTTGGCTCCGGAACGGAGCAGGTCAGGCTCGCCTGGTCGAAGGAGCGAACATCCTCGACGTGGAGGACACGGATGAACACCGCGGGAGCCTATCAGCACTGGACTCACCCGCGATTACGGTGACTTTGCTGCCCCGCAGGGTCTGTCGTTCTCGGGTCAGGCGAGCGAGCGCCTCGAGTGTGCCGGGCTCAGCCCCGTGCACCGGGGGAAGCAGCGCGTTGAAGTGCACGGGTGCGGAGGAGACATCCGTGTCGCGCTCCACGGGCGCTTTGGGCGCGTGATCCAGCCACACCTTGCGGCAGGCTGCGGCAGGCTGCGGCAGGCTGCGGCAGGCTGCGGCAGGCTGCGGCAGGCTGCGGCAGGCTGCGGCAGGTTGCGGCAGGTTGCGTAGCGCATAGGGCGTAGAGCGTCGGGCGAGGCCGAACGCGCTCTTCGCGATTCGCCTCTCCTGCGCGGTTTGCCTCATCTTCCCGCGCCTCGCAGTTTGCGCAGGTCCGTGGATCGCGTTGGGGTGACCGTGGGGTCTTGCATCGTGCCGCGTCGGGCTTATGCTCGCGTCCGCGCGGTACGCGTGAGTCTCGCGGGGATCACGCGTAGCCGTGCGGTCGCTCGACGAAAGGCGTGCCGATGATCGAAGCTACCGGGCTAACCCGCTACTACGGCGATTTTGCTGCTCTGCAGGACGCTTCCTTCACAATCGAAGACCAAGAGATCGTGGGCTTCTTGGGGCTCAACGGCGCCGGCAAGTCCACCGCGCTCAAGATCATCGCTGGCCTCTTGTTGCCCTCTGCGGGCACGGTGAAGGTGGGCGGGATCGATGCGATCGAGCGGCCCGACGCGCTGCGCCGCAAGATCGGGTTTCTGCCCGAGGAGCCGCCGCTCTACCGTGAGATGCGAGTGCGGGACTTCTTGCAGTGGTGCGGCGAGGTCAAGGGCCAGTCCCGAGCGCAGGTTCGCAAGGCGCTCCCACAGGTGCTGGAGATCTGCGATCTGACCCATATGGCCGAGCGGGTGATCGGCACGCTGTCGCATGGCTACAAGAAGCGGGTGGGGATCGCCCAGGCCATCATCCATCGCCCCGAGGTGGTGATCCTCGACGAGCCGATATCCGGCCTCGATCCGCAACAAATCGTAGAGATGCGCCAGGTGGTTCGCAGCCTCAAGGAGCACGCCACGGTGCTCATAAGCTCGCACATCCTCACCGAGGTGGAGCTGACCTGCGATCGCGTACTGGTGATCCACCGGGGTCACCTGGTGGGCGAGGGGTCGGGCGAGGATCTCGGGGGTCGTGAGGGCCACGAGCGGCACCTGGCGCTGGTGGTCCGCGGTGACGAGGACACCCTGCGACGCGCGCTCGACGGTGCGGAGTATGTGGAGCACTTCGAGGTGGAGGTGGACGGCGAGCAGCTGCGGGCTGACGTGGTGCTCACCGGGGATCACCGCGAGGCGCTGGCCCGCACCCTAATGGAGGCGAAGCTGGGCCTTTGGCAGCTAGCCGAGGCGCGCTCGCGCCTGGAGCAGATCTTCTTAAGGTTGATCTCGGGACAAGAGCCGGAGCCGGAGCCGAAGCCGGAGCCGGAGCCGGAGCCGAAGCCGGAGCCGGAGCCGGAGCCGGAGCCTCAGTCGGAGGTGGACGCATGAGAAGCATGATGCTGGTGGCGCGCCGAGAGCTGGCCGCCTACTTCAACTCGCACTGGGGCTGGGTGGTGATCGCGGTGATCTTGTTCATCGACGGCATGCTCTTCAATGCCTTCGCGATCAGCGACAAGCCCAAGTACAGCAGCAAGGTCATCGAGGATTTCTTCTTCTTCTCGTTTGGCTGCACGGTCATCGCGTCGCTGCCGGTCACCATGCGCCTGTTTGCCGAGGAGAAGCAGACGGGCACCATGGTGCTGCTGGACTCGGCGCCGCTGTCGCGCTGGCAGCTGGTAGGGGGCAAGTACCTCTCGGCGCTGGCGGTCATGGCCGTGCTGGTGCTCTCTACCTTCTATATGCCGGCCCTGGTGTTCGTGAACGGCAAGGTCTCCTACGGGCACATCTTCGCGGGTTACCTGGGCCTGATGCTGGTGGCCGCGGCCACCACGGGGATCGGGACGCTGGGATCGGCGGTGGCCCGCAACCAGATCGTGGCCTTCATCAACTCGGCCTTGCTGGTGCTGGTGTTCATCCTGGCGTGGCTCTTGGCCAAGGTGACCGACCCGCCCCTGCAGGACATCGTGTCCTATCTGAGCTTCTTCGACCGGCACTTCCGGGGCTTTATGCAGGGCAAGGTCAATACCGAGAGCGTGGTCTTCTTCCTCAGCGTGGCATTCGTGTCCCTGATGCTTTCCAGCCGCTACCTGGCGGTCCGGAGGTGGCGATGAGCCTGAGCACATGGAGCTATCTGGCGGGGATGCTGGCCCTGTTTGCGGGCCAGCGGATCCTCGATGGAATCGACGAGTGGCAGACGATCGTGACCGCGGTGGGCGTGGTGGCCCTGGTGGCCGCGGCCGGCCTGCGCGTGCGGAGCCTGCGGGCGGCCAAGGATCCGGGCCTGCGCACGGGTCACCGGGTGGCGCTGCTGTTGCTGATGGTGGGGGCGGCCTCGGTGGTGCTGTACGTGGGCACCACCGAGCGCTTCACCACCGAGCTCTCGCTCGATGACGTGGGCGAGGAGCGCTGGCTGGGGCTGACCCGTACGAGCTGGCCGGTGGTGTGGCTCTTGGGCACCGTGCCGCTTTTGGTGGTCGACTATGGCCTGCGCAGCTCGCCCACGGTGATCCCCGCGGCCCGGGTGCGCGATACGATGGTGCACGGGCTGGTCGCGGCGATGGGGCTATGCCTGGTGTTCCCGCTCAACTACGCGTCGAGCAAGCGCAACGAGCGGTGGGATCTGGCCTACTTCAAGACGCCCACCCCAGGCACGGCCACCCAGGCCTTGGTCGAGGCGCTGGACAAGCCGGTGACGGTGCGGATCTTCATGCCGCCCTCGTCCGAGGTGGCCCAGGAGCTGCGCACCTACTTCGCCGATCTGGAGGGGCCCAAGATCTCGGTGGAGATCCTCGACCAGGCGGCCGATCCGGCGCTGGCCAAGGCGCTGGCGATCCGCGACAACGGTACGATCGCCATGACCCAGGGCGACATCTCGGTGCTACTGGAGGGGGCCACGCTCACGCCGGAGCAAAAGGCCCAAAAGGCCGAGGAGGACGGCGAGGCCGAGGGCGAGGACGACGGGCCACGACCGATCACCAAGCGGCTGCGGGTCAACCCCGATCTGGACAAGGCCAAGCGCACCCTCAAGAAGCTCGATGCGGAGGTGGGCAAGATGCTCATCGAGCTGGGCCAAGGAGAGCGGGTGGCCTACTTCACCACGGGCCACGGCGAGCTCAACTGGTCGGCCGACAAGGAGATGCTCGACGCCAGCGTTCGCGGGCTACGTAGTCGCATGCTGGAGCTGGGCTTCAAGGTCAAGACGCTGGGGCCCACCGACGGGCTGGCGCAGGAGGTCCCCGAGGATGCCTCGCTGGTGCTGGTGCTGGGGCCGCGCAAGCCCTTCTTCCAGCCGGAGGCCGACACGCTCGGTGCCTACGTCGATCGCGGCGGATCGCTCTTGCTGGCCCGCGAGCCCACGCTGGTGCTAGAGGGCGACGTGCCGGTCGACGATCCCCTCGACGGGCTGATGGCCAAGCTGGGGCTGAAGATGGGCGAGGGGATCCTGGCCGCGGAGCGGGCTATCTACCCGCTGGCCCGCAACCAGCGGGATCGCTTCAACATCCTGACCAATGCGTTCACCACCCACTCGACCACGCGCACGCTGGCCGATCGCGCTGAGCAGCTGGTGGCGTTTACCCCGGCCACGGGGTACCTGGAGGAGGTCCCCGGTCACGAGCACAGCCTGACCTTCGTGATCCGCTCGTTGGCCTTCGCGTGGGCCGACCTCAACGTCAACGCGCAGTTCGACGCGGACGCGGGGGAGAGCAAGGAGTCGCGCAACCTGATGGCGGTGGTCGAGGGGGGCGAAGACGCCACGCCATGGCGGGCGGTGCTGACCGCCGACGCGTCGATGTTCGCCGATCTCGGGGTCGCCAACCGGGGCAACCAGGTGCTGATCGACGACACCCTCAACTGGCTGATCGGAGCCGAGGCGCTCTCGGGGAGCACGCAGACCGAGGAGGACGTCAAGATCGAGCACACCAAGGAGGGCCAGCAGTGGTGGTTCTACCTGACGGTGATGGTGATCCCGATGGGGGTGGTCCTCGCGGGGGTCTTGTGGCTGCGACTGCGTAACCGGACCGGAGGTGCGGCATGAACCGCTCGGTCATCATCTATGCCCTGCTCTTGGCCGGCTCGATGGGCTGGGCCTACCAGACCTGGACCCACGAAGACGAGCTGGCCCTGTCCGACAAGGTGGTGATCTTGCCCGGTAAGCCCGAGCAGATCGCGTCGGTGGTGTTTCGCTCCGAGGATCTCGACCTGACGATCGAGATGCGCGAGGACCCCCAAGGTCGCTACGCGTGGGGGCACACCGTGCCCAAGGAGGAGGAGCCGGAGCCGGAGCCGCTGCCCGAGCCCGAGGAGGAGCCCGAGGCGCCGCTGGATCCCACTGTCGACTCGGGGGGCGACTCGGGGGCCGACGAGCCCAAGGAGGCGCCGACTCCGCCCAAGCCCAAGGCCGAGCCCGAGCAGTTCAAGCTGGGCCGGGCGGGCGATACGCTGTTGGAAGGACTGGCGCCCTTCGTGGCCAAGCGGCGGCTCGAAGGGGTGGGCGACGACGACCTGGAGGGCCTGGGCCTGGCCGAGCCCGAGGCGACGCTCGAGATCACCCGGGAGGGCAAGGAGCCGCGGGCGTTCGAGCTGGGCGGTAACGTGTTCGGCGGCGCCAACGTCTATGTGCGTGACCCCGCCGACGGGGCGGTCTATCTCGTGGACGCCCAGCTCATCCGCACCCTGCGTGGATCCACGCGCACCCTGCCCGATCGCGCGCTGACGGGGATCGACGAGCGCAAGGTCGAGCGGGTGACGGTGCGCATGGGTGACCAGGCGGCGAGCTTCCAGCAGCACAACCCCGACGACATCGAAGCGCGGTACTGGAGCGTGCTGGGTGAGGATGAAAAGAACCCCGCCGCCGACACCTGGATCGGCAAGGCCCTGGGGCTCCGCTCTTCGCGTTACGTGCAGGAGGGGCAGACCCCGACCGACCTGGCCCAGGCTTTCGATCTGCAGGTGGCGGGGCAAGACGGCACACAGGTCACGGTGGAGGTGCTGCGCAACTTCGACGACGAGGGGCAAGAGCAGTACTTCGCCCGCTCGGAGCACACCCGCGGCCTGGTGCGCCTACCTCGGGCGGTGGTGGCCGAGGCCTCCGCCAACCTTGAGTCGGTGCTCGGGGCCGGTGGCACCTGACCAAAACCGCACCAGACTTGGGGTCGTTGACCCGGGAGCACCATGACCGCACGAATGGCTGTCTTCTTCATCGTGATGCCGATCCTGTGGATCGGCCTGCACGTCTACATGGGACGACGGCTGATCGGAGACTCGGGCCTGTCCCGCGCCTGGCGCCGGGTGGCCTGGGCGATCGTGGGCGTGATGGCCCTGTTGCCGCCGCTGACGTTCTTGACCATGCGGGGGGGCGGCGGCTCGTCGGAGCTGACCCAGTGGCTGGGTTACCTGCTGATGGGCCTGTCGTCGATCGTGCTCGTCATGCTGCTGACGGTCGACCTGCTGCGCCTGGTCCGCAAGCTGGTGCTGCGGCTGCGTTCCCCGGCGGCCACGCCCGACTCCAGCCGCCGCGCGTTCTTGGGGCGAGCGGTCAACCTGGGGATCGTGGGCGGCGCGGGGGCGGTCACCGGGGTCGGCGTGGTGCAGGCGCGGCAGCTGCCGCAGGTGCGCGAGGTCGAGGTCCCGATCAAGGGGCTGCCGCCGCAGGCGGAGGGCTTTCGGATCGTCCAGATCTCCGATGTCCACGTGGGCCCCACGATCCACGGCGACTTCCTCTCGGGGGTGGTCGACCGGATCAACGAGCTGTCGCCCGATCTGGTCGCGGTCACCGGAGATCTGATCGACGGGTGGGTCGACCAGCTCCGCGACGAGGTGGCGTCGTTGTCTCGCCTGCGAGCGCGGCACGGGGCGTTCTTCGTGACCGGCAACCACGAGTACTACTGGGATGGACCAGCCTGGTGCGCAGAGGTCCAGCGCCTGGGGCTGACGGTGCTCAACAACGAGCACCGAGTGATCGAGCACGACGGGGCGCGGCTCTTGCTGGCCGGGGCCACCGACGTGTCGGCGGGGAGCATGGTGCCCAGCCATCGCTCCGATCCAGCCGCGGCGTGCGAGGGGGCGCCCGAGTGTGACGCCAAGATCCTGCTGGCCCACCAGCCGCGCAGCGTCTACGCAGCGGCCGAGGCCGGCTACGACCTCCAGATCTCGGGCCATACCCACGGTGGCCAGTACTTCCCCATGAACCTGCTGGTCTACCTGGCCCAGCCCTACGTGGCGGGGCTGGCCCGTCACGAGGACATGTGGATCTACGTCAGCCGCGGCACCGGCTACTGGGGTCCGCCGGTGCGGGTGGGAGCGCCCCACGAGATCACGCTGCTTCGGTTGGTCGCCGCCTGAGGCTCATAGGCTGGGCCAGCAGCGCCCCGACCCAGGCGGTTCGAACCGGCACAGCACGTTCGAGTCCGATCCCGCCGCCGAGCGAGAGCGTGACTCGCGCCGCTCTGGGGACCCAGCCGGTGGCGCTCTGGGGGTCGATGCTGATCGCGACGACCAGCGCGATCGCATCGGCCACGGCAAGACACGGCGTGGTCCGAGGACCAGCCCGGCGAGGAGCCCTGGGGCCAGCATGCGTCGTACAGTCGAGTGAGAGCCCGGCCGGCTCACGCGGTCGTCGGGCGAGCGATCGCTGCATGTAGCGGTCGTCGGTCCGCTGTACTCGACCGATCCCCGCCCAGGATCACCATGCGGGGTGCAGCCGGCTGCGCACCTTCATAGCCCTTGCCGAGGCAGAAGCTGACGGGGGCCGGCCGCCCCACCCGGGCCCGCCCGCGCCCCCCCCACCCCCACCCATGAATTAGGCCTGCGCACCCACGC
>JBCCWC010000062.1:0-64776 GCA_039194325.1 Myxococcota bacterium
GTGCTTTGCCGACTTGTGGGTCGGGCTGGTGGTGCGGGGGTTGACGCCTTGTGTCGCGGTGGGCCCGCTGCGGGTGCTGGCGCTCGAGGACGCGCGCCGTCTGGTGACGTGCGGCCTGGTCACCGGCTCGCTTCGCAGGAATCGACCGGAGCGGTTTGCGTTGCTGGAGATGGCCAGCACGCTGTGGACGCGAGGGCTCGTCCCGCGTATCGAGCGCTTGCTGCCGCCAGGCCATCGGGTGCGCTTGCCGACCTACCCCTGGCAACGTCAGCGCTGCTGGGTCGAGGCCAGCGCGGGCCCCACCCACTCCGTTGGCGGACATCCCTTGCTGGGCAGACCCGTGGTCGTGGCGACCGAGCCGTCCAAGCCGCGGTGGGACCAGACCCTGTCGATCGATAGCGTCGCGTGGCTTCGGGATCACTGCATCCGGGGATCGGCCGTGCTGCCCGCGACGGGCTACGTCGAGATGTTGCTCGAGGCCGCGAGGCAGAGCGTCGAGCACGGCGTTGGGCATGGCGCCGAGCATGGCGCCGAGCATGGCGCCGAGCATGGAGTGGTCGAGTTGGCCGAGCTGTCCTTCGAACGGATGCTGCTCATCGACACCGACACCCGCCACGTGCAAGTGAGCCTGTCCGAGCCCGAGGGCCAAGAGCGCTGGTCGGAGGCGCAGATCCACAGCGCGCTCGGGAGCGAGTCCCAGCACCACTGCAGCGGGCAGCTGCGGATCTGGACCGACGGGCAAGCACCCGACCCGGTGGTGCTCGAGCCGCAGCCCCCCGGGGCGCACAGCACGACGGCCTCGGATCACTATCGCCTCATGACCGCTCGGGGCCTCGAGTACGGACCGAGCTTCCAGGGGGTCTGTCGCTACTGGTCCGTAGAGGACAAGATCGTGGCGCGGGTCGAGCTGCCCGAGGTGGCGTCGATGGCCGAGGGGGACTATGGGTGGCACCCGGCCCTGCTCGACGCGGGCCTTCAGCTCTTCGTCGCGGCGGCCGGCGGGTCGGAGCCCGTCGTGCCCGTCGCGATCGAGCGTTTGCGTGCCTATCGACGACCCCCCCGGGAGGTCGTCATGGAGGCACGCGTCGATGCGTCGACCCTCGGCGGACAGCTGCGTATCACCGATACGCAGGGCGTCGTGCTGATGGACGTCGAGGGGCTGCAGATGCAGCGCCTGGGGACGCAGCGAGCCTCTGAGGACGATCGCTGGCTCTACCGCTACCAATGGGAGAAGCGGCCCTTGTCCGGCCCCGACAGGGCGCCAGACGGAGCGCCAGACGGGTCGCCAGACGGGGCGTGGCTGCTGTTGATGGATCGCACCGGAGTCGGGGCCGAGCTGCGCCGGCGGTTGGTCGAGCGAGGGCACCGATGCGTGTGCGTCACCCCGGGTGGTGGCTTTCGGGAGCAAGAGGAAGGGGCTTACGAGGTCGACCCGGCGGATCCCGACCATCTGCAGCACGTGTTCGAGCACGCGTTCTCGCGGCAGTCGTGCCGGGGGGTGCTCCATCTTTGGAGCCTTGATGCAACGAACGCGACGGACGCGACGTCCACCGACGTCGCCGCAGCCGCCGACCTGTGGGCGATGCAGCGGCTCGGTAGCGAGAGCGTGCTCGGGGTCGTGCAGGCCGCGCTTCGGCAGGGATATCGCGACCCGCCGCGCCTGTGGCTGGTGACGCGTGCGGCGGTCGCGGCTGAGGACTCGGCCGAGCTGCAGGTCGGGCATGCGCCGGTGTGGGGCCTGGCTCGCGTGATCAAGCTGGAGCACCCTGAGCTGTGCTGCACGACGTTGGATCTCGATCCTACCCCCCATCGTGACGAGGCCACCGATCTGCTGGCCGAGCTTGAGGTGGCCGGTGACGAGCAAGAGATCGCCTACCGCCAGGGGGGTCGTCATGTCTCGCGGCTGCAGCACGGCACCGCGCGGCCTTCTCGGGCGTCGGAGCAGGAGCGTACGCCGGCGGGTGCGCAACCCTTTGCGCTCCGGACCGAGCAGCCCGGGGGGCTCGATCAGCTCGTGCTGCACGCGGCCCCGCGCCGCCCGCCCGGTCCGGGGCAGGTGGAGATCGAGGTCGAGGCCGTAGGCCTGAACTTCTTGGATGTCCTGCTCGCGCTGGGCTTGCTACCGGACGAGAAGGCCGGGGATGAGGGGCCGCGCCTGGGGATGGAGCTGTCGGGGCGCGTCGCGGCCCTTGGCGAAGGGGTCGAGGGCCTGACCGTCGGGCAGCCGGTCATCGCCCTCGGGTTCGGCTGCTTCCGCTCGTTCGTGACCACGCCACGGGCTCTGGTCACCCTCATGCCGGAGGGCTTGTCGTTCGAGGACGCGGCCACGATGCCGCTGGTGTACCTGACGGCGTACTATGCACTGGCCCATGTCGGGAGGTTGCGCGCGGGGGAGCGGGTGCTCATCCACGCGGGCGCCGGTGGGGTCGGGTTTGCCGCGATCCGATGGGCGCACCATGTCGGCGCCGAGGTATTCGCGACGGCGGGGTCCGACCAAAAGCGCGCCTTCCTCCGCTCGCTCGGCGTCCGTCACGTCATGGACTCGCGGAGCCTACAGTTCGCCGACGACGTGATGGCGTTGACCAACGGCGAAGGCGTCGATGTCGTGCTCAACTCGTTGTCTGGAAAGGCGATCGACAAGAGCCTGGGGTTGCTGCGCGATCACGGGCGTTTTTTGGAGATCGGAAAGCGCGACTACTACGACAACCGCCTGCTGGGTCTACGGCCCTTCCTGCGCAGCCTCTCCTTTTCGCTGGTCGATCTGCGCGGCATCATGCAAAAGACACCCGAGCGGCTCGGGGGGTTGCTCAGCGAGCTGCGGCCGCTGATCGAAGCGGGGGTGCTGTGCCCGCTTCCGCTCCGTACATTCCCGATCTCCGGCGCGGCCGAGGCGTTCAACTACATGGCGCGCGCGCGTCACATCGGCAAGATCGTGCTCACCATGCGCGAGCCGCAGGCGCCCATCGTTCACGCCAAGCGGACGGTGCGGGCCGACGCCACGTACCTGATCACGGGCGGGCTGGGCGGGATCGGTTTGTTGCTCGCGGAGCACTTGGTGGAGCGGGGAGCGCGACACTTGGTCTTGCTCGGGCGCCGGGGAGCCGGGGCCGAGGCCAGCCAGAGGCTGGCGGACATGCGTGCCCGCGGAGCGCAGGTCGAGGTTGCGACGGCCGACGTGTCGCAGGCCCAGCAGATCGCGGCCGTGCTGGCCCGCATCGACGAGACCATGCCGCCGCTTCGCGGCGTGGTGCACGGCGCGGGGGTCCTCGACGATGGGGTGCTGCTCACGCAGCGGCGGGAACGCTATCGGGACGTGCTGACGCCGAAGATGATCGGCTCGTGGAATCTGCACTGCCTGACCGCCAAGCACCACCTCGACTGGTTTGTCTTGCTGTCGTCGGTCGCCTCGTTGCTCGGCTCGGCCGGACAGGGGAGCTACTGTGCGGCCAACGCGTTCATGGACGCCCTGGCGCACGCACGCCGGGCGCGAGGGCTGACCGCGCTGAGCATCAACTGGGGTCCGTGGGGGGGCGTTGGGTTTGCGGCGAAGGAAGCCATCGACAAGCGCTTTGCCATGCAGGGCATCTCGTCCATGCCCTCCGAGCGTGCGGTGCTCCTCTTCGAACGGCTGCTGTCGAGTCCTCACGCGCAGATCGGGGTCGTTCCCCTGGACGTGCGCCGGTGGCTACAGTTTCACTCGGTGGGCTCGATGCCGCTGCTGGAACGATTGATCGCGGACGAGCAAGGAGCGGACCATGCTCGGGCCGAGGGGGGGGAGGGGCCGGATCTGCGCGCGCTCCTGCTCGCCGAGGACGCGCCGCGCCGCGAGGCTTTGTTGTCCCAGCATGTCCGGGAGCAGGTTGCCCAGGCGCTGTGGCTGGCGCCGGAGCAGGTCGGCGACAGCACGCTGCTCAGCGCGCTTGGGGTAGAGTCATTGACCGCGCTGGAGATCCGGCGCCGCTTGGAGTCGAGCCTGAGCGCTCAGCTACCGTCGGCGTTGCTGTGGGGCTCCACCACCATTGCGGATCTCGTCCGGGAGGTGGCGCGGCGGATCGGATTGCCGCTCGATGTTCCGGCCGACCAAGGGCGAGCACGAGACGAGGGGGCGGCGGTCATACAAGACGAGCAGGACGAGATCGATCGACTCGAAGACGACGAGGTCGCAGCGCAGCTAGCGGCGCAGCTGGCCGAGCTCGAGGGAAAGTAGGGGACCATGGCTACAGCATCACGAGACCAGGCGACCCTGTTGCGCAACGCATTGAAGCAGATCAAGCAGCTGCGGGCACAGGTCGAAGCGCTCGAGCTCGCGCGATCTGAACCGATCGCGGTCATCGGCCTCGCGTGTCGCTTCCCCGGGGCCGTCACCGAGCCCGAGGGCCTGTGGCAGCTGCTCGAGGACGGGCGCGATGCGGTCCGCGAGGTCCCCCCGCAGCGATGGGAGCTGGCGACGCTCTTCGATCGAGATCCGGGCGCACCAGGCAAGCTATCGACGCGCTGGGCGGGCTTGCTGGCGGACTATGACCATTTCGACGCCGAGTTCTTCGGCATCACGCCGCGCGAGGCCGAGCGGATGGATCCTCATCAACGGATCTGGCTCGAGGTGGCATGGGAAGCACTGGATCGGGCGGGGCAACGCGTGCCCGATCTACGGGGCAGTCGCACGGGCGTCTTCGTCGGACTCAGCCCGATGGACTACCCCGCCCTGGAGTTCAGCCGGGGATCGGAGATCGATTCCTACTCCGCTACGGGTGCGTGCGGCAGCGTCGTCGCCGGCCGGTTCTCCTATCAGTTCGATCTGCGAGGGCCCTCCGTCGTCGTAGACACGGCCTGCTCGTCCGCGCTGGTCGCGGTGCACTATGCGTGCAAGAGCCTGCGCAACGGCGAGTGTGAGATGGCGGTGGCCGGAGGGATCAACCTCTTGTTGGCGCCGTGGTCCACCATCGCCACAAGCAAGATGCGCACGATGGCGTCCGATGGTCGCTGCAAGACCTTCGACGCGCGTGCGGATGGTTATGTCCGCGCGGAGGGGTGTGGTGCCTTGGTGCTCAAGCCGTTGTCGAAGGCCCGGGCCGCGTCGGACCCGATCTGGGCCGTCATTCGGGGCTCGGCCGTCAATCAAGACGGCCGGAGCACCAGCCTGACCGCGCCGAGCTTGACCTCCCAGCGCGAGGTCATCGAGGCGGCCCTCCAAGACGCGCGCGCCACCGCCGGCGAGGTAGGCTTCGTCGAGACGCACGGCACGGGTACCTCGCTGGGGGATCCCATCGAGGTCGAAGCCTTGAACGGGGTCTATGGCCGCCGAGATCTCGAGGCGGCCCCTTGTGTTCTCGGCGCGGCGAAGACCGTCTTTGGTCACCTCGAGGCAGCCGCCGGAGTGGTTGGCTTGAGCAAGGCGATCATGACGCTGCGCCGCGGTCGGATCACGCCCGTGCTGAACTTTCAGCGGCTCAATCCAAACATCGAGATCGACGGGACGCCGCTGGTCATTCCCACCCAGTCGCTGCCGTGGCCTCGTGGCGAGCGCCCCCGTGTCGCGGCCGTCAGCTCGTTCGGTTTTTGTGGGACCAATTCCCACCTGATCGTGCAAGAGGCGCCCCCAATCGAGGCCGATCTCGAGGCCGGTCTCGAAGCCGGCGCTTCGGACCGTGAGTCGGAGCTCGATGGGCCATACGTGCTCCCGATCTCTGCCCATCAACCGGCCCCGCTTCGTACCCTCGCGGCCCGCTATCGCGACGTGCTCGGGGCCACCACGGCTGAGGTCCAGGATGTCTGCCATACGGCGGCGCTACGACGCACGGAGCACGCACACCGACTGGCCATCGTCGCCGGGGACCCGGCGGCGCTACGCGGCGCCCTGGATGATTGGGTGCAGGGCCGTGTCCTCCCCAGCGGGAGTGTGCACGCGGTCGCCGAGCACCCGCGCGCTCCGGTCTTTGTGTTCTCGGGCCAGGGCGGTCAGTGGCGAGCCATGGGCGCGGCGCTGATCGGGCGATACGAGGTCTTCCGCGACGCGATTGCGCGGTGTGAGGAGGCGCTGCGACCTCATGTCGACTGGTCGTTGCAGGCGGTGCTCACGTCGGATCGCGACCTGAACTCGATCGAGGTCTGCCAGCCCGCAATCTTCGCCATGCAGGTGGCTCTGGCTCAGTTGTGGGGCAGTCTCGGTGTGTCTGCGGGGGCCGTGGTCGGCCATAGCCTCGGCGAGGTCGCGGCGGCTCATGTCGCGGGGGCGCTCTCGTTGGAGGACGCGGCGCTCGTCATCTGCACCCGCAGCCGGCTGTTGCAGCGGCTGAGCGGGCGCGGTGGAATGGCCGTGGTGGGGCTGTCGGCCGAGCAGGCACGCAAGCGATTGCTCGAGCATGGGGGCGGGCTGGAGATCGCGGTCAGTCTCGGCCCTCGGCAGGTCGTCCTTTGTGGCGATGTCGCTGCGATCGACGCCATCCTCGAACAGCTGAGCGAGCAGAACGTATTCGGCCGTCGTGTGCGGGTCGATGTGGCTTCTCATCACCCTCAGGTGGACGCGCTGAGCGAGGAGCTGCAGGCGGGCATCGCTTCGATCACGCCGCGCGCCGCGACGTTGCCTATCTATTCGAGCGTGCTCGCGGCGCCGCTCGAAGGCACGCAGTGCACCGCGTCGTACTGGTTTCGGAACATGCGTCAGCCGGTGCTGTTCCACGAGACCATCAACGCGACGATCGATGGAGGTCACGAGGCGTTCATCGAGATCAGCCCGCACCCCGTCTTGCAGATCGCCATCGAGCAAACCGCGGCTTCACGCGAGCGCACCACCGTGGCGGTTGCGTCCATGCGTCGAGACGTACCCCTTGAGTCCTTCGCCGAAGCGGCCGCTTCGCTGTGGGCCCACGGGCACGCGATCGACTGGCGCCCGCTGCTGCGTCGGGGCCGGCCCACCGAGCACATGCCGACCTATCCCTGGCAGCATGAGCGCTACCCGGTTCGGGACTGGCGCGAGCATGCCCTGCGACGGCCCGAGGAGGATCGGGGAACCAAGGCCGGGGGTGATCTCTATCAGCTCACGTGGCACGCCGTGCCGCGCGAGGGCGCGGACGCGGCTCGGCCCCCGTGTGTGTTGGTCCTCGCCGATGCAGGGGGGCTTGCCGATCAGCTTTGCGTCCAGATCGAGCGCGCGGGTGGTCGCTGCATGCGGGTCTATCCGAACGATCGCGGGCCCGAAGGGAGCTCAGGAGCCTCCACGGCCGAGTCGCTGGTCGCCGAGTCGCTGGTGGTGGATCCAACGTCGGCTCGAGGGTTCGGGCCGCTGGTCGATGCCCTCACCGACCGTGAGGGTCACCCGTTCGACCACGTCCTTTACCTGTGGGGACTCGACGTCGTCGAGGATCCTCCAGGAGGGCTGCTGGAGCCGGGCCTGCGGGCGTGCTGCGGCGGCTTGCTTCACTTCTTGCAGGCGACGGCCGGCGTCCGGTCGCTGACCGGGAGTCGCCTTTGGATCGTCACTCGCGGAGCCCAACGCCTCGAGTGCGATCCGGCGTCGGTCGCGACGAGCCAGGCGACGCTGTGGGGGCTGGGGCGGGTCTTGGCCGAGGAGCACCCGGAGATCTGGGGCGGACTGGTCGATCTGGACCCGCGATCCGCCAACGACGATGCCGCGGCGGTCGTGCTCGCAGAGGCGGCCAACGGCGCTCGGCGTGAGCAGGTCGCGTATCGTGGAGGGGAGCGCAGGGTGCTGCGCCTGAGCCCGCTGGGGGGATCTGCGGCGCCGGCCCAGCCCGTCGAGATCCGCGCCGACGCCACCTATCTCATCATCGGTGGCCTGGGCGGCCTCGGGCTGGAGTCCGCGCGGTGGCTGGCGGGCTCCGGGGCGCGGCACTTGATCTGCGTGAGCCGCAGCGGCAAGGGGGAGGGAGCCGAGGCGGTGCTTGGTGAGCTCCGTGAGGCCGGCTGTGAGGTGCTCGTCGTCAAGGCCGACGTCTCCGATCGTGCCGCGCTCGAGCGAGCGCTCGACGAGGCGCTCGCGGTGGCGCCACCGCTGCGCGGGGTGATCCACACGGCGGCGGTGGTGAGCGACGGGGTGCTCCTCAAGCTCGGCTGGTCGCAGTTTCGCGATGTCTTCGCCGCGAAGGCTCAGGGCTCGTGGAACGTGCACGCGCTCACGCGGCGACATGCGCTGGACTTCTTCATCATGTATTCGTCCGCGGCCGCGCTGGTCGGCTTGCTCGGCCACGCGACCTACGCCGCGTCCAACGTCTTCTTGGATGCACTGGCGCATCACCGTCGTTCGCTCGGGCTCCCGGCGCTGTCTGTCAACTGGCCGGCCTGGACGCAGGTGGGCCTGGGCAAGCGAGTGGCGGGAAGAGAGCCGATCCCGGGGATGCGATCGATCGCGGTCGCGGAGGGGTTCGAGATGCTCGAGCGCATGATGTCTCGGGATGACGCTCAGTGTGCCGTGATGCCGGTCGACTGGGGGGTGTACTTCGCCGCGGTCGAGGACGAGTTCGATCCCGTCTTCACGCAGATGAAGGAACGTCCCGCTGCGAGCGGGCAAGCACCGCTCGACTCGTCCCCGGCGCAGTCTGCGTTGCAGCTCCAGCTCCAACGAGCGCTCCCCTCCGAGCGAATGTACCTGCTGACGAGCTATCTGCGAGAGCAGGTCGCGTCGGCTCTCGGTCGCGACGTGGCGGCCGCCTCGGAGGAGGCCGGGTTCTTCCAGCTCGGGATGGATTCCATCCGCGCGCTCGAGCTCAAGAACAACCTTCAGAATGCGCTGGGTCGCTCGTTGCCGACGACGGTCATCTTCGACCACCCCACGGTGGCCTCGCTCGCCGAGTTCTTGCTGCCGCAGCTGGTACCGAGCGATTCACCGAAAGCGGAGGGATCCGACTCATCCGACTCGAGCGACGACGCCGAGCAGGCGAAGATGCTCGAGGTTCTCGAGCAGCTCGATCTCCTCTCCGAGGGAGAGCTCGAGGAGCTCAAGCAGCGCGGCCTCAACTCGTGAGGGATCCGACCTAGACGCACCCACACCCCGCGGCATCAGCATGGACGAAGTCATTCAATTCATCAAAGGGCTCCCCGACGCCAAGCGCAAGCTGCTCGCCGAGTTCTTGCTGTCCGATGTGCAATCTTCGCAGTCGGAGCCGATCGCGATCATCGGGATCGGCTGCCGCTTCCCCGGTGAGGCCGACGATCCGGCGTCGTTCTGGCGGTTGCTCTGCGACGGGGTCGACGCGATCACCGAGGTGCCCAGCGATCGCTGGGACGCCGACACGTTCTACGATCCCGACGCCGAGATCCCCGGGAGGGCGCCCACGAAGTGGGGCGGCTTCGTGCGCGACGTGGAGACCTTCGATCCCTCGTTCTTCTCGATTACGCCGCGTGAGGCGGTGTGCATGGATCCGCAGCAACGCCTCTTGCTCGAGGTCGCCTGGGAGGCCTTCGAGGATGCGGGGCTGGATGTCAACGCCCTGCGGGGATCGTCCACCGGCGTCTTCGTCGGTGCGTCCATGGTCGATTACTGGCGTCAGCTCCAGACTGATGTCCCGTCCCACCTCGAGAAATACGACATGTACGCGGCGACGGGCACGTCGCTGTGCATCGCCGCGAACCGGCTGTCGTATTGCTTTCACCTGACCGGTCCGAGCATGGTGCTGGATACGGCGTGTTCGTCGTCGTTGGTCGCTGTTCATCAAGCCTGCCGCAGCCTGAGGAGCGAGGAGTCCACGCTGGCCATTGCCGGCGGGGTCAACCTCACCCTGTTGCCGAGCACCGGGGTGCTGCTCGGGAAGTTCATGGCGCCCGACGGGCGCTGCAAGGCGTTCGACGCCCGCGCGGATGGTTTTGTCCGCGGCGAGGGCGTTGGCGTGCTCGTGCTCAAGCGCCTCGATCGTGCGCAGGCCGACGGTGATCCCGTCTATGCGGTCATTCGCGGCAGTGCGGTCAATCAGGATGGATTCAGCAGCGGGCTGACGGTGCCCAACGGCAAGGCGCAGCAGCAGGTCATCGAAGCGGCCCTGCGCGATGCGGGGATGACCGCCGACGCGCTCGACTACATCGAGGCCCATGGCACGGGGACCGCCTTGGGCGACCCGATCGAGGCGGCCGCCCTGGGGGCGGTGCTCGGGAAGCGGTCTTCACCCTGCCGCATTGGCTCGGTGAAGACCAACCTCGGGCACCTCGAGGCGGCCGCCGGGATCGCGGGGCTTATCAAGACCGTGCTCGCGCTCCACCACCGGCAGCTGCCTCGCAGCCTGCACTTCTCGGACCCCAACCCGGCGATCGCCTTCGATGATCTGTCGCTGAAGGTGCAGCAGCAGCACGAGCCGTGGGCCGTGGACGGCAAGCCCCGCACCGCCGGCGTGAGCTCGTTTGGGATCGGTGGCACAAACGCCCACGTGATCGTCCAAGAGGCTCCGCCGCGTAAGTCGGCGGCGGCCGGCGAGCCCCCCAGCGGGCCCTGCCTGCTGCCGATCTCGGCCCGCAACGGCGCGGCCCTCGAGGCGCTCGCCGCGGACTACGAGCGCTATCTGAGCGCCCAAGCGCCCGCGCTGGCCGACGTCTGCTACTCGGCGGCGTGCAGGCGAGCCCACCACGAGCACCGCTATGCCGTGCTGGGTCAGACCCACCAAGAGATCCGCCAAGGCCTCGCGGCCCTGACGGGGGGTGAGTCGTCGGTGCCTTCTCGGCTGCTCACCGGCCGACCCCGCGTCGTGTTCTCCTTTTGCGGACAGGGAGGACACTGGCCGGGCATGGGGCAGGCGCAGGCGGAGCGCCGGCCCGTCTTCGCCGAGCTGCTCGAGCGCTGCGACGCCACGCTGCGCCCCATGACCGGCTGGTCGCTCCTGGACGAGCTGCGCGCCGACGCGGACTTCTGCAAGCTCGGTCGCACCGACATCGGTCAGCCGGCCCTGGTCGCGCTGCAGATCGCACTGGCCAGGCAGTGGCAGGCGTGGGGGATCGTGCCCGACGCCGTGATCGGCCACAGCGTGGGCGAGATTGCGGCCGTCCACGTCGCCGGTGGCCTGACGCTCGAGGACGCGCTGACGATCGCCTACCACCGTGGCCGGCTCATGCAGGGCACGGCCGGCCAGGGGGCGATGGTCGCGGTCGCCATGTCCGAGGCCGAGGTTCGATCGTTGCTCGCCGAGCAGGTCGGCGCCACCGATCTCTGGGTCGCGGCCATCAACGGCCCGCGATCCACCACCCTTTCGGGAGATCCGAGGTCGGTGGATGCACTGCTCGAGCGACTGGGCGCCGAGGGGATCCGCAGCAAGCGCCTGGACGTCGACTATGCATTTCATGGCCCGCAGATGGATCCCCTTCGCGCGCCGCTCATCGAGGCCCTGCGCGGCATTCGCTCGACCCCGGTGACGATCCCGGTCTACTCGACCGTGACCGGGGAGCGGCGGCGAGAGGGCCAGTTCGACGCGGCGTACTGGTCCCGTGGCATGCGTGACGCGGTTCGCTTCGCGCCCGCGATGACTGGCGCCATCGAGGACGGGCACCGCCTATTCCTGGAGATCGGCCCGCATCGGGTGCTCGCTGCCCCGATCCTCGAGTGCCTGGAGCAGCACGGAGCGCAGGGCCTGGCGCTGGCGTCGCTGCGGCGTGGTCACCCCCGGGAGGACACCATGCTGCGGAGCCTGGCCGAGCTCTACATGCAGGGGTTCGACGTCGAGTTCAGCGACGTATTCGCGCCTGGAGGTCGCCTGGTGCGATTGCCCTCCTATCCGTGGCAGCGCAAGCGGTACTGGATCCCGGCGCCGGAGCTGACGCACCCCGAGGCGACCCCGCACGCGAGCATCCCGTCCGAGTACTACGACGCCCTGACCGAGACGACCCACGACCAGACGGGCCCGGCCCACGACGAGGCGTACCTCGTCTTCGCCCCGTTCCCCGAGATCCAACCCGACCTGTCGTGGCTGCACTTCTTGCTGAGCCCGCACTCGTACACCCACCGCTACGGCGTCGTGCTGGCGGCACAACGGGAGATGAAGGCGGCGCTGTTTCGCCATGTCGATTTCAGCAAGGTCGAGTGCGTGATGGACTATGGCTGCGGCTACGCCAGCGACTTGATCACCCTCGCCGCTCGTCACTGGCACCTGGCGCTCTATGGCTACTCGATCTCGGCCAAGCAGATCGAAGTCGGGCAGCAAAAGGCTCAGCGGCGAGAGCTGGCCGATCGCGTCCACCTCTTTCGCCGTGACAGCGCCAAGGACGAGTTTCCGTCCGCCTTCGAGCTCGCGTTCGGCTTCGAGGTGACCCACCACATCAAGGACAAGGAGAGCCTCTTCGGCAACATCGGGCGCAACCTCAACCCCGACGGTAAGTTCGTGGTCGCCGATTTCATCTCCAACGCCGAATTCTCGGTCGATCACGAGCTTACGTCGTCGTACTTCAGCACGCGGCAGGAGTGGGCCACCCTGCTGGCGAGCCAAGACATGGAGGTCGTCGACTGCGTGGATGTCAGCTACGAGATCGGCAACTTCATCTACGACGAGCGGTTCGAGGATCGCCTGGTCGAGCTGTCCGGGGAGCAGCCGGATCCCAACATCATCGCGGCTTGTCGGTCCTACATTCAGCTCGGGAAGATGCTGCACAAGGGGCTGGCGAGCTACGTGCTGCTGACCGCCGTCAAGACGCAGGCTCCGAGCGCGGGGCTCCGCGACGAGAACTATCGCCGCCTCGGCCAGCGGATCCCCTACGATGAGGTTGCCTGCGGGCGTTGGGCTCACGAGCTGCGCTGGCGACCGGTCGCGCCAGAGCACGCCGCGGCCCCGGCGGGGACGAGCCCGGTGTCGGGGGGTCGCTGGATCGTCTTTGCCGACGAAGACGTCGCGCCGTCGCTGGAGCGCTATCTAACGGCGAACGGCGGGGCCTGCGTCATGGTCACCCCGGGCGATGGCTTCGGTCGACTCGGTGCATCGAATGACGTCGAGCGGTACCAGATCGATCCGCGGGAGCCCGAACACTACCGGCAGCTGCTCGCCGCGGCGCTCGCCGACGGGGACGCGACCCCCGGCCAGGTGCTCTACCTGTGGGGCTCGTCCCCGTCGGTGAGCGCCGAGGCCGACGCGGCGGCGATCATGCGCGCGCAACAGCGGGCGAGCGGGGGCGTGCTGCACCTGGTCCAGGCGCTGAGCGCGATGGCCGGGTCGCGGTCGCGACGGCTGTGGCTCGTGACCCGCAAGTACGCCACCGACCAACCAGACGCCGGAGCGCTCATGCAAGCGCCCCTGGTGGGCCTGGGTCGGGTTATCGAGCAGGAGCACCCCGACATCTGGGGCGGGCTCATCGACATCGATCCCGCTGAGGTCGCAGGGGGGGCCCAGGGCGCGGAGGCGGTGGCCGAGGCGCTGTGCGCGACGGTGTCGTCCGTCGGCAGCGACAAGCACGTGGCCCTGAGAGACGGTCAACGCCTGGTTCCTCGTCTGGTTCGGTGCGAAGGGCTGCAGATGATGGGGGATCCGCTGCGGCTGCGTGCCGACGCCACCTACCTCGTCACCGGAGGCTTTGGGGCGCTGGGGATCCACCTGGTCAATTGGATGGCCGAGCACGGCGCGGCCCACATCGCGATCCTCGGTCGAAGCGAGCCGAGTGTCTCCGCGCAGGCTCTCATCGATACGATGAAGCAACGCGGCGTTCAGATCCATCCGCTGCGGGCCGACGTGAGCGAGCACGCCGAGCTGGACCAAGCCCTCCGTGCCCTCGCGCAGGCCGGGCCTCCCCTGGCGGGGGTCGTCCACGCCGCGGGGGTCATCGACGATGGGGTGCTGCTCAAGCAGCAGTGGAGACGATTCGAAGGGGTCTTTGCCCCCAAGGTGGCCGGCGCCTGGAACCTGCATCGCCTCACCGAGTCGATGAAGCTCGACTTCTTCGTCATGTACTCGTCCGCCGCCGCGGTGCTCGGCAACGGGGGGCAAGCCAGCTACGCGGCCGCCAATGCCTTCTTGGACACCCTGGCTGCCTATCGGCGAAGCCGTGGGCTGCCCGGGACGAGCATCGCGTGGGGTCCGTGGCGAGCCGCGGGAATGACCCAATCGCTCGACGGTCGGGTACGAGCACGGTGGCAACAGCGTGGGATCGGTGAGATCTCGCCCGATCAAGGCATGCTGGTGCTGGAGTGGCTGCTCCAGAGCGACGTGCCCTATGCCTGCGTGCTCCCCCTCTCGTTCACGCCGGCGGTGGGGGAGATGCCGCTGCTGTCCGAGATCGTCCCGCGCCTGCAAGCGCGCGCCTCCCATATTCCCGCGCAGCCGAGCGCGCCGCCTTCGGTGCGGCAGCGGCTGGAGCAGAGCTACCCGAGCGAGCGCATGGCCATCTTGAGTGGGCACATCCGCGAGCAGATCGAGCGGGTCCTCGGGATCGAGCGCGACGTGGAGATCGAGCCGCACAAGCCTCTACTCGATCTCGGCATGGACTCGCTGATGGCCGTCGAGCTGCGCAACAACCTGAGCAAGTCCCTGGCGCTCAAGCTACCGGCCTCCCTGCTCTTCGATCACCCGACGTGGCAGGCGCTCAGCGAGCACATCGGCTATGACGTCGTGGGGCTGGAGCGGCCCGGCGATGGAGCCGCGGGGTCCAGCGCGCTCGAGCGCGAGCTGGACCAACTGGAGCATCTATCCGACGAAGAGGCCGAGGCGCTCCTCGCCGCCCACCTGGAGGGCGAGGCGAGCGAGGGGACCGCGTCATAGCGTCGTTCTCCCCGACACAGCCGGGACCGACGCACCCCACGAGTTTGTCACGAGGGAAGCACAGACGATGAGTGCAGACTATTTTCTCAGCGAGCAAGAACGGGAGCAGTTTCGGGCACAGGGTTACCTCGGCCCTTACACGCTGCTTGAGCCCGAGCAGATGCGGATCTTGTGGTCTCAGGTCTTGCGGCGGAGTCTTCAGTCGACCGAGACCTCGATCTACCCCGAAAATAAGCACCAATTCGACCGACACCTGGACATCCCGGTCCTGCGCAAGCTGGTCGCCAGGCCACAGATCGTCCAGCGCTTGCAGGGCGTCCTCGGCGACGATGTCCTTTGTTGGCGCAGCAGCTGGTTCCCCAAGAACCCCGGCGACGAGGGCACCGACTGGCACCAGACCGAGGTCTTCGCGGAGTTCGAGGGCAGCGCGAAGCTCGTCCCGGTCGAGGAGCACGACAATCCCTTCGAGCTCACCGCCTGGGTCGCGGTGACCGACGCGACCAGGGAGAACGGCTGTGTGCAGTTCATCCCGGGGACTCACCGGCAGCCGTGGCGTTATGACGATCTCAAGCAGTTGAATTTTCGCCCCGATGAGATCAACAAGCTCACCAAGGACGGCATCAAGCGGGGGTTTTATGGCTATGATGCATCCGCGCGCAAGCTCGACCCGCACTGGCGACCCGATGAGAGCCAGGCCGTCTACATGGAGCTCAAGGCGGGGCAATTCTTCTTCTTCACCTCGCGCTGCATCCACGCGTCGTTGCCCAACACCAGCCGCGACCAGCTGCGGCTGGGGCTGGCGATCCGCTACTGCTCGGGCGATGTGCGGGTCTACCCGGACCGTGATCACTGGACCTTTGGCGGCGCCCGATTCCCGCTCGATCGCTACCGCAGCATGCTGGTGGCGGGGGAAGATCGCTATCACCACAACAAGCTGTGGACTGAGTCCTGAGGGCGGCGAGGTCGGCGGCCGGTGAACCGGTGACCGGCGTCAGGCGACCGGCATCAGGCGTCAGGCAAGGTCTTGGAGGCCCTTGATCTTTCGGCGCATGAATATCAGCGCGACAAAGAGCGCGCCCCAGACGAAATAGTCGAAGTATTCGGCATTTGCGAATGTTCGCACGACGGTGCCGAGCAGTCCTCGGGAGGCCCACTCGCTGTGCTGGACGTCGACGCAAAGATCATGGAGGAATGCGAGCACGCCGAACAACAAGATGAGTCCGAACGCGCGAAAGACGATGGCGAGCACGGCCTGGCCGATGCTTCGCTCTCGGCTCGTGGCCTCTTTGGAGATCGCGCGAATTCGGTCGAGGTAGTAAAAGAGGTTGTCGTCGAGCTTCTCGAGGATCGACGTGGCCCTGCGCAGGGTGGTGGTATTGAGGTCGGCTTGATCTTGGAGCAGGAGATCGGTGCCCAAGCGCTTCTGCCGGCCGTCCCAGTAGTCTTGCATCAGCATCGCCACGCTCTGCGTCGGGAGGAGCTGCTCCACCGTAGATTCCGCGGCAAAGATGGTGCGATTGAGCTTGGTGAACTCGTGGGCGGGTGGAATCTTGTAGCGGCCCAAGACCTGCAGCATCTTGCCCAAGGTCGCCGACGACGATTTCTCTCGGTAGGGGATGGCCTTGACGCTCGCGCGATAGTCGAAGAATTGCTGCAAGCGCGCCATGTCCCGGATGACCTTGGGCTTGTCGAACGGGGGAGTCTCCCCCATCATGTGCAGCCACAGATCGAACGCCTTCGAGTACTCGTGATCGATGAGCAACGATAGATAATAGGTGTACTTCTCGAGGAAGCTCTTGTCCGTCATGCCGACCGAGCCAAAGTCGATCAAGGCAAACCGGCTGTTGCGCAAGAGCATGACGTTGCCGGGGTGCATGTCGGCGTGGAAGAGGTTGTCCTCGAACAGCTGGCGCTGGAAAGAGTCGTAGAAGCGGCCCGCGAGCTTCTTGGTCTTGACGTTGTTCTCCTCGCACCAGTCCTTCACCCGCTCCGGCTCGGCGTTGCGCAGTCGGAGGAAATCGGACATGAGCACGCCCGGCACGTACTCCATGACGAGGACGTCGGCGGTGCTGTACTCCATGAAGATCTTCGGGGCATAGACGCGGTGGTCGGCGAGCACCTTGCGCAACAGCTTGCCCGAGTGAGCCTCGATCCGATAGTCGAGCTCGTCGACGATCATGTGCTCGAGTTCCTGGTAGAGCTCGTCGGGGCGCAGCTGCTTGAGCAGTCCTCGCTTGGTGCAGAAGTCTGCGAGCCACTTGACCAGGCCCATCTCGCGCTTGAACACCTTCTCGATGTCTGGCCGCCTGACCTTGATGACGACCTTGGTCTTCTTGTACCTGAGCTGGGCGGTGTGGATCTGGCCGATGGTCGCGGCGGCCAGCGGATGCGGGTTGAATTCGACGAAGACCTCTTCGACGGGCTTGCCGAGCGCCTTTTCGATCTGTGCCCTGGCGAGCTCGGGTGGGAAGCCCGGAGCGCGATCATGCAGGTTGTCGAGGGCATCGCTGGTGACCTCGGAGATGAGGTCGCGTCGCGCTGCGATCAACTGAGCGCCCTTGATCCAGATCCCTCCTCGATCAGCGCAAAAGTCACGGATCGCCTCGGCTCGAGCCCGCTGCCGGGCCAGGAGCTTGCCGTCGTCGAGTCGCCCGATACGGTTGAGGAACACGTCGAATCTGTCCCTGCGCTTGTTTCGTCGGAGCAGGGAGAGGAACCGAATGACGTTACGGATCGCAAGCCACATCAGCGGCCAGCGGAACGTGGGCGGCGGCAGGATCTTCATCGGCGAGCGCTCGCCCGACTGCACCAGCGAGGTCGGGACGAGGCCGGGGTGGAGCAATCCCTGGTAGCGCAGCTGGAATTTCTTCTTCTGCTTGTGGATGTGCTCCTCGACATCCTTGTCGCGCTTGCCGGTGAAGTTATCGTCGCCGCGCAGGGGGACGATCGTCGCGGATTCCGTGGAGGACTCTTCGGGGGCGCGGGAGGATTGCGCCGCCGACTCCTCGGCCCCCGACTCGGGGGACGACTCGGAGTCGGTCGTCGGTGCTTGGGGTTCGTCCGTCCTTGGATCCGCGTTGCTCATTTCGCCTCGCTTGCTGGAGTGCTGCGTGTCACTGCGCCGTCTGCGGCTGATGAGCCCCGCGGGTCCCGGTGCCTACGCGTCCGGGCCGAGCGCGGGTCTCAGGTTTCGTTGGCCGAGTTGTTGGCGAGGTCGAGGATCATTGCCGAGATCGACTGGATGTCCTTGAGGTTCTGCGGGATCTGTTGTTCGGCCGGGATTGCGACGCCAAACCTTTGTTTGGCGAATTCGGTCAGGCTTACCAATGAAATCGAGTCGATGAGGCCGTACTCGAGTAGGGGGGTGTGCGCATCGAGGCCGATGTCTTCGCCGTCTAGGAACTCGCGCGCGATGAAATCGGTGAGTGCCGTCCGAACCTCGTCGTCCTTCACGTCGTAATCTCTCCTCGTATCATGAGCCAGTCGAGCAGAGCGCGTCATACCACAGGTTCGAGGGGTCGAGACACTCGAGTTCCCGGTGCACGAGTACCGGCGCGGTGAGGAGCCGTCCGGTTGCGGGACGAGCCTGGGCGGGGCGAGCCTGGGCGGGGCGAGCCTGGACGGGGCGAGCCTGGGCGATGTTCGAACTACAAGCCGAGCCGGGCCGCAATCAGGTTGCGTTGGATCTCCGAGGTGCCGGAAAATAGCGTGCTCGGCAGGGCGTCGCGGAGCTCGCGCTCGACGTCGAATTCTCGGATCACTCCGCTACCGCCGAATACCTGGATCGTATCGATGCCGGATCGGACCGCGGCCTCACTGATGGCGACCTTGGCCAGCGCGATGTCGAGGGTGGCGTCGTGCCCCTGGTCGCGCAGCCAGCAGGCGCGGTAGAGCAGCAGGCGCGCGCTCTCGAGGCGCAGCTTCATGTCGGCGATCCGGTGCGACACGCCCTGGAACTTCCCGATCGTCTTGCCGAACTGGCGCCGCGTCGTGGCGAATTCGATCGCGCGCTCGAGCTGACGATCCATGGCCCCCACGTACATTGCAAAGAGGCACGCGCGCTCCCAGTGCATCGACTCCTTGAATAGCAGGCCCCCCTGGCCCTCCTCGTTGAGGCGGTAGGCGGCGGGGACTCGGCAGTCCTGGAGGTACACGGAGCTGACCGGCGAGGTGGTCAGGCCCGTCTTGTCGAAGGGCTCACCGACCACAAGACCCTCGGTCTGGCGGGGCACCACGAAGGCGGTGATCCCCATGTAACCAAAGGCTCGATTCGTCGTTGCATAGACGACGAACAGGTCCGCGACCGGGCCGTTGGTCACGTAGGTCTTCTCGCCGTTGAGCACATAATCATCGCCGTCACGCACCGCGCGACAGGCGAGGGCATGGACGTCCGAGCCCGCCTCGGCCTCGGTGATCGCGTTGGCTCCGATCGAGGTGCCGTCGCACAGGCGCGGCAAGAGCCGCTCGCGGAGCTCGTCGCTCGCGCCGGCGTAGATCGGCATGACGCACGCAAACAGGTGCGCGGCGACCGAGAAGACCAGACCGCCGTCCTCGCAACCGCGGCCGAATGCCTCGACGATGCGCGCGGTCGTCAGGCAGTCCAGGCCCATACCGCCATAGCGTTCGGGCACCGAAAGGCCGGTTAGACCGAACTCACCACACTTGCGCCATTCCCGCCGTGGAAAACGGTGCTCGCGGTCGCGTTCGCGGATCTCGTGGTTCAGCTCTTTTCGCGAAAACGCCAGGACGCGGTCGTAGATTTCGACCTGCTCGGTCGTCCAGCTAAACTCCATCGTTACCCCCGGCCAGTGTTTTGAGCGCTTCGTGAGCTGCTCGACGAACTCTTAGCATGGCGGGCCGGGGCGACGCCAACCGTGACGGCCCGGCGCGGAGCGGGTTGGCCTGGCCTGAGCTTGCTCGTCGTCACAGTGGCCTGCTAACGTCGCGATCTCTGCTAGAGTTCGCTCGGAGTCGAAACAGACAAATGAACCCGAGCTCGCTCTCTCGCATTGCGATTATTGGTAACGGTATCATGGCGAACATCGCGGCGCTGTACTTGCGCCGCCAGTTGCCTCGGGACGTCGAGATCCTCGTGATCGGGCCCCCGACCCGAGGGGGCATGCCGGTCGTCGGAGAGTCGACGATCGAGATTACGGCCCAATTCTTGGAGAACAAGCTGGGGCTGGGGTCGTATTTACGAGAGCATCACTATCCGAAGTACGCGCTGACGTACTACTTCAAGCTCAATCCCGAAGACCCGGCGGATCGTCGCTACTCGGTGCACTGCAACGAGCGCGAGCCCGATGACTTTCCCCGCCTCGAGGGAGGGTGGGAGGGGCCGATGGCCCGACCGCCGTCGTGGCAGCTCAACCGTGAGGTCTTCGATCGGGATATGTGCGAGCGGGTCGATCGCACCGACGGAATCGAGCGGATTTACGGGAAGGTGCGACACGTCGAGCTGGGTCGTGATCGGTCCCACACCCTCACGATCGAGCGAACGGACGGGCAGGAGCACGAGGTCAGCGGCGACTGGGTCATCGATGCGAGCGGGCGACGGTCGGTTTTGGGACGGCAGCTCGGGCTCAAGGTGCGCTCGGAGATCCAGCGCGATGCGTTCTGGTTTCGGGTGTCCGATTTCGATCCAGACCTGCTCAGTCGCTGTGAAGCGCTCGGTCCCCGCCCGGCCGGACCCGGGGAGGCGTATCACTACGATCGCTACTACTCGACCCATCACTTCATGGGGCGAGGCCACTGGATCTGGATGATCCCGCTGCGGTCCAAAGAGCCCGGGGAGCTGATGAGCATTGGTCTGTCCATGCGGTCGGATCTCTACCGGGGGCACGTCCGAAACATCGACGATTTCATGGAGCAGGTCGGTGCTGTTCATCCGCTGATCACCGATCTGGTCGGCTCGGGTCGGGTGTTGGATTCGAATGTCTACCGTCGCTATCACTACTACTCCAAGCAGGCGTACTCCGCGGATCGCTGGGCCGTCATCGGTGACGCGGCCTATGCCCTCGATCCGCTGCTGAGCAACGGGTTGACCTTTGGCGTGATCCAGCTCGAGCAGCTGGGCGAGATGATCGCGCGGGATGCGTGCAGCGAGCACGATCCGGACTACATCGAGCGGCTCGAGCGGGCGCTGTGGGCCCCGATGCTCTCGTCACAGCGTGCGATCGGCGACTGGTACGAGACGATGCACGACCCGTTCTTGTCTGCGCTGCGGCTGAGCTGGATCGAAGTCGCGTACTTCTATTTACTGCTCCCGTTGGTGATCAACCGAGCGCACTGCGATCCGAACATGATGCCGGCCTGGAGCGTGCTGATGTTGCGGGAGGGCGAGGAAGGGTCGGGGTTCGACATCCCCCGGCCGCTGGCGGAGGCCCGAAAGCTCTTCGACCAGGTACGCCCCGAGCACTTCATCTACCGGGGCAAGATCAAGGTCAATCCCATGGCGATGACCCAGGTGGAGGACGTCGAGGGGCTCTATCGACAGTTCCGCATGGGGGCCCAGCTACGGCGAAACTACATGGCCGATGCGATCGCTCGGGTCAAGCTGGCCGAGGGGCTCCCCGTCAACCGAACGCCCGAGATCTGCCTCTAGCGACACAGCGGCCCGTTCAACGCCACGATCGATGGCGCGCCGGTCGACCCTCGGCGCGTCGTGACGAGTGTGTCGACCACGGAGGAGTCCACTGTGGGCCGCTCTGGAGCGCATCTCCAGATAGAGTCGAAATAGAATATGTGATAATAATCACACGATGGTACGATAGTGCCCTGACCTGACGGCCGGCCAGCACGTGCTCCTCGGTGAGATCCGCAAGAAGCAAGAGCACACGCGCATCGAGCCCGCGCATTCGGGTCGGATGATGATGAGGTGCGCAATAAGCGAAGTTTGCATCTCCTCGGGGTTGGATCGTTGTTCGTGTGCCCGGCGTGGATCTTTGGCGGTCGTGCGGAACAGCGCTCGATGCGGGATTCCACGCGGCCGGATATCCCGTCGGATCGCTGGGGCAAAATTCCGCAGAACCCCTGGCGCTCCCCCGTGGCTGGCGAGGCGCCGACGCATGGAGTTCATCGAGTTTCGGCCGAGCTTGGGGGGCCGAGCTTGGGGGGTCGAGCTCGGGGTCAATTTCAATAGTCGTGGGCCTCCGCATGGTTCCATTCTTGTCACGCGGAGGATTCACGTCGATCGGTCTGGGTCGTGGTCACCCCTCCACCCCTCGGGGTTCGGGCAGGGCAGGGCGGGCGTCTTCGCGCTGGTATGGCTCGATGCGTCGAGATCCCATCATGGGATCGATCTGCACCGGTGGCGATTGTTCGAGTTGGTCGTTTGTCCGGGCGCGTTCCAGAGCATTGTGGTCGGCCGTCCTCATGCGAGACCGGTGACGACTTACTACTAGACCGTCCTGCACCAAGTGTGCGAGAGTCCGGGTCCGCTCATTGCCACTGAGAACTCGACGAAGACCATGAGTCGAGACAACCAGACGTCAAGAACCGACGAGCCGCGGCGCACGGTGATGTTCTTCTGCCAGAACTTTCTGGGCATGGGGCACCTGGTGCGGACGACCGAGATCCTCCGGAGCTTCGAGGCGAGGGCCAAGGTCAAGATCTGCCTCGTGTTCGGCGGTGAGACCGTACCGGGCTTCGACTGGCCGAATTCGGTCGATCTGATCGAGCTGCCCGCGCTACGGCGAGAGAACGGCGAGCTCAAGGTGGTCGTCCCGGAGCACGACCTCGAAGACGTCAAGCGGTATCGCCAGCGGCGGCTGCTCGAGGTCCTCGGGCAGGTACGGCCCGATTGCCTGGTCATCGAGGGGTTTCCCTTTAGCAAGCGGGCCCTCCACGCCGAGCTCCTTCCTCTGGTCGAGCACGCGCGGGCCATGCGGCCGGCCCCGATGGTCTTGTGCAGCCTGCGAGACATCATCTTGGCCAAGCGCAGGATCAAGGAGGACGAGCGTGCGCGGAAGCTCAAGGAGTCCGCCATATGCCAGACCATGAATCAATACTTCGATGGTCTGCTGTTTCACTCCGATCCTCAGGTCATCCGGCTCGAGGAGAGCTTCTCCCGGGTCAACAAGCTCGATGTTCCTATCCACTATACAGGGTTCGTGGCGCAGTCCCTGCCCGATCCCGCGCCCGCGCGTGAACTGCTCGATGCGGACGCGGAGCCTACGATCCTCGTGAGCGTGGGCGGGGGGCGACTAGGGCGTGGCTTGCTCGAGTGTCTCATCGAGACGGCCCCGCGGCTCGCGTCTCGTTTGCCCCACCGATTGTTGATCTTTACTGGACCGTTTGTTCCATCGGAGACCTTCGAGGCGTTGTCGGAGCGGGCCGCAAAGCACGCTAACGTAGTTTTGCGGCGGTATACTCCCCATCTGTTGACCTACATGAGTCGCGCGGATCTCTCGATCAGCCTGTGTGGGTACAATACGTCGATGAACCTCTTGCGGACTGGGGTTCGCTCGCTGGTCATGCCGTCGGATAAAGATCTCGAGCAGCCTTCGCGCGCGATGCGGATGGCGCAGCATGACCTGCTCGAGATCATTCCGCCCGATGATCTCGATCCAGAGCGCATGATGGGCCGCATTCTCCGCGCCCTCGAGCGACCGCCTCCCCGTCTGCGCGGGAACCGGTTCAATATCGAGGGAGCGCAACGGACCGCGGAGATCGTGCTCGAGATGCTCGAGCAAAGAGCGGTGGATGCCACGGTGCGAGAACTCGATCAACGCGCGACGACCGCGGTGCCTGTGTCGGTCGAGCCTCATTCTTGAACACACGGAGGTCTGCGGACGATGAGCCAGCAAGCGAGCCAGACGCAACCTCGGGTGACGATCATCATCGTGCCTCGGGAGAGCTTTGGATACACTCAGGAATCGCTCGAGAGCCTGTACCGGGATACTCGATACCCCTTCGAGTTGATCTACATCGACGGTGGTTCGCCGCCGAGCGTCCGACGGTACCTCGAGGAGCAGTCGGCGGCGCGGTCGTTCGAGCTGATTCGAACGCACCATTTCATTTCGCCGAACAAGGCTCGCAACCTGGGGCTCTCGCGGGCCGAGGGGGAGTATGTCGTCATCGCCGACAACGACATCATCTTCCAGCCGGGATGGCTAGGTCGCCTGGTGGAGTGTGCGGAGCAGACCGGGGCCGCGATCGTGGGCCCGCTTTCGTGTATTGGGCATCCGTTGCACGAGAACATCCACAACGGCGGCGGACGGACGTCGATCGGGAAGTCCGCCAACGGCGCGAGTCCCTCGAAGATCGAGCAACAGACCTTTTTGGCGGGCCGGAAGGTCTCGTCGCTGAATGACGACGAGCTCGCCCGGTTTCGGTGCGACTACGTGGAGTTCCACACCGTCCTGGTCCGTCGCTCCTTGTTCGACGAGATCGGCCCGCTCGACGAGCGGTTGCTCAGTACACGGGAGCACATCGACATGTGCCTGCTCGCGGGTAAGTTGGGCGAGTCCATCTATTGCGAGCGCCGAAGCATCACGACCTATGTGCCGGGGGTAACGCTCAAGCTCTCCGACGTCGCCTATTTCATGCTGCGCTGGAGCGATGCGTGGGACCTGGCCAGCCTCGCCCACTTCCAACAAAAATGGGGGCTTCGCGAGGATGAGTACTTCTATAAACGCTACAAAAAGCTCGGAAAGCGTCGGCAACGCGCGATCATTGCCCCTGTCGTGAATAAACTCACTTTCGGACGGGAGGCGGCCACGAACATTCTCAAGGCCGTCGAGCTGCGCGTTCAGCGAGGTATCAGCGAGATTTACGGCCGCAAGCACCCCTATGCGCGACATAGCGTAGGCCTCACCCGAGGTCAGAAGCTCGCGAGACGTGGGGGAAATGCGCGATGAACGACGGACGATACCCTGGAGCTGCGCAAAGCACTCCACTCGACCGTTTTCGCGAGCAGGTCTTTTGCGAGGTGCATTGTTGCGGAGCAACGACGCATTTCATGATAAAGCTTTAGGTCTACAGCTCAGAGTCACGAGAGCAGAGCTACGAGAGGATCTCCGGAGATAGCCCCATGAGTCAGACACCAGTACAAGTCGTCGACCTCGGAAAGAGGAAGAAGAAGCAATTCAAGGACATGAGCAAGAACCGGGGTCGGTTGCTCGATGATCACGAGGGCGCCGTCAGCCGACTTGCCGAGGAGCACGGCGACGACGCGGTCATCGTGCCGATCATGGTTGTCTTCAAAAAGAAGGTCAAGAAGAAGAAGCGGCGTCGGCAAGCCATGCGGCCGATGATGGTGTTCTAGCGTACTCGCTCCCCCGTTTCCAACCCCGTTCCCCAACCCCAAGTCCTCACCAAGGGTAATCAGGTTTTCTAATGGCAGAAATTCTCCAGCCGGTCGTCGTCGAGGTCGGCAAAAAGAAGAAACGCGAGATCCGCAACCTCAAGTCGGGTCGTGGACGATTGATGGACGAGGTCCAGCGCACCGTGCAGGCCACCGTCGCGCGACTTCAAGCGGACCACCCCGACAAGAAGATCGTGCCGGTCGTGTCGGTCGTGCGTCGCAAGAAGAAGTCTGAGCAGCGCTCGAAGCGAGCGAACAAAATGTTCAGATTCTGAATGTAGCCGATCGGGTGACTCCGACAAGAGCCATCGGTTGGGCTGCCGTCGCGCGGCCCTTTAGAGCCAGGGTCGGAGCACAAAGACACAACGCGCTAGCTTGACGACTACGTTCATTCTTTGTGGACCCCGCCTGGACTTCATCATTGGTGATGAAGTCCAGGGGTTTATTTAAGGGCCTCGGCTCGAAGCTGGTCTCAAGACCGGCAAGACTTCAGGCGGCCCTCAGCGGAAGTACAGCACCGCCGTCTTGCGCTCGATCCCCTGCTCGAAGCTCACCGCCTTGCTGCGGATCCCCGCGGGCCTTCGTATGGGCAGCGCCGTCCCGTGCGGGATCCCCTGCACCACGTGGGTCATGAACGCGGTCCATAGCGGGGTGGCGGTGGTGTAGCTGGCCTCCTCGTCGCCCATCGAGCGCTCGTAGGCGTCGTCGCCCATCCAGGCCCCGGTGACATAGCGGGCGGTAAAGCCGAGAAACCACGTGTCGGTGGTGTTCTTTTGCTTGGAGGCCGTCCCGCTCTTGCCTCCGGCGGGCACGCCGACCTTCTGGGCCCGGCGCCCGATCCCCGAGGTCACCACGTCGCGCAGCATCCGGGTGATGAGAAACGCGGTGCGCTCGTCGATCGTCTGCACGGGCGCGTCCTCGGTGGCCAAGCGACCCATGGCGTCCAGGCGCCCGGCCACGTCCATCGCCTCGTCGTAGGGGTGGCGGTGGTCGAGCACCACCACGCCGCGCTTGTCGACGACCCGCCCCACCGTGCGGGGCTGCCACGAGCGACCCTCCCGCACGAAGATCCCGAACGCTCGGGTAAGCTCGTCCATGCGCACGCACGAGGCCCCCAGCGACAGCGCCTTGTCGGCGATGAGCTCGGTCGAAATGCCCAGCCGCCGCGCCCACGCCACCACCTGCGGCGCGCCCAGGCGCTGAAACAGGCGGATCGAAGGAAGGTTGAGCGAGTGGATGAACGCGTTGCGCAAGAGCACCCGGCCCGACAGCGTGCCGTGGATGTTTTGGGGGTTCCACGCCTCGCCGGGCTCGGGCTCGTAGGGCTTGTCCTCGAGCATGCTATCCATGGCGAAGCGCCGCGAGTCCAGGGCCAGGCCGTAGTAGATCGCCTTGAACACGCTGCCGGGCTGGCGGCAGGCCTGGGTGGGGCGGTTGAACTGCGAGCGGTCGTAGTCGCGGCCGCCCTGCATGGCCACCACGTAGCCGGTCTGATGATCGGCGGTGTAGAGCGCCGCCTCGACCCGCGGCCGCTGCCCCAGCTTGACCACCGGCAGCTCGGGACGCTCGGGGTCGGCCGGGGGCCCACGCGGCTCGTCGACCCGTTGCACCCAGACCACGTCGCCCGGCTCGAGGGCAAGGGTCGCGTCGCCCAGCGTGCGGCCGTTGACCCCCGAGTTGCGATCGTAGCGGGCGGCCCAGTCCATGTAGCGCAGCGGGATCACTGCCGACATGGCCCCCAGATCCACCCACGCGGCCTTGCGCTCGACCCGGGTCACCAGGGCCAGGACCCAGCGCAGGCCGTCGTCGAGCACTCCTTGCCCGTAGTGCTGCCGCAGGCGCTGCCGCAGCGCGTCCTGGGCCGCCTGGTCCCGCAGCTGGGCTTCGGGGCCGCGCCAGCCCTGCCGGTTGTCGAGCTTGCGCAGGGCCCGGTCCACCTCGAACGACGCCTGCGCCTGCAGGGGTAGCTGGAGCGGAGTCTCGATCTGCAGGCCCCCGGTGAGCACCGCCTCGGGTCCCAGCGCCTCGGTCACCGCCTGGCGCACGTGCTCGGCGTAGTAGGGCGCGCGCGCCCGGAACGGGTCGGGGCGATCCCCGGCCAGCACGACCGGCTCGGCCTGGGCCGCGTCCCGCTGGGCGGCGTCGATGTAGCCCGCCTCGACCATGTCGTGCAGCACCACCCCGCGGCGCCTAAGGGCGCGCTCGGGATGGCCCACCGGGCTATAGCGGCTCGGGGCCCGAGCCAGCCCGGCGATCAAGGCACACTCGGCGAGGCTCAGATCCTCGAGCGGCTTGTCGAAGTAGCGGCTGGCCGCGGCCGCCACCCCGTAGGCGCCCTGGCCCAGGAAGATCTTGTTGAGATAGATCTCGAGGATCTGCGGCTTGGACAGCCGTGACTCCATGCGCACCGAGAGGATCGCCTCCCGGAGCTTGCGGGTGAGCGTCTGCTCGTCGGACAAGAAGCCCTTGGCCACCTGCTGCGTGATCGTCGAGCCTCCCTGGCGGATCGTGCCCGAGCGCAGGTTGGCCAGCAGGGCCCGAGCCAGCCCCCGGTAGTCCAGGCCTGCGTGGGAGAAGAAGCGCCGGTCCTCGGCGGCCAGGAACGCCTCGACCAGCGGGCGGGGGATCTGTGCGTAGCGGGCGTAGGCCCGGTGCTCCCGGGCCACCTCGGCCAGCATCGCCCCGTTGGCCGCGTAGATCCGCGTGACCCCGGGGGCCTGCGAGGCATAGCCCTCGATGTCGGCCACCTCGGGCAGATCGGCCGACAGGTGGCGATAGGTCGCCACCCCGGCCAGCAGCCCCAGCCAGCCCAGGCCAAGCACGCAAAAGAGCGTATAGCGAAAGAGCCAACCCAAAAGGCCGGCTCTTGCGGGGTTGGTGACCCAAACCCGGGGGCGGTCAGCCTTCGCCACCGCCCGAGGGCGCGGGCCCGTCCACGTTGGGATCGTCCGCGTAGCGCTTGAGCGCCTTCATGGCCCGCTCCTCGGCCTGGTTCATCTCCGCCAGGCTCTCCTCGGCCCGTATCAGCGCCATCTTGTAGAACTGGGTGGCGTTGTTCTTTTGCTCGATGCCGATCGCGTAGTCGTAGACCTTGCCCTCGGCCAGCAACAGCTGCACCCGCTTTTCGCCCAGACCACGGAGCATGACCGTCGGGTCGCCCCCGGCCGGGTTGAGGACCACGTAGGCCACCGCCTTGGCCACGTCGGGGCCGCAGGGCTTGAGGGCCTTGAGCGCCTCGGGCGAGGGCTCGCCCTCGGGAGGCAGGGCCCCGCACAGCGAGTCGGCGATGCCCACCATCTGGGCGCCGCTGACCGAGAAGGTCACCCCATAAAGCGAGGGCCCGCCGACCTTGATGAACTGGCCGTAGCTCTTGAGGACCTTGGCCATCATGCCCAGGTTCTCTTGCAGCGTGGTGAGCCGCTCGTACAGCTGGAACGAGGCCTTGAGGCCGCCCGGGTCGACCGAGGCCAGCTGCCAGCCAAACAGCTCGCTGACCTGCGGCTGCTTGTCGAAGCTCTCGGTCAGCAGCGTGGTGATCGTGTCGGCGCTGCCGGTCGGATCCTTGGCGATGTCCTTTTTGAGGTCCTCCATCGCCAGGCTGACCGACTTGCGGGCGTCGCTTATCTTCTGGACCGCGGTCACCATCTTCTCGCCCTTGGCCTTGCCCTGGGCGATCTTGTCCCGCTTGCCGATGATCGTATGCCCGGTCCACCCGACCGCGCCTCCGATCCCGGCCGCGAGCAGGGCCGCGAAGATCACGATCCCCTTGTTGCTGCGGGACTTGATCTCACCGCCGTCGATGAGACCGGCTTCGGGATCGAAGCCCCCCATCGCCGAGCCGCCGAAGGGATCGTCGCTGGTCTGGGTGGGGGCCGGCATGGGGGCCGGCGCGGGCTCGGGCATGGGCGCCGCCACCGGCATGGGCACCTCGGGCTGAGGCGCCGGCATCGGCTGTCCCGGCGGGGGAACATCCATCGGCATCGCGTGGCCCGGAGGGGGCACCTCGGGCTGGGGCGGCGCCATGGGCTGACCGGGCGGAGGGATCTCCGGTGCGGCGACCTGGCCGGGCGGCGGCACCTCGGGCATGGGCGCCGGGGCGGCGACCTGTCCCGGCGGCGGGACGTCCGGGATGGGCGCGGCCTCCGGAGGTGGCGGTGCCGGCTCGGGCCCCTTGGTCTTCTTGGCGAGGCGCGCCTTGAGGGCGGCCAGATCGGTTCCTGGTTTCTTGGGTTTGCTCAAGGCCTGGTCTCCCCCGAAGGTGTCGGTCGAACGAAGGCGGGCACCGTAGTCGGTCGCAGGCGTGTGGGCGATCCTTCGCGTGCGCGGCCGTGAAGGGGCGTGTCAGCGCGGCACAATAGATACACGACCAAGGTGTGTCAACGCCGCACGTGGGGGCATGCCCTCACGTGCGGTCGGTCGACCCGGGGCCGCACCCGAGGCCGAGCATCCCGACGCTGGCCGACGCTGGCCGACGCTGGCCGACGCCGGGGGGGCCGACGCCGAGGGGGGCCGGCCCGACCGGAACCGATGCTTCCGCGGCGCTCGCCCACCTAGCGGGTTTGCCGCAAGGCCCGAGTCGTCCGGCGGACGAGCCAGCGCTCACCTACGATCGGCGGCGCTGGCCCGGGTCGTCCCTGGCGGGAACGGTGCGACGCGCGAGCACCTGTGGTGTGGTTGCACGTCATGAGCACGAGTGGATCCGCCGCGCCGGTGCTCGGCGTGTTCGGGGGGGCCTTCGACCCGCCTCACATCGGGCACGCGATGGTGCCGGCCTATCTGCGATTGCGTGGCCTGGCCGATCGGGTGCTCGTGGTGCCGTGTGCCGATCATCCGCTGGGCAAGGAGCTTTCCCCCATGCCCCAACGGCTGGCGCTGACTCGGGCCGCGATGGCGATCCACGGCGAGTGCGTCGTCGTCAGCGACATCGAGGCGCGCCTGATGGCTCGCCACGGCGGTCCCAGTCACACGCTGCGCATGCTCGAGGCGGTGCAGGCCGAGCATCCCGACATGGTCGTGCGCCTGGTCGTGGGCTCGGACATCCTGCGCGAGGTCGACCAGTGGCATCGCTGGGACGAGATCGAGCGGCGCTTCGGTCCGATCGTCGTGCCCCGCAGCGGCCACGGGGACCTGGTCGGTGCGCTGCCCCTGGTCAGCAGCACGCAGGTGCGCACCTGGCTGCACAAGGGCGGTCCCAAGGCCGAGGAGGGACTACGCCGGGCCCTGCCCGCGGCGGTCTTGCGCCGGCTTCACCGGCCCACCGCCGCTCCCGTGTGGCTGGTGGGGAACGGTCATGTCGCCCGCCACGCCGGTCCCTGGCTGGAGGCGCGCGGTCATGCGGTCGTCCACGTACCCGGGCGCGCCCTGGCCCTGGGAGCCGACCCGGATCCGGCGCCCGACCCCGGCGCTGTCTGGGTGTTGGTCCGCGATCCCGCGATCCCTGCGGTCGCCCGTACGCTCGCCGGCCTCGCGCTGCCCGAGGCAGTGCCCGTGCTGCACGGCGCGGGGGCCCACCCGGCCTCCCGGGTGCTGGCGCCGCTGGCCGAGCGTGGTCACCCCGTGGGCACGCTGCATCCGATCTGTAGCCTTCGCCGGGAGCGACCGTGGTCACGGCTGGCCGACGCCGCCTTCGGTCTCGAGGGCGATCCGCCGGCGCGGGCCGTGGCGCGGTCGTGGATCGGTCCGCAGCCGTGGCTCGACCTTCAGGCGCTCGACCAGCGGCAGCGACGGGCCTATCACGCCGCCTGTGCGCTGGCGGCCAATCACCTCGCGGTGCCCTATGCCGCCGCTCGCGGGGTGCTCGCCGGGCAGGGACACCCGGCCGCCACCGTCGACGCCGCCCTGGCCACCTTGATGCGAAGCTCGCTGGACAACCTGTTGGGGCTCGGGCTGCCCGCGGGGATCACCGGTCCGGTCGCCCGAGGGGATCATGCCGCGGTGCATGCTCATCGCGAGGTGCTCGATGGGGATGCCGCGGCGCTCTACGGCGTCCTCAGTGACCATCTCGCGGCGTTGGTGGCCGAGGGATCCACCGGGGACGACTGACCGGGATCGTCCTCGATTCGGTCGCGCGTCGAGGGGTCGTCCTCGTCCTAGGGACTCGTCGTCACCGTCGTGTACGCGTCGCCCGTGCCGCACGTCCGGCGCGCCTCTTCGCGCTGTGAAATGAGCGTAAGGCCCCGGGTGGTCGAGGGAGCCAATGAGCCTACATGGGGCGGGGCACGACGCCCCGTTCGGGGAATCGCGCCCGGCGAACGGGCGTGGATTGCCGATGTCACTCGAATATCGGGCGTTGGCGCGCTCCTTGCTTGAGCTTGGTTCGTGGCCCATCAGGCCCATACCGTGCACGATGGCTCGGTCGCGACGCTCGATGATGAAGGGCGCGCGCAGGTCGAGCGCGAGCGGGTGGCGATCCTCTACCGCCGCACCCCGGTCGCGCTGGTGACGGTGGTGGGGGTCAGTGGGCTATTGGCGTGGCTGTTGTCGGTCCAGGTTCCCGTGCGCATGCTGGCTGGCTGGCTGGGCACGCTTTGGATGGTGACCGCCGCGCGAACGGGGCTATGGCTGGCCTTCCGTCGCGCGCCCGAGCGTCGAACGCCGCGGGCCTGGGAGCGGATCTTTGCCCTGGGAGCCGCCGTCAGCGGGCTCGTCTGGGGCCTGGGTGGGGTGGCCTTCACCGGCTTCGATCTCGTTGCCATGGTCGCCGTGGTGTTCGCGTTGGGGGGCATGGTGGCCGGGGCATCGGCGAGCAACTCCACCTCGATGCTCTCCTTGCGGCTGTTCGTGGTCGGCTCGCTCGGGCCCACCATCGCGGCGCTCTTGTGGCAGGGCGTGAACCTGTCGGTGGTCGTGGCTGTGATGCTGGCGTTGTTCGGGCTGGCCATGACCGCGCTGGGTCGTGAGGGCGGGCAGGCGATCGTCGACTCGCTGCGGCTCGAGCAGCGCAACGCGGTGCTCGTCGACCGGCTCCGCGCGCAGTCCAAGGATCTCGAGGCATCACTGCTCCAGTCCAGTGTGCTCGCCTCGCTGGGCACCATGGCCGCCGGGGTCGCCCACGAGGTCAACAACCCCCTGGGGTACGTGCTGGGCAACCTCGAGGTGCTCCGAGAAGATCTGGCCGCGCGACCGGCCGCTCGCGCGGTCGGGATGTCCGAGGTGGTCGATGAGTGCATCCAAGGGGTCCTGCGGATCCGGCGGATCGTCGAGGATCTCACCGCCACCCCGCGCTCGGCCGCACACGCCGAGCATCGAGGGGACGCCGACGTCGAGTCGATCCTCGACTCGTGCTTGAGGGTGGCGGACAAGGAGATCCGCGACCGTGCGACCGTGGTGCGGCAGCGGCAGTCCTTGCCCCGGGTTCAGATCGATCCGATCCGGCTCAACCAGGTCTTCCTCAACCTGCTGATCAATGCAGCCCAGGCCATCGGCGAGGGCGGCGAGGGTGACCAGAGCGGCCAGCGGATCGAGGTGCGGACCGGCTTCGAGGCCGAGCGGGGGGTGGTGGTGGTCGAGATCGCCGACACCGGATGCGGGATCTCGGCGCAGGCGCTGCCTCACATCTTCGAGCCCTTCTACACCACCAAGGCGCCCGGCAAGGGCACTGGGCTGGGGCTCTCGATCTGCCACGCCCTGGTCAGCAGCAGCGGCGGGAGCTTGAGCGCCACGAGCACCCCGGGGCACGGCACGACCATGCGCGTGGAGCTGGTCGCCTGCCCCGCGGAGGCGGATGCCCCCGCGAAGACGGACGGATCCGCGGTCCAGCCACCGGCCGGCATCCGGTCCGGCCCCATGCCCAACGTGGTCGCCGACTCGTCCCGGTCACCCGCCGAGCCCGCCGAGCCCGCCGCGGGCCAGACACCACGCCGAGTGTTGCTGGTCGACGACGAGCCCTTGGTGCGGCACTGCGTGGTTCGGCTTTTGCGTGAGCACCACGTGGTGACCGCCGGCAACGGCCGGGAGGCGCTCGACGCCCTGGACCAGGGGTCGTTCGACATGATCTTCTGCGATCTGATGATGGAGGGCATGACGGGCATGGAGCTGCACGAGCAGCTGATGCTGCGCTCTCCGGCCGATGCGGCCCGCATGGTGTTCGTGACCGGGGGCGCCTTCACCCCGGCCGCTCGCCAGTTCCTCCAGCGGATCCCCAACCGCACCCTCGCCAAGCCGGTACAGATGGCGCAGCTGCGGGCGCTGCTCGACGAGCCGCTGGTCGTCAGCGGGCCGGGCCCGGCGACACCGCCGACGATGGCGCCGACGATGGCGCGGGACGTCGGGCGAACGCCAGCCTCGAGACCGGGCGGCGACCGGCCGCGGGTCGCCGTCGGGGAGTAGGGCCCAACGACCCGCGGGGTCGCGTCACGGGAGTGGACCGTCACCATGGCGTATCCATGAGACTGGCCTGGGCTCGCGCCGCCTGTCCACCACCCAGCGTTTGCGGGGGGCGGGGGCCTTAGCGCAGCACGAGCCGGTCGCCGCGCACGGCCACCTCGACCTGGGTGCCGGCGCGCAGGCGGCCGCGCAGCACCGCCTCGGCGATCACCGACTCCACCTCGCGGATCATGAGGTGTCGAAGGGGTCGGGCGCCCAGGGCCGGGTCGCGTCCGGCCAGCGTCACCAGGTGCTCGCACGCCTCGTCGGCCAGCGCGTAGCGGATCCCTCGCTCGCGAAACAGACGCTCGGAGGAATCCCGGGCCAGGCGGCGGCAGATCCCGAGCATCTGCGCGGGTCCCAGGGGCTGGAGCACCAGGGGGGCCTCGATCCGGTTCCACAGCTCCACCGGGAAGGCGCGACGGGCCACGTCGAGCACGGCCGACTCGCAAAGATGGCCCTCGGTATCGAGCCGATCCGCCCCGAGGTTGGAGGTCATCACGATCACCGCGTGGTGCAGATCCACCACGCGGCCCCGACCGTCGGTCAGGCGCCCCTCGTCGAGCACCTGCAATAGCAGCTGGTGGACCTCACGGTGGGCCTTTTCGATCTCGTCGAGCAGCACCACGCAGTGCGGGCGTCGCCGCAGCGGATCGGTCAAGGCGCCGCCCTGCTCGTGGCCCACGTAGCCCGGAGGCGCCCCCACCACCCGGGCCACCGCGTGGGGCTCGGCGTACTCGCTCATGTCCAGGCGCACCAGGGCATCGGCGCGCTCGAACAGGGCCTGGCCCAGGGCCTTGGCGATCTCGGTCTTGCCCACGCCGCTGGGCCCCAACAACAGGGTGGAGAGCACCGGGCGGTGGCTGCCGAAGCCGGCCCGGTTGCGTCGGATCAGCTGGGCCAGGGTGCGGGTGACGTGGGCGTGCCCCACCACTTGGGTGGCCAGGCGCTGCTCCAGCTCCAGCAGGCGCGCGTCTCCTTGGCCCTCGAGCCGGGCGCGAGGCAGGCCGCTGCGCTCGCTGACCACGTCGAGCCAGATCTCCCGGGTGACCACCGGCTCACCCCGGCGGGTCGCCCGAGCGCACGAAAGATCCAGTAGATCGAGGGCCCGACCGGGCATCGCCAGCTCGGCCAGGTAGTGATCGGCCAGTCGCGTCAGCTCGTCCAGCGAGGCGTCCGGGGCCAGGGTGACCCCGTGGGCGCGCAGCACCGCCGGGGCGGCCGCGGCGACCGCCTCGGTGATCGCTTCGGCCGGCAGGGTCGGCACGGCGATCCGATCGAAAACGGTGGCGCCCCCCGGCAGCCATAGATCGAGCCGAGCGCAGCTCTCGGGGGAGGCGACAATGAGCACCGGGGGCTCGCGACGACCGAAGGTTCGCGCCAGCGCGGCCAACAGCGGGGGGACCGCGTCCGCGGGCACCCGATCCAGGTCGTCGAGCACGGCCACGCCGCCGGCCCGGGCCACCGCCGCCAGATCGCGGCTGAGCGCCTCCTCGTCGTCGTAGGCGGTGGTGTCGAGCACGAAGACGGGGACATCGAGCACCCGCGCCAGGTGCCGGGCGACCATGCTGCGCCCGCTTCCCGGCGGACCCACCAACACCGGCGGTCGGCTGGTGTGTCGCAGCAGTGCGTCGGCGACCTGGGCCAGCACGGCCTCGCGCCCATGCAAGGGGGGCAGGGCGCGCCGGTCGACCGACCGAAGGATCGATGGTGGGGTCGCGGCGCGAGCAGGCCGCACCGCCTCCGCATGGGGCGCGAGCCTTTGTGAACCCTCCAAATGTTCAGACTCACGGCCGGCCGGCCGCTCATGATCGCGCGCTACGCCATGCCTGCCATGCACGAGCTCGGTCTGGACCGTGTCGAACGCCTTCTGATCATTGGCAATCTCGTCATCTAGCTTGGCACGATGAGCTTGATCCTTGTCAGAAGCATTTTTTGTTCCGTCAAGACTGCTTTGTTGGCTGTCGAGAGCTTTGATTGAGCAGTCAGAACTATCAAAATTGCTGTCAAGGTGCCGGTTTAGTCGGTCAAGATTGCTTATTGATCTGTCAAGACAACTACAATCATTGTCAACAGCACTGGAATCACCGGCAGGCTGGGAGTTGCGGGATGGTCGCGCACTCAACGATGCAACATCCGTATCTTGGCGCAGCACCGACGGGGGATGAGCGCGAACGGCGGTTGCGGAAGTGCGTTCTTGGCGCTCTGCGACGGGTGCATGGGGCTCGCGAGGCGTCCGTACGGAGCGCCGGCTCGGCGCGGTAGGGCCTTCGTGGGCGGAAACGGGGCGTTCGGCGAGGCTCCTTCGGGCCCCCGGGCGGCGCACCGAGGTTGGGGCATTGCCGCGAGGCGTTCGGCGCGGGCGTTCGTCGCCGGAGCGAGGCGAGGGATCGGTCGATCGCAGCCGCTCGATGATGTCCCGGCGCAGGCGAGCACATCCGACCCCCAGCCGCTCCAGCAGCTGATACCCGTGGCTCTCCGCGCTGCGCACGATGGCGAGCAATTGCTCGAGATCCGACGATGAAGCGCCACGCTGTACCAGCTGCCGGTGCCAATCGGCGGGTTCGGGGGCCAATTGCTCGTGCAAGGCAATCTGACCCGCGCGAAGTGCGTCCACATCCACCCGCTGGGCAGCCAGGACCTCGCGGCCGGGCGAGCGCTGCGCCAGCAGCAGCAGCAGATCGCACGAGCAACGCAGCGTCGAGCCCGATGACGATCGGATCACGGGCGAGGGTTTGGGGCGACAAGAGCGCGGAGTCCCGTCCACGTTGGCACGCTATCGGGTGCCCCCGGCGGCACCAAGAAACGCGCACAGTCGCTTCACCGCCGCGGCGGGGCCGTCGGGGTTCGCTGGGGCCAGACCCCCCCGGAGTCGAGCCCGCCGGCAAAACCCCGTTTGACCCCCAGGGCCGGATGCCTATGCTTGCCGCGCCCGCAGGGGCGCCAAGCCGACCATGACCCGGTACCAGATCCATGTCTGCGATGGACCCAGCTGCGGCCTGACCCACGGCAGTGAAGCCTTGGTCGAGCGCCTGAATGTCGCGATCGCCGAGGAGCCCGCCCTGCGCGGGCGCGTGGGGGTGGGCTGCTACACCTGTTATGGCCGCTGCGAGGATGGGCCCAACCTGTTCGTGCAGACCCTCGCCGACGGACAAGACGGCGCCGACGAGCCCGAAGACGAGGTGCTCGAGACGCAGCGAGGCTTCTATCCGTCCATGGACGCGACCAAGGTCCTGCGGGTGCTACGGGAGCACTGCGGCCAGGATCGAGTGGTCGAGGACCTCGTCGACGACTACTGACGGGGGCGCCCCAACGACCCGTCAGCCGGGCTCGGAACCATCGCTCGCTCGGGCCTGGTCGCCCTCGGTGCGCTCGATGGCCATCGCGAGCTCCTCGGGTCGAAACGGCTTGGTCAGGTAGTCGTCCATCCCGGCGTCGAAGCAGGCGTCGCAGATCTCGGTGGTGATGCTGGCGGTGATCCCGATGATCAGGGGCTGGCGCTCGCGGGGGATCGTGCGGCGGATGTCCCGGGTGGCCTCCAAGCCGTCCTTGTTGGGCATCTGGATGTCCATCAGCACCACGTCGTAGTGCTCCTGCTCGACGGCTTCGAGCGCCTCGACGCCGTCGCAGACCGCCTCGGCTTCGTAGCCGTACCGCTCGAGGACCGTCAGGGTGACCTTGCGAACAATCGGATTGTCGTCGGCCAGCAGGATACGCAGGGGGCGGTCGGCCATGAACGCAGCCGTCATTGTGCGTGATCCCGAGGGGCGTGTCGCGGGGGCATCGTCACGAACCGGTCGTCCGGGTTGCGGACGTGGGCCGGGGGGATCTTGGCTCGGAGACCGCGCCCACGGGCCAGGGGCTGTCGGGTCGGTCTGATGCCATGGGCCGAACGGGTCTTCCGTGAGACGGGTCACCACACGGTATGGACTCGGTACGGATCGATCCGATCGGCGGCAACGACTCCACCGAGAGAGGGTTGTGGGAGAAGGTCGCGGGGCAGGGGTCCTACGATCTCCCGTCGGAATGTGCGCATGAGCGAGGACGAACAGATCGAGCCGGAGCTTGCGGCGCCGCTTGTCGATGCCCTCGCTTCGCTGGCCCAAAGCGAGGACGAGGCGCTCGATGGGCTGCTGTTGCAGGACCTGCGGCACCGGATGGGCATGACCGACGTCCCCGCTCGGATCGACCGCTTCGTGGTGATCGAGCGGCGAGGGCAAGGGGGCATGGGGGTCGTGTACATCGCCCACGATCCCCGGCTGGAGCGCCGGGTCGCACTCAAGCTGGTGCGCGCCGCGGGCCCTTCGGGGGTGGAGCGCGGCTTGGCCGAGGCCCGGGCGCTCGCTCGCCTGTCGCATCCACACGTGGTCACCGTGTATGAGACGGGACTGCACCAGGGGCGGGTGTTCGTGGCCATGGAACTGGTCGAGGGGGAGGACCTGCGCCAGTGGCTCGACGCGCGCCCGCCCGAGCATCTGCCCGAGCACCCGCCCGGGCGACGAACCGGGCGACGAACCGGGCGACGAACCGCGCGACGAACCTGGCAAGAGGTCAGCGAGGTCATGCTGGCCGCCGGGCGGGGTCTGCAGGCGGCCCACGATGCCGGCGTGGTGCACCGCGATTTCAAGCCCGACAACGTGCTGGTGGGGTCAAGGGTCCAGGTGGCGGATTTCGGTCTGGCCGAGGCTACCGTCGGCGGCGAACCCGAGACCAACCCGAGCGCCGGCGAGCGGCCGTCCCGGTCGTCGTCGGACACGACCACCGAGGTCCAGGGCGTCGCGGGCACGCTTGCCTATATGGCGCCCGAACAATTGCGTGGCGAGCGGGCCGACGCGCGCAGCGATCAGTTCGCGTTTTGTGTGACCTTCTACGAGGCCCTCACCGGGCGTCGTCCCTTCGCCGGATCCACACGATCGGAGCGGCTGGTCGCGAGCATGCAGACCGTGCCGCGCGCGATCGAGTCGGCGCCGCGCTGGCTGTCTGCGCTGGTCCGGCAGGGCTTGGAGCCCGCGCCGCATGCCCGTCACTCCAGCCTCGGGGAGCTGCTCGACCGGCTCGAACGCCGCCTGCGTCCGCGGGCGCGCGCGGCGTGGGTGGTCGCGGCGCTCGCCTCGCTCGCCTCGCTCGCCTCGGTGGTCGCGCTCGTCGCCGCGTGGGTCGGGTGGGGCGCCCCCACGGTCGCCTGCACGCAGGCGGCGGCGGCCCTCGACCCGGTGTGGACCCCCCGGCGCCGCTCGGCGATCGCCGCGGCGTTCATGGCCACCGAGCGGCCCTATGCCGCGCACGCCCAGCGCTTCGTCGACGACGCGATCGCCCGCTACACGCGGGCGTGGACCGAGGCCAACGTCGAAGCCTGCCGCGCCCAGCCAAAGGCCACGGTGCCCACCCGGCGACAGATCTGCCTGCAGCGCCGTCGCCATGAGCTCGATGCCCTGCTCACCGAGTTCGAGGCCGCCGACGATGCGCTCGTGCGGCGCTCGACCTCCGCGGTGTCCGCCCTGATCCCTCCCGCCCGATGCGACCGGCCCGATCCGATCGCCGACGTCTCCGCCCTCGATCCGGACGCTCGGGCGCGCTTGGAGCAGATCGAGCAGGGCCTGGCGCGGGTCCGGGCCCTGCATCTTTCGGGTCGCTACGCGCAGGCCGAGGCGGTGGTCGAGCCCCTCGTCGCCCAGTCGCGGGACCTGGGGCACGAGGCGACCCTGGCCGATTCCCTGGTGCGATGCGGGCAGGTGCAGGCGCGTCGCGGGGAGCTGACCTCCGCGGCGTCGACCTTGCACGAGGCCCTCGAGCGAGGGCTGGCCAGCCAAGCCGACGAGGTCGCCGCCCTGGCCGCGGCCAACCTGGTCGACGTGCGCGATCGACTGGGTCAGCGGGACGAGGCCGAGCGTATGGCGGCCCTGGCCGCGGCGATCCACCGTCGGTCGACCGGCGCGTCGACCTGGCCGCTGCTGTCCAACCTCGAGGGGGCCCTGCTGTTCAGCGCCGGGCGCGACGCGGAGGCGGTCGAGGTGTTCGCCGCGGGGATTGCGGCCTGCGAGGGCGACGAGGACCACCACGCGGCGGATCTGGTGTCGATGATCGGCAACCGCAGCCACGCACTGTTGCGGCTGGGCCGCCTCGATGAGGCCGAGGCTTCGACCGCCGAGGCCGAGCGACGCGCCCGGGCGCTGCTCGGCGACGAGCACCCGCAGATCGCCCTGCTGATGATCGCGCAGGCTTCGCTGCGCAGCGAGCGGGGGGACCCGGTCGGCGCCCTGGAGCGCCAACGGCAGGCCCTGACGCTCTGGCGCCGCGTCACGCCCGAACCCACCGCCGTCGAGGGCTCGATGCTCTACAACATGGGCCTCTATCTGGTCGATCTGGAGCGATTCGACGAAGCCGTCGCGTCCATGGAGCAGGGGCGGGCCCTATGGGTCCAGCAGCTGGGACCCGAGCACCCGAGGGTGGCGATGGCCCAGACCGGGCTGGGTCGTGCCCGGTTGCGGCAGGGAGACGCTCCGGCGGCGATGGTCCACCACGAGCAAGCGCTGGCGATCTTGCACGACGCCGTCCAAGCGCAGCAGCCTCACGCAGGCAACGCCTTGCTCGCGGCGGCCCGGGCCGCCCTCGCGCTCGATGATCTCGAGCGGGCGATCGCCTGGATCGACCAGGGCCTGGCGATCTACGCCCAGGTGCCCAACCCGGTGATGGAAGGGAGCCTTCGCTTCGAGCGGGCCCGAGGCCTGAGCGCGCGGGGGGAGACGTCGGCCGCCCGCGCCGAGGCCGAACGAGCGCGGGCGCTGACCGCGACGACCGATCCCATCACCCACCAGGCGATCGAGCGCTGGCTTGCGGAGATCGCCCCATAGGGCGCGATCGTCTCGCGCTTACCCCTCGATCTTGGTCGGCTCCAGATCGGCCACGCCCAGCCGGGCCAGCTGCTCGCGAAGCTGTCGCCGGGCCCGGGCGAGCCGGCTGCGTACCGTGTTGGCGGGGATCCCCAGGGTCTGGGCGATCTCCGGACCCGTCAGGTGCTCCCAGTACGCCAGCTCGATCGCGATCTGGTGATCGAGCGGGATGCTGGCCAGGGCCAGGGCCAGCTTGGCCTTGCGCTCGTCCCGGGCCAGGGCGGCGCTGGGCGAGGTCCCCAGATCGCATAGCGAATGGGTCGACAGATCGGCGCGCTCGGGCAGGCGATGCTCGCGGCGCAGCCGGTCGAACAGCTTGGCGCGCGCGATCGCATAGAGGTAGGCGCGAAAGCTGGCATGGTCGGCGATGTCGTCCCGCCGCTCGACACAGGCCAGCATGGTGTGCTGGATCAGATCCTCGGCCCCCGACGACACCTTGTGGCGAAAGAACCGCAGCAGCGGGGGGAAGTAGCGGCCCAGCAGGGCATCGCCAGCGGCGCGGTCGCCCTGGCGCCACGCTTCGAGCAGCTCGCCGTCCGGGGCCACGACCAACGGTAGGATCGATCAGGCGGTGGCGTCGAGCCAGCGCTGACCGGCGACCACGTGCTCGGCCCATGCGGTCGGATCGACGTTGGCCCCACACACGATAAGCCCCACCCGACGGCCGGCCAGGCGCTTCGCCAAGGGGCCCAGCAGGGCGGCCGTGGCTGCCGCGCCCGCGGGCTCCACCGCCAGCTTGACCTCCTCGAACAGCACGGCCATCGCCCCGCGTAGCGCATCGTCGTCCACCTGCACCAGGGCGTCCACGTAGCGGCGGCACAGCGCGAAGCTATGCGGGGCGGCATGCGGCGCGCCCAGGCTGTCGGCGATCGTCTGGACCCGCTCGATCGACGCGGGTCGCCCGGCCGCGAAGCTGCGGTGCATCGTGTCGGCCCCGGTCGGCTCGACCCCGAACACCTGGGTGCGGGGGCACAGTTGCTTGACAGCGGCCGCGATCCCGGCGCACAGGCCCCCGCCGCCTATCGGCACCACCACCGCGTCGAGGTCGGGGGCTTGCTCGTAAAGCTCCAGGCCCACGGTGGCGGTGCCCAGCGCGGTGGTGAAGCCCTCGAAGGGGTGCACGAAGGTGCGGCCCTCGTGCTGCTCGATCCGCGTGGCCTGCTCGAACGCGGCGTGGACGTCGTCCACCAGCACGACCTGGGCGCCCATGCCCCGGCAGCGCGCGATCCGGGCCGGGTCGGCCGTGCGGGGCATGACGACCTTGGCCGTGGTGTCACAGTGCGCCGCCGCGTAGGCCACCGCCATGGCGTGGTTGCCCGCGCTGACGGCGGTGACCCCCCGGGCCCGCTGCTCGGGGCTCAGATCCAGCGCATGCAGGAGGGCGGCGCGGGGCTTGAAGCTGCCCGTGACCTGGAGGGCCTCGAGCTTGAGCACCACCTGCCCGGGCTCGCCGAAGCGGGCGCGCAGCTTCGGGCCGGACCACGACCACACCGGCGTGGTGTGGATCCGGTCGCCCAGGCGGGCGCGGGCCTGCTGGATCTGCTCGGGGGTGGGCGCCGCTTCGCTCATGCGCGGGCAGGGTACCGGCGCGCGGTGGCCTCGTCGATGCGGTCCCGGGTGCGGAGCGATCGGGTGCCGCCGCGCGTCGCACCGAGTCTAGAAGTTCCAGCTGACCACGGCGCCGTCGAGGATGAGGGTCCAGTCGCTGCTGAACTCTCGGTAGGCCCACGGCTCTTCGATGATGAGGTCGTCCAGACCGGGCCATCCGGGCCCGCCGCCGTCACCACCGTCGCCGCCATCACCACCTCCATCGCCACCGCCATCGGTCCCGCTTCCGCTGTCTCCCTCGCCGTCGTCGGGCGGCACGATGTCGACGATGAGCTCGTGGTACCAGCGGTCGAACAAGAGCCCGTTGCTGATCTCGGCCAGGGCCGCCGTCGAGGTGCGATAGCGGGACGTCGAGTCGTCGTCTTCGTCATGGCCATAGTTCAGCCCGATCGGCATGGAACTATTGGCGCCGCGGGTGATCTGACCGTTGCAGCTGAGCGTCTTGGCGTTCCCGTCGAGCAGACAGATGAGCCCCAGGCTGGTGCTCGTGGTGCCCTGCGAGGTCGCGAGGACGCCCTGGGCTTGGATCGTTGCCTCTTGAAAACCATTGCCGAGGTCCACCGTGTTCGACGACACACTCGAGACCGTGAGCGAGACCGCGGCCGAGGAGGCGGGAACGGCCGTCTCGAGCCCGGAGCCAATTGCCCAGGCAGTCGAAAGGAATCCGGCACCGCACAGCACGAGCGCCGCCGTGGAAAGAAGTAGCGAACGGGTCATGGTGACCACCCATTGCCAGTGACCCCCGAGCCGATGACGAGCGTTTCGACGAAAAGGACGAGCCGATGCCAGGAGCCTCAGACCACCGCGATGAGATCGCCCCAGACAGGCCCGTAGAACTCCTTGGCCCACGCATACCAGCGCTGATCCTGGGGGACCGGGGTGTCGTAGTCGGGGCTGACCGTGGCTTGCTCGAAGTCGTGCTCGATGTCGTAGTGCCGATCGCTGCGGGGCAGCTCGCTCCAGGGCATCATCCGATAGTCGTTGAGCACGGCGATGAGGTTCGGCTCGTTCAGGATGTTGACGAAGCCGTCGTCGGCCCGGGCGAAGTCGGTGCGCTCGTGGGCGAAGTTGCGGCGCGAGTACCAGGGCGCGATGCCCCAGTTGCCGTTGTGCTCGACCATCAGGCGGAAGATCACGTCGGCCTTGTGCTGCCGCGAGCGGTTGAGCGGATCGCCGCGGCCCTTTTCGATGTCCTCGAGGTGATCGGACACCGGCTGGAACGACGCGATGTCCAGGATGCACCAGGTCAGATCGTGGATCTTGGCCGCGAAGTCGAAGGTTCCCGTGGGGCGCGCAGCCATGGCGCCCTCGGTGGAGTTCCAGCCGGGGCCCGCGAAGTTGTAGCTGAGCACCGACATGCCATCCTTGGCCTCCAGGGTCGGAATCTGGATCGTTCGGCCGCCGCGGATGATCACCTCACGGGTCGGAAAATCGGACATGAGCACCTCCCCACGACCCGCGCACGGGTCGCCCTCGCCCCGTTCACGTGTAGGCTGACCGATTATTCAGTCCAATGATGCCACTGGCGGCTCGCGGGGATCGAAGGTCCGCGAGCTCACGTGGATTTCATCGTCGAGCGCGTATGGTTTCGGCCATCCGGGCCCACCGGAGGGCTCGCTGCCGCGCCCGAGCCCCGCAGGATCCCGCGCTCGGCCAGATCGGCCAGCAGCGCCGACATGCGGCCGAGCACGGCGTCGTCCATGGTCTCGCCCGCGTCGGTGGCCCCCCCGGGGAGTGCCTCGGCCACGGTCTGCCCCTGCTCGACGAGTCGCCGCAGCACGGCCCGGGCCAGCGGGCTGAGGTGGAGCGTTCGCACCTCGTGCTCGGTGTCGCGATACAGCAGCAGGGTGGTGGGCTCGCGGGGTGGAGCGCTTCGGTCGTCGTCTTCGGGTGGCAGGGTGTGCACCGCGTGCTCGAAGTCGGCGATCCGAAGGGCGCCACAGAACACCAGCGGCTGGTCGAGCACCAGCTGCGCCTGGGTATCAGGGGGCGGTGGATCGTCGGGCGCGGCGTCGATCTCCGACTCGAGGATCTCCAGTCGTGCCAGATCGACCAGGTAGTCGTCCACCGCCGCGTCGGCGGGCCAGGCGGTGCGTGCCCAGGCCACCAGCTCGCCCGGGGCGTCGCGCAGGTACCGGGAGCGGGGCGGGGCCTGGTGCAGCCAGGCGTCGAAGACCCGCACAAAACCGTCCTCGCTCAGGCGGGCGATCGTGCGAGGGATGAACGAGCGCACGACGCTCATCAGCCCCGCGCGGACGAGCGAGCGGTAGACCAACAGCCGTGATGCCCCGATGGCGACCAGCGCGTGGTGATCGGGAGATTCGACCCCGTGGCGGCACAGCCATCCGGCGGGATCCCCCGGCAGTCCCGTCTCGCCTTCGCGGTCGAGGATCACGGCCGACAGCCCGCGCTCGATTCCCGCCAGCGAGCGGATCTCGACCGGTGGGTCGCGCGGGGGAGGGACGGGCGGTACCTCGGGAGGATCCTCTGCATGATCCTCCGCGTGGCGGGCCAGCGCCCGCGCGTAGACCTCGCGCAGCTCGGCCACCTGGCGCCCGAGCTCGGGCAGGGGCGGGATGTCGTGATCCCGCTCGTAGATCACCGGCACGGGCCCCAGCCGCTCCACCACCCAGGCCATCAGCGCCTGGACCCGGGGGCAGACGTCGGTGCCGTGGGTGTCGATGATCAGATCGTCGAGGTGAGGGCGCCGCTGACCGCCGGCCACGTGCAGGTGCACCACGCGATCCAGCGGCAGCGCCCCGAGGAACCCGAGCGGATCGAAGCCGTGGTTGTCGGCGTTGACCTGCACGTTGTTGACGTCGAGCAGCAGCCCGCAATCGGCCCCCTCGAGCACCTCGCCGATGAAGTCCACCTCGGCCATGCCGCCGCCCGGCACCAGGTAGTACGAGATGTTCTCCACCGCGAAGGGCAGCGACAGGGCCTGCTGGATCCGGTCGATCTGCTCGACGCAGCGGCGCACCGCCTGGCGGTCGTGGGGCAGGGGCAATAGATCGTGCACGATCGCCCCGTCGCTGCCCGTCCAGCACAGGTGATCGCTGTGGTAGCGCGCCCCCATGCGCCAGAGGAACGCCCGCAGCTGTCGCAGGTAGGCGGGGTCGAGCTCGGTGGTCCCGCCCACGTTCATCATCAGCCCATGCGTGAGGATCGGGAAGCGCTCGGCGGCGCGGTCGAGCGCCTCGGGGATCACCCCGCCGCGGCGCATGTAGTTCTCCGGGGAGACCTCGAGCAGCTGGATCGACGCGGGGGCCTGCCCCTGCGCGATCTCGTCGATGAAGGCCCAGCGCAGTCCCAGGCCCACGCCGGTGGGCAGCTCGGAGCGGGGCACGATCATCGTCGGCCGATCATGGGGTGGACGGGTGGATCGGGCAAGGGCCGCAGAGCGGTCCGCTCGACCATCGATACGCGACCGGTGCGGTGGCGTGACCTCCGCCGAGCTCGCCGGTGCGGCGTGGCTGGCGTTCGTCGAGCGTCGTTAGGGCTTCACGACCGCGTGCGGTGCCAGATCCCGGTGCACTCGGGCAGGATCAACGTCTGGGGGTCGAGGTGCTCGACCATCGACGCCCCAAAGAAGAACGTGATGAGCCGGCGCGCTTGGGGCAGGGATGCGAAGGCATAATCGGTGCGGCACCACTGGCGCGCGAACCCCTGGTGCTCGAGGTCCTGGTACAGGCGGTCCAAGAACGGGGCGGGTGGCGCGGGGGTCGTCTGGCCGGTGCCCAGGGTCTCGATCAGCACGAGCATCCCACCCGGCCGGACCAGTCGCGTCATCTCGTCCATGGCCCGCCGGACCGCATCCGCTCCCTGGCTCGGAGGCAGACCCTCGGCGAGGTGACCAAAGCTCCACCCCTCGATCGCGACGTCCGCGACCGCGTCGTCGAGCGGGATCTGATGGTGCGCTGCGATCGCGAACTCGACGTGATCGGCCCGGGGGTCGTGTCGGCGCCGTGCGACCTCGAGCATGGCCGCCGAGGCGTCGAAGGCACGAAGTCGGCCGACCAGCGGTGACAACAGCCGGGTCAGGCGGCCCGTACCCGCACCGAGCTCGACGACCTCGCGTTCCTGCCAGTCGCCTGGAGCCAGTAGATCCAAGAGCCGCTGGCGCAGGTTGTGCTCGTGGTCCTCCTTGTCCACGAGCTGGTCGTAGTCCTCGGCCTGGTGCTGATAGATCCGTGCGAAGTGCTCGTCCATGGCCGTCCCGTCGCCGAAGCGTAGCCCGGGACGGGCCCGCGCGGGTGCTGCTCGGCCTCGGCATAGATAATCAAGACCGAGGCCGGGCGCGACACCGTCGCGCATCCCGAGCCGGCCTCGGCAAAACCAACTTCAGCCCGCCTTCATCGTCTCGATCTCGCCCCGATCCAGGGAGGGGTCGCCAAAGTCGTCGACGGGCGAGCCGTCGTCCTTGGTGCAGCCCATCGCGTTGAGGATCGTGTTGAGCATGCGGTTGTGGGTCACGTCCCCCGCGTCCACATAGCGCCCGGTGGTCAGGTAGCCGCCGCACGAGCCGGCCAGCACCTGGGGGATGTTGTTGTAGGAGTGGTAGCGGTTGGCCAGGTCGTTGGTCCACAGCGCCGCGGTGTGGTCGAGCAGGCGCTCACCGGTCGACACCGAGTACTCGGCCAGCCGGTCGAGCATGTGCTTGAAGATCCGCGCGTGGATCCTATCGATCTGGTGGTGCATCAGATCGGCGCCCTCGATCGGATCGCCGTCGGATCCGTGGGCGTAGATCCGGTGCGAGACCATGTGGAAGTTGGGCAGCTTCTGGCCCTCCACGGTGTACTCGGTGCCGTCGTTGCCGTCGCCCACCTGCAAGGTGGCCGCGTGGGTGAGCTCGCAGGCGAAGGCCAGGGCGGCCAGATCGGCCTGCATGCGGGCCACCACCTCGACGTTGTCGTTGTCCTGGGCAAACTCGGCCATCGCCTCGATCGCGGCGATCTCCTCGGATGGGGGCAGGGCGCAGGTGAGATCGATCTCCAGGTCGCGGATCGCGTCTTGGTGCATCTCGAGGCGGCTGCGATCGGCGGCGCTGATGCTCGATGAGCGCAGCAGCGCGTCCATCTCGTCCTTGACCAGGTCGTTGACGCTGGTGCGGCGGTCTTGGATCTGCCCGATCAGCTGCTCGTCGGTGCCTATGAGGCCAAAGAGGCGCTCGTAGACCACCCAGGGGTTCTCGTCGGCGCCGCGCAGATCCATGGAGCCGCGGTAGGACAGCACCTCGTTGATGTAGCCCCCCTTGCGGCCCACGTAGAGGGTCAGCGGCTCCACGCCGGGGTCGTTGAGCTGGGTGGCGATCCGGTTGTCGATCGACTCGCCCATCGCCAGCGAGTCGTTGCCCGAGGGCTGATCGGAGACCCGGGCCGCCGTCAGGCACTGGTTGCCGCCGCCCGAGTGGCCGCAGCCGTTGCCGGGGAACCCGAAGCGGGTGCCCCGGACCAGCAGCAGATCGTCGGCGTAGTCGGCCAGCTCGGCCACCGCCTTGTTCTCGGCCAGCATGCCTTCGGTGGTCAGCGCGCCCAGCTGGTCGGGCCAGAAGCGCTCGGGCTCGCCGTCGGTGGCGCACTGCACCCCGTTGGCCTGGCGCATGGCGAAGAAGAAGCGCGACTGCCCGGTGGCCGCGTGGGCCCGGCGGGGCGTCAGCGACTCGAGCATGGGCAGGGCGACGGTGGCCCCGCCCAGGCCCTGGAGGAAGCGACGGCGATTGAGGATCGGCGTGGGCATCTTACTGGTCCTCCGATGAGTTGGCCGACGGGCTGATGTGGCGGCGAAGGTTGAGGAAGTCGTCCGAGGTGACCAGCTCGATGATGAGCTGGCGGATCGGCAGGTCGCCGCTGCGCGAGCCGGCGCCCAGCGACTCGATCTGCTCGGCGTCGGCCTCCCGGTGCTTGCGGCCGTGGAGGTACTCGAGCAGGTGCCGCGAGTAGCAGGCGTGGGCCTGCTGGCTGTCGGCCATGACGTGGCTGAACTCGACGGCGTCGGCGTACTGCACCAGCTCGCCGTCAAAGCGGAAGCTGGCCGCCGCGTCGACCGGGTGGCCGTTGTCGGTGGTGCGGTAGGCGCCCGTGGCGTCGTAGTGCTCGAAGGCAAAGCCGGCGTCGTTGATGAGCGTGGTGTGGCAGCCCGCGCCGCAGGTGCCCATGCCGGTGTGGTCGTCGACGCGCTCGCGGTTGGTCTTGGTGGGGTCGGGCTCGACCGAGGTCACGTTGTCGGGGACCGCCGGCTGCTGGTTGCACAAGAGCTCGAAGCTGATGAACGCGCCCCGGTGGATCGGGTCGGGGTCGACCTGGTACGAGCGCGACATCAAGAAGCCCGAGCGGGTCAGCAAGCCCGAGCGCTGGGTGGGATCGAGCTGTACCTCGACCAGCTCGTCGCCCAAGTCGGGGGCCAGGCCGTACACCGCGGCCAGCTGGTCGTTGGCGAATGTGTGGGTGGAGGTCAGCAGCTCCGTATACCCCTGCTGTCGGTCGAAGATGATGTCTTGGATGAAGCGCTTGGCTTCGTCTTGCATCACCCGCCCTACCGCGGGATCGAAGTCGGGGAAGAAGTCGGGGTCGCGGTACTGGTCGAGGTAGCGATCGAAGTCGAGCAGCTGGGCGTGGAAGTCGTCGACCATGGCGCGCGCGTAGGGGTGCGCGAGCATGCGGTCGGCCTGGGCGGCGACGCCCTGGTCGGTGTCGAGATCGCCCGAGGCAGCCGCGGCCAGTAGCGCGTCGTCGGGCATCGTGTTCCACAGCGCGTAGCTCAGCCGTGACGCCCGCTCGTAGCCATCCAGCGCGATCCGGCCGTCGGCATCGGGCTCGCCCGACGTCACCCGGTAGACGAAGTAGGGGGACTGCAGCATGGTCTGCAGCACCTGGTGGACCCCGGCGGCGAAATCGTCGAGATCGTCGTAGTTCGTCCCCGCCGTCATGAAGACCGAGACGTAGGCGTCCACTTGGTCTGCGGTCAGCGGCCGCCGATAGGCCCGCTCCCCAAAGCGCTCGATGAACTGCTGGGCCCGCACCTCCAGCGCTTGGCCCTGGTCGGGGGGCGCGATGCCGGCGAGCAGATCGGGGTCGGCGACGACCAGGTCGGCCACCGCCTCGGCCGCTCGCTGATAGTCGCCCCAAAGCGTCGGGCTGACCTGGAAGCTCGACCCCTGATTGTCGAAGCCGCCGGCGACCGGGTCGTCGATGAACGCGCTCGACAGCCCCGGCACCTCGGACAGGTGCAGCAGGTCGCGTACGGTGTTTTCCCACTGCGCGTGGCTGAGCCGGGGGAATTGGCTGTCGAGGTCCTCGGCCAGCGCCCCGTCGTCTGTGCCGTCGTCCCCGCCTTCGTCCCCGCTATCGCCGGCGTCGTCCGCTCCGTCCGCGCCCGCGCCCGGACCTCCCTCGAACTGGTCGACGCCCGAGTAGCAGCCGGTGGCGGCGCCGAGCGGTGCGACGACGAGTGCGAGTAGTATGCGCACCTCGGTTTGTTTCATACCCATACCCACCATCAACCTGGCAGGTGTGACGTACCGTCACAAGGGCACGCGCGGCGGTTTTCGGGCGTCGGCGAAGAATTCGACGGCCGTGTTCGTCGGCCCGACTACCGACCAAGCCCGCGATCGTCACCGCGCACGACGACGTTGACGGCGGCGTGGTCGAGGCCACACTCGCATCGTTTGGTTGGATCCTGATCCACGCGTAGGGGCGCTTGGGCGAACTACAGGCGGATCATTATGATCCTAGTGACATCTCGTGCTCTTCATATGCCTACGCGACTTCGATACCCCGCCGTAGCCCGTAACCGCGACCCGCTGCTGGCCGTGATCCGCGAGCGGCTGCCCGCCGAGGGCACCGTGCTCGAGGTGGCCAGCGGCTCGGGGGAGCACGCGGTGTGGTTTGGTGCCGCGCTCCCCCAGTTGCGCTGGCAACCCAGCGATCCCGATCCCACCGCGCGGGCCAGCATCGCCGCCTGGGTCGAGCACGAGGGGCTGCCCAACGTTGCCCCGCCAGTGACCCTGAACGCGACCCAGTGGCCCTGGCCGGTGACCGAGGCGGATGCGATGCTCTGCGTCAACATGATCCACATCGCGCCGTGGGACGCCACGCAGGGGCTCTTGGCCGGGGCGGGGCGGGTGCTGCCCCCCGGTGGGCCGCTGCTGCTCTATGGGCCCTACGTGATCGATGGGGTCACCGCGTCGAGCAACCAAGCCTTCGACCAGTCGTTGCGCGCCCGAGATCCACGATGGGGAGTGCGAGAGCTGCGAGACATACAAACGGAGGCGGCGGGCCATGGGCTAAAGCTCGAGGAGTACGTGGCCATGCCTGCCAATAACCATGTGGTGGTGTTGCGGCGTGGGGAGTAGAGCAGGACGGGCCCGGGCCGAGGACCGGCGAGGACGGGTCTGGTGCGGTCGAGCGGGGCTGCTGTCGATGCTTTCCCTGATCTCGATGCTCATCGGTTGTGGCGACGGGCTGACACTGCCCCCCGGGTGGACGGTCGTCGAAGCGACCGCCTTTCAGCGCCAACACGAGGCCGAGATCGCCACGCCCACCGGGCCGCTGTCGTCGGTGGCTTCGTACTACGTAGGGCCGGGGCAAGCCTTGGTCCTCGGGGTGGTCGAGGGCGCCGTGGTCCCCGTGCCTGTCCAAGAGCCGGGGCAGGCGGGGCCGCCGGGATCGCGCGTGCGGATCGAGGTCACCGACGCCGGAGCCCGGTGTCTGGAGGGATGTGGCCCCGGAGCGGTCGCGCTGACCGAGCGTCGAGAGGTCTCGCTCGATCGCTTCACGTTGGGCCTGAGCCCGCAGTCGGGCACCCTGCGGATCCTGGTCCACGATCCCCGCGCGCCGGCCCTCGCCGGCTTTACGGGGTTGCCGTGGTTTCCCGTGGATCCGCGGTTCATCGTGCCCGCCCGGTGGGAGCCGGATCCGCAGCGCCCCACCGTCGAGCTGTCGACCAGCCGGGGCCTCCACAAGACCTTTGTTCAGGCCGGGGTGCTCCGGGCTCGCGTAGGGGGCGAGGACCTCGCGCTGGTCGGATACTCGTCGGGGGCTTCGGGCGCCTTGCTGGTGCCGCTGACCGACGCGACCACCGGAGTAAAGACCTACCCGGTGGGCCGCTATCTCCAGGTCACCGTGCCACCGCAAGGTCCGGCGGTGCTGGACTTCAACCGGCTGACCAACCCCTGGTGTGCCTATAGCGAGCACTACAACTGCCCCGTCCCCCCCTCGGCCAATCGCTTGACGCTCGCGGTGGAGGCGGGTGAGCAGGTCGACGCCACGCACTAAGTCGTCCTTGCAGGTCGTCACCGGTCGGCGGTGACCCACGTCCCCAGGGGCGCGCCTTTTCGTCCGATCATGGCGTAGCCCGCGGTAGGGTGAGGTATGCTCGCGCTCGCGGCGGCCGCCGGCTGCCCTCCGACCGAGGACGATACGCATGGAACCACTCGATCAAGCACTCACCTGGGTGATCTACGGGTCCTTGGCCGGTCTGGCGGTGGCGCTGATGATGGTCATCGCGGCCCAGGTCGGCAATCGTCCCGCGCGCGGGGCCGCGCTCGTTGGCGGGCTGTGCGGTTTTCTCTACGTGGGTGCCGGAGCCGGCGGCGCGGCGATCCGGGCACAGGCCGACGCCACGGCCCCGGTCACGTCCGCCCCTGCGTCCCCGAAGACCGAGACCTCACCGGCCCGAGACTCCGCCGAGCCCGACCCCAAGGTCGAGGCGGCAGTCCACACGTTGTCCGAGGCCGTCGCCCGCGAGGACTGGGAGGCGGCCGCGAAGGCCCACCAGAGCCTCCAGGGCCTCGACCCCAACAACGCCGCGCTGGCTCCGGCGTGGGCCAAGATCGAGCAAGGGCGAACGGCAGCCGCCGCGGGATCGGGCGATTCGGGGAGTGCTGAATCCGGCGAGACTACCGGCGGCGACGAGGCCGGGACCTCGACCGACCAGTCCCCCGCCGATGGCACCACGGGCGCGGATCCGGAACCGCAGAGCGCCGAAGCGGACGAGCCTTCGCCCAAGGGTCGCAAGCGTCGCCGACGTCGTCGCCGGCGGCGTCCGGGCGGTGGCGGTGGTCCCGGTGGTCCAGGCGGTGGTGGTGATCCGAGCGGTGCCGGCGGGGCAGGTGGCGGCGGCGACGGTCCCGCCGGTGGCGGTGGCGCTGCGCCGACCCAGACGCCCCCGCCGGAGCCCAAAAACGACCCGCCCAAGCCGCCGGCCGAGCCCAAGCCGGCCGAGCCGGCAGGCGACGGAGGCTGAGCCCAACCCGGCACGAACTTGTGGCACGAGGCACCGGTCCATGGTGGACGTTCGGTCGGCTGTCTTACGGGTTCGATGCGCGAAGCCCAGCCAGACGCCGCTCCTGGCCGGGGGAGTGGCCGAACTCGCGGCGAAAGGCGCGCGAGAAGGCGGACTCGGAGTCGTAGCCCGACGATCGGGCGACCTCCGCAATGGAGTCGGTCGTGGTGGCCAGAGACGACGCGGCGTAGTGCATGCGCCACCGCAGCAGGTAGCGTACGGGCGTCACGCCGACCGCCCTCTTGAAGGCGTCGTGAAAGGCGGACTTCGACATGTGGCAGTCGGCGGCCATGCGGTCGACGGTCCAGTGCGCGCCCGGGTCCGCGTGCAACGCGGTCAATACCCGGCCGATCCGCGGATGGCGGAGGGCGCCAAACCAGCGCGGTAGCGCCGAGTCGTCTTGTGCGTTGAGCCAGGCGCGCAAGCCCTCGATGACGAGCAGATTGGCCAGCAAGCGAACGCGTTCGGCGCCACCGACGCTCACACCGGTCGTCTCCGCGCCCAGCGCCTGGAGCGCGCTGCACACCAACGGGTCGTCGCCGACCGCCAGAGCGTCGGTGTGGATGATGTCGGGCAAGGCGTCGAGGGCAAGGCGCGACAGCGGGTGACGTAGCGTCGCAACGCCGCAGACCAGCGAGGTCGCACGCCCTCCGCCGCCATAGCGCAGCACCTCGATGCGTTCGCCGAGAACCTCGGTCGGCAGGTCGTAGACGTCCACGGCCGGGACGTCGGCGGCGCTGCACAGCGTGTGCACGCCGGGCTTGGTGACCAATGCGAAGTGCCCGGGCCCCATCACGGTCTGCTCGCCGTTTGCGACGAGCAGGCACTGGTCGTCGAGGCCGATGTGAAACATCAGCTGCCCCGGCTCGACGGGCACCGTCATGCCAAAGGGAGCCGTGAGCTCCGAGCGACAGCACAGGACGTTCTGGAGATCGATCTCCATCAGCGCGGCGCTGATCGGGTCGATGGGGGCCTGCAGGACGTCTTTGCAAGTGGCGGGGCGGTCCCTATCCAGCATTGGAGCCTCTGCACAGTATCTCGCACACACTGCGCTAACAGTCCAAGTCTCCTTGCGTTAGCTTGAGTGTCAGACAACGCCGGTGAACGGCCTGGAGAAAGTAAGTGACTGGAACCATTCTTGTTTTGGGCGCTACGGGCAAGACCGGCTCGCGCGTGTCGAGCCGCCTTACCGACCGCGGCATCGCCCACCGGGCGGCGAGTCGCCGCTCGAGCCCTGCCTTCGACTGGTACGCCCCCGGAACCTGGCCCACCGCCCTCGAGGGGGTGAACGCCGTCTACGCCACCTTCATCCCGGATCTCGCGGTCCCGGGCGCCCCCGAGATCATCGGCGCCTTCGTCAAGGCGGCGAAAGCCGCGGGCGTGCGGCGCGTGGTGCTGCTGTCCGAGCGCCGTGAACCCGGTGCCGCCGCGTGCGAGGCACTCCTGCGCGAGTCGTCGCTCGAGTGGACGATCCTCCAAGCGAGCTGGTTTATGGAGAACTTCAGCGAAGGTGGGTTTGTCGAGGGCATCGAGGCCGGCCTGCTGAGCGTTCCCGTCCACGGCACCCGCGAGCCGTTCGTCGACCTCGACGACCTGGCCGACGTAGCGGTCGCCGCGCTCCTCGAGGATCGGCACGTCGGCCAGACCTACGAGGTCACGGGTCCGGAGCTGTTGTCCTTCGACGACGCGGTCGGCCGCATCGCACAGGCCGTCGGTCGCCCGGTTCGCTTCGAGCCCTGCTCGGCCGCCGAGTTTCAAGACACGCTCGTTGCCGGCGGCGTGGAGGCCAACGACGCGAACTTCGTCGCCGGCCTGGTCGAGTCGATCCTCGACGGGCGCAACGAGAACCTGGGCGATGGAGTCGAACGCGCGCTCGGCCGCGCCCCGGCCGGGTTCGACGCGTTCGTCGAGCGTGCCGTGAACGCCAACGTATGGACCCTTGGGGAGGAGAAACGATGACCAACAACGCATATCGTGACAAGCGCTTCGTCGAGGTCGACGGCAAACGAATGGCCTACGTCGAGGTCGGCGAAGGTCGACCGATCGTGTTCCAACACGGCAACCCCACGTCGTCCTATCTGTGGCGCAACATCATGCCCCACGTCGCCGACCTCGGTCGCTGCATCGCGGTCGACCTCATCGGCATGGGAGACTCGGACAAGCTCACCGACCCCGATCCAAACCGCTACGCCTTTCGGCACCAGCGACGCTACCTGGCCGGCGCGTATGAGGCCTTGGGCCTCGACGAGGCCAAGGTCACCCTCGTGCTCCACGACTGGGGCTCGGCGCTCGGCTTCGACTGGGCCAACAACCACCGAAGCTCGGTGCGGGCCATTGCCTACATGGAGGCGATGGTGCGGCCGTTCCCGGACATCGACCGCTGGGGCGAGGGCAAGGCGGCCTTCGAAGCGTTGCGCTCGGACGCCGGCGACAAGATGGTGCTCGAGGACAACTTCTTCATTGAGCAATTGCTGCCGGCAGCCATCATCAGAACGCTCAGCGACGACGAGATGAACGAGTATCGGCGCCCGTTCGCGGAGCCGGGCGAGTCCCGTCGGCCGACGCTCACCTTCCCGCGTGAGCTCGCGATCGGCGGCGAGCCTGCCGACGTCCACGAGGCCGTCGCCTCCTATTCGAGGTGGATGGCGTCGAACGATCTGCCCAAGTTGTTCATCAACGCCGAGCCGGGCGCCATTGTCGGAGACGACGAGCGTGCGTTCTGCCGCACGTGGAACAACCAGACCGAGGTCACCGTGCCGGGCATCCACTACATTCAGGAGGACTCGCCGGACGCGATAGGCAAGGCCCTGCGGTCCTGGCTCATGGCGCTTTTTTCCGGGACATGAGTCGCGGCCCACTTCGTGGGTCGCCCGTCCGAGCTCAACGTGCGATCGAGGTGGCCGCGATCGAGGCCGCGAGGACCAGCTGCGCTGCGTAGTAGAGCGGCAGTCCCCACAGTCGAGTGCGCAGCGTGGGCTCGACGAAACGATCCTGCGCGACCGAGAGATCCGATAGATAGAACGCGATCGCCCCCACCGGGATCAGCATCGTCGCTCCTCCTGCGGCGGCTCCGACCGCCAATGCGACCATGGTGCTGATGACCAACACATAGGCATCGACCGGTCGCCTTAGGCCCGAGGGCACATAGGGCATCAACCGGTGGCGCACCGTAAGGGCGATGACCAAAAGCGGCACCGCGCTGCCCAAGACCCAGCCGAGTGCGGGATCCCGCATGACGAACGCCGTGCCCAGCGCTACGTGGGCCAGCAGGAATGCCAAGAGGCCGAGCGTGAACCAGACGGTGCGTCGCGAGAGCAGGCAGACGTCACCCACCCAGCCCAGCGCCAGGGCGACCATGATGGCTTGCCCGTACCCGCTATGCAGTCCCCCCGCGGCCAGGCCGGCGAGGACGAACCCGGTGGAGGCCAGCGGCTTGGCGATCCGGATCGTGGGCGCGTGCGCTCGGATCTCGCCCGACAGCAGCAGGATCAGCGCGACAAGGGTCAGCAGGGTGGGGGCGAGCATGCCGCCAGTCTATGGCCAATCAGGGCTCACGCGGCTCGAACACGAAGGGGTAGTGGACCACCAGCGTGCCACCGTCTTCGGGCGGATCGAAGCTGACGCTCATCATCGACTCGCGCATGCACTCGACCAGGTCGGCGTGCTGGATCTCGCTATCTTCGGCCATCTGCACCTCTTGGACGATCCCCCCCACGTCCGGCTCGCCCACGATCCGAAACTGCATCACCAGCCGCCCCGCGAGCGCATCGTCGTCCTCGAGGGCCATTGCATAGCACTCGGTGGCCAGCGGGAGCAGATCCTCTCGCACTCGCTCCTGAATGTACTCCTTGGTGAGTGACCCCAGGGCTTCGGGCTCGACCGGTGCGTCGTCTTTGGCCCTCAGGCGCCGCCGCTGGGCGTCCTCGAGCCGCGTTCGCAGGGCATCCCGTTGAGCGCGATCGCGGGTTGGCCGAGCGGTGGACGACGGGGGAGCCAGGGGCGTGGTGGTTGGGGCAGGGGAGGCGGTCGTCGGCTTGGGCGGGATCGTCGGTGCGGGCGCTTCCGACCTCGAGGGCGCCGACTTGGCCGAAGGGGCGGGTGCCGGGGACACCGATGCGCTTGCCGCAGGCGGGTCCTCGGCCATCGCCCGATATCCGTAGTACGCCAGCAGCACCAACGCCGCGACCCCCGGCAAGATGTACGCCTTCATGCCCTCCATGGGTGCCGCCAGGATACCCGCGGGTTTCTTGACCGGGACTGTGGTCTTCGTGCGGCGTCCACCGGGCGCCGGGAGGTGTATCGACCCGAGTCCATGGTTTCCCGTCCATCCTGCGGGGCTATCCCTGCCTGAATACAATCGGACCTGGTTGGCACGGTTCCTGGATACGTCGCTGGATCGTGTCACGACCGAACTCGTTATGCTCGAATGCTTCACGGCTGGGCTTGGTGCTGGGTTGGTCGTTGGTCGCGGTCGGGGTGCTCGGCCCCCGCCCGGCCTTCGCCCTCGGAAGCTCTGCTGGATCACCGGAGCGTCCGGCCTCCGAGCCTTCCGAGTCCTCCGAGCCTTCCGAGTCCGCTGAGCCCTCCGAGCTCACTGAGCAGGGGGAGCCGTCGGGGGCCGGTGACCCCTCCCAAGACGCGTCGTCCTCCGAGGCCGGTGCCCATCGCCGACGGCACAAAGCCTCGTCGTTACGAGGTCACGGTGGCCGTCCGTGGCACCTCGATCTCGAGGTGCTCACCGATCTGCCGGTCGACATCGGGGCCCGGATCTCGGCCGAGCTTCCCTATCGCCTGCAGGTGGCGACCTCGCTGGGCGGCCTGCCTGGTGGCTACGTGGACATGATCAACGCGATCGTGACATCGGTCGGTGGCTACGACGACGCGACCGCAAACGTGATCGACAGCGCCCTGCGAAGCTCGTTGGTATGGCGCACCCACATCGGCTGGCGCCCCCTGCGGCACTATGGGTTCTACGTCCAGGCCGGATATGGCCTGGTCACGCTGGGCGGCGAGGGCACCAGTGGTGACGTGCTCGCGCTGATCACCGGCAATGAGATGCTCGTTGGTGAGGGGGATGACGTGATGGATCTGCAATCCACCCTGCACATGATCGATGCGGAGATCGGTTATCAGTTCTTGTTGGTGCGAGACCGACTGTCGCTTCGCGCCGCGCTGGGGTTCTCCGGGACCGTGGGCGCACGTACCCGAGCGACCGTTGCCAGCGAGGGTCGACGCCCTCTGGCCCGCGAGGCCCTCGAAGATGCCGCCACCTACGTCGAAGGCTACCTCGACGGGATCTATACGAAGTATGTGATGGTTCCGGTCGTCACCGTGGGGCTCGGCTATCGGTTCTTTTGAGCGGCTCCGATCGATCGTAGCTCCGCGAGGGCCCCAGGCCGGCCGTAAAGGGCATCACCGCCTGGCGAGGAAGCAGCACCACCCCGAGCAATGCCGCCCCGAGGTTGGCGCCCACAAAAAGCTCGAACGAACGCGAGGGCAGCAGCAGCATCGCGACCACGCTCAACGCCGCCCACGCGCCTAGCCAGCGCAGCACGCCCACCAAGACTGGGGCCATGAACCAGCAGGCCAGCGCCAAGAAGGCCACGTTCCCGACGAGCGACTGGTGCAGCGAGCGCCCGATCGCGTGGCTGAGCAGATCCTGGGAGAAGTAGACCGACATCACGAACAACGCAAACCCCACGCTGCGACGAGAGCGAGAGAACTTGCGCCAGCGGCCATGACGGCGCCGCAGCACCCCGAGACCGAAGACCGCCAAGAACACCAGATCGGCCATCGCCATCGTGCCCGGTGTCAGGGGGACGACCCCGCGGGTGGTCAGCGCCCACAGCGTGCCCCATACTGCCAGCGAGAACACGAAGAAACCGGCGAAGAGGCGCCGGCGGGCGACGAGCAGGCCCGGGTCCTCGATCTGGGGGTCGAAGCGGCCCAGTACGTCCCCCAGCGCCTCGAGCAGTGCGTTCATGCTGGGCCAGCGATCCTCGGGCGAGCGCGACAAGCCGCGGGCCAGCACGATGTAGAGCTTGGGGGGCACGGGCACGTGGCGGGGACGCTCGATGATCTGCCCCGCGTTGACCGCCATCGCTCGCGCTTGGTGGTTGTCGCTGCGGTACGGAGGCTCGCCGTAGAGGGCCTCGAACAGCGCGATGCAAAACGAGAATTGGTCGCTGGCCGCGGTCGCCGTCTCGCCCCAGAACTGCTCGGGCGACATGTACATCACCGTGCCCAGCACCGCCCCCGCACCGGTCAGCGACTCGACATCGACGCGGGTGGCTGTGCTGCGGTCGTCCTCGCTCGGCGTGGCGCCGTGCCCGGTCACCCCCTCGCCCGGAGCGCTACCGCGATCGGTGCCCGGATCGGTGCCCGGAGCGCTACCGCGGTCGGTGCCCGGATCGGTGCCCGGATCCTTGTCTGGAGCCGTGTGTGCCGGCGGTCCGGACGAGGACGTGGTCTTGGCTCGTGTGTGGGCTTGACTGCGACCCTGGTCGGCCTCCTGGTCGGCCTCCTGGTCGGCCTCCCGTGTTCGATCGGGTCCCTCGAACACGTCGAAGATGCCCGACTCCTCCAGCGCGGCCTCGTCCTCGATCCCTCCGTCGGCGCTGGGCAGGTGGACCGTCTCGCCGGGGATCGCCTGTCGCACCAGGCCGAAGTCGATGAGGCGTGCGCGGCCGTGCCCGTCGACCAGCACGTTCTCGGGCTTGAAATCACGGTGGACGAGCCCCTTGGCGTGCATCCCTGCAAGGCCCCGGCCCGCGCCCATGAACATCTCCAGCACCGGTGCCCAGCCCCGCGGACGCGCTTGCAGCCACCAGCGCAGGGTCGGGCCCTCGATATACTCCATCGCGATGAAGACATCGTCGTCCTGCTCCCCCGCCTCGTAGATCTCCACCACGTTGGGGTGATTGACCGAAGCGAGCGCATGAGCCTCGCGGATGAGCCGACCGCGGGCCCGTTGGTCGAGCCCCAGGCGCTTGGACAGGACCTTGAGGGCCACCATGCGATCCAGCGCCGGGTCGTGGGCGGTGTACACCTCGCCCATGCCTCCGACGCCGACCCGCTCCTTGGCCACGAAGCGCCCCACCCGGGGCAGGGGCCGCGGCTCACCCACCGCGACGGGTGGACGGGTGGTGGCGGTGTGGGCCCGCGGCATAGGGCCCAAATCTACATCGCTCGACCGTTCTCTATCGCTTCGCTCGACCGTGCTCTATCGCTTCGCTCGACCGTGCTCTATCGCTTCGCTCGACCGTGCTCTATCGCTTCGCTCGACTGTGCTCTATCGCTTCGCTCGGCCGTTCGACCGATCGGTCGGTGGTGTCATTATGGCTGAGCGCCATCGGCGGCCCCGTCGACATCGTCACCCGGTGGCCCTGAGCGTCGGGGCTTACGGGGGGTCGCGCAGATCCGCGCGTGGGGTGAATAGAACCCAGGCTGCGGGGGCACTTAAAGGACAGGCACTATGATAGCTCGGGGTGAGCCAGGCCCGCAGGGGCAGGATCGGGTCAGAGACTCAGGCGGGTCTCCCATCGACGAAGAGGGCGAAGATGAAGGTTTTTACGTGGAATACGCAAGGGAACTTCCAACAGGGCACCAAGTGGGAGGACGTCCTCAACCTGATGGTTCAGTGCGACGTGGGCCTGATCCAGGAGGGCGGCGGCGATGCTTCTGGTGGCGAGGTCAACTTGGGCCATTTGTTTGCGGTCAAAGGGGCGGCGCCCGGGGCGCTTAATACCCGGTGCTGCAACTGGACGATCTCCAAGCAGGAGGGCACGGCATGGTACTCGCGGACCTTGGGCGGAGGGGTCGCTGCGCGCCAAGCTGCGGGCATCATCCTCGATGGCACCCTCCTTGTCTCGTGGCACTCGACGGCCATCTCCGAGATGGACGAGGACACCAGCGCGCTGTTTCGCGAGATCATCGACGATGTCTTGAAGCCGGGACAGGCGGCCCGAGCGCTCATCGGCGCCGACTTCAACACGCCCCTTCCCAACATGATCCAGGTGGCCAATTCGGCGACCTCGGGGCGAATGCGCGGTGCCTACGACAACTGCATATTCCATTCGGGAGATTCCACCCACCAAAATGGGAGTACATTGGACTACTTCGTCATGTTACAGGGAAGCGAGCCGGGCAATGCTCCTCATATGATCGAGGTGTATCCCATCCCGGAGAGTGATCATCACCCGGTGGTTCTATCTATAGAATGAACCCATGAATGTATGGCCGAGCGCGGCCATGCCGACGTCGCTCGTTGACCGCTCGATAGCCGCTCGTTGGCCGCCGCTGCGCCGCGTCAGCCCTGCGGACCGACCGAGTTGGCCAGCCCAAAGCCCGTCATGTCCGAGTAGGTATAGGGCGAGTTGAGCCCGTCGACGGTGTCGACCGCGCCGGTCTCCGGATCGACCCGGTAGGCCCGCGTGTCTCGCGAGGCACCCCAGATGTAGCCCTCGAAGTCGATGCTCGTGCCGTGGATGTAGCTGGGGATCGGCCAGTTGTAATCCAGGGCCATCGTCTCGAGGTTGACCCCGCGGACGTTGGCCGCCCCGGCCAGCCAGATGTGGGTGCCATCGGCCATGCAGCCCCGGCCGCTGCCCCCGGTGACCCCGGTGCCCTGGGTATCGAAGGTCTGCAGCGCGTAGTTGAAGCGGGCCACGCCCCCGTTGCCGCAGATCCACGCCCGATCCTGGCTGTCGACCGCCATGCCGTAGCCGGCGATCGGCATGTTCCAGACCTCGTATGCCGTGGGATCGGCGATCGGCACCCGTACCAGGCGCCCCACGCTCAGCTGAGAGAACCAAAAGTTCCCCGCGCTGTCCGAGGCCCCGCCATAGGCCCCGAACGAGTCGGGGTTGATCCCGTTGACGGTGACCTGCTCGAGGATCGCGCCCGTCTCACCGTCGAGGAGGATCGCGTCGACCGTGTTGCCGCCGTTGTAGCCCGCGCTCCACACGTGCTCGTTCTCCCACTGGCAGTTGGTCTCGTTGAACGTGCCGGGGGTCCAGGCCACGGGGCGCTGGGAGCTATAGGCCATGTTGGTCGACCAGGCCATGCAGCCATCGCTGCCGAACGGGTAGACGTCGCCGGGCCCCGTCGAGGTGTTGATCGGGTCGGGGCAGTCGTAGGCGTAGAACTTGGTCACCCCGCCGGAACGGTTGGCCACGGCCATGTGCCCCGACAGCGCCACCGAGGTGCGTGATGGGTTGCCGAAGGTGTCGCGGGTGACGTAGCGACCCTCTTCCACCAGGGTCACCGTGTTGATCTTGGAGATCGTTCCCTCGGGGCTGTTGGCGATCCAGATGTACGAGAAGTCCATCCCGCCCACGCCCATGCCCGCGCCGCCGCAGGCGTCTTCGCCATCGGGTGCGCCCACGTCCCACTTGAGCCCGCCGTCGTCGTCCGACTCGTCGAGCCCGCCCCCGCCATTGGTGCCGTCGGCCGAGCCCACGCCATCGGTGGCGCTTCCGTCCTCGCTGTCCTCGTTGCTCGTCCCGCCCTGGCCCGCGGTAATCACCCCGGGCCCGCCATCATCGCCGCGGCCGCCGTCGGGATCGCCGCAGGCCGCGAGGGGGCCGATGGCGAACGTAAAGAGGACGCAAGCAGACGAGGAGGGCAGACGGAACAGGGTCATAGCGGCCGATCTCCGGTGAGCACGGAACGAGGAGCCCGTGCGCTTGTGCGCTCGCCCCTCCCCGTGCTCTTGGACACCAACGCTGTGTAGGATTACGGAGGGCCTCGTAAGAAAATGTAGTGTGCCCGATCTCCGTTCGTGCAGCGTGAACTACGCGTTTTGCGTGTATCGGGCCTGTAGCGCGGCAAAGAACGCTCGAACCCCGAAAACCTCGCCCCCCGCCGGGCGCCCGGGGCGGTTGCTGCTGTTCCAGCCCATGGTGTCCACGTGGGCCCAGGCTTGGTCGTCGGACACGAACTCCTGAAGAAAGAGCGCGGCCGTAATCGCGCCGCCCTGGCCGATGTTGGCGATGTTGTTGATGTCGGCGATCCGGCTGTCGAGGTGGCGCCGGTAGTCCTGATGCAGCGGCATGCGCCACAGGGGGTCGCGGTGCTGGTGGCCCGCGGCGAGGACCTCGTGGGCGAACGCATCGTCATTGCTGAACAGGGCGGGCAGCTCGGTCCCCAGCGCGATCCGGGCGGCGCCGGTGAGCGTGGCGAAGTCCACGAGCAGATCCGGTTGTTCGCGGCAGGCCTCGGCGATGGCGTCACACATGATGAGGCGCCCCTCGGCGTCGGTGTTGCCGACCTCCACCGTGATCCCCTTGCGCGTCTGCAGCACGTCGCCGGGTCGGTAGGCGTCGCCTGAGATCGCGTTCTCCACCGTCGGCACCAGCACCCGCAGCCGCACCGGGAGCTGCGCGTCCATGATCATGTGGGCCAGGGCGAGGACCGAGGCCGCCCCGCCCATGTCCTTTTTCATCAACTTCATGCCGCTGGCGCTCTTGAGGTCGAGGCCACCGCTGTCGAAGCACACGCCCTTGCCCACCAGCGTCAGCCGCGGGGCTTCGGGATCTCCCCAGCGTAGATCGGCCAGGCGCGGCGGACGAGATGCGGCCCGGCCCACCGCGTGGATCGCCGGGTAGTCGTGGGCGAGCAGATCCTCGCCCGTGATCACCGTGCACTCCCCCCCGTGGCGCTCGGCCAGCCCCTCCACCGCTTCGGCCAGCTCGCCCGGGCCTAGATCCCCGGCCGCGGTGTTGATGAGATCGCGGCCCAGGGTGATGGCCTCCTGCGCTCGCTGCACGCCCGCCCGATCCGCCCCCGATGGCCACACCAGGATCGGCGAATTCTTGTCTTGCCTGTCCACGTAGCGGCAGAAGCGATAGTTCGCCAGGGCCCATGCCAGGGCCGCACCGTCGGCGTGCTCGGTCGCGAGGCCATCGAAGCGGTAGCGTCCGCGGGGCAGCCGGTCGCGCAGGCCGGCGAAGGTCCATAGGTCGGGGCTACTGCCCAATCCCAGCACCACCCGGGCCAGGCTGCCGTCGCGACCGGGGATGAGGGCGACCTTGCCCGGATCCGGGCGAAATTGGAGGCTCTTGAGCCAGGTGGTGGTCATCTTGGACTGCGAGCGGACCCACGTGCGGTAGTCCTTGGTCGTCAGGGCGCTGACGGGGATAGTCCGCGCGTTGGGTCGGGAGGCAAAGCAGTCGGGCATGGCGGCGCACGGTACCTCGGAATGCGCGCGACCCCCAAGTCTGTTCGGGCCGTCGTCGGGTCGTCGTCGGGTCGTCGTCGGGTCGCCGTCTTGGCGGTGAGCGGTCGGTGAGCGGTCGGTGAGCGGTGCGGTCCATGGTCGCGGCCGGCTCGTCGCCGGCTCGTCGCCGGCTCGTTGCCAAGGTCGAGGACCGGCGCCCGAGTCGGGCACTACCCGTGGTTGGACCGCTGGAGCGCGGTCCAGACCTTGCCCCACAGCGTTCGGGCGCCGTAGGGCTTGCGCAGGATCCCGAGCACTCCCAAGATCTCCAGCTGCTGCAGCCGGTCGGGGTCGCTCTTGCTGGTCGAGACGATGATGCCCGCGCGAGGGGCGTGCTGGCGCAGGGAGGGCAGCATGGACTCGATGGACGTGCCGGGTAGCTCGTCGCCGAGGATGATGACGTCGACCGCGTCCCCGCTGCGGTCGAGCATGCGCAGGGCCTCGCTGGCATCGGCGGCGGCGGCCACATCGAGCCCGAAGCGACGCAGGAGGCGGCGGGCCGTGTTGCGGACCAGGGCCTCTTCGTCGATGAGCAGCACCGAGCCCGAAAGCGGGGTGAGCACGTCCTCGCTGGCCACTTGCAGTGGGCGGCTGGGCTCGGACGCGGGCAGGTAGATCGACACGCGGGTGCCCTCTCCCAGGCGGCTGCGCAGGTCGATCTCGCCGCCGTGATCCCGGACCACGCTCTGGGCGGTGGACAGGCCCAGGCCCGTGCCCTCGCCCTCGGGCTTGGTCGAGAAGAAGGGCTGGAAGGCGCGGGACAGCGTGTCGGCGTCCATGCCCACCCCGCTGTCTTGGATCTCGATCCGCACGTAGCGACCCGGGGCCAGCCCTATCGGCATGGTGTCGCCGTGCATGGAGAAGCGCTCGGCTCGGATCAATAGATGCCCGCCCTCAGGCATCGCCTGCCCCGCGTTGATGCCCGCGTTGATGAGCACCTGGAGCAGCTGGGCCGAGTCTCCCATGACCGACAGGCCCGGCTTGACGTCGGTGATGAACTCGATGTTTCGGGCCACGGTGCGCCGCAGCAGGGTGGTCGCCTCGTGGATCAGCGCCGGGATGTCCACCGGCTCCATCACCGCGTCACGCTTGCGAGCGAACGACAGCAGCTGCCGGGTCAGCTGGGCTGCGCGACGGGCCGCCGTCTCGATCTCGCTGAGGCACTCGCCCACGTCGGATGGCACGTTGTCGTCGCGGGTCTTGAGGTAGTCCACGTTCCCGAGGATCGCGAGCACCAGGTTGTTGAAGTCGTGGGCGACCCCGCCGGCCAGCTGGCCCAGCGCCTGCATCTTCTGGGCGCGGACGACCTGCTCCTCGTAGCGGTCGTTGCGGGTGAACAGCAGGATCGTGCCCGAGCCCACCGCCACCTTGTCGCCCGATTGCAGCGGGGCGGCCTCGATCCGCTGGCCGTTGACGTACGTGCCATTACGGCTGCCGAGA
>JBCCWC010000063.1:0-63640 GCA_039194325.1 Myxococcota bacterium
ATCACCAGCGATCGCAAACGACCATCGCGTTCGCTCGTTCGTGTCGTTTTCGATCACCAGCGATCGCAAACGACCATCGCGTTCGATCTTCGTTGGTGCATCACCGGTTCACTTCACTCGCGTCGGCGCGTAAGCTCGGAGTATGGGGTCGCGTGCGCGGCCGGGTTCGTCGGGACCTCGGCCTCGGGTCGTAGTGATCGGTGGGTCTCGGACACTGAGCGTCGACCACCGCTGGTGGTCGTTGCTCGACTTGGTGCGTCGACGACAGGGCTTCGATCGCGTTTGGCATGGCGCTCGGGGAGGTGCCGATGCGGGGGTCGCCGAGTGGGCCCGGACGCGAGGCTTGCCGGTGGTAGAATTTCCCGCGCCGCGGTCGCTCTATCGTGAGGCGGGGATGCCCGAGTACGAAGCCGACGCTCGACGCAACGACGACATGCTCCGCGCGTGGGGAGGCTATCGCAGCCGCGGAGGATCGATCGTGCCCTGCGCCCGGGCCGGAGGCTTCGCCAACCTGGTGCTCGCGCTGCCTCCCGACGACGACACCCGCGATCTGGTGGATCGAGCCGAGCGCTGGTCCTCGATCGAGGTGATCAAGCTATGGGCACCGAGCGTTCGCTGGCGCATGCGCTGCGCTCGGGGCGAGGCGACCCTGGTCACCCGGGGAGATCTCGCGGTGGAGGCCGACGTCCCGCTGCGGTGGGCGGTGGGGCGAACGCGAGCCCAACTGCGGCGCCAACTGCGGGGTTTGGGCTGGGCAGTGCGGGCCCGGGAACCGGCCCCGGAGCCGGAATCGCTCGATTTCGAACTTCACCACTAGAAATCAGCGTAAGCATCGCCCCAACACGCATAAAGACGACTCGAAGTGACAGAAATGACGTGGTGTGGGGAAGAAAAGGTCAATGGGTTTGCTCCGGGGCGGACATTCAATACGCACCTTTGGCTTTCTCTCGAGGTGTGCAATGCGAATACGACGGATCATCGGGTGTAGTGCTGCGTGCTTGACGCTAGGTCTGGCGTGTGGAGATCCACCGCCAGCGGTCGACGACGACGACACCAGTGACGGTAACGGCACCACGACGTCCCAGCCCCCGCCCGGTACCACGGGTCAGCCCACGAGCGCGGGGACGGGGAGCGGGACCGGTGCCGGGACGGCCGACGGCTCCAGCGGGAACGATGACGACGACGATGATGATGACGGGCCCGGACCGATCAAGCTCGACCTGGGCACGATCCCCGATGCCCCCCCGCCGGTGTGCGGAGGAGAGGGCAACGGCGATCTGTCTCTTTCGTACATCTGGATCGCCAACTCGCAGCAGGGGACGATCTCCAAGATCGACACGTCGACGATGGTCGAGGAGGGCCGTTATCAGGCCAAGCCCTTCAACGGGGATCCTTCGCGGACCTCGGTCAACCTGCTGGGTGACGTGGCGGTGGCCAACCGCAACGGCGGGGTGGCCAAGTTCTGGGCCGACGAGGACGACTGCGTCAACAGCAACGGGATCCCCGGGATCCAGACCTCGAGCGGGGCGAACGACATCCTGGCCTGGGGCGATGACGAGTGCCTGGCCTGGTATACCGAGTTCAACTGTAGCTCCAACCGGCCGGTGGCCTGGACGCGCGGCGAGTTCAACGAGGCCGAGTGCTCCTACGAGGGCATGAACCTGTGGACCGTCTGTGACAACCAGGTCTACCTCCTCAACGGAGAGACCGGCGACATCGAGGAGACGATCAACCTGCCCGGCGGCGGCTTCTCCTTCGTCTATGGCGGGGCGGCCGATGGCGACGGCAACTTCTGGGGTCTCGACACCGGCAGCAACCAGCTGTTCCGGATCGACCAAATGACCTACGACTACCAGTCGTGGCCGCTACCGCAGTCGGGGGGCTACGGGATCACCGTCGACCCGATGGGGCGGCCTTGGGTCTGTGGGGGCGGTGTCGTGTCGCGCTTCAACCTGGGGAACTCCACCTGGGACACCTCCGGCGGGGGCTGGGGGGGTATAGGCGGCTGCATGACCGATGGGGCCGATCTCATCTGGCACAGCAACGACTTTGGCATGCTGATGGGCTTCAACATCGAGACCCTCGCGGTGGACGAGCAGGTCCAGCTGCCCGAGTACGTGCACGGGATCAGCGTGGACTTCCAGGGCATGGTGTGGGGCGTGAGCTTCGCGGGCAGCAACGCCTATCGAGCCGATCCGGTGACCGACGTGGTCGACACCTACAACGGGCTCATCGGCGCTTATACCTACAGCGATATGACCGGGTTCGCCCTGAGCACGGTGGGCGGCGGCGGCGTTCCGCCGAACTAGCAATTAGACCCCAGTTTTCGTCCCTCCTGGGTGCTGCTTGGGCAAGACCGAGGCCGGGCGCGACGAAGTCGCGCATTCCTAGCCGGCCTCGGCATAGATAGCTCACCCAGGTGAGAACGAGAACGGGTAGGTCACCATCGCGCTGCCCCCCCCGGAGGGCCGAGGGAATTTCCAGCGACGGACCGCCTGGCTGACGCAGGTGCCGACGTCGCGATCGCCGAGGCTGTTGTCGACCACCGCTGCTCGGACCACTGTGCCGACCGGCCCGATCGAGAACCTCACCGCGACCCGACCTCGTAGGTTGGGATCGCGGGTCAGCCCCCGATTGTAGCAATGACGGACCTCGTTGATGTGGGCGCGGACCGTGCGACGGATCGCGTCCTTGTCGACGGGGCCCTTGATCTCGTCGGGACCCCGTCGCACGCGGGGTACGTTGTTGCGGTGTGGCGAGTGCCGCACGGTGGCGACCGAGCGATCGCCGTAGTTGTCGCGCTCGCCCGTGCGCTGCTTGCCGATCAAGCCCACCGGGTCCAGCCCGAGTGTGCCGTCGGCGTCGCCGCCTCCCTGGCGGCCGGTGCCGTGGACGCTCAGGCCGCCCACGTCGAAGGAGGCCCCCACCGTGGGTCCCGCGAGCCCGTCCCACACCTCGGCGTCGCTGCGGTCGGTCGTGAAGGCGCTGTGGGTCGGCGACGCGAGGATTCGACCGCTGTACTCGTTCATCACGCCGAGGATCCCCGCCTTTTGCGACTCGAGCTGCGGGTCGAGGTCTCGCTTGAGCGCATGGATCGAGCGTCGGGGGCTGGCGTGCGCCATCATCCCCGGTTCCTGCCTGGTTCGCGGCTGGCCCATGACCCCCGCGGGGCCTCGATGGGCTCGGCCAGCCAGGCCGCCGCGCCCGTCGACTCGCCGGGTTGGGCTGGGCTCGGGCAGTGTTGCGGGCTGGCGCTCCCGTGGCGCCGGCTCGTCGCGTAGATCGGGCTGCTGCAGGTAGCCGACAAAGCGGTTCTCGGCCGCGACCTCGTCGACCGTCATGGCCAGCGCATCCTCGGGCACCAGGTGCACGAGCGCGAGCAGAGTGCCCAGCACGGCGAACGAACCCGCGTTGTAGCGCCAAAAGGGCTTGTCGGTCTCGTTGTTGCGCGCGACTACTTTGCCGCGAGCCACGGTAGCCACGCGGTAGGTGATCCCTTCGTGCTCGATGCGGGCACGAGCGCCGTCGGGCAGCATGAACGAGTGCCCGGCGGGCGTGGAGATCGTATGGCCCTGCGCAACCAAGGCGTGCAGGTCGAGGCGGCGGCCCGCCCACCGGATCGTTCCGCGCATCTGCGGGGTGAAGTGCAGAGCGTAGCGCTCGCCGTGTCGCTGGACGAGCGCGAACAGATCGCTGCCGCTGGGCAGCGTCGCGGCGCTGACCGGGAAGCTCGCCTTGGGGGTCTCGCCCAGGGTGTAACGATCATGGTTGCGGTTGGGGCCACGGTTGGGGCCGCGGTTGGGGCCGCGGTGCTGGCCGATGTGCTGCACGTCGAGCACGGTCTCGCCCTGGCTGACGATCACCTCCGCGACGTGCTCGTGCGGGATTTCGATCTCACCAAGGTCTGTCTGGATCGCAGGGCGCGACACGATCGGAGTGCACAGCGATCGATCGCTCCGGGAAACTCGTAGGTTGATGATGGGGGACATGGGCTTGCTCGGGTAAGGACTCGAACAAGGAGACAGTGAGGGGGTGGTGAAGTTCCTCTTTGGTTTCGGTCCACTTGGTTTCGGTCCACCGCGGCCGCCGGGGAGCGGCGCCCAACAAAGTGCGCGCGAGCACGGGCGCGAGCACGGGCGTAAGCTTCGCGCGGGAACCTCCGGCGGCCAGCGGTGTCCATCCCTCGCGCGACGAGCGACGAGCGCGGGGCGGACCGTCGCTTGCGCGGCGTCGCTCCCACGACGCTCTTGGTCCTCGGGCTGGCCCGAGCCTTATCACCCGTCAGCAGAGTGTGTACGCTCCGGCTGCCCGTGTGGGCCGAGCGGACCAACCATGATGCGATTGCGTAAACGCCTGGAGTTGCTGACCAAGACCTCCACGATCGGAGCCCGCGTGCTGTGGCGCCGCTATCGGCACGGGCCTCGGCAGCCGTCTTGGGACTTGCGCTACGAGATGATGGTGGAGTTCTTTAGCGGTGTCTTGTCGGGCCGAAGCGAGTTGTCCGAGCGCCGAAGTTCGTTCGATGCGATGGGCGCGCGAGAGCTCGGGCGTGGTCGGGTCGATGTGCGTTCGGTGACGGTGGGCATGCGGGCGGCCGAGTGGATCACCCCACCCGGCGCGGCCACCGATTCCGCGATCCTCTACCTCCACGGAGGTGCCTACGCGCTCGGCTCGCCGAGTTCGCATCGGGTCTCCATGGCCAACCTGGCGCTTGCCACCGGACTACGGTTGTTGGTGCTCGACTATCGGCTCGCGCCAGAGCACCCGTGCCCCGCCGCGATCGAGGATGGGCTCGCGGCCTACGAGTGGTTGCTCGACAACGGGCTCGCACCCGAGCGGGTGGTGATCGCGGGGGACTCGGCGGGCGGGGGATTGTCGCTGAGCGTCACACTGGGGCTGCGGGAGCGCGGTGTGGCCTTGCCCGCCGGCCTGGTGCTGCTCTCGCCGTGGACCGACCTGTCTCGGGACGGTGAGCTCCAGCGCGAGGACACCGGGCTCGACTACATCGGGCCGAAGGGGATCGGGAAGGTCGCGCGGGCCTACTATGGTCAGCTGGATCCAAAAGACCCGCGGGTTAGCCCGGCATATGGTGACTTCACTGGGTTCCCGCCGATGTTGATCATCGCGGGCGGTCAAGAATACCTGTTGGCCGACAGCGAGCGCCTCGCCGAGCGGGCCCGGGCTCACGGGGTTGCCACGGTTCTCCACGTGGAGCCCGAGCAGGTGCACGTCTACCCGTTCTTCCACCCCGTACACCCGGCGGCGTCGGTCGGGATCGGACGCGTGGCGGAGTTCGTTCGCGCTCGGCTCGAGGGCTGAGCTGATGGCCAGTCACCCGATCCGTCGTCGATACCTGGCGGAGTCGCTGGTGCGCCTTCGCCGGGCCGACGAGCAGCCGCGCTACGTGGCGTCACAGCGGGCGGGGCGGATCGATCCCAATCCCCACCAGATCGACGCGGTGATCTTCGCCCTCCAACGGATCCCGCAAGGAGGCTGCATCCTGGCCGACGAGGTGGGCCTGGGCAAGACGATCGAGGCGGGGCTGGTGATCGCGCAGCGGCGGGTGGAGGGGGCGCGGCGGATCGTGCTCATTACGCCGAAGCCGTTGATGGGGCAGTGGCGGGACGAGCTGCTGACCCTGTTTGGGATCGCGGCGGAGGAGGTCGACGCCGACACCGATCTGCGGGCGCCCGGCGTCTATTTGCTCGGGCGCGAGATGGCCGGCGGCGAGCGAGGGGCCGCCCGCCTGCGCGACGCGGCGCCCTTCGATCTGGCCGTGATCGACGAGGCCCACGAGATCTTCGCGGGCCTGTACAAGCGCTACGATCGCTACGGTCGCTACCGGGCCCGTGGTCGCCAGGCGAAGATGGCGTCGCGGGTTCGGCGGGCCCTGGTGGGGACCCCGGTGCTGCTGCTGACCGCCACGCCCATTCAGAACTCGCTGACCGAGCTTTGGGGGCTGGTGCAGTATGTCGAGCCCACCGGCACGCTGCTGGGTGATCTGCCCACGTTTCGAAGCTTGTTCTGCGCGGGGGGAGACGATCGCCTGCTGCGCGAGGGGCAAGACGAAGAATTGCGGCGCCGGGTGGCCACCGTGTGCCAACGAACGTTGCGGCGACAGGCCCAGGCGTTCATGAAGCGACCCTTCGTCGATCGACAGGCGCGGCTGTTCGAGTACACGATGGGGCCGGAGGAAAAAGCGCTCTACCAGGACGTCACCCGATACCTCATGTCGCCGGACCTATCCGCCTTTGCCGGGGGGCAGCGGCGGCTGCTGCTGCTGGGGTTCCATCGGCGTATGGCCTCGTCGCTCGAAGCGCTCGCCGCCAGCCTGGAGACGGTGGCCGAGCGCCTCGAAGGGATGCTCTTGCCGGCGGTGGGGCGGGGGCGTCGGCGTGATGATCGGACGCTCAATCTGTTCGGCGCGGCGCCGACCGAGGTCGGGACCGACGGGGTGCAGCGTTTTGTCGAGGATCTAGAGGATGAAGACCTGGGCTTGGCGCCTGGGGATGACGAGGGGCCCGACGAGCACGAGCACGAGCACGAGCACGAGCACGAGCACGAGCCCGAGAACAACGAGCACGAGCACGACAGCGAGCACGAGCCCGAGACCGAAATCGACGCCAGAACCCAGAGCGAGGCGGAGCGTCAGAGCGAGTCCGCGTCCTCGGTGCCCGACACCAAGGTTCGTCGCGAGCTGGCCTTGGTGCAGAGCTTCATCGAGCGAGCGCGGTCCTGTCCCACCGACGCCAAGCTCGACAAGCTGATCATCGCGCTGCGGACCGTACTGGCCCGCGCGGAGGGCAGCGGCAAGGCGGTGATCTTCACCGAGTCGCTCTCCACCCAAGACTACGTGCGCGACCGCCTGATCGACGCCGGCGTGGCCACCAACGAGGAGATCACCCTGTTTCGCGGCAACAACACCGGGCCGCGGGTCCAGCAGGCGCTCGAGCGCTGGACCGAGGAGGTGGGCAAGGCGGCGCCGGGGGCCGCGCCCAGCCGCGCGGTGGCGGTGCGGCTGGCCCTGGTGCACGAGTTCGCCACCCGCAGCCGGGTGCTGATCTCCACCGAGGCCGGGGCCAAGGGGCTCAACCTGCAATTTTGTGACACGGTCATCAACTACGATCTGCCTTGGAACCCCCAGCGGATCGAGCAGCGGATCGGTCGTTGCCATCGCTATGGGCAGACCCGAGGGGTCACCGTGATCAACTTCCTCAACCGCGACAACGCAGCCCAGCGCCTCACCTTCGAGATCTTGAGCCGCAAGCTCGATCTGTTCGGCACGGTGCTCGACGCGTCTGACGTGGTCTTGCACGAGCCGGGGGCGCTCGGGCCCGAGACCTTGGCCGGGGCGTTGGGGCTGGATCTGGAGAGCCAGCTGCAGCGGATCTACGAGCGAGCCCGCAGCCTGAAAGAGATCGAGCAAGAGCTGGCCACCCTGCGCGACGACATGGAGGACAAGCGCCGCGAGTTCGAGGACACCTATCGGCGGACGGCGGGGCTCATCGAGAGCCGCCTGGACGAGACGGTGCGCGGTAGCTTCGCCGATCTACGCGATCGTCTCCCCAGCGGGCTGGCGGCGTTCGACGAGGCGCTGGGCGGGCTGGTGCAGCGCTACCTGCAGGCGATCGACGTGGAGCTTGCGGTCGACGATCGCGGCGACTCGTGGATCTTCGAGCTTTCGCCTCACACGGCGCTGCCCGAGGGGTGGCGCAGCGGCGGCCGGGTGCTGGTGGGGCCGCGCTCGCCCGACGACGATCCCGGGCTGGAGCGCCTGCACCTGGGCCACCCGCTGGTGTGGGCCGCGGTGCAGGAGGCCCGGGCGGCCACCGAGCGGTCGTTCACGGTGGAGGCGGACGCGTGCGATCACCCCAGCCTGGTCGAGCACCGCGGGCGACGAGGGCGACTGCTCTTGCTGCAGATCGCCTATGAGGGCTTCGAGCCGACCGAGTCGCTGTGCCCGGTGGCGTTGCTCGAGGGCGAGGGCGAGCCGCTGCCTCTCGAGGCGGCCGAGCACCTGCTGGGTCACGCCCCGCTTTACGACCGCGCGCCGCTGGCTCCCTCGCTCGCCCTCGACCCGCGAGATCTGGACGACGCGATCGAGGAGCGGCAGTTCATCGACCGGGCGGCGGTCGAGCCCCACGAGCGGGGGCGGCTCGAAGAGGCGCTCGACCGGATCGAGCGCTACATGGACGACCGGATCATGGTCTGGGAGCAGCGCCGGGACGATCTGACCCGGCGGGTCGATGAGGTCCGCCGAAGGCGCGATGCGGCCGCCGGGGCCGCGGCCCGGGAGCGCGCGGAGGCCGAGATGTGCGCGCTGGAGGAAGAGCGCGAGGCGGCAACCGCCGAGATCTTGCGCCTGCGGAGCCGCGACGACGAAGACTACGAGACCTGGCGAGAAAACGCCCTCAAGCGGCGCTACAACGTGCCCCGCACCACGCGGGTGCTCGACGTGGAGTTCGTCATCGAATGAGCGACGCGCAGGAGGACGACTTGGCGCTCAAGCTGCTGCATACCGCCGACTGGCACCTCGGGCGGCGCTTCCCCGGCTTTGGTCCCGAGGCGGCGCTGGAGCTCATGCGTGCCCGCATGTCGGTGATCGACGCGATCTTCGGATCAGCCGCGCACAACGAGGTCGACGCGGTGCTCTGCGCCGGAGATCTCTTCGACGATCCGCAGCCCGAGGCGGACTGGTGGAAGCCGCTGGTCGAGCGACTCCAGCGCTACGCGCGGCCGCAGCGGCCGATCGTCCTGCTGCCTGGCAACCACGATTTCCTCGGGCCGGGCACGGCCTACCACCCTTCGCACGAGTTTCGGCAGGCGCTGCCCGAGCACGTGCACGTGGTCGATCGCGACGATTTCACCCTGCGGCTCTCGGACGACGCGATGCTCTACGCTCGGCCGTGCCGCAGCCGGGCCGAGGGACTCGACCTGGCCATGGCCCTGCCCGCGCGGGAAGAGGGCGACAGCTCGATCCGGATCGGCATGGTGCACGGCTCCACCTTCGACATGCCCGACCACGAGACGAATTTTCCGATCGACCGCGACGCCGCCCGGGCGCGGGGGTTCGACTACCTGGCGATCGGGGACACGCATGCCTACCGGGTGTACGAGCCGCCGCAGTCGCCCACCGTATACCCGGGCGCGCCCGAGCCCACGACCTTTGGTGAGCGCGACGCGGGCTCGGTGGCGCTGGTGTTCTTTGGGCGTCGGCGTCGGCGTCCGCTGATCCGGCCCGAGCGGGTTGCCCGGTTTCGGTGGGAGGAGCGGCTGGTCGAGGACATGCCCTCGCTGCGTCGGCTTCGCGACGAGGATCTGCATCGCACCGTGCTGCGCGTGGTGCTGCGCCTGCGGGTCTCGCCGGCCGAGCGCGACGAGGTGGAGGAGATCCTCCAGGCCCTGGGGGGCACCTCGTCGCGCCACGGTAGCGCCGCGGTGCTCCAGGTCGATCGCAGCGGGCTGGCGCTCGATACCTCCGATCTCGGCGACGTGCTCGGCGATCTACCCCAGGTGCTCACCGACACCGCCGACCGGCTCCGTGCGCGGGCCGAGAGCTCGGGCGAGGAGGGCGAGGTGGCGCAGCGGGCCCTCTATCACCTCTACCGGCTGGTGCGATCCGGCTGATACCATGCGCTTGCTCTCGCTTCGCATCCGCAGCTTTGGCTGCGTGGAGGAGGCCCGCCTCGACCTGGGGCCCGGGGTCAACGTGCTCTATGGCCCCAACGACCTGGGCAAGTCCACGCTGGCCCAGGCGATCCGGGCCGCGCTGTTGCTGCCCAGCTCGCACCGTGAAGGGCAGCAGTTCGTCCCGTGGCACCGCGACGCGATCCCCGAGGTGCGGCTGCGCTTCGAGGCGCCCGACGAGCCCGGCTCGTCGGCGCCCCCGCGGACCTGGCGGATCCACAAGCTCTTCGGCGGTCGCAAGGGCAAGGCCGAGCTCGAGTGGTCCAACGACGGGGTGCACTTCTCGCTCGAGCAAAAGGGCCCCGGGGTGGAGACCAAGCTCCGGCACATCCTGGGCTGGGGCGTGCTCGAGCCGCGAGGGCGTGGGCCCCGAGGGTTTCCCAGCTCTTTCCTCACCACCGTGCTGCTGGGTCCCCAGGCGGTGCCCGGCTCGATGCTCGGGCACAGCCTGCACGACGATCCCAGCGACTCGGGTCGTGAGCGATTGACCGAAGCGCTGCAGGCCCTGGCGCAGGATCCCCGGTTCAAGGAGGTGCTCGACGCCGCCCAGCGCAAGGTGGACGAGGCGTTCACGCCGACGGGCAAGCCCCGTACCGGCCAGCGCTCGCCCATGGCGAAGGTGCGGCAGCAGATCGAGACGCTGGAGGCGCGGCTGCGCGAGCATCAAGAGCAGGTCAACGACAGCGAGACCGTACGCCGGCGGCTGCTCGATCTGGAGGCGGCGCGGACCGAGGCGATCGTGGCGCGCGACGAGACCGAGCAAGCGCTCGCTCGAGCGCGGGCCGCCTTCGAGCAGGGGCGGCGGCGAGCCGAAGCGGCCTCGAAAGAGCAGCGGGCCCGCGAGGTGCTGGAGCAGGGGCGAGCCGTGCTCGCGGAGCGTCGCGTGTGGCAAGAGGCGGCGCAGCGGCACCTGGAGGGGCGGCCGGCGGCCCAGGCCGCGCTCGATCGCACGCTGGCTACGGAACACGAGGCGACCCAACAGCTCGTGCGGGCACAGACCGCGCTGCGGGCGGTGGAAGAGGGGGGCGATGCTCAGGAGCGCTTGGCTCGGCAGAGCCTGGAGACGCGGCGGCTGGAGCTGCGAGCGGAGCACGAGCGGGTCCACGCGCGATTGCGGCGCGTGGAGGAGGCGCTGGAGCTGGCGGCACGACTGGAGGAGGCCGAAGAGCGTGACGAGCGGCTCGGGCAGGATCTGGCCGCGGCCGAGCGCGAGGCCGACCAGGCCGAGGCGGCGCGGCGGGAGGCGGATGCGGAGCGCCGGCTCTACGACGCGGCGCTGCGATGGCAGCGCTATACGCAGGCCAAGGCGCGGGTCGATGCGGCTCGGGAGGCCGGCGCCGAGGCGGCGCGCCTGGAGGCCGAGGCGGCCGAGCGAATGGCGGCGATCGAGCGGGCCGAGGCCGAGCTTACGGCGGCGGGTTTGCCCGAGCCCGCCACGATCCAGCAGTGGCGAGCGCTCGCCGAGGAGCGCCGAGTCGCCGAGGCTCGGTTGGGCGTGGGCCTGTCGGTGGTGATCGAGCGCAGCGCGGTGGGATCGATCGAGGTCGAGCGCGACGAGCACGAGCCCGCCACCGTCGCGGTGGGCGAGCGGGTGGAGGCCCAGCGGCGACTACGGGTGCGGCTGGGCGAGGATTTCGAGATCGCGGTGGAGGGGGGCGATCCCCAGGCGCGGGCGGATCGCGAGGCGGTAGAGCAGCGCTGGGCCGACGAGGTGGCGCCCGTGCTGGAGCGCCTGGGCGCGCCCGATGTGGCGGCGGTGGAGCAGCGGCTTGGCGACGCCCAGCAGCGCCGCGCCGAGCTGGTGCAGCAGCGCCAGCAGATCGAAGGCCAGCATCGCCTGGTGGCTACGCTGCGCGAGCGCGAGGCCGAGCTGCCTGCGCTGGAGCAGTCGCTGGAGGCCAGCGCAAAGGCGCTGGCCGGGCTCGATCGCGAGGCGGTGGAGCGGCGGGCGGGTGACTACGACGAGGCCACCCTGGAGCAGCGGCGGGCTCACGCCGAGGCGCGGGTCGACGAGTCGCAGCATCGCCACGCCCAGGCCAAGTCGCGGGCGGCGGGCCTGCGCAGCGAGCAGCAGGCCCTGCGGGTGCAGCTGGAGGGGCAGCGAGCCCGGCTGGCCGAGGTGCGGCCGCAGGGAGATCCCGAGCAAGAGCGCGATACGATCTTCGACCGGCTCGCGGCGATCGAGGGGGAGCAAGAGGCGGTGCAGCAGGATCTGGTCGCGCACGACGAGGCCCGCTCGCGGCGGCAGGCCGAGGCCAAGGCCGCGCTGGACGAAGCGCAGGCCGAGGCCGACCGGGCCCGTCTGGCGACCGAGCAGGCCCGCCGCGAGCTGGAGGAGCGCAAAGAGAAGCTCGCCCAGGCCGAGGGGCGGCTGGCGCAGCTCGAGGTCCAGGCCCGCGAGGTCGACGAGGCGGAGCTGCTGGCCCGGTGGGAGGCCGCTGCGGACGCGGTGCGGGCCCTGCCCCCGCCGGAGTCGATCACTACGGCCGAGGATCTCGAGCAAGCCGAGCAGGAGCTGAACGCTCGGCAGCGAGAGGTTGGCGATCTGCAGACCGCGTTCGAGCAGGAGCGCGGGGCCCTCAAGCAGGTGGGGGGAGCGATCGCCCGCGAGCGCGCCGAGCAGACCCGGGAGGCGCTGGAGGCCGCCAAGCAGCGCGAGCGGGATCTCGAGCTCGATTATGAGGCGTGGCGCCTGCTGGCGCAGACCCTGCGCGAGGCCGAGACCGCCGAGGGGCGCCATCTTGGGCAGGCGCTCGGCGAGCCGGTGCACGAGCGCTTTGCTTCGCTCACCGGTGGGCGGTACGGGCCGCTGGCGCTGGGTCGTGATCTGCAGGCGCAGGGGCTCGAGGTGGCCGGGGATCTGCGCGACGTTGGGGCGCTCTCCGAAGGGGTGCAGGATCAGCTGGCGACGATCTTGCGGATCGCGATCGCCGAGCACCTGGGGACGGCGCTGGTGCTCGATGATCACCTGGCGCAGACCGATCCGGGGCGTGTGGCTTGGTTTCGGGAGTTGTTGATGAAGGTGAGCGAGCGGGCGCAGATCTTGGTGCTCACCTGTCGGCCCGAGGACTATCTGCAGGCTGAGGAGCGGCCGGCGGCCGGCGAGGCGGTGCGGGATACTGGGGGGCTGCGGGCGATCGATCTGAGCGAGGTGATCCGGCGGGCTTGAGCGGTCCGTTCAATTGATGCCATCCCCTCGTGACCGACTCGTCGGGTCGCGCACCATCGAGGCGAGGTTGGGCATGGCCGGCCGTGACATGTCGCGGGCGTTGCGAGATGTCGCGTTCGCATCGGATGGTCTCGTATCGCTCAAACGATTGAGATCATTCGTTGATCTAGTGATGGGTCCCTTCGAGGGGCTCGGCATCGATCGTGCTGGTTCGCCGGTGAGCCGAGTCTCGCCAACTCCGTGCAGGGTCCACGCCTCGGTAGCCCCACGAGCTCGACCCCATGGATCAGAACGCAGGCAGATGGATCAGAACGCAGGCAGATGGATCAGAACGCAGATGGACCAGAACGCAGAGCCAGCGAAGCCCGGGGCCATCGACACCCAGGTCGCGACCGACGGGCCGGATCCGTCGGGCTCGGCGTCGGTCGGGAGGCGGCTGGTTCGCGGCGAGGTCGTCGGACGCTACGTGATCTTGTCGACCCTCGGGGCCGGGGGCATGGGCATCGTCCATGCGGCCTACGATCCCCAGCTCGATCGCAAGGTTGCGCTCAAGCTCGTCCTGCCCGATGCGGCCCGAGGCTCGCACACCCGGCTGCAGCGCGAGGCCCAGGCGCTGGCCAAGCTCGGCCATCCCAACGTCGTCACGATCTACGACGTGGGCTCGTTCGGCGAGCAGGTCTGGATTGCCATGGAGTTCATCGAGGGACGAACGCTCCGGGCTTGGGCTCGCGAACAGCCCCGGACCTGGCAGGAGGTCTGTGCGGTCATGCTCGATGCAGGTCGAGGGCTCGCGGCTGCCCACCTCGCCGGGCTCCTCCACCGCGATTTCAAGCCCGACAACGTCATGGTCGGGTGCGACGGTCGGGTTCGAGTGATGGACTTCGGTCTCGCTCGTTCCGATCACGCCAAAGACGAGACCGTCGCTGTGTCGCCGGCCGACGTCGAACAGAGCGCGACCAGCAGTAGCTCGGCTCTCGATCTCGACCTCGATCTCGACCTCGACCTCGACCTTACGCGCACGGGCGCGCTGCTTGGCACGCCGGCCTACATGGCGCCGGAGCTGCTGTCGGGGGTCGCGGCCACGGCTGCCAGCGACCAGTTCTCGTTTTGTGTGGCCTTGTGGGAGCAGCTCTATGGCGAGCGTCCGTTCGCAGGCGAGTCCCTCGTGGAGCTCGCGCTCGAGATCTCCAAGGGACGGCCGCGGACTCCCCCGCGACGGATGGCGACACCGCGCTGGCTTCGGCGGATCTGCGAGCGAGGCATGGCCGAGGATCCAAGCCAGCGTTGGCCCTCCCTCGACGTCCTGCTCCGGGAGCTCGAGCGCATGCGGGCCCGCGCTCGTGCACGCCGAGCGCTCGCGCTGGTTGGTGGGCTCGCCCTGGTTGCCGGTGGGCTGGGGGGCTACCGGGCCTTTGAGCATCGACAGCGCGTGCGAGCCTGCGACGCCGAGGGGGACGCTATCACCGAGGTCTGGAACGCCGATCTCGCCGAGCTTACCCGAGCGCGCCTGCAGCAGACCGATACCAGCGATCCGGTCGTGATCGCGAACAGGGTCACGACTCTGCTCGACGACTATGCTTGGCAGTGGCGCACCACGAGGACCTCCGTGTGTACGGACGTCGAGGTGCACGACCGTCTGTCGCCTGCCCTCGCCCGGAGGGCGCGCCACTGCCTCGACACCCGACGTCTCGAGCTTGGGGCGGTGATCGAGGCGCTGTCCCAGCCCGAGCGGCGCTCGATCCAAGACATGATCCGCGGAGCGAATGCACTCCCGCAGTCATCGCTGTGCGTCGATCCACAGGTGCTCGATGCGATGCCCGAGTTGCCTCGCGACAAGCTCGAGGTTCTCGGGCCCGTTCGCACGCTCCTCGCTCGGGCTTGGGCCGCGAGCCTGACCAAGGACGTCGATGCGTCCATGGCGACCGCCGAGGTGGCCCTCGAGGAGGCCGAGCGCCTGGGGTGGGCACCGATGATCGCCGAGGCCCGCGTCCTCTATGGCAACGCGCTGGCGTATGCGGGGGCGCTGCTCCCTTCTGAGGAAGCCCTCGCGCGAGCCTACGCCGAAGCTGTGCAGGCCCGGGTGTGGGCCGTGGCCAGCGAGGCCGCGGTCGCGATGATCTTCGTCGTAGGGGTCGAGCAGCGTCGCTTTGGCGAGGGGAGGCTATGGTTCCAGAACGCCGAGCTCACGGGCACGCTCGCGGGCGATCCGGGCGCCTCGCTCGAGATCCGGCGACTCAACAACATTGGGGTGCTCTACAACGTCAGCGGTGAGCTCGAGCGGGCCCAGCAGATGCATCGCCAGGCCGTGGAGCTGGCCGCGGCCAAGCTCGGTCCCGGCCATCTGGAGATCGGGATCAATGCGATCAACCTCGCCTCGATCGCCATCGAGCTCGGCGATCTCAACGAAGGCGAGGACTCGCTCGAGCGAGCCCTCGCCGTCTCGGAGCGGGCCCTTGGCTCAGACCATGCCGATCTCGCCACGGTGCATATGCTCTATGGCGATCTGCATACCAGGCAAGGCGAGTTCGACGCGGCCGATCGCAGCTACCGGCGAGCGCTCGCGATCCGCGAGCGCGTCTTGGGTCCGCACCATCCCCTCGTCGCGCCCCTGCTCAACAACTTTTCCTTGCTCGCTCGCGATCAGGGGAAGCTCGCGGAGGCCGAGGCCCGCTTGCTTCGAGCGTTGGAGATCTTGCGAGCGCACGGCGGGCCCAACCACCTCGAGCTCGCCAACGTGCTGTTCAACCTCGGTGAGCTCGCGGTCATACGCAGTGATTTCGAGGCGGGGGTCCGCTACCATGCCGAGGCCACCCGGCTGCGTCGGGAGGTCTTTGGCCCCGAGCACGAGGCCGTTGGCAATGGCCTCGAGCGCCTCGGTCGCGCCCGGTTCTTCGCCGGGCGCCATACCGAGGCCACGACCGACTACCGAGTCGCGATCGCGATCTACCAGCACGCGACCGGCCCCGACGCCTTGGTCGTGGGCGAGCTGACGCTCGACATGGGCGAGATCATGCATGCCGACGGGCGCGAGGCCGAGGCCGAGACTGCGGCGCGGCGAGCGGTGGAGCTCGGCGAGCTCCATCGCGACGCGCCGCTACTGGCCCGGGCGCACTGGCTCCTCGCCCGGATCACGTGGCCCCGTACGCCACACGAGGCCCGTGCGCTGGCCGAGCGAGCGCTGACGAGCCTCGAGGATGGCGATGAGCTTCGTACCGAGCTCGAGGAGTGGCTCGCCGAGCACGAACGCTGAGTCGCAAGGTGAGCGACGGGCCTAGGCGAAAACGCGGCGCAGCCAGTTACACAGGCCGCGTAAGGGCTCTGTGGAGGGATCGAGCAGAGCGGCTCGCACTGGGGCCGACAGCCCGATCGCGGGCCGTGTCTGATAGGAAAGCCACGAATACGTGATGGCTTTACTATGGTGGTGGCTCGAGAACAAGCGAATCGGAATCCCTCGTATCGTCGTCTTTGCGTGCTCCAGGAGCGCATCTTGGTTCGTGGATTGAGCGATGGACGAGAGGACCAGGTCTTCCAGCATTCCATTGCTTTGGTGGTCCGGAAGCAACCAGCCCGGCCTGGGTGACGTGGGTTAGCGATTCTCGATCATAGTGTGTCGAAACAAATGCGCCATGGCTGCTCTTGCGTGTGCTGCGACCAAGGTGGAGCAGCAGGGCGTCGTCGCTCTTGCATGCGGCCATCGCGTCTCGGAACGCGGCAATACAATCCCAGCTGTGGGTGGTCGCAACCAGCTGAACGTCGAGCTCCACGGTGAGCCGAAAGAGTAGCTCCCACGCCAGGCGCTGTACGCTCCAATGGAGGCCGTTCTCGAATTCGTCGATGAGTACGAGTCCTCCGGGGCTGGCGACCATGGCCAGCATGATCTGGAACAACCGCTGGATCCCGTCACCGAGGCTTCGAAGTGGCAGCCGCTTGGTATCGCTGTAGATGAGAACGGCCTCGCCTCCTCGCCGCCGTGGAAGCGGTAGTACTACGATCTCCTGGATCTCCGGGTCGATGATGCGTAGAGCGTCTTCGACCACCGCTCGGGCAGAAGGTCGCACAGCGACGAGACGCCAGTGCTCCATGTTCTCTTCGAAGTCGTGCGTATCTGCGCCGACGAAGCGAGTGGTGGATGGCTCGTTGTCTCGAATAGGAACTTGGAGTGGACCCCGGCGTAGGCTGCGTCGCCGTAGCGTGGTCCAACTCGCATCGTGCTCCTTACGCTCGACGAGCAGGCGAATGAGTGCGTCCTCGTCGGCGGTTTCGATCGCGATCCTTCGCTGGATAGTCTCGTCTTCGCGGGCCTCGGATTCGAATGCTGCGAGCAAGAGTCGAATGGAGTACCCGGTGGCTCCAATGGTGGGCGCGTGGAGCGGGCCTAGCTCGATCGCGGTGCTGTCGTTGGGCAGGTGATACCCGTGAAACAGCCTGCGGATCGGGTCGAGCATCGGCGCATCGCCATTGCCCTCGCCGATGGCCGGCTCGGTCAGATCTTCGGTGCGATCTTCGGCTCGGCCAGCAAGCACCCTCCGGATGCACTCAGCGGAGGCACTGTCTCCGTGAAGACGTAGTGCCTCCAGCAGGCAGGTCTTGCCGGCATTGTTCTTCCCCACGACGAGGTTGACCCTCGCCAGGCGATCGATGTCGATCGCATCGAATAGCCTGAAATTTCTTATTCGAAGGGACTGAAGCATGCTCGTAGCCCACCCTAACGCGGAGTCTCGATGCCTTGCCATGCTTCACTGGGGGCACGCGCGCGCAGCCTCGATGCCGTCCTTGTTCATCAACGCGGGTTTGGGCGCCGAGCTACGGCTCGGGCCTCTGCTCACGGGGCGGTGGTCGCCGAGAAGAACGTCACCAGCCGCTGCGCGATCTCCACGCCTTGGTCGTTTTGTGAAGAGTGGTTGGTCTCGGCGAGACGGTCGTGCGGGAAGCCCGCGGCGCTTGGTACTGGATCCATCAACGACTGCTGCACTTGGCCCGGGCTGCTAGCCGCCCGGGTCAGCGTGGAGGCGATCTCCGTGGGCTTTACGGCGCGAGCTCGGGGCACGGGCGTGCACGACCGTCGAACTCGCTGACCTCGGGCACGCAGTCGAAGATCAAGGGAGGTGCCGCGTTGCCGGCCGTGTGTCGCACCACTTGGTACCCAATAGGGTCTTCGTCGAGCAAGGGGGTGCGGGTGTTGAAGAAGCCGGCGGTGGCGTCGCCGGTTCCTCCGATCTGCATGGTTAGGCCGTCTTCGAGCAACACGCCCTCGACCCAGAAGCACGTGTAGTTCTCTTCTGCGCCCAGCGGGCAGTTCTCGTATCCCTCGCCGCCGAGGACCCAAGAGTGCTTCACCCACCAGGCTCCGGTGCCATCGGCTGTGTCGAGCTCTTGGCCGGTGCCGTTGAGATAGACCGCGTTGGGGTGAAAGCACACCGTCTCGCCGTCGGATGTCTCGGTGCATTCGCCTGGGCCCACTTGGGGCGGAGCCTGGACTTCGCCGTCAACCCGGGTTTGTGCGTACACCGTGGCACGTAGCGTCGTCGTGTCGATGTGCATGTCGTTGATGGCCTGGAGGGCCCCGCCTGAGGCGGGATCTGCGATCTCCATGACCCAATAGCCATCGTGATAGAGCAGCGGGTCAATGGGCTCGGGCAGCTCGGGCTCGCCGCTCTCCGCATCGGTGTCATCGGCGGGGGGTTGACTACTGTCAATCCCACCAGTGTCGTCGACGGGGGATTGACTATTGTCAGTCCCACCGGTGTCGCTCGATGCTTCTGAAGCCTCGCCGGTTGTGTCGTCGCCGAGGGCGCCCTCGTCGTCGGTGCCGTTGCAGCCGACAAGCAGCACGGAAGCGAACATAATCGATGTAATTCTAGGGGGTTTCATGTCTTGATTCCTCGTGGCGGGCTCGATGGGGATCGCTACCCAGAGTCCTCCGCGCGTTCAGTTGAATGTTTCAGTACTGGCGCTGACAAGACAATGTGCACTTTGTTGCGAAGTGTAGAGCGGGCAGGCGTGCTGGCGGGCGTGGTCACGGGACCAAGCGGTGGTTGCTAGCTCGACCCCGGTGGTTGTGCCTCGTGCCGGAAGTTCGTGCTGGGCTAGGCGCGGCGCGGCGCCGAGATAGCTGCGCCGAGATAGCTGCGTTGCTCGTCAGTGACTCATGTGCGGAGCGAGCAAGCTCGGCGTCCGCAACCGCGCTCGGGCGGTTCATGTGGCGCGGCAGCATGGGCTGCTCGGGTGGTAGGGCCCGCGGTTGGTGAGGTACGGGGGGCTCTCGTCGTGTTCGCCGCGGTCGACAGCGCTGTGTGCTAGGTGCACAGGCCAGCGTGTAGGTCTCAAACTTCGAGCGAGAAATTTTCTGACATGACCCATTAGGGTCGACCAAATGAAGCGGTTGGATGCACTAAGGTGGAGCAATGCGCCCCAAGCTGCGAGTGCGAGATGAGATGGTGCGATCCTGCGACGCGAGCGACTCGGGAGGCGGTCTAGCGACCGGAAGCGGTGTTTATGTGACGAACGGGTTATCGTTAGCGGCCACGAGGCCGGCGTCGAAAAAGATTGCGTGTCGACCCGTGGTGTTCGTCAGCTATAGCCCCGATTCCGAGGGTCACAGTGCTTGGGTGTTGCAGTTGGCAGATCGGCTGCGGGCCGAGGGGGTCGACGCACGACTCGACCAGTATGAGCCGCATCCTCCGCAGGGGCGGCAGCGCTGGGTGAGCCAGCAGATCGCCGAGGCTGATTTCGCGATCCTGGTATGCACGCCCAACTACGGTCGGTACTTCGAGGGGCGGAGTGGCGGCAACCCGGGGCGAGATACGGCGTGGCAGGCAATGTTCGCTCGGCAGATTGTCTTTGAGGCTGCGGCGAACAATGACCGGTTGATCCCCGTGGTCGTGGAACAGGGAACGTATGACGACGTTCCCACGATGCTGCGACCCTTCGCCTCGTATCGCCTGATGGATGAGTATGAGGCGCTCTACCGGCAGATCACGGCGCAGCCGAAGACGCCGCCACCGCCGTTGGGGTCGATCCGATCAATGCCGAGCACCGAGCGCTCGGGGCTCGTAACGGCAGCGCCATGCGAGACCGCATCGGTGCCCCACGATGCGACGCGACCCGAAGTTCGTGCGGAGCCTGACTGGCGGTCAGCCCTTGCTGCGCTGATGCTCGCCATCGTTGGTCCCGAGCGACAGGTGAGCTGGGTGCGCTTCAATCTCGGCGGGCCAGAGCCCGATGGAGCAGAGGAACCGATCGCCTACGCTCGGCGGGCAATCGAGCACGCCTGCGCCACGGATGCCATGGAGCATCTGCTGACCCGGCTGACCGAGACAGACGAATCTCGTGCCGAGGAGATCGCACGCGTGCGCGCCCAGTGGCAGGCGGAGGAGCCCGCAGCGGTCTCGGCCGAGGCGGCCGAGTCTGCGGTGCACTCGATCGAGTGCAGGCCGCCGCCGGTGGAGCGCCGCACGGCTGAGCCCACGCATACCGCGATCGTGCTCGACCGCACCACGGCCTGGAAGGCGCTCATCAAGGAGAGCGCCGACTCCGATGAGCACCTGGCCTTTGTCGTCTACGGCACGCAGCAGCAGGATCTTCACCTGTTCATGCGAAGGATCGAGTTGTACTTCGATCATCGAGAGGGGTGCTCGCGGTACCATCGCGTGCTCCACGTGGAGCGGGATCACGATCATACGGGCGCAGTGACGGCCGAAGACTGGAGCTATGCCACCATTCGGGCCACGCGGGACCAACGGGGCCCGCTGAGCGAAGCGCTAATGAACGAGGCGTGGGATCAGCCCGTACTATTGCTGATGTCGGCGCAACGCGGCCCGTTTCGAGCGCTGAGCGAGGCGGCGCGGACGGGGTTGCAGCAATTCCTGACTCAGCAGCTACCAGCCGCTCTGGCCGCTGCCTCGCCGCGCCATCCGGTGCGTGTGGTCGTTCCCATAGAGGTCGTCAATCCCGGCAACCCGCCCGTGGTGCGCCGGCTACAACGAATCCTGCGTGGTCACGGCGGTGCTTTGAAGCTCCACGAGCCCATGCAGCTGACGATCCCTGGCTGGCCGGAGATCGAACACTTCATCACGACCCACTACCCCGAGTTGGACGAAGCCGCGATCGAAGAATGCGAGGCGATCTACGAGGCGATCGCACAGACTGACCTCGGCAAGCTCCACTTGCAGCAACTGGCTGATCTGCTGCACCATCGGTTGACCGAGCTCATTCGCGCAGCCCGGCGGGGCGGCAGCAACTCGCCATCATAGGCCGGTCATGCCGTTGCCCAAGCTCAACGCTCCCTTCGACCGGGTCCCGACCACGGGGCTGAGGGGGCAGTTCGGTCCGTATTTGGCCACCGAGAGCCTCGTGCACGCCGCCAATACTGCGCTGGGTTTGGGGTTGCCGCTGCTACTCACCGGCGAGCCCGGAAGCGGTAAGTCCGACTTTGCCTGGGTGGTGGCGCATGCCCTAGGGCTCGAGGCGCCGCTGCGCTGCCAGGTGCGCAGCGGAACTACGGCGAAGGAACTCCTCTATCACTTCGATGCCCTCGTGCGCTTCGCCGATGCTCAGCATGGTGATCGCGAGCGTTCGAGGGAGCCGCGCCACTACGTGACCCTGCAGCCGCTGGGCTTGGCGCTGATGTCTAAGGCGCGACAGGTCGTGTTGATCGACGAGATTGACAAGGCGCCGCGTGATCTGCCCAATGACCTGCTGTGGGAGCTGGACGAAGGGAGCTTCGAGATCTCCGAGGTAAGCGATGTGGACGAGTCCACGCAGATCTTCGACGACAAGCTGCCCGGGGTCCCGCTCCAGCGGCGAATGCAGCGCCCGGGTGGCGCGGAGCGACCGCTCTTGGTCATCACCAGCAATTCCGAGCGGCAGCTGCCCGATGCGTTCTTGCGGCGCTGCGTGTTCTTTCACATCCCCAGCCCCAGCGACTCCGACCTGGTGAAGATTGCGCGCGAGCGCTTTCCCAACGAGCCTTTGAAGTTGGTCACCTCGCTGGTCGAGATCTTCGCGGCACTGCGCCGCGTCGAGCGGCTGACCAAGCCGCCCAGCACCTCCGAGCTGCTCAACTGGCTCGAGGCCATGACACGGATCTACGATCGCGACGAGGTGCAGATGGCCGTCGATGCGTTCGAAAGCGCACTGAAGCGAGGGAAGGGCGCCCTGTCGATCAAGGGGTATCAACATTGGTCTGCGCTGCCCGGGCTGCAGTGTCTGATCAAGCTGCGCGAAGATCTCGACAGCCTCACCCCGCCCAAGCCCCGTGGGGCCTGACCCTCGCAGCGTCTTGCCCTGGCTGCGGCAGCTGCAGCGGGCAGGCTTGGTCGAGCCCTCGCCGCGGCTAGCGGTGGATGTAGAGCGGCTGCTGCGGCTGCGCGAGCGATGGCCTCCCGAGCAACTCGGCGTGTGCTTGGCGTCGTTGCTGGCCCACGATGCGGTGTCGTGGCGACAGATCGAAGAGAGCTTTCGCGAGTGGCACGTGGACCAGCAGCGAGGGCGGCTGCCGCCCGAGCGAGGCAACGCGGGGGCGATGGTGCCCAACGAGGGTCGGACTGCTGTGCTTGCTTCCTCGCGGCCGAGTCGCGCGGTCGAGGAGACTGCGCCTCGCTGGGGTCGGTGGGTGGGTAGGAGTGTGTCGAGGTGGGGTTGGGTGCAGCGGCTCACGCGCTGGCGGTGGGTCGCGCTGCTGGGGTTGTCAATCGTGATCGTGCTGGCGCTGGTGCTCCTGGGCGCGAACGAACTGGCCAAGGTCGAGCATGTAGTCACTGCGGTGGCGGACCCAATGGCGAATTCCAGCGGAAGGGAACACTCGTTCGCGGACGGGGGTAAGGAGCAATCGCCAGCGGATTCCGGGGGTAAGGAGCAGCCGTTAGCAGACTCCGGTGGCAAGGGGCAACCGCCCGCAGATTCCGACAGTAAGAAGCAACCGCTAGCGGGCTCCGGCGGTGAGGAGCAACTGCTCGTGGATATCGGCGATAGGAAGCAACGGCTCGCAGGCTCCGACGGTGAGGGGCAATGGCTTGCGGATATCGGTGGTAGGGAACAACAGCTCGAAGACTCTGATGGTAAGGAGCAACCGCCAGCGGATTCCGTCGTTGAAGAGCAACTGCTCGCGGATTCCGTCGGTAAGGAGCAATCGCCAGCGGATAGTGGCGGTAAGGAGCAACTGCTCGCGAACTCCGGGGGTGAGGAGCAACCCCCCACGGATATCAGTGGAAAGGAGCAACCGCCAGTGGATACCGGCGGTAGGAAGCATCCGTCCGCGGATGCCGGTGGTAGGGAGCAACCGTCCGCGGATGCCGGTGGTAGGGAGCAGCTGCCCGCGGATGACGGCGGCAAGGAGCAACTAGCCGCAGATACCGGCATTAGGGGGCCGCCGCCCGCGGATAATGGCGGCAAGGAGCAACCGCTCGCGAGGCCAAAGTCAATTCCTCTGCCTCCTCGGCAGAAGAAGGTGTTCGGTGCTCGCATTGCTGAGCTAGCACCGGCACGGCGAGGGCCGGAGGTCGAGCAACGCGACTTCGTCGAGTCAGAAGTGGTGCAGTCACGATGGGCCGCGGTGGGCCTGTTGGTGGTGTCGGTATTGTTGGTGGGTCTCGCGGTTCGTTGGTGGATGTCGATCGAGGTGCATCGAAAGTGGCGGGCGGCGATGGCGAAGGCGGCGGAGCGAGATCGCGTGTACCGGTTGGCGCATGCCCGGCAGCTTGGCACGCCTTACCATGTAGAGCCGTCGCCGCCACTTTCCCCCGAGGTCATCGAAGACGCCGCAACCTTGCTTGCTCGCTTGGCGGAAGAGCGGCCCGGCTACGACCTCGACATCGAGTTGACCATCGAGCGAACCACGGACACAGGTGGTCGGTTCGACCCGGTGTTTCTGCCCATCCGGCAGAGCGTACGGCTCGTGGTGTGGGTCGACGTGGAGACCGGTCATCATCCTGACCTCCACCGGGTGGAGTGGCTACTCCAGCAGTGGCGCCGCGGTGGGCTGGACTTCGTTCGCTACGATTTCGAGTTCCAACCCGGCTTGTTGCGTGAGAACGGACATGGACTACCAAAGAGTATCGCGGAGTTGGTTGCCAGACATGAAGGGGCGCCCCTGCTCATCCTGTCGCGGTGGGTAAGGCCGGAGGATTATGGGGGTCGTCTGGGTTGGCTTGAGGAGATCATGGGATGGCCCAACCGAGCATGGCTCGACCTGGATCCACGCCCTGCAGAGGAGCGCTCGCCAGAGGTGCTGGCTTTACGAGCAACCATGGTTGGCTCGGGCTTGTCGCGATTCGCCTTCACTGAGTTCGGATTGTTGGCCTGTGCGCGTTTGCTGGTCTCGGGCGGTGAGCGTACCGGGTCGGTGGGAGACCTCAAGCCGGTGGACCTCGACCGCCTCGGGCCCACGTTACGGCTATGGGCTGGGTGCGCATGCTTGGTACCCGATCCCACTTGGCCTCAGCTAGAAGCGATATGCAAGCGTTTGCCAGAGTTCCGCGATGTCCTGCCGCAAGGGGGCGAGGTGCATCGGCTGGTCCAGTGGTTGCGTGGGTACGTGATGGGCCGGCCGGATGACGCCAAGGATGGGCTCTCTGCTCAGCTGCTGGCGCACGGCGAGCGGCTGATGCTTTCCCCGGAGTGTCGACACACACTCAAGGTCGACCTACGTCGGTACGACGCGCAGGTGTTCCGTTTCAATAAGAAGGCGCGCATGGAGTATCGCGCTCGGGGGCTACTGGTCGAGCAATTGCTGGCGGCTGATGTACACGGCGATGAGTTCGAGATGCTCAAGCGTGATCTCAAGATCTCGATGCATCGCGCCATGATGGACCCTCGGGAGGCGCGGAAGCTCCTGCGTCGGTTCGAGGGGACGGCTGTTGCCCGCGAACTTGAGGGCATCGTGGCTGAGGAGCGGCGGCTTCAGCAAGATGAAGGGCTCGTGCTTCACACAAAGTGGGCGTCGGCGGTCTGGGAGTACTTTGAGGGGCGATTTGGTAATGGCAAGGGGGCACATCTGCGGGATCTGTTGCGGTGGCGTCCCTGGTCGCGTAAGCGGGTGGTGGGGTTGCTGTGGGTGCTCGGCTTTGTAACCGTGAACTATTGGATCTGGTGGTGGACTGCGCCGCGGTGCATCAGGAACAATGAGAAGCAAGCGGCGCACCTGGTGATGCCCGCGCTTTCGGCGGTGGAGCGGGTTGAGATCGCACTGGCGCCTTGTGATGATGATGAGGCATTAGAGGGGGAGGCTTTGATGTCGCTGAAGTGCTTGCCAGGGTCGGAGTTCATAATGGGTAGTCCGCCCGAGGAAGAAGGTCGCTGGGGTGACGAGGCCCTACATCGGGCTGAGGTCTTGCCGTTTGCCATCGGCATTCATGAGGTCACAGTTGCCCAGTGGCGGGCGGTGACTGGCACGGAACCGAATAACTGCTACTACGGCTGCGAAGATGACCACCCCGTACATAACGTGAGCTGGGAAGATTCAGTGAATTTTCTCAACCAGGTGACGGACATGGAGAACAAGCGGCGGTCTGCTGATGCAAAGCTGACCCGTTGCTATGAGCGAAAGGGTGACGAGTGGACGTGGGTCCAATCGTGTAGTGGGTATCGTCTGCCTACAGAGACCGAGTGGGAGTATGCGGCGCGGGCAGGGACGGCAACAGCGTACAGTTTTGGAAGCAATTCGTCGGGTCTCGATAATTACGCCTGGTATCGTAATAATTCAGACATTCGCGCTCACAAGGTCAGTAGTAAAATTGCTAGTAGCTGGGGCCTCTACGACATGCATGGCAATCTTTGGGAGTGGGTTTGGGACTGGTATGGTAAATATCCATCTAATACTTCCGTGGGGTACTCTGGTCCCCAGGGGGGTCGTAGGCGCGTGCTGCGGGGCGGCTCGTTCGACTACAAGCCCAAAAGCTTACGCTCGGCGGTCCGGAGCCATCTTACGCCCACGTACCGGGGTGCGTTCTTCGGGTTGCGTTGTGCGCGTTCGCTGCCCGCCACATCCACTGACCCACCGAATCCTTGACCTTCGATGTGTTCATCTTGTGGCAATGTCCCGAATGAGAATTGGATTTTCACTCTTCTGGCAATCGGCATCGTTGGTTCGACACGGCAATACCTTGTGTCATCCGACCTACAACAGTTCGAGGTATGATTTGAGCGTCCGATCCAGCGCGTGCGGGTCCTTCGCCGCAGGTTGCACATGTTGCCTCGCATTCGTCGCATCCGCTTGGGACTTGGATCCACGCAGCTGTGTATTATTCAAACCTAGAGGTGGAACTAATCGACCTCGCCCAGAGGGCGAGGGTTTAGGAAGGCCCCTCGAAGGGGCCGTTCACGTTAGGTAGCCCCCATCCGGGGGCTGGTTCACAACCTACTTCAGATCAAGCTCTCCTTGCCGCGATTGCAGCTTCTCTTGTTCCCGGATGTACTTTCGCACCCGCGCTTCATCCAAGCCCACCGTGCTGACGCAGTAGCCCGTCGCCCAGAAACTCAGCCCCGTCATCCGCCGTTCATGAAGATACTCACGGTGGATCCGAACCGCGCTCTTTCCCTTCAAGAATCCAATTGTATGCGACACGCTGTACTTAGGTGGGATACTCAAGCACATGTGAACATGGTCGGGCATCGCATACCCTTCCAGAATCTCCACTCCTCTCTGATCGCACAATTCTCGCAAAATGCCACCAATCTCCTTCATCAAACGGCCGCATATCGCCTTCTTCCTGTACTTGGGGATGATGACCACGTGATACTTACACTCCCAGCGGACGTGGGAGAGGCTTCGCCAATCATGCATGGCCGCACTCCTACGCCTTCGCTGGGATCCCGTTCGTTCCACAAAGACCACGAGCTTCTGGTACACGCCGGATCGCTCGAAGCTCTTCGGGTCGCACGGCCAGAGGCCGTGGTTTTATTTACGTAATAAATCCACAACTTATGATCGAGTTACCCCCACAATGGCGACGCCTTGCCTTGAGGATCAATGGGCCGATGGTTCAAGGGGCTCGGCCGATAACGAACGTGCACAGCGCAACCCGACGTCTACGCACGGTTTCGTGGGCGGAAGGTCGTCTCGGAACGCAGAGCGCAGGTTCTCGGGCCAGAAGTAGAATGAGCCGCCTCGCAGTACACGTGAACGGTCGTCTTGGGAGCCACGGTACCCAGAGGGAGTTTTCGATGGATATTCACCATGCCAGTCCCAAATCCATTCCCAAACATTGCCATGCATGTCATAGAGACCCCAAGTGTTGGCGGTCTTGCTGGCGACCTCATGGACGCGACCGTCTGAGTTTTTGCTGTACCAGGCGTAGTTGTCGAGTTTCGATGCATCCGCACCAAAGCTGTAAGCCGTCCGCGTATCAGCCCGCGCTGCATATTCCCACTCGGTTTCCGTTGGTAGACGAAAACCCGTGCATCCTGAGATCCATGTCCATCGATCGTTGCTTTTCTCGTAGCACATCGTCATGGGGCTTTGCTCTGGGAAGTAATCGTTCTCCATCGCTGTGAGCGTATTGAGGTAACGAAGGGAGTCTTCCCAGCTCACGTTCTGTACTGGATTGTCATCATCGCATCCATGGTTGCAGTCGCTCGGCTTGTTGTTCATGACTGTAAACCACTGCGCGACCGTCACCTCGGTCCGGCATATCTCGAATGGTGCCACCTCCGCCTCGTGTAGCGTTTCGTCATCATCGCGGCCTTGTTCCCCTGCAGGGCTCCCCATCAAGAAGCGCCCGCCAGGTAATCGCACCAGCTCGGGCCGGAGCTGGACCGTCTGCGTAACCTGCTCCACGCTCGACTTGTCGGCAGCATCGAGCGCACCAACATACCGAGCGAGCCAGGGCAACCCCAGCGCTGCAACCACCAACGCCCCCGCAAGCGCACGAATCGCATTGGCTGGCAGGAAAGCGCTCACGCGTGGTCAATGCTAGAGCGGCGATCCACTCAGGTCCAGCATCCTCGATGCCGGACCGTGCTCGCCGGCCCCCGCCATCTACATAACCACCCGCTCCACGAACCAAGCTGCCCCCATGACCACTGCCACGAACGAGACAATCTTCAGCGCCAGCGCATACACCGCCCGCCCCCCAACCCTGCGTACCACCTCGAGCACGAGCATCGCGACGGTCGCAATAAGCAGTTGACCGATCTCGATCCCCACATTGAAGCCCACCAGGCTGTGCAGTTGGTGCGCGTCGCGAAGCCCGAGCTCGTTCAGCGATGAGGCGAGCCCCAGCCCGTGGACCAATGCGCAGGCGAAGACCAGCACCATCCGCCATTGGTTTGCGATGGCCCATCTGCGGTTTTCCGCCATCCAGTCGAACACCGCCATGCCGAAGAGCGTGGCTGCGATCGCTGGCTCGACCAGCGCGGGCGAGAGCTCTACGGTGCCGGTCACGCTCGCGACTAATGTAACCGCGTGCCCTAGTGTGAAGCACGTGAGCGCGACCGTGACCCGGCGCCAGCCCCAGCCGGTGGCCAACACCAGCAACAGCAACAATACATGATCGAACCCCGTCAGAATATGGTCAATCCCGAGCTCCACATACTCGAACAGTACGTGCCGTCTGTCGGGGAAGATCGCAGCATCGTTCCGATCGGGGGTGAGCACTACCAGCTGCACCTGGTCCTCGCGCGTCGCCTTGATCTGCAGCGATCGCTCGTGCTCCTCCTCACCGAACAGATCGGTATGCAGCCACACGGTGCCCTCGGGCGACGCCAACGCGAAGCGACCCATCAGCACCAGCTGATCGATGGATCCGGCGTTGTCGTGCTCTGTTGAGGAATTGATGAGCAGGCCTTGCAGGGGCCGGGGCCCGTCCTCGTCGCGAAGCTCGAGGCGCTGCTCCAATTGCGACTCGACGTCCTGGTAGTGTGCGTTGAACTCCGCCGTGCTGAGCTTTCCGTCGCCATCGTCGTCGACCCCGGTCAGCGCCGACGCCGGCACGGAGAGCACCATGAATGCGCTTTCATCCACGAAGTTGAGGGTCCCTCGCTGCGACACCATCAGGTGGGCGTGGGCCGATGACGATGCACCCCATGCTATGAGCAGAGCCAACATCCAAAGGACGGAGGTCATGCGAGAAGACCAAGCGGCGGTTGTTGCTCGGGTACGGATGGTCTGGGCGATGGTGATCATACTGATTGCCTCGCAGGACAGCGATCGGGCAGTGGTTCACCGAAAGTGAGCGATTCGGGACAGGGGCCCGATGCGCTGGGGTTGTCGGAGATAAGGGCGTCGGTGCAGGAGCCCGATACCGTTAGGGTCATCGGCGGAGAGGGAGTCGGGGAACGTGGGGGCCAGGTGCCCTCGCAAGCAACGACAGGGTGATCGGGGATCGCCGAGGGCACCCTAGACAGCGACGAGCACTCGCTCAGCGGTACCAGCTAGCCGCCGCCACCCGGTCCGCCGCCACCCGGTCCGCCGCCACCCGGTCCGCCGCCACCCGGCCCGCCGCCGCCTTCGCCTGCGTCTCCTTTCACGCAGCGTTGCCCGAAGGGGAAGCTGTCGGTCAGGTAGTAGTGATAGATCCCCTCCGGAAACTCAGGCGTCACTCCCATCCGACCATTGCACTCGTCGAGGTCGCCCGAGCCCTCGGCGTACTCCCAGTCTTGAGTGAACGCCCCGAGCGGATAGATCTCCACCGACGGTCGGCCTTCATCGGGAGTCTGCTTGAGCTGGTAGCTCCCCGAGACGACCATGATCTCGGAGTCCGCATCCATGGGATCGGTGTAGCCATAGCGCGCGTAGATCGGAAACCCATCCACCGCCCAGCCCACCAGGGTCATCGCCTCACCCTTGCCGAGCTGTTCGAGATACGCCTCAGGGATCCCGTGGTAGTGATACGCCCCGGTCGGTTGCACGTGACCGTGGCTGTCGTCGTTGCCAAAGTCGAACGAGTTGGGGCCGACGGCCTCCATCCGCCACTGCCCGCCATTGCCCATGGGACTGCATTCGCCCGCGTCATTGCAAGTCCCGCCGGTCCCCACCTCGAACTTCACCCCATTGAGGCAGTAGGCCACGATCATGGCGAAGCTGCCCGCTTCGCTGATGATCTCGGGAAACAAGGGGAAGTCGATCTCGACGGTCTGGGCCGAGATCGCATTGGGGTTGGCTGGGTTGGGGAACGTGCCCACCTCGTGGTCGGGAAGACCGTTGGCGCTGAGGGTGCGGGTTGTTTCGTCGCAGAACCACTCGGCGGTGCTCATGGCGTTGACCGACTCGTCGTCGTTGAAGACGCTGTGGCTCAAGCTGCACAGCACGTCGGCCGTGCTGACTGGGCCTTCGCCGGGGCCACCGGTATCGCTGGTCTCACTGGTATCGCCGGTATCGCCGGCGTCGCCGGCATCGCCGGTCTCCCCGTCGCCGTTGGTGGTGATCCCTGCGCTCCCTGCCTCGCCGGTATCGCCCGCGTCGCCGGAGCTTGTGCCCTGCATGGTGTCGTCTCCATCGCCGCCGCTGTCGCAGGCGGCGAGGAGCGCGAGACAACAGCTCATCCTCAGCAATATGGTGTGCGTGGCCTTCGATGAACGCATGAGTGCTCCTACGAATTCGTCATTGGGCGGTGGGGCCCAGCCATGGCCGATGCCCGCGTTTGATGATTCGCCACCGCGATAGAGCAAATGCGGTGCCACGGTCCACGGGGAGGATGACCCACCAGATTTCACCACCTTAGGCCCGCACCCGAACCCCGTGCGCCCATGCGTGCGCGCCGGGCTGCGGATTCTGCCTGGCCCTGCTGCGGACTACGCCGATCGCACCGATGCGATCACGCCGAGCCGCAAGCCCGGCCCGCGTCCGCAATCACGCCGAGCACAGCGGCTCGTCGACCGACGACCGAATCGCCACCACCTTGGACGCCAGCATGGCGCCATCGGCCATGCGGGCCGTCTCCAGCAGGTACGGCGACAGATCAGCCACGTCCCCGATGACGCCGTCGGTGGTGTTGAGGGTATTGGGAGCCCCGAACTCCGCGTAGTCGGGGTGCGTGGTGCAGATCTCGTCGTTGAGCGCGTCGTCGAAGAACAGCTGGGAGACCAGGTGATCATTGCCATCGACCATCACGCGAAAGTGGATATGGATCGCTCGCCCGCCGTACCAACCGGGATAGCACGTATCGAAGTCGACCCGCCCTTCGGCGTCGGTCGTTCGGCTGCCGCGGAAGTACAGCTCGGCCTCGGCGGACTGGTCGCCGAGGTTGCATACGTTGCCGCCGGGGGTCATGCCCGAGTAGATCCCGGCGCGCTGGGTGTGCCAGATCTCGACGTAGGCGCCCTCGACGGGCAAGCAGTCGTCGGCATTGACGATCTTCAGCGCCAGCCGAACCGGCAGTCCTGCGTAACCTTCGCTGACATCCTGCCTGTCCACCGTGTCTGCCGTGCATGGCCCCGCCGTCGTCTGACAAAGCAGCATGCACGAGTCGACGCCGTTCGCGAACGGATCCGGGTAGCAATCTTGGGCGGTCATCGCTGCCGTGCCGCCGGCCGCCCACGCGTCGGCCGGATCGCAGTCGACCGGGTTTCCGGTCGAGCTGGTGTCATCCTCGGCCGCCGTCGAGCTGGAGTTCTCCCCGCTGCCGCCCCCACCCGTGGACCCCGACGAGCTCTCGTCGGCGTTGCCCGAAGATTCCATCTCGCCGGTCGAGCCCGTGGCGGTAGACTCGCCCCCGTCCGCCTCGCCGTCGGGATCTGTGCAGCCCCCGACCAAGAGTCCGGCCCCGAGGCCCCGGAGGATCGTCCGGCGAGTTGGATCGAGTTCGTCTTGATCGTGCATTTGGGCACTATGCTCCGGCGGACCCGCGAAGATCTCAAGCTGACCACACGGGACCTGTCACTCCTTTCCATGGTTTTCATCGTTAGGTTCGCAATCGTCGAGACACTATGGTCGTCATCACTCCATTGCGAGGGTGAGCCCGGTTGGAGCTCAGCGAGGACCACTCGGCTCGCACAGGTGGGACGGCGTGGTGACCATTCGTTTCCGTAGCGAGGTGGATCCCGCAGGGAGTTCCCGCTCAGACCGTCCGGTTCGTACCGGCGGGACGGGGTAGTGATCATCGTCCTCCGTAGCGAGGTGGACCCCGGGTGGGTCCCGTGTGGAGTCCCGGGCAGGACCGTTCGATCCGCACAGGCGGGAGAGGTGGTGGTTGTCGTCCCCATGCAAGGTGGATCCCGCAGGGAGCCCCACCGAGTCCGTGAGGATTCCGCATGCTCGGCGAGCGCTGGTCGTTCGGCGCTCGGGGATCCCACTAGTTGGACCGCCCCCGCGTTGGCGTCACGGGCGCAAGGCCAAACAAACGACCCAATCGCACCGGATGCGGACTTGATGAACGGGTGCTGGTCGCTATCCTCATAGAGGTAGAGTTCGGAAGCATAGACGCTCATGCACGACGTGATAGTTCTGGGGTCCGGCCTGGCGGGTTCCCTAACCGCGACCATCTTGGCCCGTCATGGCCACGATGTATTGATGCTCGAGAAGGGTTCACACCCGCGGATGGCGATCGGTGAATCCCTGTTGCCGACCACGGCCATGTGGTTTTGGATCCTCGGGCAGAAACACGGGATCCCAGAGATCACCACACTGTCCAACCTGGAATCCATCTACAAGAACATCGCCCCTCGATGCGGGGCAAAGCGAGGGTTTGGGTACATCTATCATCAAGAGGATCAGTCTCTGGTCGACCCAGACAACGCCAGCAATTTCATATCACCATTGCTCGCCACGACCCGAGAGAGTCAATTCTATCGTCAAGACACCGACGAATTCATGGTGCGAGCCGCACAGACCTATGGTGTTACATATCGTGACCAGACGACCGTGGTCGACGTGGCCATCGACGAGGACGAAGCCCGTGTTCATCTCGCAGACGGGACTGTCGTCAAGGGTCGCCTGCTCATCGACGCGACCGGCCGGAACTCGATCCTCGCCGAGAAGTTTGGGCTGCGCGAGTCGCCACCGCGGCAGCGCCACGCCTCTCGCACGATATTTGCGCATCTGAGGGGCGTCCGGGCGTTCGACGAGGTCGCGCCCGAGGTCTGCCGTCGTCGGCGGTCGGCGACCTGGTCCGAAGGAACCCTCCACCACCTGTTCGATCGCGGTTGGTTCTGGGTCATTCCGTTCAACAATCATCAGCAGTCGAAGAACGACATCGTCAGCGTCGGTCTCACCCTCGATGCCAACGTTCACCCGAAGCCGGCAGACATGACCCCGGAGGAGGAGTTCTGGCAATTCGTGCGCCGCTTCCCGGTGGTCGAGCGGCAGCTCCGCGGCGCCTGCGCGGTGCGGGGCTTCGTGGGCACGGGGCGGCTTCAATACTCGTCCTCGCGGTGCACGGGTGATCGCTACATACTGCTGCACCATGCCTATGGCTTCCTCGATCCCTTGTTCTCTCGCGGGCTATGGCGAACGCTGGAGGCGCTCGATTCCGTTGTCGACCGGGTGCTCCCCGCACTACGCAGCGACACCCTCGATGCGGCGCAGTTCGAGTACATCGAGCGCATGCAAGCGTCGATGCTCGACGACAACGATCAGCTGATCTACAACGCCTTCCGGTCGCTGCGCAGCGGCGACACCTGGGCGGCCTTCATCAAGGTGTGGTTTGCCGACGAGCTCCTGATGACGCTGATGACGCTGAGCGCGATGTTGAAGTATGTCGGTAGCGGTGACGCTTCGTCGTTCGACATGCTCTTGGGCGAGCCTCGGCCGTGCATGGAGGCGCCCTATGCAGCCGATCTGCAGATCTTCCTCGACACGATGGAAGAGCAGCTCGATCGCTTCGAGGCGGGAACGATCGACTCGGGCGACGTATACCGCCGTGTCTGCCAGATGTTGTCGGCGGCCAAGAGCCTGCCGCAAAACCTCGTAGACTGGAGCGTGCGCAAGGAGTTCGGGCTCGACCTCGTCCCTCCGAGGCTGCTGCGCTTGCTGTGGTGGGGCCGGGTCAAGGCCCCGCATGCGATCCGGCGGCAAGTCTTCGATTTCAGCATCAGAACGCTCGCCAATCTCCAGCTTCGCGCTGCGGTGTATCCACAATCCCTCGCCCGGGATGTGCTCGGGAACGTAGTCAACCAGCGCTGAGTAGGGGCGGTCGAGCCACTTTCGGGCGATCAGCTGCCCGCCCCGATCGCCAGCAGCCGATGTCGCGCCTGAAACCCGGCGCGCTCTATGGCGCGTCGTGCTCCCATGTTGCCGACCTCGGTCGAGCAGCACGGACGCAGGCCTTCGTCGCGGCTGCGCCGGACGAGGCTCGCCATCATCGCCGAGGCGATTCCCTTGCCTCGGTGTTGCTTGCCCACCACGACGCCGAGCTGCGCGACGCGATCTTGCCGAGTGTCTCGACGCAGCTCGCCGATGCTCAGGATCTCGCCCTCGGCCTCGAGCACGAGCAACTCACGCCGGTCGAGTCGCGCCGCGATGTAGGACTCCAAGAACCCCAGCGGAGCTCCGGTCGCGTCCGCCTCGAACGCGACGAGCCGAGCGTGGTCCCCCGGCTCGGCCACGACCAACCCGTCCAGCCCCGGGCGTGCCGGCGCCACCACGTGCTCGAACAGCAACGTGTGGCACTCCACCCCCGTGCCCACGTCGAGCGCGGCCGAGAGGAACCCGGGGTCCGACGTGGGCACCATCATTCGCCGCACTCCGAGCTCGCGCAGCGCCAGTCGTAGTAGCGCCTCCGCTCGATCCAAAAAGGGCGCCTCTACGTAGAACCGAAGCAGCTGCCGGTCATCATCGGCACAACACGACCCAACGACCTCATCTCCGATCCGCAACGCGTGCGGAGCCGCCATATCGGCAAACGCCGCCCACATATCGTCCATGGGCGCAACGAGCTGCGCGATGTACCCTGCCTCGTGGTCGCGGTAGGTGGAAACGGCGTTGGTGCGGAGGGAGAGCTCGGGGGTCGCCATGCGACTCGTGTATCAGAACGCGGGGTCATGGCAGAGCGCGGGGTCATGGCAGAACGCGGGTCTTGGGCACGAGGCTCATCTCGTCTTGTATCTGTCGGACGAGTCCGGGTTCGAGACGTCGAGGTCTGCGATCCGCAACCAGCGGGGCAAGCCAGTAGCTCGTTGGCCGAGAACGATTTGAACGGAGGCTCTACAGGGGCTCTAAACGAGACAATAAAAACTTTAGGAGCTTTATTGTTCGAAGTTCGGGACAGTTTCTCGGCGGAGCAGCCTCTATGTAGCTAATTTCGAGACAATCGTATGCGTGAGGCGCTCCGGTAAGCTCTCAATGGGACAATCATTGCGAAATCGGCTCCTCAGGAGCCTACGGGCAAGCGAGACGACGGATCATCGAGCTTTGGGCGGTCAGGGCGTGACTGGTGTTGGGCTACGGCTGGCTTGGGCGCTCGAAGAGCGAGCCGGTGGCCGCTTTGGAGGGCCCGAAGGTTCCTGTGCATCGGGCCTCGCCCAGAGCCAGCGGTTCGTAGGTCAGCAGGCGGATCATGTCGTCCTGGACGGAGAGCACCCCACGGTAGTTACCCTGGATGTCGATCAAGATGCTCGAGCGAGTGTCGGTGAACTGCATCGCCGATTTCACGGGGCTGTCCCGCACGCTCGGGAGGAGGTCCTTGATGCGGCGGGCGAGGTCTCGGGCGTCCTCCAGGGTCCCTGACTTGCGCATCCCGACGTAACGCTCGGGGTCATCGCAATGGGCGAGGTGCCAGTCGATCTCCCTGGTCAATTCCTTCGGTCGTTCGATCGGCTCGGCGTGCCAGGAGGAACAGAACGCCGGGCCTCGCAGCGGCTCGCCGCCTCGGTCATGTCGAGGCGTATACTCCCGTCGAGCTGGTACCGATCTGGGCCTCACGAGAGATCGCTCTACTTTGCTGACTCTTCGAGCCTCCCGTTCTACGCTAGTCTTCCGGCCACGGTGAACGTCTCATGCAAGTGGAGCGGCAGGGATGTCGGCAGCAAGGATGCCAGCAGCGATGATGCCAGCAGCAAGGATGCCCGCAGTAGGCGTCTTGGAGCATGCAGTAGCGTTCTGAGTCTAGCCTTGGGCATCGCCGGAGCGTGCAGCAGCGAGGCATTGCCCTCGGTCGGCGACAGTGGCAGCGAGGGCAGCACGGGCTCGACCAGTCGCGAGCCGCCCGGGTCGGTCGCCGATTCCACCGGCAGCGACCCTTCGGGCGCCGAGGGGAGCTCGGGCGAGCCTCCTGTGCTGGCCGCTTGCGCGGCGGGCCACCCGATCGCCGCCATCGAGCAACCCGCGGGCGATCCCATGGCTGGCTACCACGCCCTGCTGAACGAGGGCTACGTGACCTGCGGGATCCCATACTCGTTGTTCGAGCTAGCCAAGCCGCTATTGGGGCACTTCGCCGACGGCGACCCGCTACCGGGCCGAACCGGCAAGAACGCCGAGGTCCCCTACAGCTGGACCGTACACACCTCGAGCAGCGGGGCGGAGATCGTCTCGCTCAATTGCCTCGAGTGCCACGCCGGCGAGTTCAACGGCGAGCTCATCGTGGGCTTGGGCAAGGCCGACGCCGACTACACACAGAACATCGCGGGGCCGCTGGCCAACATCCCGGTGCCGCCTATTCCGATCCCCGGCCTCGAAGAGCTTGCCCGCATGGCCCAGCGCTACCAGGTGGTGGGCGACGACATCTTGATGCTCACCGTGGGCACCAACCCCGCCGATCGACTCGCGGCGGTGCTGTCCTCGCATCGCGAGGCCGACACCCTCGCGTGGCTCGACGAGCCGCACACGCCGGTGCCCGAGATCCTGCTCCCGGTCGACACCCCGCCCTGGTGGCACACCCGCAAGAAGACCGGCTTGTTCTTCAATGGGATGGCGCGCGGTGATCACCGGGCCACCATGATCTACGCCACCTCGCTATGTACCGACACGGTGGCCGAGGCCGAGCAGATCCTCAGCTACTTCGACGACATCCGGGCCTACATCGCGTCGATCCCCGTGCCTACCTATCCCTTCGAGATCGACGAGGCGCTCGCGGCCGAGGGCGCCGAGCTCTTCGAGCGGGACTGTGCGTGCTGCCACGGCACCTACGTGGCCGCTCGTGAGACCTATCCCAACCTGTTGCTGCCGCTGGACGTGATCGGCACCGATCCCCTGGTGGCCAACGAGGTCAACGACACGACCTTCGCCGACTGGTTCAACGAGTCGTGGTATGGTGAGATCGGACAGCTCACCACCGGCGATCCCTTCCCTGGCTACGTAGCGCCGCCGCTCGACGGGATCTGGGCCACCGCGCCCTACCTCCACAACGCCTCGGTGCCCAACCTCGAGCTGGTGCTCGATAGCACCCGCCGACCACAGTGGTGGCGGCGGGTCGACTACGACAGCCGCAATTTCGACGAGCAGGCGGTCGGCTGGCCCTACGTCCATCTCCCCTACGGCCAAGAAGACGCCCCGGAAGACGTGCGCAAGCACGTCTACGACACCACGCGGCTGGGGCATTGGAACACCGGGCATACCTTTGGCGATCACCTGAGTGAAGACGAGCGAGCTGCCGTGCTGGAGTACCTCAAGACGCTCTAACGGAGGTGCAGCGGCGCAGGGACACAGGGGCCCGTGGGCGCAGGGGGCCGGCGGTCGGGGTCGTCGCTGGCGATATCCCGCGGGGATCTTCGCGGGTGCGTCCGAGGGGTTTCACCCTGGCGCTCGACGGGGCGAATGGTCGAGTATGGAGGGGATGAAAACGCAGATGCTCCACGGAGGAGTTGGATCGATCATGAAAGAGCAGCGACGACGGACGCACTCCCCTCGACGCCGGTGGGCGTGGGTTACGGCGTCCGTGCTGTCGGGGCTCTTGGCCGGCGGCTGTGCCGTCATTCAGCCGGGCGAGGTCGGCGTGAAGTCCAAGTGGGGGCGGCTAGATGAGCGGATCTATCAACCCGGGCCGGTTGCTATCAATCACATCAGCAGTCGCATGATCCGGATCCCCACGCAGACGGTCAACCGCGAGGTCAGGCTCAACCTCCCCTCGAAGGAAGGCCTCAACGTCAGCGCCGAGATCTCGATCCTCTACCACATCAACGCGGAGCGGGCCCCCGACGTGATCCGAGATGTGGGCCTCGAATACGAGGAAGTCTTGATCCTCAGCGTCTTTCGCTCCGCCTCGGCCGACATCTGCGCCCGTTTCTTCGCCAAGGACATGCACTCTGGCAAGCGGGCAGAGATCGAAGAGCAGATTCAAAAGGAAATGGACGCGCTGCTCGCCGAGCGAGGGTTCATCATCGAGGCGGTCCTGCTCAAGAGCATCAGCCTCCCGCCCGGCCTCTATACCGCCATCGAGGACAAGCTGGAGGCCGAGCAAGAGGCGCAGCGGATGCAGTTCGTCCTCCAGCGGGAGCAACGGGAAGCAGAGCGCAAGAAGATCGAGGCCGAGGGCGTTCGCGATGCGCAAAAGGTCGTCGCGGATGGCCTGAGCGACGAGATCATCCAGTGGCGGAGCCTCGAGGTCTTCGAGCGCCTCGCTAGCTCTCCCAACGCGAAGGTGATCGTCACGGACGGGAGCACGCCGGTCTTGATCGAAGGGGGTGCCAACGCCGCGCAGTAGCGCGCGAGCCGGCCGGGGGCTCACCCCGCGCGCAGCGTTAGCTCGACCTCCGCGGTCCAGTCGTTGCGTCCATCGCTCGAGACAAAATGCAGCCGGTGGACGCATCGTTTGGCGGTGAGGCTGGTCCACAGCAGGTTGGCGTCGACCCAATCGTCGCCCCGCAGCTGCAGGTTCGGATCGCGCTCGTCGAACATCAGGTGGATCCGGTGTCCGAGATCCGGCGCCAGCGGTCCGGCGCTCAGCTCGGGCAGGTGCATGGGGATCGGTGCTGCCTCGTGCTCGGTCCAGGCGACCACCGCGTCACCGTGCTCGAGCTCGGCGTACAGATACTGGAGCCCGCGGCTGCTGTCTTCCTCTACCGCTAGGGCTAGCAGCACCACCCGCGTGTCCGAAGAGGGGACCATCGTCAGCGATTCCTGGGAAGGCTTGCGAGGCGCAACCTTGGTCGGGAAGCCACGAGGTCGTTCGAATCGATAGAGGTAGCGTCCTAAAGGGCGCGCGTGGCTGCCGTCGATGCGGTAGAGGCCCACGAGCATCGTGGGCTCGGGCATCCCTCGCAAGAATCCGTCATAGCCTCGGGCCAGCTCGAGCTGCTTCACGCACAGATCGATGCGCAGGCCCTGATCCACCCGGACCAGCGCTTGCTGAGACTTTTGCTTGCGCCGCCGTCGTTGGTGTCGACGTCGTCTTCGGGAGCTCTTGCCCACGCCCGGGCGATGATGCCGCATACCCCGTGGATCGCGAAGCTCTGCGGCTCGATGGGGCGGCTCGTTCTATGCTGGGGTCGATGCTCGCGCTGGGCATACTCTTGCTGGGGGCCACGTCGTTGCAGTGGGATGCCCCACCCGAGTGTCCGACCCGGGCCGAGGTCCTGGCCCGAGCACGGGCCCAGAGCGACGCGGAGCCCCCCGAGGATCCACCAGCGATGAGGGGAACGGTTCGCCGGCGGGACGACGATCGGTGGTGGCTGGAGCTCGAAATCGACAACGGGCGTGCCGTCGAGCGGCGGACGATGAGCGCCCAAAGCTGCGAGGAGCTCACCGACGCGGCCGCGCTCATCATCGCGATGCGCTGGGTGACACCGCTCGGGTCGACGTCGCGGCCGGGCTCGGCGGAGGAGGACGCGCTCGTCGTGCCCGAGCCAACGTCTTTGGTGGGAGCGTCCGGCGACGGGTCGTCCTCAGAGTCCGCGGCGTCGATCGATGGCGATGATGACGGTGACGGATCGACGACCGCCAAGCCGCCCATCGCGAAGCCGGCGGGAGCCTCGAGCGTGGATCCGAACGTGGATCCGAACGTGGATCCGAGCACAGCCCCGATCACGACCCCGAGCACAGCCCCGAGCACGGCCCCGACCGTAGTCGGGCCCGATCGCTCCGCGAACGCGGCGGCCAACCGCTCGACGACGGCCTCCGCCGGCGAGGCCCCCCGACCCGAACCTCTCCGTGCGCTCGGGTGGGGCGGATGGGTCGCGCTCGGGGGTGGGGTCGCCCTGGGGATCCTCCCCGGCGTCGGCGGAGCCGTGGCGCTCGAAGGCGGCGTCGACGGACCCCGGTGGCAGGCCGGGCTATCGGTGCGAGGGTTCCCCCTGCGCGAGGTCAACCACCCACAGACCTCCATGATCTCGGGCCGCTTCGATCTCGTCACCGCCGGAGCGCTCGGCTGCGGCGTGCCCGGAGTCCGTCGGGTGTCGTTCCCGCTATGCGGGCGGGTCGAGCTCGGCGCGCTCCGTGGACTGGGCCAGGGGGCAGTGACCGTGCCTCGGCCTCAGTGGAGCTTATGGGCAGGCTTGGCCGCTTCCGCGGCGATCCGCTGGCGGGTCCTGCGCTGGCTGGCGCCGTTCGTCGCCCTCGAGGGCCAGGTTGCCCTGCTGCGACCCGGATTCACGGTCGGGACGGTCCCCGGTACGCTCTTCGAGGCCGGCCTGTTCGGGCTGCGAGCCTGGGGAGGAATTGCGCTGCATCTCGAAATTCGGTCCACGAAAAACCGTCCGGGCTGACACTCAACCATGACGACCTTCTATCCATGAGCGCTTCCGCCCTACGAGTCGACTCCGAGCCTACGGGTTTTGCCCAGGTCTATCGCGAGCATCACGCGTTCGTGTGGCAGACGCTGCGGTGCCTGGGAGTGATCGACAGTGCGCTCGACGATGCGATCCAGGACGTCTTTGTCGTGGTGCATCGCCGCTTGCCCCAGTTCGAGGGGCGTGCCTCGATGCGGACCTGGCTCTTCGAGATCGCGCGGCGGGTGGCCATGCGCTACCGATCGCGGGCGCATCGCGACGCGGCGCGGACCTTCGAGATGCCGGAGCTGCGCAGCGAAGAGGACGTAGAAGCCGCCGTGGACCGAGCGCTGGCCTTCGAGGTGCTCCGGGCATTCACCGACTCGCTCGACGACGATCGCCTGCGCGTGTTCATGCTCTCCGAGTTCGGTCAGCTCCGGGGCCGAGAGATCGCCGAGGCGCTGGAGGTCAACATCAACACCGTCTACGCGCGCCTGCGCTCCGCCCAAAAACAGCTCGATCGCCTCGTGGCGCGGCTGCGGGCCCGGGAGACGGGCGCCATGATGACCGCGGCGCGGCGCAGCCGTCCCTCGCGGGCCTCGACCCGACAGACCTGGTCGGTCTTGGTAGCCAAGCTCGGCCTCGCCTCGGCTCCGGCCGCGACCGCGGGCGCTGGGGGGCTCGCGGCCGTCGGGTGGAGTGGTTGGGTCGGGCTCATGGGGCTGGCCGGTGCGCTCGTGGCGGGCGTCGTGGTGACGGGCGCGTTGGGCCGAGCCGCTTCGGAGCCCGAGCCGGCCGCGGTGGATCTCTCCGAGGTCATCGCGTCGGTCGATGCGTCTCCGGGCTTGTCGGCATCCGGCGCCGAGGAGGCGACTCCTCTGGCGTCGACCCGCACCGTTCCACCGGAGCCCGAGCCGCTGGCCGTGGCCGGATCCGAAGCCATCGGCTCTTCCGCGGCCTCACAGTCCAACCGGGGCCGCCCGCCCTCGGCGGCGCTCGCCGCCGAGGTCGCGCTGGTGCGCGAGCTGAGGGCCGTGGTGGCCCGGCGAGGTGCGATCGAAGCGCCGCTGGCTCGCTATCACCACGAGTTTCCCCAGGGTGTCTTGCGCCCCGAGGTGGAGGCCCTGGTGGTCGAGCACCGGTGCCATACGGGCGCAGGTGAGCCCGAGGCGGAGATCGCCGCCTTTGCGCGTCGATGGCCCCGGTCGGCCCTGGTCGAGCGCTTGCGCTCGATCTGCCCGGGGTCAACGGAGCCTCGAGAAAATAATCCGTCGATGGGTCCACAAAAATCTTCGGGGCCCGGCACTCAGTCATTGTGAAACGTCTTGGCTTGAACCATATCCTCATCCTCTCCCTCGTCGCGTCGACGGCGGGCTGCGACTTCGGTGACAAGTGCGTCGCCGATTGCGAGACTGCGGGCGGCAACGAGTCTGGCTCGTCGTCGGATGGCAACGAGCCCGGCGAGTCGAGCGACGGCGACACGACGACGGCTGGGCCCGGCACCTGCGAGAGCACGGCGACCGCCGAAGCGTTCATCGAGGCCAACCGCCAGTGCAGCTCGGTGCTCGATTGCGTCGTCGTGGAAGCGATCTGCTACCAGGGGCCGTATCGACCGTGCAGCTCGGTCGGCCTGTCGGCCGATGCCGATCTCGACGCCTGGACCGAGATCCACGACGACCTGGCCGAGTGTGGGGAGTGTGGCGGTCCGGCGTGCGGGAGCGCGCTGATGTGCACTGACGAAGGCGAGTGTCAGGCGACTTTCGGAACGAACGATCCGTGCGTGTCGTACGAGCGAGACGCCGACGCTTTTTTGGCCGACAACCAGGCGTGCGAGACCGATGCAGATTGCATGCTTGCTCCGGCCGAGTGCTACACGGGCAATTCGTGCGGGGTGGTGGCCCTCAATAACTCGGCCGATCTGAGCGACTGGGACACGCTGCTCGGCTACCTTCAGTCTTGCACCGAGATCTGTGGCGCGGATCCCTGCGCGGCTACGGCGTCCTGTGGGCCCGAGGGCGTATGTGTCGCGACCCTCTCGTGAGGTCGGCGGATCAGCTGGGGCGTAGGCCTGGTCATGAAGCGAGCTGCCCAGAGCACGCGACGCCGGGCCGAACTTCCGGCATGAAGTCCTAGTCGTCCTTACGAAGCCATCGGATCCTGCGGACGGTGTGGTGCTCTTCGTTGCGCTGGCCCAGGCGTACCGGGATCCCCACCGTCACCCCGGCCAGCACGCTCATGCCGGTGTTGGAGTAGTCGGGCAGCTCCGGCATCTTGCGGCGAGCGCTCCATAACTGCATGACCTCGGCGTTGAGCGCGATGTAGTTGCTGATCCGGACCTCGAGGCCCGCGTGCAGCTCGAAGCCTACCCGGGCGCTGGCATCGACCAGCCGGTTCTGCTCGGCGCGGCGATAATCGAGGCGCAGTACGTCGAAGCCGAAGCCCAGGCCCGCGTAGGGGCGCACGGGGAACTTGTCGAAGAGGTAGGCGTTGCCCCCCAGGAACAAGGGCACCGAGGTGTAGTCGAGGCGAGTGGCTTGGCCGGAGGCGAAGCCCGCCTCGCCCGGATCGAAGCGCACGCGGCCTTGCTCGAAGCCGGTGCGGAAGTAGCCGACAAAGCGCGGGTACTTCCAGGCGCCGCGGGTCTCGAAGAATTGCACCTTGAAGTCCATGCCCTTGATGTAGCCACAGGCGGTGGTGCCCGCCGCGTCAGCGCAGGCCTTGAACTGGTTGGCGCGTAGTCGGCCGTCGCGCGAGGATACCCGGCCGGGGGCGCCGGTCGGCGACAGGACCACGCTGCCTTGCAGACCCAGCCAGCTCAGCTTGGGCGCGTGGTGGTGCTCCTCGATGATCTCTTCTTCGATGAAGTCGTCGTCGTCGTCGTCGTCGTCGTCGTCGTCGTTGGTCTCGACGATCACCACCGATTCGTCACCGTCGACGATCTTGATCACCTGCTTGGTGTCGCCGTCTTCGGTGGTCTCGACCACCTTGACCACCGGCTCTTGTCCGTCCTCATCGGCGATCGTGACCACCTTGGTGGTGTCGCCGTCTTCATTGGTTTGCACGGTGACCTCGACCGGCCCGGCCTGTTCGGCCCGCGTCACGACGGCGGCCTCTTCGTTTCCATCGGAGGCACGAGCGGCGGTTGCGGTGGTCGCGGCGGTTGCGGTGGTCGCGGCGGTTGCGGCGGTCGCGGCAGTTGCGGCGGTCGCGGCAGTTGCGGCGGTCGCGCCGGTCGTCAGCGCGATCAGCGTGGCGGCGGTAGAACAAAGCAGGAAGCGGGTCGATCGCATCGTAGGAGCCCTCGCTGGCGGTAGCCGGCCCTCGGTCGGGTCTGCGGCGGGTTGCGAGGTGCCCTATTCGGCGCGGGCCGGGATGGGTTGGAAAAAATTGGGAGGTCTGGCGCACGGCGGTAGGGTCGATCGCCATGCTCGAGCGAGTTGAGCTGCGCAAATTCCGCGGTTTCTCTGCTCTAGACGCCGATCTGCAGGGAGTCACGGTGGTCGTTGGTCCCAACAGCTCGGGCAAGACGACCCTACTGCACGCGATCCGCATTGCGCTTCAGCTGCTGGCGACCTGTCTGCCCGAATCCACACCACGCGTGGAAGTCGTCGACGGTGCGCCGTGGATCATGGTCACCGATCGCGCCCTGCTCACCGACCATACCGAGCTGCTTCCTCTCGCCGACTGGCGCTCGCTGTTCTACGGCAGTGTCGTTGGGGAGAAGGTCTCGCTCCGCATTCTGTTGCGCTTCGAGCCGGATGACCCGATTGAGGAGCTCGCGGTCTCTGTGCACTGCGCCCGGAACGCCCAGCTCAAGCTGGAGATCTGGGTGTTGGCGCCGCGGGCGATCGAGTCCGTCAAGGGGATGCCCAAGCGCTCCAAGTTCATCACCGAGCACCTACGGACCTACCTCGACGATCATCTCCCAAGGGCCGTATTCATCCCTTCGTTCTACGGTGTGGTTCGACAGGAGGAGTACCGCACACAAGCGGTCGTCAACCGCTTGCTCGGGGCGGGAGATCAGAGCCATATCGTGCGGAACCTGGTGACGCGTCTGAGCAACGACTCATTCGAGCGCCTCAACCGTTTCCTGCAAGAAGCGCTCGGGGCTCGGCTGGTGTACCGCACTCCGACCTCGGAGGTCGACGCGTGCCTGACGATGGGCGTGGAGTTTCGGGACGACAACGGCACCCTCGAGCTGTCCGCGGCCGGGGCCGGGCTCGTCAACCTCGTCGCCCTCTACTCGGCCCTCGAGCGCTATGGTGGAGAGGCTCGTGATCGGCGGCTCATCTACTTGCTCGATGAGCCGGAGGCGCACCTTCACCCGCGTCTCCAAGGAGACATGGCCCATCTCGTGTCGACGCTGATCGTCAAGCAGTTCGGCGCGCAGGTCGTCATGGCAACCCACGCGGTGGAGATCATCAACCGCCTAGCCATGCGAGACGATGCGATCTTGCTTCGAGTCGATCGAAGCTCTCCCAGCGCCACGGTGCTCCGCGGCCAGCCGGAGATCGTGGCTGAGCTCGATGCTTGGGCCGACATGACGCCATTCTCGGCGATCAATTTTCTGGCTTCTCGTCGGGTGATCTTTCATGAAGGCAAGACCGACGCTCGGATCATCCGTCGGTGCGCCGAGCTCCGCTATCGTTCCGACCTGCGAGGCAAGGATCGCTTCGATGCGTGGACCTTTGCCGAGCTCGAGGGCGCGGGCAATAGCGGCATGAGCAAGTTGTTGCAGCGCCTGATCGAACGCGTGACGCCGTCGGCCGACGCCCCGGCCGAGGTCCTACGGGTCTTGACCGTGCTCGACCGAGATCATCACCGCAGCCCCGGCTGGACGGACGAAACCTCGGAAGGGGTGGTCAGTGCACGGACCCTGGTGTGGGAGCGGCACAGCGTCGAGTCGATGTTCCTGACCCTGCCGATCCTGGAGGCATGGTTGGGGGCGTGGTTGGCAGAGCGCACTCCGCTCGATCTCGATCGCCGCATCCAGACCGCGCTCGATGATGCGGACCAGGACGAGGCGCTCAACCTCGATGCCCAGGGGCAGCTGCAAGCACGACTGCTCCGGGGCGGACCTCGGGGCGATCGCGAGGTCGTTCATGCTTTTCGCGAGGCCGGCGCGCTGGTCAAGCAAGCCCCGGCCACCTGGCAGCGAGGCAAGGATCGGGCACGCTTCGTGTTGGGACGGATCCGCGATAGCTTCGATCATGAGAGCAGACGTCAGATGCCCACCGAGCTGTCCAGTGTGCTCGAGCGGGTCGACCTCTCCCGCTTCGGTGACGTAGAGCGGCCGCTCCCGCCCGAGCTGCGGGCGCTGCTCGATTGGATGACGGCGTCCTGACCCCACCCCTCAGCGCCTGCGCAGGTGCTCGGCCATCAGCGCGGGGTTGCTCGTGTGCGCCATGGCCTTCTCGGGGGTCAGCAGTCCCCGCCGCACCAGCGCGGCCATGGTGATCTCGAACGAGAGCATGCCGTCGGCGCGGCCCTTTTGGATCTCCGAGAGGATCTGGTGTCCTCGCCCCTCGCGGATCTTGGTGGCGACCGCGGTGTTGACCCGCAAAAGCTCGATCGCGGGCACCCGCTGGGGCAGCGTGCGCGAGGGAAGCAGCCGCTGGGTGACCACCGCGCGCAGGGTTCCCGCTAGCTGGTGGCGCACCTGCACCTGCTGGTGCTCGGGAAAACCGTCGATGATGCGATCGAGGGCCATGGCCGCGTCGGCCGCGTGCAGGGTGGAGAGCACCAGGTGCCCCGTCTCGGCCGCGGTGAGGGCCGCTTGCATGGTGGCGTGATCCCGCATCTCGCCTACGAGGATCACATCGGGGCTCTCGCGTAGGGCGGCGCGCAGGCCCTCGGAGAAGGAGCTGACGTGCACACCGACCTGGCGCTGGTGCACCAGCGCGCGGCGGTGCTGATACTCGTACTCGATCGGATCCTCCAGCGTGATCACGTGCTTGTGAGCGCTACGGTTGATGTGCTCGATGAGCGCGACCTGGGTGGTGGACTTGCCCGAGCCCGCGGTGCCGGTCATGAGCACCAGGCCGCTGGGCAACGTGGCGAGCTCGGCCAGCTCGCTGGGCAGGTTGAGCACGTCGAGGGTGGGCGGGTCGCTCCGCACCGGTCGCAGGGCCAAGGCCAGGCCGCTGTGCTGGCGGAACAGGTTGGCGCGGTAACGCTGCGGTTGGCCCGCCACTTGGACTCGCAAGGCCAGGTCGGCCGCGCCGGCGTGGGCCAGCGCGTGGTGGTCACGGGCTTCGAGTACGGGGCCGACGAAGGCTTCGATCATGGAGCGCTCGACCGCGTGACCCGGTAGCTCGGTGATCTCTCCGGCAACTCGGAGCCGAGCGTTGCAGCCGCTCGACAGCAGGATGTCCGAGGCTCGCTCCTGGCTGGCGTAGGCGAGGACCGATGCGAGGGCCCCCGGATCGAGCAGTAGCTCGGGCCGCAGAGGCTGGAGCATGTCGGGCGCGGCGGCGGTGACGATGGCAGGAGCCTGGTTGGCCGCGGGCGGTGTGGAGGTGCTCGACGGTGGAGGCAGGGTGGTCTCGGCGGCGGGCGGGGCCGCTGGAAACGGAGGGGCTGCCGGATCGGCGGCGGGCGATGGCGAGGGAGCGGGCGCCGATAGGGGGGGCATGCTTTGGGTTGACGACAGCGACGCCGGATCCGAGGTGACGTGACGAAGTGTCAACCGCGGACCATCGCTGCGAGGCTCCACCAACACCGCGTAGCGCTCGCGATCCTCGGCCTGATCCTCGGCCTGGTAGTAGGTCTCGATGCTCGCACCCGCGGCGAGGCGCTCGCGGTGGGCCTCGTCGGCGAGCTCCTCGACCATGGCTTCGACCATGTCTCGCCCCAGGGCCGGCATGGACAGCGACTTGGGCTCTCCTCGCTTCTCCAGCCACGGGGGCTCGGTCGAGGGGATCACCAGGACGTCGGCGCCCTGAGCGGACAAGAGCTTGAGGAGTGAATCGACAAGGGCAGCCATCGGATTTCGAATCGGATGCACTCAGCATGCCAGGCCGATGCGCCGACCACGAAAGGGGCCCTACCGATCTCGCCCGCGGGGCGCGATCCACAAGGTCAGCTCGACGCCGGTCGCCACCTCGAGCCCTCCAAATCCGAACAAGGTCTGAGGCCGCGGCTGTTCGGGCTCGTCGCTGAGGATCCGGCCGGCGGCGCCGGAGCTCAGTACGCTGGTGGCCAGCTCCAGCCGTAGGCCGAGACGCAGCCGCAGGGAAGGGGTGAGCGCGCGAAAGAGTGCGGGAGTCACGGCCGCAGCGGCGCCCCACAGCGGGGTGGCTCGTGCGTTTTCGACCGGGAGTGGCGTGGTCGCGCTCCCCGAGCTGCGCACCGCCCAGGGCTCGACGGTCGGGCCGAGCACGGCCGCCACGCCGAACTCACCCGAGCGCCAGCCGTAGCCGGCCGCCAGCTGCAGGCGGTTGCGCCACAGCCGGTGGCCCGCGTCGCCGTTGGTGATCACCCGCAGGCCCAGCTCGACTAGCGGTCCGCGGCGCTCTCGAATCGACAGCCGCAGCTCGCCTCCCGCGGCGGCAAATCCCCGGATCGAGCCCGGTGTCAGCCCGAACAGCGGCAGGCCACCCAGCGCGATCCCTAGCGCGAACGGAGGGGGCGTCGGGGGCGGAGATGATGGCGACGGTGTGGTCTCGGGCTCAGTCTCGGGCGCGGGCTCGGGCTCGGGCTCGGACGCAGGCTCGGGCTCGGGCTCGGGCGCGGGCTCGGGCCGCGGTACGTCCACCGCTTGCTCGTCGGCCTCGATCTCTTCCTGCTCGATCGCGATCAGCGTATTGGCCACGGTGGTGGCGATGCTCCGCAGCGGGTGCGCGGGGTCGGGCGTGAAGCTCCGCAGGTACGCCCGACGATCGGAGAGCACGATGGTCAGCTGGGTCTCCGCGTCGGGTCCCGGATCGACGGTCAGCTCGACGTAGGCGAACAGCTCCCCGCCGATCGCCTCGAAGGTCGCGTCCTCGAAGGGGAGCAGCTCCACCTCGGAGAGCCGCGGAGCAAGGGCGTCGCGAACGTCCTCGAAGGGGCGCCCGTCCACACGCAGGATCGCGTGCCGGATCGTCGTCCCCGCGACGTCGGGGACGGGCGCGGGCTCGGGTTCGGCCGCGTGCTCGGCGGGCGCCCCCGCTCGATGGTGCCGAGCAAGGAGCTCGGCGTCGAGCTGCCGTGCTCGTGCATAGCCTCGGTCCGGCAATCCCAGCATTCCGATCGCGACGAGCACCCCGACCATACGCAGCATGATCTAGCCTCAGAACGCGGGATAGCAGCCGGGTAGCGTAGGTTCTTCACAGCAGAGGCTCATTGGATCCACACAGCACTGGTGCTCGTAGATCCCGCAACACAACCCCGGCTCGAAGGGGCCCGAGCAGCAGGGATCGCCCGGATCCAGACAGCACGGCGTGTCTGGGTTGGCGATGCAGCACTTCGGGTCGAAGGGAGCGAAGCAGCAAGGGTTCCCCTCGGGCGCGAGGCAGCACTCACTCTCGGGAGCCAGGCAGCACGCCGACCAGGGGGCGACCTCACAGCACTCCGCGGTGCCGGGTTGGGAACAGCAGGGATGGCTGGGGTTCGACGCACAGCACAGCAGGCTCCCCGGGTTGGTGCAGCAGGGCGCGCTCGGGTCGAGGTCGCAGCACTCGGGGCTTGCGGGGTCCTGGCAGCAGGGGTGGAAGGGATCTTGGTCGCAGCACGCGGGCGAGCCGGGTCCTTCGAGGCAGCACGCAGAGTCCGGATCGATGCAGCAGCTGGAACCGGGCTGGGAGCAGCACGGATCCCCAGGGGCCAACGCGCAGCACTCGACGCTCCCGGGTGCCTGGCAGCACGGGTGCTCGGGGAGTTCCTCGCAGCAGCCGGGCAGGCCCGGGCGCTCACAGCAGATCGAACCCGCGCTCACCTCGTAGCAGCAATCGATGGTGAAATCCTCACCGGTGCAGCAGGGAGTCTCCGGCGCGAGGCAGCACAGGCCGTCCGGGTCGACACAGCAGGGCCGGCTAGGATCTACGCAGCAGACGTCTTCGAAGCCCTCTTCGCAGCACTCGGGCAACCCGGGCTGTTCACAGCACGGGTGGGTGGGATCTTCGCAGCAAACGCTGGACTGTCCCTCGCAGCACCAAGGATGCTGGGGAAACAGGCAGCAGGCAGGATCGCCGGGCTGGGTGCAGCAGCTCGGATCGTCGGGCGCGCAGGGAGGCGGACCGCTGGTGCACTCGCCGTCCAGGCAAGACCCGCTGGTGCCGGGAGGAGGCGGGGTGGAAGGATCGTTAGAAGGACCGGTCGATGGCGAGGGTCCGGTGCTCGATCCGGTCGTACCCACCAAGAAGTCGTCGGTACGGCAGCCGATCAGCGCGAGCGCCAGCACGACCAGCACGCCCGCGCCTGGTCGTATACTCCGCATGGCCGCGACCGACCTTGGGGTCGGCAGCTCGCGAAGGTGGGGGCGATGACCTCTACTCACGACTCAGGGCGCGCTCGGCTTGGCGATGGTAGGCGCCTGTGGGGAAGTCGTCGAGGTAGCGTTCCCAGCACTCGGCTCGCGGCTCACCGGCGAGGCCTCGACACAGGCCCGCCCGTGCATCGTCGGCGAAGCGACCTCGCGGGAACTTGTCGAGGTACTCTCGCCACAGCCGTCGCTGCTCGGCGCGATCGCGTTGCCCATGGGCCAGGGTGAACAGGTCGCCGTAGGCCAGCTCGGCCAGCCCGCTGCGGCCGGCCTTGCGGATCAGCGCCCGGTAAGCCTTTTGTGCGCCGGTGGTGTCGCCGGCGGCGAGTCGGGTCGCGGCCAGGTCGTCGAGGCGCTGGAGCGACCTTTGACGGCGGGTGCTCCGGCGGGTCGAGGACCGCGAAGCCGTGGGGCGCTCGGTCCCGGCGTCGAGGGCCGGGGCTTTCACCGTCGGAGCCTCTAGCGGAGCGGGCTCTTGCGGGATCATCTCGGTCGGCTCGGGCGCGATGTCCTCCAGGGGTACGGGCTCCTCGGGCAGGATATGGTCGGGGGCCACGGCCTTGCGCTGCGGGATGCTGGCCCGGCCGTAGCGCGGGCGCGACGACCCCAGAGGCTCCTCGCCGCCGGTCGCCGCTTCGCGTACGGGGCGGTCGACGTGAGCCTGGTCCACCGCATGGTTGATCTCGAGCTGGGCGTCGGCTCGCAGGGCGTTACGGACGTCGAGCAGCCCGAGCAGCACGAGCACCACTGCGGCGGCGGCCAGCGTGCCTCCGACGACGACCCACCGGGCGATCCCACCGGAGCGACGCGGCAGCCCGGGGTAGCCCTGGCTGCGCTGCACCGCCACGTCGTGCTCTGCCTCGGCTCGGGCGGCCGCCACGAAGGGCTCGAGCTGAGCGCGGAGCGTGGCGTCGTCGGTGGGCACGCCGTGGGCTCCCGTGACGTCGCGAGCGGGCAGCGTCAGGGTGGGATCGAGGCGACGCGCCCGGCCGAGCACCGCGGCAAAGGGCGGGCGGATGATGGGGTCGGACTCTGCCTCCTCGTTCGCCGCGTCGAGCAGCTCGTCGATCGCCCGGTCGGCCTCGGGCTCAATGTCGTCGTGCGAGCTCACTAGACCATGCCCTCGTCGTCCAGCCAGCCGCGGCGGGCGAGCTCGTCACGGATCCGTGCGCGAGCCCGGGTGACGCGGACCGCCACATTGGAGGAAGAGATGCCGAGACGATCCGCGGCCTCGCTGGTGCTCAGGCCCTGGATCTCGCGCAGGATGAACGCCTCGCGCCAGCGTGGGGGCAGCTCGTCGAGCACGTCGTACAAAACCCGGCTGCGCTCGCGCCGAAGATGGCTGCCGTCGGGATCTTCGATCCGCGGGTGCGCGTCGATCTGTTCGTAGCGCTCCATCGCCCGGCTACGGTTGCGGTGCTTTCGCCAGTGCTTGCGCACCACGTTCAGCGCGATGCCGTGCATCCAACCCGCGAATGCCCGCCGTCCGTCGTAGCGTCGGCAGCTGGCCATCGCCTGGGCGAACGCCTCTTGCGTCAGCTCCTCGGCGAGCCCGCGATCGCCGCACAGGTAGCGCACCTGACGAAAGATCGTCGCGTAGTGCCGCGCATATAGCGCTGACCATGCCTCCACGTCGCCGGCGCGAGCGCGCGCCTCGAGCTCATTGGCAACAGGCGCTGGCGCCTCCAAGGGCTCCACGGGGCGAAGGTGCGGTGGGTGCGAGCGCGACATTGACCAGCCGTTGGGCGTTCGTAGAAGAGGTTACCGCGAGAGGCTGGATCATTACGCGGCGATCGATTCCGATCGCCGAAGTACGGCCCGAGGGCGAGATCGAGCGTGCGCGTTGGTCGCAGGATCCACGCGTCGATCGGGTCGGGATGACGAGCCGGTGAGCACCCGCGCTCGATCCAATCGAGGTTGGCACCGACGAACTTTGGCAGCCAGACACTAACGCTGGGCACACTTTGCCGAGTGTCACATTGCGGCAATCTCACGCCCTGATCTTGCTCCTTATAAGATTCTCTTCTCCGGATCTTTCCACATGAGTCACCGCAATCCCTTCCTCGCACAGCTCGTTTGTTTCGTCTCGATGGCAACTGCCTGCTCCGACGATGGGTCAAGCGGCCAAGACACATCCACGACGGAGCCCACCGCCGGGTCGACGGCCGGGTCGACCATCGGGTCGACCATCGGGTCGACCACCGGATCCACCACCGCTGGGACCACCGGCGACTCCACGGGTGGCACCGCGAACGCCGACACGACGGGTCCCAACGACGACTCGACCAGCGCCTCGACGGGACAACCAGAGACTCCGACGATCTGCCCCATCGACGAGAACTTCGGCGACCCCGTGCCCGAGGGCGCACAGCCCTATCCGGTCGCCCTCGATTTCCGCGGGGCCGAGGGCATCGTTTGGAACGCGGACGAGCAGCGGCTCTACTTCTCGGAGATCTTCCGGCAAGGAGCCCCCGAGGATTGCCCGCTGCGTGAGGATCGGATGTGCGGCTCGATCGTTCGGCTAGACCCTCAGACGGGCGAGAGCGAAGTGTTCGTGACCGCTGCGTCGACCAACGGCCTCGCCTTGCCGCTCGAGGGGGGCCAGCTGATCGCCGGTTCTTTCACCCGCGACCTCGTTGCATTCGCGCTCGATGAAGGCCTCGAGCCGGAGCCGGTGACGTTCGTGCCGCAGCGCATCCGACCGCCCATCTTCAACTCACCCAACGATCTCACCATCCGCTCGGATGGTACGATCTACTTCACCGACCCCTGGTTCGGCATTCCCGAGAAGCTGCAGTCGGGTATTACCCCCATATGGCGAGTCTCACCGATGGGCGACGTTAGCATCGTGACCGAAAACACCATCGTCCCCAACGGCATCGCTCTTTCCCCAGACGAGAGCACGCTCTACGTCACGACCCGGCTCGTGGAGAACGAGCCCGAGAATCAGCGGATCCTACAGCTCGACGTGCAAGAAGATGGTACGGCGACCAACGAGCGCGAGTTCGTGACCCTGCAAGGTGGTGGTGCGGATGGGATGACCATCGATTGCGCGGGGAACCTCTACGCCACGCTCTTTCGCTCCGGCGGCGGGGATGATCCGGGCCCGCCCGGCGTCGAGATCTATCGACCGAGTGGCGAGCTCATCCAGTCGATCACCTTCCCCAACCCCAACGACGATACCGCTCTGCTCCCTGCTACGAACGCCGCGTTTGGTGGGTCCGATCGCACCACGCTATTTGTCACCGTCGAGCAAAGAAACCCGGATCCCGCCCTGCGTGTCTTTGGAGTCTATGGCGTCGACCTGAACATCCCGGGCCTTCCGTACTAACGTGGGAACGATTGCTCGGCTGCGGCCGGCAAAAGGTGCGCGGCCAAGCGAAGGGGTCGGCCGAAGTGGTATAATCGTCTCTCAGGAGCAACGATGTTCGGGACGATCATTGTCGGTTTGGATGGCTCGCCACGAGAGCCTTTGGTGCGGCGACGCGCCGTGCAGCTGGCCGACACCATGGGTGGGCAGCTGGTGCTCGTGCGTGCGGTGCAGGTGCCGGCCAACATCCCCGCCATGGTCTGGGCCCTCGGGGACGAGGAGTTCCACAAGTTTCTCGTGGAGCACGCGCGCACCGAGCTACAGCGCATCGCCGATGCGCTACCCGACGGACTGGTCGAGTCGGTGGTCAGCCGGGAAGGGCGGCCGTCGGAGGTGCTATGTGAGGTCGCGCGACAAAAGCGTGCGGGGCTGGTGGTGATCGGGACGCACGGTTTTGATCGGGTGGACCGGCTATTGGGCACCACCGCGGCGCGCGTGACCAACCAGGCCCCGTGCAGCGTGTTGGTGGTGCGGGAGGACGCGTAGAGCGGGCCGCGCCCTCCCGCTCGAAGGCCCGCTCGAGGTTGCGGCGATGGCGGGGTGCTCGGGCGACCAGGCCGACGACCGGGCCGACGACCGGGCCGACTACCGGACCTTCTCGAAGAACATCCGCTGGTGGCTCATGATCTCCCGGCGGAAGCAGGTCTGGTTGGTCGCGTAGTAGAGCGCCTGCAGCTGATACTTGAAGTCCGGATCGCGAAGGTAGCGCGGCACATGCTTGAGCGAGAGCAGCAGCGACCGGAGCGTGAAGATCTTCTTTTTGATCATCTTGCTCCACTGCTGCATCGTCTCGATGTAGTCGAGTCGACCGTTGTTCTCCGAGACGAGCTCGAAGTGCTCGTTGCCGCACTCGACGATCTGATCGAGCCCCGCGGGTAGCCACGAGCCCGGGTAGAGCTTGGAGGTCAGCGCCATCACCCACTCGTCGCTGCCCTTGGGGGCGTGGACCGAGAAGGTGTCGGGGTCGGGCACCTTCTTGCCGAACATCATGGTCTGCAGGTACAGGCGCCCGCCGGTGGGGATGAAGGACGCGCAGGTCGCGAAGAACTTGCGGTAGACCTCCTCTTGCTTGCCCGCCTTGAACTCCTCGATGGAGCACAGGTGCTCCATCGGTCCCACGGCGACCACGGCGTCGAACATGCCGAACTCGTCGGGGGTGATCGTCTTGGCGTCCCTCACGTGGGTTTCGAAGCCGTGGCGACGGCATGCCTCGGCCTGGGCCGGCGAGAGGGTAAAGCCCACGCCCTTGCCTCCGGCCTTGTCCACCGCGTTGAGCATCGGGCCCCAGCCGCAGCCGATGTCGAGGACTCGGTCGCCGGGCTTGAACTTGATGCCCTCGAGGATGAGCCGGTGTTTGTTGGCTTGAGCCTCCTGCACCGTCATGGAAAAGTCACCGTTGTACATGGCCGCCGAGACATCGGCATGCTCGCCGTACGTAAGGCGATAGATCTCGTCCATGTAGTCGTAGGTGGCGGTAATCTGCTCTAGGTTAGCCATAGATGGTCGGCTCGTTTCGATCCTGTTCGGGAAGCTTCACCGAAACCGCGCCCGCACGTTGTCACGGAACCGGACGATGTTGTCGGCGTAGAACGCCCACTGCTCAGAGCGAGCGCGGTCGTACGTGGATTCCTCGGCCAGGCGTCGGGCGCAGTGACCCATGCTCACGCGCCGCTGCCGGTCGAGGACGAGCGTCTCGATCGCGTCCTTCCAGTGATCGTGATCGCCCGCGGGAAGCACGAGCCCCGCCTCGCGGTGCCGGACGAGCTCGGACGGTCCCCCGACGTTGCTGACCAGCGCCGGGGTGCCCGAGGCCATCGCCTCCATCACCACGTTGCCGAAGGTATCGTGGGTCGAGGGGAACAGGAACAAGCTGGCCGAGGCATAGGCGGCGGCCAGCTGCTCGCCCCGCAGGTAGCCGGTGAAGGCCGCCGGATAGCCGGCCAGCTGCTCGGTCAGCGACTCGCGCAGCGGGCCGTCGCCGACGATCGCCAGCTCGACGTCGGCGCCGTGGTCGGCCAGATCCCGGAACACCTCCGCGAGGAACCCGACGTTCTTCTCGGCGGACAGCCGCCCCACATAGAGCAGGGTGTTGCGGCCGGTGAGGCCCTGCTCGGGCCAGAACGAGGGATCTTCGTGACCCGGGTGGAAGCGCTGGGTGTCGACCCCGCGCTGGACCACGCGGATCCGCTCCGGCCGCAGATCGAACTGATCGCGGATCTTGGTGGCGGTGGTCTCGGTGGGGACCGAGACCTCACGCATGTTCTTGTACAGCCACCCGGTGACGCCGTTCATCATGCGGCCCACGGTGGGGTCGCCCAGGATCCGGGTCGCGAAGTCGCCGACGTTGGTGTGGTGCTGCCCGATGACCGGAATGTCCAGCATCTTGGCCGCCACCAGCGGGATCAACCCCACCGGACCGGGGGTGGTGGTCACGACCAGATCGATCTCGTTGGTGGTGAGCCAGCGGATGATCTCCACCAGGCTCGGCCAGCGGACCTGGTAGTCCGGGTAGCCGGGGAGCGGGAAGGTCCCCAGGGTGGGAAAGCGGACCATCTCGGCGCCCTCGCGGGTCTGGACGGTGTCGTCGCCGTGGGTGCCGCACAAGAACACCTCCCGCCCGTCCTCTCGCATCTCGTGCACGATGCGGCGCAGGCCCAGCGAGACCCCGTCTACATTGTCGAGCGTGTCGCAGAACACGGCGACCCGCTCGGTCCGCGCCAGGGACTCGGGCAGCTCGAGGCTCTCATACAACGCCCAGCCCCGCCGTCGCTCGCCGTTGAAGTACCGGAAGCCGAAGTAATACGGCAAGTTGAGCATGGTCAGCCGGATCAGCGTGGGGATCTCGTCGATCATGCCCTCGAAGTCGACGTTCTTGCTGCTGTGCCGCATCTGCTCGGCGCACGCCCGGAATGCACGCAGCATGGCGCCGTGCACCAGCTCGTAGACCTCGCGGTGCAGCTCGGGGGTCACCGCCCGATCCATCAGATCGGAGAGGCCGGGGAGCTCTTCGGCCTCGGCCATGGTCTCGAAGGCGGCCGGGATCAGTCGTTGTAAGAAGGGTGGCAGCGACTCGAGGTCGGCCGGCAGCGCGCGAGTACGGACCAGCTCGGTGAGGTGGTTGAAGCTCGGCTTATGATCGGGCTCGAACGCATCGGCGCGTAGGCGCTTGTCAAACTTCACCCGGAAGTGGTCCATCGTGCCCGTGAAGGCGGTGTGGGCGTAGCTCTCGCAGTTCTTCTCGTGCCCGTGGAGCTCTACGTTGCGGCTGTCGAGCGCCGCGCGCAGGCCCTCGAAGGTGCGGGGGCCCCGGAAGCTGGTGAACGCGCGAGCCATCGACCAGCCCACGTGGTCGTCCGAGCCCGCGGTTAGCCCCCAGCACCGACGGGGGGGGACCGGCATGTCGAACTCGTTGGCCCAGCGCTCGAGCGTCGGGTCGTCGACCTTGGCCACCACGTCCCGGACGAACGCCTCGTGGTGGGGATCCTTCTGCCCGTTGATCACCTCGAGGGTGTCGAACATCAGCAGGGACCTGCGCAGCTGGTCGGGCGTGAGCCGGTGGTTGACCGAGGAAAAAGGATGGGCCAGCACGTGCAGGATGTCCTGCTCGCGGATGTAGTCGACCAGCTCGTACACATCGCGACGCAAGCGCTGGAGCTCCACGTGCTGCGCCTCGGTGATCCCATAGGTCAGCACGTGGATGATCGCGCCGTTCTCCGGGAATCGCGCCGAGACCTCCTCCGAGATGAAGGTGTAGGGAAGGTGGGCGATCTCGAGGCAGCCCTGGATCGAGTCGTGGTCGGCAAAGGTCACCAGCGACATCCCACGCCGCAGCAAGCGCTCGTAGGCGTCCTTGGGCTCGGTATACGACTCGTCGACCTCGAGATGCTTGAGCACGGCCGGGTTGAAGCGGCCGGCGTATTTGGTGTGCACGTGAAGGTCGATCCGCTGGAGTTCATGCGCGGTCATCAAAGGGTCCCCCGCGGCGGTTGTCCGCCGAACCCCCGATCCGGATGCACCCTGGAGACATTGTTTAATTGAATTTAGTCACAATTCTTGGCTCTAGCGCGGGGCTGAACGCGTGGACAGCGACCCCCGCGATCGCTCTGTGACCGACGCGTCACGGTTGGGTGGCTCGACCGCGCGCGTCCGAGAAAAACGGCCGGCTCGGTGTAATGACGGCGGAGCTCGGGGCAAGACCCCTATGGACAGATTGACCGACGGGCATTTGCCCGGCGTGGCTCGCCGGCAAGGGACGGCTGGCGGGCGCGCCGGGCGAAGGCCCGAGGAACACCGGACGCGACCTGACCTGCGAGGGGCAGGAGCGGCCGGTCCTCGGACGTGCGCAGGAGCACCGCGGTGGTCGGCAGGCTCAGGACTTCGCGCGCGTGGGGTCCTTGCGCTTGTTGGGCTCGAGCGGCAACTCGAGGACGAAGTGAGCGCCTTTGCCGGGCCCATCGCTGTGCGCGAGGAGGCGACCGCCCATCTCGGTGGCCGCGTTGGCGCTGGCGTGCAGACCAAAGCCGCTGCCGTCGTCGGCGCTCTTGGTCGTGAAGCCGTGGGCGAAGATCTTGTCGATGTTCTCCGCGGGGATCCCGATTCCATTGTCGCTGATCGCGAACCCGATCATGGTGCCCTCCACCGGGTGCGCGGCCACGACGATCTCCCCGTCGTTGCGGCCGCTCTGGTCGATGGCGTCGGACGCGTTGCGGATCAGGTTGATGAGGATCTGGAGGGTCCGGTGCTTGTCGAGGCGGATCGTGGTGAGGCCGTCGACCTTGCGGATGATCCGGTAGCGGGTCTGCCGACCTGTCGACAGGGCCACGTCGATGGCGAACTCGAGGAGCTCGTCCACCTCGCTCTCTTCGTAGTCGAGGGTCGCGAGGCCGTGATCTTGGTAGGCCCGAAGGATGTGGACGAGGTGGTCGACGCGCTCGCGCACGCGGCCGAGCTCCATGTCGAAGTCTTGGGCGTCGCGCTCGAGCTCTGGGGCGAGCGCGATGAGGTACTGCGGCAGCTTGGAGCCCTTGGGATCGTGCAGCAGGAATTGCTCGATGTCGCTCTTATGCTCGGCCAGCATGTGCCCCACTCGCGCGAGTCGATCCAGGCGATCGCCCACCCCCGAGCCCTGGACCAGCTCGAGCGAGATGTTGACGCTGGTCAGGGCGTTGCCGATGTTGTGGAGCACGCCGGTGGTCACGTAGGCCACCCCGGCTTCACGGGCCAGCTGCTTGGCCTTGGCGCTCTCACGCTCGCGCTGCTCGATGCTCTTGTTGAGATCAACCGACATTCGGGTGAAGCCCCGCGCGAGGGCGGAGAACTCGTCATCACCTCCCAGCGTGGTGCGGATGTCGAGGTTGCCCGACGACATGCGCCGGGTGGCGTCCAGCAGGGTAGAGACCGACTGGGAGAGCCGACGGGACAGCGAGGTCGAGACCAGCATGGCGAGCAGGAGGGTTCCTACCGTGATCACCACGATCAAGGCCCTCGCGCGGACCGCCGAGTGTCTCGCGAGCTGCTTGGCGCGCTCGACCTCCTCGCTCTCGTCGTGCTCGACCTCCGTGGTCAGATCGGTGAACCGCCGGCTGAGCGTCGCCATCTGCTCGATGTCGTCGTCGTCGGGCCCCTGGGCGCGTAGCCGGCTGGAGATCAAGGCGAGCCGCGCGGTCATCAGTCGCAGCTCGGCCACGCGCTCGGTCTCGTGGTCGCTGTCCTCGGCGGTCTCGGGTCGCACGGGCACCGTGCTTTGTTCGATGGTGGCTTCTTCGAAGGCGTCGATCGCCTCGTCGACGGCGAGGTGCGCCATGTCGAGCCGCTGGGCCTCGATGGACGCGCCGCCGGCCACCCCTTCTAGCAGGGCGATCCACGTCCGGGCCGCGCCGTCGACCTCGTGGGCCGCGGACTGCTGGAGGCTCGCCGTTCGGATCCACTCGTTCATATGGGTCAGCTGGGCGATCGACAACAGGCCCACCCCACCGAGCACGATGATCGCGACACCCATCAGCCCGAACCCGAGCCACAGACGTATGCGAAAGCTAGAGCGTGACATGGACTTCAGCCGGCCCCTCGGGCGTGCCGACGCACGATGTCCTTGAGCTGCTGGGAGTGGAATGGCTTCGACAGCCAGGGGATCGAATCGCGGTCGAGCCGCTGCGCGACCTGCTCGACCGTATGGTCGGAGTAGGCGGTGCAAAAGGCGACGGGGAGCGACTCGTCGCGCTTCCAGAGCTCCTCGACCGTGCGCAGGCCATCCCAGCCGGGAGGCATGCGCATGTCCACGATGGCCAGATCGAAGCGACGACCCTGGCCGAGCTCTTGCTCCAGCCGCTGCACCGCGTCTTGGCCTTGGTACTCCGAGAGGATCTCGCACTCGGGGAGCTCGTTGGCCGAGCCCTGGTTGGATGGATCTTCGTTCCCGTTGAAGAGCAGCGCCTCGAGGGCGGCCAGATCTTCGTCGGTCCGGTAGGAGGTTTTCAGCACGCGCCGGATGTCGTCGTGGATGGCGCGTTCGTCGTCGATGACGAGGATGCGCAGGCCGGGCAGTAGCGACGCTGGCTCGGAGTGGGGCGGCGCAGCAGTCATCGAACGAGCTCGGCGAGAATGCTCGCTACAATCTCCCATCCCTCGGAGGGAGGATCAAGCGTCATGTCTGGCGGGCTGTGCTCGCGGGCGACTCACTCGCACACCACGGTGCCGCCATCGAACCCCGTGGCGGGACAATCGGACGCCTGTTGGCAAGCAATCTCGCATAGTCCATCGGAATTGCAGTTGTTGCCCAGTCCCGCTTCGACACAGTGCAAATCGAAGTCACAATGGCAACGGCCATCGTCTTCGCAGGTCATGTCTCCACAGCCGCCCGGCTCGCACCCCACGAAGCACGCCGCGGTCCCGTCGAAATCCCCGCAACGACCATTGGGTTGGCCACACACGGTGATCATTCCACCGCCTATGGCTGGCCACTGCATCTGCACGAGGCCTACATCCGCGCAATTGCCCTGCGCGGGAACGAACGAACATCCTCCCGCGCCGTTACCGATGTCGACACATGCACCTCCTTCGCAGTCGCCGTCGCCGGTGCAGCTGACGATCAGCCACCCGCTACTGGCGGCGATGCAGTAGTCGTCATCGGTACACGCGATGCCGCACAGGCCGGAGAGACAGTCGAGCCCGATATCGTTACCCTCGACCATACAGTCGGCCGCGCTCGCGCACTGGTGCCCACATGCCGGCTCCGGCACAGGCCCGCCTCCGCTGCTGCTGTCGGCGGTGGGCTCGGTGGTCATGCCGGCGGTGGTGTCGGCGTCTTCGTTGCCGGTGGAGGCCCCCCCGCTTCCGCTCGAGTCGCTGCCGTTGTTACTCGTGTCGCTGAGGGTGGCGGGAGCCAGCGTCGCCGCGGTCGTCGAGTCGTTGCCGTCGTCGTTGCCGCAGCCGCCCACAAACGCCAGTGGCACCGCGAGTGGCAACCCGAGCAGCACCCAGCCCACCGATGACCTTGCGAGCTTGTTCGAGAGCGTAGTCGAGGATGTATTCGAAGGAGGGAGACAGGCCACGCCCCGATTGTAGACCGCCCTGGCTCACCGTGTGACGCCGATACGCTTGAGCAGATCTCGGAGCCCCTGCCGGGTATAGCCGGTGCGCCGCGCCGCCTCGCTGACGTTGCCCCCCGTCTGCTCCAGCAGGCGGGTGAAGTATTCGCGTTCGAAGGCGATGCGGGCCTGCTCGAGCGGCAGGTTGTAGAGCTCCTCGAGGGCGTCGCGGGAGGGATCGCTGCGGGTGCCCAGGATCAGATCCTCGGCGCCGACCCGGGGCTCGGGGCAGAGCATGGCGGCCCGCTTGATCACCTTCTTCAGCTCACGCACGTTGCCCGCCCATTGGTGGCTCTTGAGCATCTGCCGCGCGTCGTCCGACAGCGACAGCGGCACCCCGCGCGACTTGGCGAACGTCTCCAAGAAGCGGTCGGCGAGCATCAGCATGTCCTCGCCGCGTTCCCGCAGCGGCGGTAGGGTGATGGTCAGCTCCGCCAGGCGGTAATAGAGGTCGCTGCGAAACTTCCCCTCGCCCACCATCTGCCGCAGGTCACGGTGGGTGGCGGCCACCAGTCGCACGTCGACCGAGCGGGGCCGGACTTCGCCGATCCGTTGGACCTCGCGGCGGTCGAGCACTCGGAGCAGCTTGGGCTGGAGCTCGAGCGGCAGCTCGCCGATCTCGTCCATGAACAGCGTGCCTTCATGAGCCTCTTCGAAGCACCCCGCGGTGTCGTCGTGGGCGCCGGTGAAGGCGCCCTTCTTGTAGCCGAGGATCGTGGCCTCGGCGAGCTCACGGGGCAGCGCGGCGCAGTCGAGCACCACGAAGGGCTTGTTCTCCCGCGGCGAGCGGCTGTGCACGGCTCGGGCCGCGAGCTCTTTACCCGTGCCCGTCTCGCCGTGGAGCAGCACGTCGAGCGAGGCGGTGGCGGCTCGCTCCATGATCGAGAACACTTCACGCATGGAGGGGCTGGCTCCCAGCAGCTCCCCAAAGCGGTCGCTCGCTGAGATCGGCACGTCGACCTCGTCGGCGCGGACCAGCTCGATCTCGATGCGCTGTCCGGGAGAGAAGACTGTGCCCACCCCGATCCAGCCCTCGATGATCCGCATGTTCCCGATCCAGGTACCGTTGGTGCTGCCGCGGTCGCGCAGCAACACGCCCCCCTCGCGGAGCACCAGCTCGAAGTGCGTCGTGCTGACCGAAGGGTCGGAGAGCACGAGATCGTTGACGTCGCTGCGACCACCGGTGATCGTGGAGCGGCGGACTTCGATCTCACGACCTCGCTCGGGGCCGGAGCGGACACGCAGCTTCACCTGTCCCAGCCGACGGTGGATGACCTGTCCACGGGGGACTTCGATGGTCTTGATGGGCACCGGAAGGCAGGCATCGTACCTCGGGTTGTCCCCCACCGAGGGACAACTCGAGGGACAACCCGAGGGACAACCCGAGGAGCGCACCGGGCGCGTGCCCGGCGGATGATCGAGTGGTGCGCGGATTCGTACCCGAGTGCTCGTTTCGAGGCGCTGATGGGCCGGTCGGGGAGGCCGCCGTGACGGCCGCTGTCGTTGCCCCTCGTTTGCCTGTAGCGACCGTCGTCGTCGCCCGTAGTTGTCGCTGTAATTGCCGCTATGACGCCGTGGTTGCGTCATCGGCTCTCGCGGCCGACCCTGGTTTGACGCTCTGAGGTCCCTCTCGTACTGTGGGAACGTGCGTTTAGCTGGTCTCGTGGGCTTGTTCGTCGTGCCCTCTGTCGCGGCGGCAGCCGGCGATGTACAGCCGCCGCTCGATCCTCTTACGGTCGCAGGCGGCCAGGAGGTGGGTCGATGTGGCTGGCCCACGGCGGTGGCGTTGCGGGGCGAGGGGTTTCCGTTCTGCACGGGCACCCTGGTGCACCCTCGGGTGGTGCTGTTGGCGGCCCACTGCATTGACCCTGACTTTGGTTGGGGCGGGCCGGTCGAGGTGGGCTTTGGTGAGGACGGCTTCGAGCCGGTCAGCACGATCGGCACGGTGGTGTGCGACTGGCATCCTCAGTGGAACGAGGGCAACACCGAGGGCTTCGATGTGGCCTACTGCGTGCTCAATCAAGACGCCGTGCTCGACTTCGTGCCGCCGCTGATGGGGTGCGAGTGGGACGTGATGAGCCCGGGCACCGAGATCCCCATCGTGGGGTATGGCGCCGACGTGGGGATCTTCGATCCCGAAGAGGGCTGGATCTTCACCAGCGGCAACGGCCCCAAGCGGACGGCCCCGCAGCGGCTCGAGGGGGTGTTCGACAACGCGGCCTTCCTTTTGGGTGATGACGCGGGCGGGTGTCCTGGCGACTCGGGGGGTCCGGCCATGGTGCAGATGCCCGACGGCACCTGGCGGGTGATCGGGGCGGCGTCGCGGATCCACCCCGAATCTCCGCCCAGCGAGACCAACGCCTGTGGCTACGGCACGGTCTACTCCACCTTTGCTCACGTAATGCCCTGGCTGGAGCAGGAGACCGGCGTCGATCTCACCCCGTGCCACGATGCCAACGGGAGCTGGCAGCCGGACGAGCGCTGCGACGCGATGCCGCTGTTTCCCGGTGAGCCGCGCGCGACCTCGGGCACGTGGCAAGACGCTTGCGCGACCACCCAGCTGTCGCTGCCGGGGCAGCTTTGTGGTCCGCCGTTCACCGAGCCGCCGCCCGAGCCACCGCCCGAGCCGCCGCCCCTGCCGCCGCCCGAGCTGCCGCCCGAGCCACCGCCCGAGCCGCCGCCCTCCGACTCGGACGACCTGCCCGGCGGCACCGGGGACGAGAGCGGAGGCAGCAGCGACGACGGTCTCGACTTCGCAGGCGATGGGTTCGTCGACCGAGGCTGCGCCTGCGGGTCGCGGCCGCGACCCGCCGGGTGGGGGCGGCAGCCCCAGCGTGCCCAGGCTCCCCCCCCGCGGC
>JBCCWC010000064.1:0-63088 GCA_039194325.1 Myxococcota bacterium
CGGCCCCTGACTCTTGCTCGGGGGCCATGTACTTGGGCGTGCCCAGCAGCGTGCCTGTTCGGGTGAGGCTACCCGAGGGGCCGTGCAGATCGCCCGAGAACGTGCTGCGGGGCGACGATGGACGGGTTCGGGTGGGCGACTTCGGCCTGGCCGGAGGCCCCGCAGCCGAACGAGCATCGACCGACTCGGAACTCGACCGCGACACGGGCGATCTGCACGGCCCCTCGGGTAGCCTCACCCGAACAGGCACGCTGCTGGGCACGCCCAAGTACATGGCCCCCGAGCAAGAGTCAGGGGCCGTGGCTGGACCGTCCGGCGATCAGTTCAGCTTCTGCGTGGCCCTCTACGAGGCGCTCTATGGCTATCCGCCCTTCGGGGGCAAGGCGGTGGCCGAATACCGGCAAAACGTGCACGACGGCCTCGTCCTCGACCCGCCGCCCGACAGTCGGGTCCGCGGCTGGGTCCACGCGGAGATCGTCCGGGGCCTGTCGGTCGATCCCGCCGAGCGTCACCCGGGGCTGACCCCCCTGCTCGACCGCCTCGAAGAAGCGCTGGTAGACCCCAACATCGCCCGACGCCGACGGCGGCGGAACCGAGGGATCGCGCTGGCGTTCGGGCTCGGCGCCCTGGTGATCACCGGTGGGCTCGGGCTCGCTTCGTTTCGCGACGATCCTGCCCAGCCGGTGACGGTGGTCCGCGCCGAGGTGAGCCCGACCCCCGCGCCCGGTGAGCGCGAGCGCTCACCGGGCGAGAGCCAGACCGCCACCGGTGCTCCCGAACACCCCGCGATCGAGCGCGAGGCGGCCTCGGACGCGGCGGGTCTCCCCTCGGCCGATCCCGATGCAGTGCCGGCGGACACGATGGCCACCGCCCCCGAAGCCACCGCCCCCGAAGCCACCGGACCCGCTCGCGTTCCCGGACCGGCCGACAGCTCGCCTCCTCCACACCGCCCTGCCCCCGACGACCCCGACGACCCGCGTTCGAAACCGGTCGTCTCGGCCTTCGGCGGGGCTCCCGAGTCCTCCGCGGCCCCGACGACCCGCCCCGCCAGCGACGAGAACCGACCGCGCGCCGGCAAGCGCAAACGCAAGACGGACACCTGCTACTTCCTGGACAACAAGTTCAAGTTCTTGCAGCGCCAACGCCGACACTCGCGCTTTTTAACGGGCAAGGACGGCCGCTGCTACGACTGCCAAGATCCCGCCCCCGACTACCGACTGCCCCAGCTCAACCCCTCCGATTGCACGCGATACCATCTATGCGTGCGCACCGAGCAGGAGCAGTGCAGCGGCTGATGCGTGATCGGTTGTGGCCTGTGTTGGCCGCCTTGCTGATGCTGCTGGGCGGGTCGAGCACGGCGGCGGCGGCGTCGTACGGCATCGTGACGCTCGATCTGCGTCCCGAGGCGGGCGACGTGCCCACCCACCTGTGCGTGGTGAGCGAGTCCGAGTTCACCCGCGCTCGCCAGACCCTCGACCAGCTGCTGGCCCCCGAGCCCGACGTCACCCCCACCAGCCCGATCTTGGGCGGTCGCACGTGGCGGGTGCTGCCCGATCTTTGGGGAGGCGATGCCGAGTCCTCCCTGCGGCAGCAGTGCTCGGGCGATCCCGTCGGTGATTGTCGACCCCGCGTGGAGCTACCCGAGGGCCTGGGGGCGGCCAGTGAGCTGCACGTGGCCTGCACCTCCGACGGGCTCGCGGCCTCCCAGGCCGCCCTCGATCCGCGACCGCTGTTCATCCTGCTCGAGCACCTCGAGGGGTCGCCGCCGGCGATCGACTCGGTGCGACTGACCGGCGGCGTGGCCACGATCGGCGTGCGGGCCGACCTCGAGCAGGTGGTGGTCACCGCCCGCAGCCTCGGCGGCTACTACCTGCCCCACACCCGCAGCGAGCGTGGTGCCGAGGAGACGGTGGCCACCGAGGACGAGCCGGCGCGCAAGCTGGTGTCGCTGACGCTCACCCCCCGCTGCCACGTGGTCGAGGTGACCCTCCCCCGCACCAAGCTCAAGCCGGCCGATCGCGACCGCCTCGCGGTGCGGGTGCACGGGGTGGCGATGGACGTGGGCCGCTGCGTGGGCCGCCTGACCGGCACGGGCACCTTGCAGGTGCGGATCCCCCAGGCCCCGCTGGGGGTGGGCACGCTCGACATCGATCTGGCCGCGACCCAAGGCGGCAAGGCGGCGGCGCGCTTCGGGGCGCGCTGGGAGGGTCGATGGCCGCGCAGCCCCTTCCCGCTGCAGTTCAACCAGGTCAGCTTCACCTGGCGGCGGCCCGAGTGCATCTACCCCGAAGACACGTGTCCGGCGGTGACCCTGGAGACGGGCACCCAGTGCGCGAGCACGGTCACCGATCTGGGCTGCGACTACCGCTGCCCGGGCACGGTGGACGACTCGGCCCTCGACTTAGAGCTGCCGCTCGAGGTGATCTTCGAAAAAGAGGGTCCCACCCAGCGCTGGACCGACACGCTGGCCCTCAACGGCCAGATGCTCACCAGCTATGTGCCCGCCGATCAGATCTACCTCAACGCCAACGTCAACACCTGGCGCACCGAGGTCCCCGGCAGCCGGATCACCGAGGTGGAGCTGTTCGGCGAGGACGGCGAGATCCACAGCTACGGCGTCACCCACGTGCCCACCCTCCAGCTCAAGGTGCCCGGGGCCTCCTGTGAGCCCATTCGCTTCCGCCCCCATGGTGATCGCGCCTTCGACGACGCCCTGGCCACGATCCGCGACGGCGGGATCGACTTCGGCCCGCCCGAGCGCACCGCCCGGCGGATCGCCTTCAAGCTACTGCTGGCCGCCGGGGGTGGCCCCGCGTGGTCGGACACCTTTGGCCCCAACGACCTGCCCCCGATCTATTTCTCGGCGCTGGGACAGTTCGGCCTGCAGTTCCGCGCCCGCAAGCCCGGCTGGTCCCGCGTGGGCTGGGACATCCGCGTGGGCGGGACGCTAGGCCGCTGGGGCAGCCGCTTGGTGGAAGAGGAGCCCGAGCAGCCCAGCGACGTGGGCACCGATACCACCCCCGACGAGCAATTGCGGGCCTTCGGGTGGGCCCGGGTGTTCGCTGAGCCCGGGGTGGTGGTCGCGGCCACCCACCGGATCGAGGTCGGTGGCGGATTTGGGGTGGGGATCTCGTTTCCGATCCGCGAGAACGAGGATCTGACCGGGGATCGGATCAACTTCATCTGGACCCCCTCGATTGATGCTCGCTACAAGATCCGGCGGTGGGCCTCGCTGATGCTGCAATTTCGCGGGGTCTTCGGCGAGCGAGCGTTCACCGTGACCGGGGTGACCCAAGACGACGGGGACGGCGACACGGAGATGATGGTCGACCAAGACGCCGCCAGCGCGCGATCGCTGCTGGTGCTGTTCGGGACGGCGCTGTCGTTTTGAACGGCGGGCCCGCCCCGTGTTGGCCCCTACCCCTCGGGCGGGAATGTCAGCCACCCCACCCATACTCAAGGCGACAGTGTAGCGCACTCGCCCATCGCGTCCTCACTCTCTTGGCTCGCCTGTCATAGCAGTAGGCTTGCTTGCATTCTGATACCGACCTTTGTATGGCTCGACCTCCTCACTCAACTCCAAGATGAATAGTCGAGCAACAGCCATCCCTGGAACCAGACTATAGTAAAACTCACTAAGGTTTACAATTTCGAACGTCACCTTACCCTGATACCCAGGATCGATCTGCCCGTCACAAAGCTGCAACATCAGAAAACCGCGCGCAAGCGATCCTTTTGTCTGAACGAACCCCATCACATCGCAAGGCATGCGGATATACTCTTGCGAGCAACCGAGTATTCTGCCATTTGGAGGAACAACATAAGGCTCACCATCCGTCGTGACAGATTTGAGAGCATCCGGCCGATTTGGAGGCTGAAACGGGCCAACCGGGCCATTGAGTTTATATCGAGTAATCTGATTGTCAAGATGAAGCTCGACGGACACTGGCTCGATGCTACTTTCTCGGCAATTCTCAATCATGCCCGACATTGCAACGCGCCGCAGTTTCTTTCCTGATACAATCATGGCCTTACTCACGATCCGCAACTGTGCGTAAGAAACAAATTCGCCACAGCAACAACTGTCGCCAGTATTGAGAATATCGGCGCTTGGGCCGATATCCAATCCCAGAATCGCTCCAAACTACCCCGCGGCTGACTTCGAATATCGGGCGGCTTTCGCGCTTCAGCGGCATGCACAGAGCGTTCGAGGAGATGGAAAGCGATGGCGCAAAACGGTTTTCCCTTCGCCATCTTGACCGGTGTATTGCTTGCATTGTAGACCGCCACACGAAGATTCCCTTTAAACAGGGGGTCCACCTTAGTATTCGCGACGAGCAACCCCTGGGCAGAAAGCGACCCCTTTGAACAGAGCAATCCAAATATGTTATTTGGAACGACCAACTCTTCTGCAGTCTCAACGACAACGCATCTTCCAGGCCGCAAGACATAGTCTTTACGCCCCGGAAACGGCCGAGGAAGCTGACTGCCAGGATCATAGTATTGATCACCTATATGCAGGTCGTGCGTAACCAGCTCATTTGCATCGTACCCCTCTACATGCTCTGTTTTGATCCTGATCTCTCGGGCTGTGAAATCCTGATTCTGTACAATCATTGCCCTTACCTTGCGTTCGTAACCGCATGACCTGACCCGTTGCGTTGCACTGCGCACACAGCGCAAACATGGTCGAGCAGTCTATTCGTTGGAGTGCGCATTATTGTTGGTACTCGACAAACCGAATCTTCAGTTCACACCGCGTCTTGCACGCTCAGGGCGCATGAGTTCATGTGGTTGGCACCTTAGCGCCTCCACCGTTCGGCACAGCAGCGAAACCGTCGGGCTGCACACCCCGTCGAGCACCGCCGCAAGATGGCTCCGGCTCGTGCCTGCCTTCTCCGCAAGCGCACGCAACAAGGTACCGCGCGTAGTGGCCCGAGCCCGGATCTGACCCTCTACGCCTCGTTGGGCTCCACGGTCGCGAGAATAGCGCAGGCTCTTCATAGAGGTCCAAGGCCACGGACTCAGTGGACCAGTTTCCGGTAGCGCCCAGGTATGAGCGAAGACGAAGCCTACTCCAGAACGCCCAACTTACCCAACTGCGCAGTTGTAAGGCACCCTCGCAGCCGAACCCGGAGCGGGTCGAGGTGCGCGAAGCGACTCCAGGTGAAATCACAGTCGTGCTGCAGGCCATGATCGGCCGTCACCGAACGAGTTCGCTCCCAGGGACGTAACCACGAGCATCTCGCGCGCGCCCCCGCCCGCTGCCCCTGCCCTTGCCCTTGCGGGCGTGAAGCTCGACGCAGGTGCGTAGATTTCGTGGTGCCTGGTAGGACTCCCCATCGTTCAGCGCTGAGTGCTCAATGCTGCGGTGGCTGCGCGCTAACAGGAGCCAGGCGGTGACCGTTCGGACAGTAGTCCGCAATCATCGCAACCTCCGCCAGGTCGCCCGGGACTGCGAATATCGCGCAAGCGACTCCGCGACCACCAGCGAGGCGAGGCTGCCCCGCGGTGGACCCCTACCCTTCGGGCGGGAACACCAGGCCCAGGCCGGCGCCGGTCATGTCCGAGTAGGTGTACGGGTTGACCAGCCCCCCGAACGTTTCCACGCCGTAGGTCACCGGGTCGACCTTGTAGGCCTCGCTGGAGTCGCGATCGACCACCCACACGAAGCCATCGACGTCGATGCTGATCCCCACCGGCTGGCCGCACCCCGGCAGCGGGATCCCGGCGTCGACGACCGACTCGGCGGCCACGTCGAACTGCACCAGGGCGCAGCTCGAGTTGGCGGCGATCCACGCGTAGCCATCGCCGTCGATCGCCAGGCCCCGCAGCCGACCCGGCCCCGGGATCCCGTGATCGACGAAGGTCTCGGTGGCCACGTCGAAGTGGGTCAGCCGCCCCTCGAAGCCGGCCAGCCACGGGTTGCCGTCGGCATCGATCGCGATCCCGTAGGCGTTGTGGTCGTTGTTCTCCCAGCGATCGACGTCGAGGGTGACCCCGTCGACTCGCACCAGGGTGCTCCAGGTGCCCAGGGCCCAGAAGTTGTTGTCCCCGTCGACCGCGCCCCCGTAGGAGCCGTGCCCCCAGCGGCCCTGCCAGTTGTCGATGGCCACCTGCGCATCCTCGAGCCCGGTTTGCCCGTCGAGGCGACGCAAGAGGGCGGTGGTGTTGGGCATGTCGCGCCACCCCACCCATACGCGGGGCGAGGGCGTGGCGCACTCGTCCATCTCGCCCATTGGGTCCTTGGCCACCGGCTCCCCCACGTCCCACGCCACCGCCCGCGGACCCCCCATGTGGTCGGCCGCGGCGAAGGGCAGATCGGTGTGCCACAGGACGCACTCGTCGTCGCCCCAGGGCAACACGTCGGCGGGACCGGTCGACGTGAGGATCGTGCCGTCGCCGTCGGTGTCGACGCAGTCGGACAGGCGGTTGGCGATCTTGACGATGCTGCCCCCGCGGTTGCCGACGGCGACGTCGCCCTGGAGGTTGACCGAGGTGCGGGAGGGATCGGGGTCGGCCTCCGGCCCGGTGATGTAGCGCGCCTGTTCCTGGCCGGTGCGGGTGTCGATCTTGGAGACGGTGCCCTCCGGGGAGTTGGCGATCCAGATCGTCGAGAAGTCGTAAGCCTCACCGTCGCCGGGGCAACCGCCAACATCGTCGGGACTGGCCACGTCGAACTTGGGGCCGCCGCCGTCCGCGGCGCTCTCGCCCGCGGTACCGTCGACACCGCTGGCTCCGCTGACCGCAGTGCCTCTATCGGCGCCGCTGCCTCCACCGCTGCCCGAGCCATCGACCCCAGGCGTACCGCCGCCGCTGGGTGCGGCCGAGTCGATGTCGATCCCCTCCGTGTGCCCTCGCGACGCATCGCTGCCGCTACCCGGATCGCCACACGCGATCCCCAACGACCCACCAAGGACCACACTCATCGCTCCAACGCCTGCTCTGCGATGCATCATTGCCGCGACCCGTCCGCAAGAATTGTGCCACGGCCCTGATATGCGGAGGGCCCGGTGGTTGGACACAGATCGTCAAGACGATGGCAATGGAATCGCTGAAGCGCCGTAAGATCATGACGCTCGCCTGACAATCCAGGTAGCCAGTAGGCACAGGTCCGACCTTGGTGGTGTCCTCTTGTGGATCAGCTGCTGGGTCAGCACGTGGATCAAATCGACACATCCAGTGACCATGAGGATCAGCACCGCCATGCGGACCAACGGCCGGCCTCAAACCGGCGGGTCGGTGGGTCGACGCCGGCTCAGGGCGGACGACAGATCAGCGCATCGCGGGCGAGATCTCCAGCGTCGACCTCACCGTGGCCGAAGATCGCGCCGAGCATCTCGCAGCGCTCTGGCTCGGCCTGGGGATCGCAGTCCCGGGCGCTCTGGCGCAGGAACGACAGCGACAGCTCTTGGTCGGGATCGTCTTGGAATACGTCGGAGGCCCACGCGGTGGCAACGTCGATCGTGCTCACCTGCGCTTCAGCGCCATGGCACACCCCGCAGCTGGTCCCTACCCCAAACTCGACCTGCTCGTAGGGCGCCTCGGGCCCGAGCATGCCCTCCACGGGGAACACGAGCTCGGCCTTGATCGACCGGCGCTCGCCGATCGCCAGCCCCAGCTCCAGCGTCTGGCGGGCCTCGCCCTCGGAGACGACCGACATCACCAGATCACCCATCAGCACGAAGATCCTCGGGTTGTGCGGACCGGTGGCAGGCTGAGCCCCCGCGGTGCTGGTGGACGCATAGATCGCCAGCGGTCGCTCGAGGCTCTCGAGCAGGCACGGCAGCGAGGTGGGCTTGGGCAAGGCGTTGACCAGATCGACCACCTGCTCGATGGTCGCGGGCCGGCCCAGCCCCGGCGGCGGCGGGCAGGTGCGGGGCAAGGGCCACACAGAGCCGGCATCGTCCGAGTCTCCCGTGTCGGCGCCCCCTGAACCTGAAGACTCACCCGACTCGCCCGTCCCCGCCGAACACGACGACCCCAAGATATAGCCCACCAGTAGCCCCCACGAGCGCCACGCCCTCCGCTGCCTCGGCCCGCCCCTCATCCGGTGACGAGCGTAGCAGCCTCGTCCATACTCCGCCCATGTCCACGGTAGCCCGGGTGGATCGCATGGAGGCCGAGGCGCTGCGCCTCAACCACAACATCGCGCTGCTCGACGATCTGGTCGACATCGTGCAAGAGCGGTTCACCGGTCCCGACCGCCGGAGGATCGCCAAGGCCATCCTGCTGCGCGGCCCCGGCACCCAGCTGCTGCTTTATCGCGGTCCCAACGACGAGCTGTTGGGCTTTAGCGCGTACGTGGTCGAACGCCACGAGGTCGATGGTCGAGTCTACGGGGTCATGGACAACGGGACCTACATCAAACCGCACGTCCGCGGCGTGGGACCGCGCGCGGTCGCCTACTGCCTCAAGGACACCTTGACCTTCAAGCTTCGAAACCCGCGAGCGACGCTGTGCTTCGTCGGCCCGGCGGTCTCTCCGGCCATGTACCGGCTGGTCCATCGCTACGGCGCGAGCATCCACCCGCGCCCCGGGGCTGCGATCCCCGAGCCCATCACCACCTTGGTGCGCCAGGTGATGACCAAGCGCGGCTATTGGTTCGTGGACGACGACCCCTGGCGGGTGCAGCTGCGCTTTCCCGTGCGGCTTCGGGACGAAGACCGGATGCGCCGATTCATCGAGCGCAGCAAGGATCCGGCGGTCAGCTTCTTCGTGGAGCGCAACCCGGGGTTCTTCGAGGGCCAATGGATGGTCGTCTACGCGCCGCTGGGACTGGGCGACCTGCTACGATCGACCGGCTCGATGATACAGGCCACGCTGAGGTCCTGAGCTATTTTTGCCGAGGCCGGCTCGGGATGCGCGACTTCGTCGCGCCCGGCCTCGGTCTTGCCACGCGGCAACCAGGAGGAACACAGACCGAGAGTTGGGAGCGGGTCTATGGCCCTACTCCGGCTCGCCCGGCTTCGGCTCACCCGGCTTCGGCTCGCCCCCGGGAGGTCGCAGTACGCCCTGGAGCTCCCGAGCCCAGCGGGAGAAGTTGTCCATGGTGCTACGCAAGAGCGCCTCGGAGTCGGCCAGTTCGGCGATCGCGGCGTCGAGCCGGGTCCGCGCCCGCTGGAGGCGGCTCTTGACCGTGCCCACCGGCGTCTCGAGGACCTCGCCGATCTCGGTGACCGTGAGCTCTTCCCAGTAAAATAGCTCCAGCGCCACCTGCATCTCCACCGGCAGGCGACGCAGGGCCAGCAGCAACAGGCGCTGCTCCTGGTGTCGCGCCACCGCCACCGAGGGCGAGGCCAGGCCCAGATCGGCCACCGAGCTCTCGCCCCAAGGGGCCGCATCCCCGTCGCGCTGGGCCTTGCGCAGGTAGGAGTACAGGCGCTTGCGGGCGATCATGAACAGGTAGGTGCGAAAGCTGGAATCACCGCGAAAGCGATCCTTGCCCTGCACCAAGCCCATGAAGGTCTGCTGGGTCAGATCCTCGGCGGCGTCGTCGACCTTGTTGCGAAAGAAGCGATAGACCGAGTCAAAGTAGCGGGCGAACAGCGCCCGCCCGCTCGACTCGTCGCCGCCACGCCACGCCTCGAGCAGGTCGAAGTCACTCGGCGTCTGCTCTTGGGTCATCGGGCCTCGCTCGTGGGGTGGCGTGGGACACCGGTTAGAGCAGCCGCGCCCGCTCGAAGTGGGTCAGGCGGGAGAAGGCCATGAAGCGCTCGTCGATCTGCTCGTGGGTCAGCCCGTTCAGCCGGTCGTACGAGAAGCCCTCCACGCAGTAGCTGGCCATCACCGAGCCGTAGATCATGGCCGAGCGCAGGGTCTGCCCCGTGGTCTGCCCCACGCGGGCCAGGTAGCCCATGAATCCGCCCGCAAAGCAGTCGCCGGCCCCGGTGGGGTCGACCACCTCGGAAAGCGGCAGGGCCGGGGCCGAGAAGATGTCGCCGTCGTGAAACAGCAGCGCCCCGTACTCGCCCCGCTTGATCACCAGGCTCTTGGGCCCCATCTGGTGGATCTTGGCGGCGGCTCGGACCAGGTTGGGCTCGTCGGTGAGCTGGCGAGCCTCCTCCTCGTTGATCGTCAGCACGTCGACCCGCGCCAGCACCTTCACCAGGTCGTCGCGGGTCTGGTCGATCCACAGGTTCATCGTGTCCAGGCCCACCAGGCGGGGGCGCTGGGCCATCTGGTCGAGCACCTTGGCCTGCAATGCGGGCACGATGTTGGCCAAGAACAGGTACTCGCTTTGGCGATACGACTCGGGCAGCACGGGATCGAAGCGCTCGAACACGTTGAGCTGGGTGTCGAGGGTGTCCCGCTCGTTCATGTTGTCGTGGTAGCGCCCCTTCCAGTGGAAGGTGAGACCGTCGGACACGATCTCCAGGCCCTCGGTGTCCACGTGGGCCTGCCGCAGATCTTCGATGCTCTGCTGGGGGAAATCCTTGCCCACGATCCCCACCAGGCGCACGGGGCCAAAGTAGGACGAGGCCATGGAGAAGAAGGTGGCCGAGCCACCCACGCTCGTTCGTCGCTCGGCCTTGGGAGTGATCACCCAGTCGACGGCCACGCTGCCGACCACGACTACCGCGGGGGTTCGTTCGATCATGTTCAAGAGGCTTCCTTCGCCTTGTGTTGCTTCGCTGCGCCTCGTGGCGCTTCGCTTCGTCGAGTTCAGTGGAGTGTGAAGTTCGGTCGAGTGCGGTGAGTTCGATCGAGTGCGGGCCCGGCATGCGCTGGTCGTCACGCTCGGACCCGAGCGCCTCAGCCCGAGGCAGGCCCGATCACGTGGCCCACGATCAGATCCAAGCGACGCCGGGCGTCGACCCCGATGTGCTCGGGGGCGGTCATGACCGCGCCCTCCACCGCTCGCGGATAGGGCAGATCGGCCGTGCGCTCGGGCAGGCTCGCGGCCAGGGCCACCAGGGTCTTGCGCGCGTGCTCGATGTTGGTCTTCATCACCGCCATCACCGCCTCTACGCTGACCTCCTCTTCGTGCCAGCAGTCGTAGTCGGTCGACAGGGCGAGCATGGCGTAGGCGATCTCCGCCTCGCGGGCGAGCTTGGCCTCGGGCAGCGCGGTCATGCCAATGATCGAGGCGCCCCAGCTGCGATAGAGCTCGGACTCGGCCCGGGTGGAGAACGCCGGACCCTCCATCACGATGCACGCGCCGCCCTCGTGCACGGTGGCTCCGGCCTCGCGCGCGGCCTGGGCGACCCGCGGACGCAACCGATCACAGGTGGGATCGCCGAACTGCACGTGCCCGACCACCCCGTCGCCAAAGAAGGTGCTGGGTCGGATCCCCTTGGTGCGATCGACGAGCTGGTCGGGCAGCACCACGTGACCGGGCTCCACCTGCTCGCGCAGCGATCCCACCGCCGACACGCACACCAGGTGGGTGACCCCGAGCTGCTTGAGCCCGTGGATGTTGGCCCGGTAGTTGATCTCCGAGGGCAGCAGGCGATGGCCCACGCCATGGCGCGGCAAGAACACGGCCCGCAGCGGCTCCGCCCCCGGCCGCGGCAGGGTCCCCACGGTGTACGCGGCGCTGGGGGTGCCAAAGGGAGTGACCAGTTCCACCGCGGTCGCGTCGGCGAGCGCGTCCATCTGGTATAGACCCGAGCCCCCGATCACGCCCAGGACCAGGGTCTGGCGGCTCTCGGGGGCCGCGGGGTGAGCACCGGCGTTCATCGGCGTCGGAGCATACCCCAACGTCGGCCCCGAAGCCTCCGGGACCCGCCAGGGGCCCGTGGTCGGTCGTCCGCGGACGCACAAGCCCTCCTCGCCGGCGGCACTCGGCCCCCTCGCCGCGACGCCGGTGACCGGCTGGCCCGCGCGCTCCGTTCCGACGCGAGCGCTCGTGCGGCGACCGGCTTCGCCTCGCCGACCACGCCCAGCGAGCCCGCGAGCATTCCTCCCGACGCAGACGCTCTGGACGCGACCATCCGCACGGTGCCGACCATGCCCTACCGACCCACGCGTCCTTTCCCCGCCGCCCGGCGACCGGACAGTGCCGGTCGCCGCTCCCTGGACTCACAAGCGACTCGCCCCCGGCTGATCACCGGCTCGCGCAACATGACACTTAAGTGTCGCGCACCTTCGACCCCTGCGTTCACCGATCCCCGGTCTCGACTCCACCCATGCACGGGTCAGCGCGCCGAGGGATCGCCTACCATGGATCGCATGGGCGAAGGCGGCTGGATTCCGTCGGGCTTCGACGGCCGCGACTGGCAGTGGTCACGCCGGCCGAGCCGCGAACGTCAGCAACGTCAGTGACGATTTTGGTGGTCGCCACGGGCACGCCGCGCTCGCGGTCGGCTATCGCAATCACATGTTCATCATTCGGGGCTCGCGCGGTACCGGCTTTGCCAACCGGGGCTACTGGACGCTCGGCGAGCACATCGTACCCACAGCCTGGGTCGTGGAGAGTTGGGCGATCTCGTCGCTCGATGATATTGACTGAGTGATCCATGCCGAGGGCCGGCTCGGGATGCGCGACGGCTGTCGCGCCCGGCCTCGGTCTTGCCCACGCGGCACCCAAGAGAGACGAAGACCGGGTTTCTTGGGAGATCGAACGGCGACGCACTCACTACGAGAAGACCCCATGAGAAATTCCGCCCACGGCTACGTCCTCCCCGCTCTCGCCCTCGCCCTGGCCGCTGGCGCCTGCGCGAGGCTGCCGCGGGTCGTACCCGTCGACGAGATCAACGAAGTCAACGGCGACTTCATGTACTACGCCCTCCCTCAGACCGTGCTCACGGTGACCACCAGCGGCACGGTGACCACGATCGACGACGAGGCGCTGTGCTTCGGCAGCGACTTCGATTCCGCTCGACGAGAGCTCCGGCTGAACAAGAGCAAGGTGAAGGGCAAGGTCTTCTCGCTCGGCAAGGTCACGATCCGCAGCCGATTCGAAGCCAACCCGGACAAGGTCTACGCGGTCAAGCTAGGTCGCGCGGGGACCAACGCCGTCCGTCTCCAGACCGACGCGAGGGGGATCCCGTCGTCGGCCTCCGCCTCGGAGACCGACGTCGTGCTGCCCGCGATCACCGGCGGGCTCGGGACGGTCGCGTCTTTGGTGGGCAAGGTCTTCTTCGGCTCCGCCGCCGCGTCCACGCCAGCCCCCTCGGAGATGACCCCAGCATGCACCGCGGCCGCCGACCAGCTCAACACCGTTCGCGACGAGATCGTCGCCCTCCATGGATCTGTGGGCGCCGACGATCCCAAGGATGTCCTCGAGTATAAGCTCGCCAAGCTCCAGGTCGAGGCCAAGCGGCTCGAGTCCCTGTTCACGGGCGTGACCATCGCCAAGCCGGTCGAGATCGTCTGCGAGGTCCGCCCAGACTCGCAGACGAACGAGTATCCACTGCTCACCTACACAAAGGCACGAGGCGTGACGAGCCACGCGTGCATCCTGAGCGAGCCCCTTGAGGCCGCGGCGTCCTCGTTCAGCTCCGACGACGCCGACACGAGCGCGGCGCTCATGGCGAAGCACAAGCTCAAGGTCGTGCTCGATCCGATCGATGGAATCTCGCACAAGGTGCCGAGCAAGCAACGGGCCGACCAACGCAGCTTCTATTATCAAGTGCCGGGCTATGCCAACGTCTTCGTGGGTGACTACATCACCCCCGGAACATCCGGAGCTCCGGGAGCCACCGGAACCACCGGAGCCACCGGAACCACCGGAGCCTCGAGCAGCAGCCCATCCGAGCCGAACGCCTACCTGACCAAGGTGGCCGAGCTCCCGATCGCCCAGCGGGGCGTGGTGCGCTCGCTCCCGCGGCTCAGAGCCGGAGGCTCGATCGGACTGGAGCTGACCTTCGATCCGGCGACCGGCGCCCTGGTCGTGCTCGATGTCGACCGCAAGGGCGCCGACCTGGCCGGCACACTCTCCAGCGCCAACGAGGCCATCGGCGGGCTCGTCGACTCGATCGACGCCGCGCGCGAGGCGACCAAGAACGCCGAGTTGGTCGAGCTTCAGCGCCAGCAGGCGATCCGCGAGGCCCAGGCGGCGATCCAGGCCGCCGAAGCGGCCCTCGACCCCAACGAGAACCTCTGACGCGCCGCGACGCTCCGCGGGCCTACGACCGGCGCCGACGCCCGCCCAGCAGCAGCACCATCAGACCCAACACCCCCGGGACCCCGGGGCGGGCGGTGGTCCGGCAGCCCGAGCCCCCGGACCCGGACTCGTCCTGCGCGGGCTCGCCGGTGGATCCGGAGTCTCCATCGTCGGAGGGGCCCTCCGTGCCCGAAGCGGCCATGGTGCTGGCCGAGCCTTCGCCCTCGGAGGCACCGCCGCTGGTCGACGCACCACCGTCGTCGCCGCTATCGCCGCTGTCGCCGCTGTCGCCGCTGTCGCCACTGCCGTCGTCCTCGCCGAGCAGATCGGCCATCTGCGCCGCGAACTGGTCGAGGATGAACGCGTTGTCCTGGATCCGCGAGTTGCCCCAGTAGCCATCGGTGCAATTTGGATCACCCGCGCTGGCCCCCGGCGCGCAGTTGAACTGCGCGATGGCCTCCCAGTCCGAGTTGATGTAGGCCACCGCGGCGATCACATCGTCGTTGTCGTGGATGTATTGGAAGAAGGGCGCATACCAATCGCTCCAGATCTGCTCGGGCTCGACCGGGGACGAGCCGAAATTTCCGAGGATGCAGCCCGCGTCGAGATCCGCGGTTCGGTACGCGGTGGGCGTCGACTCGGCGATCAGCACCGGCTTGCCGTGGTCCCGCGCAAAGTCCAGGGCATTGTCGTAGTTGAACTGCGGGTTGGTGGTCGGCACCAGGCACGACCACTGGTGAGCCTGGTAGCTGTTGTCCCACGAGAACGTGCTGATCCCGACCCAGTCGACGTACTCGTCGCCCGGGTACCACACATCGAAGTGATCGGGGTTGGTGAAATCGTAATTGAACGCAGGATCACCATCCTGGGCGTAGGTCGCCGACTGCCAGACCTTGATGATGTTGGTGGCCCCCAGGTCGTCGATCCGATCGCTGACATACTGAAATGCCTGGATGTACAGCTCGTTGTTGTAGCAGTTCCACGGGCCGTCGAACTCGTAGCCGATCCGCAGCAGCACGTCGCGCCCGGTGCCCTGGAGGTAGGTGATGAGCGTGTCCATCTCGTCGCGGTACTGCTGGCCGAGCCCATCGGTGAGATCGGGATCGTCCTGGCCGACCAGAGCCCGCAGCGGCTGGTTGGTGCAGCCGGCGTAGTTGTCCGACAAGTAGAGGCCCACCGACAGCACGCCTTCGGGGTACTCGCTGAGGCTGAGACCAAAGTCGTTGACGTTGCCGCCGAGATCGCAGGGCCCGTCGAGCCCGCTGCAAGCGCCGGGCACGATGTTGGTGTAGAGCGTGATGCCGCTGGGTCGGGGAAAGCTCGGGTCGACGTCGAGGACCTCGGCCCGGAACTGGGACAGATCGGGGGAGCTCTGCCCAAAGAGCACCATGACCTGCCCCTCGGCCCGCGCGGGCGTGGCCGCCGAGGCAATCGGGGCATCGGTGAAGGTGGCGGAGTCGTCGGCAAGCTCGGTCGTCCCGTCACCTAGACAGCCTCCGAGCGACAACACGGCGATGAGGGGTGAGCGTACGAGCATGGGGTGTGGATCACAGTTGCGCATTGATCTCATCGACTATGGAAACGATTCCTTATCGTCAACGTTACCGAAGATCGGTCGTTGGTCAACGGCTTTTTGCCCGTAGCTCCGAGCAAAGGGGCCTTTCCGCCCCTCCAGAGGCGATACTCGTCCTCTCGCATAGAACGTGGTGGCGCTTTCGTAGCGGGCAAAACTCCAGCGGTCGACCGAAGAGCTTCGATCCTATTGATATTGCTTAAGGAATCGATTCCATCTCCCCAACACTCAGTGTTTTACGCGAAGCCGGGCCGAGCGGACTACTCGCGCTCGGCCACGAGGATCACGGCCAAGAAGCCTTCGCTGCCCTTGCCGCGAGCCTTGGTGCGCACCACGCCCAACCCCGTGTGCTCCATGGCCTCGCTCCACAGCTTGGCCCGGGCCAAGGCGTCGAAGTCGGGGCTCGATAGGCGATGGCTCACCACGCCGGTGTAGCCCAGCGCGAACACAGCCTCGTCGTAGCCGTCGGGCGGGGGTCGACCGCGCCCCACCGCGTTGGCAAAGCGCTGGGCGACCGCCGACAGCTCGTCGTCCCAGCGGATCGCGGGCAGGCCGTCCTCGGTGCGACGCGCGTCGACCCGCGCGCGCAAGGTGGGGACGAGATCGCGCACAGGGACGTCGGTCTGCGGCCTGCGAATGAAATTCTGCGTGGCGAGGATCGGCCGAGCCGCCCCCGGCAGGTCGGTCTCGGGCTCGCCCACCACCACGCCCACTCCCACGTGGGTGACGTCGGTGGCCAACATGTTGACGCGGTGACCGGGGCTGCCCATCAGGCTCTCGTGGATCCCCTTGGGCCCGTAGCCGCGGGCGACGTTCTCGCGCAAGGCCGAATACTCGACCCCGGCCGCGTCGAAGCGATCCATCACCTCGCCGAAGGTGGGGGAGCGATGGCCCACATAGCCGTTGTCGGCCATGTCGCGGCTGTGCCGAGCGGCGATCGCCGCGGCCTGCGGATCCCACGAAAGCGGCGGCAGATCCCGCCGCTTTCGCTCTTCGTTGAGGTAGAGGAAGTTGGCCCGGGCCAACTGCTCGGCGCTGACCGAGGGCTCGAGCAGCTCGACCTCCATGGCGATCGCGTCGGGCGGATCGATCCCGCAGTACACCGGGAAGTTGGCCACCACCTCGGGCCCATAGGCCCCGTCGGCGAGCACTTCGATCTGGTAGGCGCCCGGGCCGTCGATACACTCGACGCGCGCCGAGAAGCGACCGTCGGCCGACAGGCCCACGTCGAACGACCGCCACTGGCCGCTGGGACCCACGACATCCAGCCGCGGCCGGGTGCGGGCCCCCAAAAGGCGCCCCTGCACCGACACGTGACCGCGGCGCCCCACCCCCACCGGCAGAGGCGACAGCTCCACCGCACGCTCGAGCACGGACACGAGCATCCGAGTCGCCCCGGTGTCCAGGGTCACCACCCCCACCCCGAACAGCAAGGGCTGAGCGTCGGAGAGGGTCATCCCGACCTGCTCGACCAGCGAGGCCACCGCGGGCTCACAGCCGGCGACGATCCGCAGGTGACACCCCAGGGGATCCTCGGGCATCTCCACGACGATGAGCCGAGGCTGGGGATCGGGCAGGCCCGACCACGCCATCAGCCCATCGACCAGCGAGGGCGGCATGGTGTTTTGGCTGGGCGCGTGGCGGGCTAACGCTCGGGTCATCCGGCTAAGCGCCGGCAGGTGGGTCAGCGGCAGCTCGGCCAGCGCGGCCACCACCGCCTGCTCCGACTCGCTGAGGGCATGCTCGACCGACGCGCCATAGTCCTCGACCGAGGGGGCGCCGGTCTGGACCTTCATCGCGCGCAGCTCGATCCCCTCGAGATCGGAGCGGCTGGGCTCCTGGACGTGCCGCCGCGCACCGCCACCGGCGGTCGAGGAAGGGCAGCCAGCCAGGCCCCAAAGCGCCACGAGCCCGACCAGAGCCGTCCCGATCCGCGTAGGCCCGATCCGCCGACTCCATCCCCCAAGCCCTCCGATCGCGAGCCCCCCGCGACCCGTCCTCGCCCGCCGTGCGCTCATGCTCCCCCCAGCTCTAGCACGGCCGCGTTGGCCGGGGCGTGAAAGTCGGGAACGCGCGGCGGGCTGAGCGCAAGCCCTACGGGAGGCCGCTTGTGGGGCCGCTCGAAGCGAAAGGCGTTGACCACCAGGGTCTGGCCGGGCCGAGGAGGACAGGTGACCTCGGTGTGGGCACAGATCTCGTCCCAGGGGATCGCCAGCTCCACGCTCCAGCCCTGATCGCGATCGCGACGGTCGTCGAGGGTGCCCGACAGGGAGACGGCCGCCTGCCAACGGCCGTCCCAGGCCTCGTCCCCCTTGCGGTACTGCTCGAACCGAGCGTCGAAGGTGATCCCCCGGGGCGAGACCTGGAGCTCGAGGTAGTCACGACGCCCGGCATCCCCGAACACGAACACCTCGAACACCTCCTGCTTCCATAGCGGCTCGTCGTGGCGGGTGTACTCCGACCACACATCGGGATCCTCGATCTGCGCGGCGACATAGAGCGCCTGCGGATCCCAGGCCCAACGCACCGTGCCGGGGCGCTCGTCGTAGGGCTCGCCGTCGAGGCTGTGCACCATCGGATGGGCCCGCGCCCGGGCCCACCCCGGCTCGTCGAGCCGCCCGTCCAGCTGCGGCGGCGTGGGCATCGACACGGCCACGACCGCGACCGGACGCACGGCCACGTCGGCCAGGGCCAGCACGGCCACGCCGTCCTCGCGCCGCGGACCCCGGTATGCCCGCACCCGGGTGGATCCCTCGAGCAGTTCGAGGGTGAGCAAGACCTGGCGCGGGTGCCAGGGCTCGGGCAACACGAGCGGGATCGATTGCGGCCCGGCGACGAGCGCCACGGTCTGGACGCGCGCTCGGGGATCGATCGGAACCTCCACCGGCGGTGCTCCCACGCCGCCTCGCGCCACCTGCCGCGACCCCGCGCGCGGAGGCCAGGCGGTCAACCGGGCCGTGAGGCCCTCGACCGGTCCGTGCGCCGTCAGGTGAACGTCGAGCGTCCCGCCGGGCTCGACCTGGGGCGAAGTGCGTACACCGTCCACCTTCACGCCCCCTTCGAACTGGATCGCGTGAGACCAAGCGTCGGATCCGAGCACCCCGGTCTGCACCACAGGCGAAGAGAACGACTCCGACGAGGGCGGGGACGGCGACGTCGGATCTCCACACGCGACGAACAACCCCAGAACGGCCCAGGCCCTTCGGGTACGCATCAGAAGCGCAGCACGGCCGGTCGTCGTGGGCCAGCCGGCGCCAGAGAATCGAGCGCATCGGGCTGCTCGTCACGGGCGGCCCGGATCGCGATGATGGTGACCGCCGCTGCGCTGGCCACGATCGCGCCGATCGTCAGCCAGAAGTACCACTTGGTCACGATCTTGCCGCCCTCGCGCGGCTCGGGCTCGGGCTCGGGCTCGGGCTCGGGCTCGGGCTCTTCGGGCGCCGGAGGGTCCCAGTGCTCGTCGAGCGCCTTGCGGTGGGTCGACGCCGGCTCGTCGGCCACCGTGCCACGAGCACGGGCTTGCACCCGCGCGAGTCCGTCGTCGGCCGCGGCCACCGCGGCCGGATCCTCGCCGGCCGCCGCCTTGGCCGAACGGTAGGCGTCGGCCGCCGGTCCATACTCCCCGGCGCGCTCCAACACCTCGGCTTCCCGCTGCCAGTGGGCCGCGGTGGGCTCGGCCTCCCGAGCTTCACGGGCCAGGGCCTTGGCGGCGCTCAGATCGCCAGACTCGAGCGTGGCCTCGACCGTGGCCTCGGCGGGCGCCGCCGTCAGGGCCACCGACGAAGGAGCCGCCCACGGCGTGGCCTGGGCCGGTGCCACCGCCAGCAACAGAGCACCGGTGACCACCGTGGACACGACCGCACGCCCGAGCGCTCCCGAGAGGATCCGGGATGGCCGACGGTGGAGGCGGGGCGAAGACATCACTCCTTGAATTCGGGAGGCAGCGGGGTGGCGGAGGAACCGGGCGCGGGGCGGGGACGCCGATTGCGCGGCTTCCGCTTGCCGCCCGGGGTTTTAGCATCGCTGGTCGTCGCGGGAAACGCCGGCTCGGAGGCCCCAGAGGTTGCCGGTGAGACCGAGGCCGACGTCGACGTGGGGGACGTGGGCGTCGGATCGGGGGCAGCCGTGGCCGCGCCCGCAGGCTCGCGGATCGTCTCCGTAGGCTCGGGGCTCGTCACCGTCGGTTCGGTGTGCGCTCCATCGGACGGCTCCGGGCTCGACTCGGATCTCCCCGCGTCCACTTCCCCGTGAGCCGGACTCCTCGCCGAGGACGCGGGTACCGTCCGATCGGGGCGGCTCGTCCCCGCCGCTTCGCCGGACCCAGCCCCATCGCGGGCAAGCCCCCACCAGGTCGCCCCACCAACCGCCAGCAGAGCCGCCAAGCCACCGACCAGCCCCAAGGACCCCCGAAGGCCGCGAGCGGCCGGCTCGGTCGGCGGGGGCACGGCCACGACCGTCGAGGACGAGGGCGGCTCGGCAAAGCCCATCGGACCCGACTCGTAAAGCGCGCTCATGGTGCCGGAGGAGATGGCGGAGCCAACCCCCGCCCCGCCATCCCCAGACCCGACCGTCGCGGCCAGCGCAGGCGCCGTGACTCCCGATCTCTCTGCGCGATCCCCTGGGTTCGGGCGCTGCCCCGGGGCGAGGGTCACCGCCATGGGGTCGACGACGACCGAGGCCCCCGCCCCATGGGCGCCGCTGCCCAGGGCCTGGGTGGCTCCCCCCGGCCGACCACCGGACGGCCCGGGGGCCACGGTGGAACGCAGCGCGATCTCCTGGAGCTCGACAGTGTCGTCCTGCGCCACCACCCCGACCGGAGGCGGCCCGGTGACCACGGACGCGATCGCGGCGGACTCCGCGTGCAGCAGCCCTTCGATCTCAGCGGCCAGGGTGACTCCGTCCGGCGGACGCTGGACGGGCTCCTTGGCCAACAATCGCATGGTGAGCTGGCAGATCCCGGGCGGCAGCGTGCGATCCGGAGCGGCCTGCCGAGGATCGAGAGGCTGCGCCTTGATGTGCTGGGCCAAGATCCCCATGAAGGTGTCGGATTCGAAGGGCACCAGCCCGGTGAGCACCTCGTAGAGCAGCACCCCCAGGCTGTAGAGATCGGCGCGCGGATCCAGGGGTCGGCCCAGCGCACGCTCGGGCGCGAGGTAGTAGGGCGTACCCAGCAGGGTGCCTGCCTGGGTCTCGATGCGGGTGGCGTCACCGGTGGTCACCTTGGCGATCCCGAAATCGAGGATCTTCGCCCGCACCCGCCGTTGCGGATCGCCAGGGTCCACGTGCAGAAACAGATTCGCCGGCTTGATGTCCCGGTGCACGATCCCCACGGCGTGGGCAGCATGCAGACCTCGGGCGATCTGCGCGATCCAACGCAGCCCGTCGGCCAGGCGCCCGGGGGCTTCCAGCCAGTCCTCGAAGGACTGACCATAGAGCCGCTCCATGGCTAGATACACCGTGCCGTCGGGCAACTCGGCAAAGTCGAGCACCTCGACGATCGCCGGATGCCCCACCGAACGCACGGCCCGAGCCTCCTGTCGAAACCGGGCCAGGTGCTCGCCCTCCCCTCGCGCGCGACGGAGGATCTTGAGCGCCACCCGGGCCGGGCCGGCCCCGGGCTCCAGGGGCTCGGCCTCGTAGACTCGGCCCATCCCGCCCTCGCCCAACGATCCGAGGATCCGGTAGCGATCTCCCACCTCGGCCCCGGCGGGCAGCTCCGGGTCGGTCCGCTCCTGCGCAGACACACCGAAGCGGAACGGCCTGGTCTTGGGGCCCGTAGGCCGCCACGTAGCCGTGGACACCCGTCTTCCCCCGGATCCCACGGGGGCATGGTCCGATTCCGGGTCCGACTTCGGCCCGGGCCCGGCCGCCGCGCGAACCTCCACCCGGCCACGGTACCACCGCGGCACCGGCGGGTGCTATATGGCAGACCCGTGGCCAAGGCGACCGAGAAGATCGATGCCTTGCTCTCGCGCCTGGAGCAGACCGGCGCGGATCCGCAACGGCTCGATGCCCTGCGCTGTACCCAGCGATTCAAGCGATCGTGGGTCGAGCTGGCGCAGACCCTGGTGGAGATCCGGCGCGCCAACGCCTACGAAGCGTGGGGATACGAGGACTTCTACAAGTACTGTACCCAGGAGCTCTTCCTCAAGCGGCCCACGGTCGACAAGCTCACGATCTCGTACTCCACCCTCAAGCGCCTCGCGCCCAGCGTGCTCAAGTGGGACGGCGTGGAGCGAGAGATCCCCAGCTACCAGGCGGTCGACTACTTCTCGAAGGCCATGGGCACTGACCGCAACGCCCGGGCGGCCAACGATGCCGCACACGCGCCGGCCCCTCCACCCCGCGAGGTGATCAAGGAACTGCGGCACGCGGTGTTCGACGAGGGGCAGTCGGTGGCCGAGCTGCGGCGCCGCTTCGATCCGATCCTGCGCCCCAAGCCGGCCGGCACCGAGACGCTCGAGGCGATCAACAAGGCCATGGCCACCGCCCGCAAGCTCGCCGAGCTGCTGCCCGATGTCGACGGCCTGACCGACAAGCGGGTGGCCACCACCGAGAAGGCGCTGGGTGCCCTGCGCCAAGACCTCGAGCAGCTAGCCGCCCCGCTGCGCGAGAAGCTCGAGCGACCCAAAAAGCGCACCGCCAAGAAGGCCGTGGGGCGCAAGTAGGCGCTCCATGGCTGCCAACGAGCCTCACGCCGAGCCCCACGCCGAGCCAGAGAACGGCGCGCACGGCGAGCCCGTTGAGCTCGTCGACTCGGTCGACTCGGTCGACGAGCCCGGGTCCGCACAAGACGACGACGCCAGCTCGTCCGGCCTCCTTGGGACCCAACACCGGGCGCTGCTGCGCGAGCGCCTGCGGGCGATCGGGCGGCGGTTGGTGCCCCAGCACCCCGAGCTGACCCCCACCTGGCCCCGGCGGGTATGGCTGCTGACCATCTACGTGATCCGACGCTGGATCATCGAGGATCGCAGCGCGGGCATGGCGGCCCAGCTGACGATGCAGACCCTCCTATCGACGGTCCCTTTTTTCGGGGTCGCCTTGTTGGTGGTGGGGCTGATGGATCCCGAGTCGGGCACGAGGCTGCTCGAGGATCTGTTCCACTCGTTGGTCCCACAGTCCGAGCGCGCCCGCCACATGGCCCGCGACGCGGCGGCCCTGGCCGGACGGGTCAACGTCTCCAACCTGGGGGTGGTGGGCTTCTTGGGCACGCTGACGCTCGCGTTCGTGCTGTTCTCCAGCCTCGAGCGCACCTTCAACCGGGTCTGGCGGGTCACCCGACGCCGTAGCCTGCTGGTCAAGTTCACCATGTTCTACACGCTGGCCACCCTGGGGCCCGCGCTGATGATCTACAGCTTGGCCGAGCCACTGGTGGCCGGCGTGACCCGCCTGGTCGGCCTGCCCGTGCTCACCACCAGCGTCGGGCTGGTGCTGCTCAACCGCTACATGCCCCACACCGCGGTGCGCTGGGGGCCAGCCCTGGTCGGCGGACTGGTCACCGCGTTCCTCATCGAGCTGGCCAAGGTCGTGTTCGGCTATTATGCGACCAGCTTCGCGCTGTCGACCTACGAGGGGCTCTATGGCCCGCTGGCGATCTTCCCGATCCTCATCGTGTGGTCGTACCTGTCGTGGATGGTGGTGCTGCTGGGCGTCGAGCTCACCTTCGTGCTCCAGCGACGGCGCACGATTGCCCTGCAGGGTTACCTCAACCGCTATGTGCGCGAGCGAACCGAGGCGCCCAGGGACTCGGGGCGCACCGCGGCGCGGCTGATGCTGGCGATCTGCGACCGGTACACCCGACACGGCAAGGGAATGAGCCCCGAGGCGCTGGGCGAGCGCTTCTCGCTGGCGCTGGACCGGGTGGGCGAGCTCTTGCTGCAGCTCGAGCGCCACGGCTACATCGTGGATACCGCCACCAACTACGAGGGGCAAAGCTTCGTGCCCTCGCGGCCGCTCGATCAGATCGAGCTGCTCGAGATCCTCGTGCTGTTCGACCACGAGCAATCGCAGCACACCCGCCAGGATCGGCTGGGGCGCCTCTATGGCCAGCTCGACGAGGCCCGCCTGCGGCTGGTGGGAACGACCAGCTATGCGGATCTGGTGCAGAGGAAGCGACGGTGAGACGGGCAGTGAAGCTCCACTGCGTCCGCACCCGCGCCGATATTGTCCAATGGTCAGAGGCCCGCGGCGCCAGACCTCCGTCCGCTCACTTTGGCCCGCTCCGCTCGCGCAAAAGCGCCAACAACAGGGGAACGACCATCCGATCACGCGCCCGACCAGTGCTCTTTTTGATGTCGATCAGCGTCGGGAGATCGAGGACCCGAAGCCACAGCCCTTCTGCGTCGATCATCACGGTTCGCGGCTCCAGGTCTTCGAAACCTCGTCCGTCGTGCAGACGGCACAGGATGTCCAGCGGACCAAGATCGGTCATCAGCTGGAGCTGACCGCGCCCTCGCAGGGCGGCAGGACGGGGCTCGATGCGCCGACCCGCCGGATCACGCACCAGCGTTCCATGAGCTCGTAGCGTGTCCATCAGTCGGTCGAGATTGGCCTCCGATTGCTCTGGAACGATGTCGAGATCGAACGTCGTCGTGGGAGCACCATGCAGTACAGCAGCGACGCCACCGACGATGATGAACGAGATCTCCGGTTCCCCGAGCGCTCGCAGCAATCCCTCCAGGTCACTGGTACGCGAGTCCACGTCGCAATCGCTCCAGCGTACCCGCTGTGCGCGTGCAGGCCCGCAGTCGCTCGAGCGGCGTCAAGCCCAAAGACCAGCGCAGCAGTGAGACGTCGACCTCGTTCGCGGCTTCGAGCAGATCGGGATCGGTCCGTGCGAGCACCTGCTCCAGTTCGCTGACCGTTAAATTAGACGCCACCATGGCAGTCTAGCGCTTGACCGGCAGACTGGCGAGCAACGAACTTCGGGACGCCCTGACCGCCTCGTCGGCGGCCGGCGTCGAGTGATCCGTGGTCGGAGCGCATGCTCGTGCGCCCGTCCTCGACCCCCACGGTTTCGCGTGCGACAGTCCGGGCACCTATCCCATCCCATCCCATCCCAATCATGGCTGCTTCCGATCAAGTCCCCACCCACTCTGGATTCCAAGCCAAGACCGATGGCGCCGTCGTCATCGCGGATCTCGATCTGGCCGGCAAGACGGCGATCGTCACCGGTGGCTATAGCGGGATCGGCCTGGAGACGACGCGCGCGCTCGCGGCCAAGGGCGTGTCCGTGGTCGTCCCCGTCCGCTCACCGCAAAAGGCCGCCGAGGCCCTCGCGGGGATCGAAGGGAGCGTGCAGACCGCGTCCCTCGATCTGTCCGATCTCGCCTCGGTACGTAGCTTCGCACAGGCGATGCTCGAGACGCTGCCGCGGCTGGACCTGCTGCTCAACAATGCGGGCATCATGGCGTGCCCCGAGCACCGGGTGGGGCCGGGCTGGGAGGCTCAGTTCGGCACCAACCACATGGGGCACTTTGCGCTGACGCAGGCGCTGCTGCCCCTGCTCGACAAGGCCGAGGGCGCCCGCGTGGTCGCGCTTTCGTCCACCGGCCACAAGATTAGCGACATTCGCTGGGACGACATCCAGTTCACGGGCGAGCCCTACAACAAGTGGAAGGCCTACGGGCAGTCGAAGACCGCCAATGCGCTGTTCGCCAACGCTCTGTCGCGGCGCCTTCGCGATCGCGGCCACGGGGCGCTGGCGTTCGCGGTGCATCCCGGCGGGATCTTCACGCCGCTACAGCGCCACCTGCCCAAGGAGGAGATGGTGGCGCTGGGCTGGATCGACGAGAACGGAGAGCCCTCGGCCCTGGCCAAGGCCGGGTTCAAGACGCCGGAGCAAGGCTGCTCCACCACGCTATGGGCCGCCACGAGCGACAAGCTCGCGGGCAAGCCAGGCGTCTACTGTGAAGACTGCGACATCGCCAAGCCGACCGAGGTGGGCTCCCCCACCGCGCGCTATATGGGGATCGACGCCCACGCGTGCAGCGACGAGTCGGCCGAGACGCTGTGGGCTCTGAGCGAGTCGTTGCTGGCCGAAGCCTGACGCTCCCCGAACGCGCGGTGCGTATGGACTACCAGGCAATCCTCGACCAGATCGTGGCCGAGCTGTCCGCGCTCCCGCCCGAAGGGGCGGTGGCCGATTACATCCCCGAGCTGGCCAAGGTCGATCCCAACCAGCTTGGCATGGCCCTCGAGTGCATCGACGGCCGCCGCTTTGCCGCCGGCGATCACCAGCCGCGCTTTTCGATCCAGAGCATGGCCAAGGTGCTCACGCTGGCGCTCGCGTGCAGCATCGACGCCCACGCGGTGTGGGGGCGGGTCGGCGTCGAGCCCTCGGGCGACCCCTTCAACTCGCTGGTGCAGCTCGAGTTCGAGTCGGGGATCCCTCGCAATCCCCTCATCAATGCGGGCGCGCTGGTGGTGAGCGACATCTTGCTGGATCTGCTGCGCGAGCCCAAGCGCGAGCTGCTGGACTTCGTGCGGGGCCTGGGCGGGATCGACAGCATCGACTTCGATCTGAAGGTCGCGAAGTCCGAGCTGCAGACCGCCGATCGCAACCGGGCGCTGACCCACTTCATGCGGTCCTTCGGCAACATCCGGCACGACGTGGAGCAGGTGCTGGACTTCTACGTCCACGAGTGTTCGCTGGCGATGAACTGCCGCGAGGTCGCCCAGACCTACGGCTTTCTCGCCAACCACGGGGTGTGCGTGCTGGCCTCGCGCCGCACCCTGTCGATGACCCAGGTGCGTCGGATCAACGCGATCATGCTCACCTGTGGCTTCTACGACGAAGCCGGCGAGTTCGCCTTCCGCGTGGGTCTTCCGGGCAAGAGCGGGGTGGGCGGAGGGATCGTCGCGGTGTGCCCGGGGCGGTTCACCGTGGCGGCGTGGAGCCCTCGCCTGGGGCCCAAGGGCAACTCCGTGCTGGCCACCGAGGCCCTGCGCCGCTTTGCCCAGCGCACGGGGGCCTCGGTGTTCTGAATGTGGTGTGGCCCGATGCGCTCGCGGTCACGCGGCATCAACGCCGCGTGATGAGGTTCAACACCGCAGCGAGGTCCGGGATCGGTGGCAAGGACCGACGAGCGCGATCGATGGCCGGCTGGGAACCGAGCGCATCAAGTAGTTCAAATCACTAGGCTTGTGTCATCCGTGACCAGACCCATCGGTGACTGAGGATGGAAGCCTGCGACAATCGGACCCGCGGTCGACGAACGGGACCACGATAGCCGATGGAGGACAAGCGCAATCAGGATGCAGGACCGCCCCAGCCAGCGCTCGAACAGACCCGAGACGAGTCGAGCAACCTGGTCACGGGCGTGATCGAGCGGCCCAACCGCGAGCCAGACGCCACCCTATCGGGCCAAGACTCGACGCTGGAGGTGTCCGGCCTCCCGGACATGCCGGTCCCCAAGCTCGATGCCCTGACCGACCAGATCGCGCGCGAGCAGGTGTTCGAGGCCCTGTTCGACGCATCGAGCGAGTCGGTGGCGCTGGGGCGCTACCAGGTGCTGGGCACGCTGGGCCGCGGGGGCATGGGCACCGTGCTCCAGGCCTTCGACCCCACGCTGGACCGCCGGGTGGCGATCAAGGTGCTGCACAAGGAGCTCGACACCCTGCACACCGCGCGGCTACGGCGAGAAGCCCAGGCGATGGCCAAGCTGTCGCACCCCAACGTGGTGCAGGTGTACGAGGTGGGCGAGGTCGACGGGCAGACCTTCGTGGCCATGGAGCTGGTCAAGGGCCAGACCCTCAAAGAGTGGATGCGCCGCGTGCCGCGACCCCACTGGCGCGAGTGCGTCGAGGTGTACCTGCAAGTCGGTGCCGGCCTGGCCGCCGCCCACGAGCGCGGGCTGGTGCACCGCGACTTCAAGCCGGGCAACGCCATGATCGACCGCAAGCAGCGAGTCCGGGTGCTGGACTTCGGCCTGGCGCGGCAAGTCGAGGGCGTCGAGGTCGACGAGACTACGGCGGTCCGACCGGGGCGCACCGACGAGATGGATCCCGTACCCCTGGAGGTCTCGCTGACCAACACGGGCACGGTGCTGGGCACGCCGGCCTATATGCCCCCCGAGCAAATGCACGGGGTCGAGGCCGACGCCCGCAGCGACCAGTTCAGCTTTTGCGTGGCCTTGTACGAGGCGATCTACGGCCACCGCCCCTACGAGGGCAGCACGATGGCCGGCCTGATGCTGTCGATGAACCATGGGCGACTCCGGTCCCCCCCCCGGGAGGTGAAGATCCCGAGCAAGCTTCGCAAGGTGCTGCTGCGCGGGCTGGCGCGATTCCCCGAGGACCGGTGGCCCACCATGGACGCGCTACTCACCGAGCTGCGGCACCTGGCCACGCCGCGCCGAGGTCCATGGGTGGCGATAGGAGTCACCGGCGGACTGACGATCCTCGGAGCGGTCGCCTGGCAACAAGCGACAAGGAGCTCTCGATGCGACGACGCGTCCGAGCAGCTCGAGGGGATCTGGGACGACGAGCAGCAACGAGCGGTCGAGCAAGCCATCATGAGCTCGGGACGACCCCATGCGTCCGATAGCTCGGACCGCGTGGCGCAAGGGTTCCACGAATACGCGGATCGATGGACGGACAAGTTCGTCGATGTGTGCGAGGCCAAAGCCACGGCCGACGAGCAAGCGCTGGAGGGGCTGCTCGCGCAGACCCGGTGCCTCGACGAGCGCAAGACCGCCTTGCACGCCGCGGTCAAGGCGCTGCGCGAGGCCGACGAAGCCATGGCGGGCAGGGCCATCGACGTGGTGCTCGGTCTGCCACGCATCGAACGATGTGACGACATCGAAGCGCTACTGGCCAAGGTCCCACCGCCCGAAGACCCGCAGGTGGCGGCCGCGGTAGAACAACTGCGCGAGCAACTCGCGAGGCTAGAGGTGATGCGGGAGGCCGGCAAGTACGTACGCGGGCTGGAAGAGATCGGATCATTGGTACACGAGGCCGAAGCACTGGAATACGCCCCGCTGGTCGCCGAAGCCATGCGATTGCGCGGGCAACTATACAAGGAAAACGGCCAGTACCCGGAGGCAGAGCAGGATCTCAAGCAAGCCTATTGGATCGCCCTCGAGCACGGGCACGACGAGGTGGTGCTCGATGTGGCGACGAACCTCGCGTTCGTGGTGGGTTACCTGCAAGCGCGCTATACCGATGGCCTGGAGTGGGCGCGCACGTCAATGTCTATGGCCAAACATAGCGGCGATGATACGAAGCTGGCCAACAGCCTGGATCGACTGGCCACTATCCTCGATCACCAGGGGCATTATAAAGCGTCGAACCGGCACTATCGACGAGCGCTAGAGCTACTGCGAAGCACGGTAGGAACCGGACATCCGCTCGTCGCGAGAAGCATGAACAACCTGGGAGAAATGCTCATTCGGTGGGGGAAGTACGAAGACGCCGAACACGAGCTAAGAAACGCACTGGAGATAGCGGAGGCAGCATTCGGCGCGAATCACCCCGCTCTTGCTCACAAAGGGACCAACCTCGGCAACGTGCTCCTTCGCCAGGGGCGCTACAACGAGGCAGAACATGAGCTGCAACGAGCACTGGAGATACGAGAGCGTGGACTAGGAGCAGACCATCCCCTTGTTGCGGTGACCGTCAGCGCCTTGGGGCTCGTGCGCTACAGTCAGGGCAAATACGACGAGGCAGAAAAACACCATCGACATGCCCTGAGGATACAGGAGCAAACGTTCGAGCCGGATCATCCCGATGTAGCCAACAGCCTAAACAACCTGGGGAACGCGCTCTCTGCCCAGGGAAAGTTCGAGGAGGCGAAGGGCTACTTCGAGCGCGCACGGCAGAGCTTCGAGCAAGCATTGGGAGCCGGCCAAGCGAACGTCGCCAGCAGCGTGCACAACCTGGGCGTGCTGCTTTACGGCCAAAAGAAGTATGAGGACGCGGAGCGCGAGCTACGACGAGCGCTGGAGATCTCGGAGCGCGCGCTGGGAACAAAACATCCGGATGTGGCCAAGAGCATCCACCACCTGGGGCGCGTGCTCCATGCCCAGGGGAGGTACGAAGACGCCGAGCACGAGCTGCGGCGAGCACTACAGATGCGAGAGCACGTGCTGGGCAAGGACCACCCCGAGGTAGCCAAGAGCCTTACGTCCCTAGGATGGACTCTGTTCCGGCGAGGGAAGTATGAAGCAGCCGAATACCATTGCCGGCAAGCGCTACACATACAAGAACGCATACTGAGCAAGGATCATCCCGACCTGGCCCAAAGCGCTAACTTCTTGGGAATCATGCTCCAATTTCAAGGAAGATACGAGGAAGCAGAGCGTTACTATCGACAAGCACTGGAAACACGGGAGCGTGCACTGGGCAAAGAGCATCCAAACCTTGCGAATAGCTTTCGTAGCCTGGGCATCGTTTCCGACAACCTAGGCAAGTACGAGGACGCCAAGCGCTACCACGAGCAAGCACTACAGACAGATAAGAAATCATATGGATCCGATCATCCCAACGTTGGCAAAGACTTGGGCAACCTTGCCAACGTATTCTTAAACCAAGAAGACTATGAGACAGCAAAGAAATACCACGAACAAGCACTTCAGATATTCGAAAGATCATTGGACCCAGGCCATCCCCACGTCGCCATGACCCTGAACAACCTGGGCGACGTGTACACTCAACAAAAAGAATACACCAAAGCCCAGCGCCACTACGAACGCGCGCTACGAACATGGGAAAAAGCGCTCGGCACCGACCACCCCAACCTAGCCTACTCCCTCGAGGGCCTCGCGCAGATCGCCCTCGCCCAGCGCGCCTTCAAGCTCGCCCGCAAGCATGCCGAGCGTGCCGTCTTGATCTGCGAGGCCGGCAAGGTCGCCCCCGAGCGACTCGCCAGCGCCCGCTTCGCGCTCGCGCGCTCCCTGTGGCCCGACCCCACCCAACGCTCGCGCGCTCTCGAACTCGCCGAGCAAGCACGGCGGGCCTTCGCCGAACACGGCCTGGGCTCCAAAGACTCGCTCGCCGAGACCGACGCGTGGCTGGCCGCCCACCGCCCCCAGTAGGGGCTCGCCTGTCGCCCGCCTCCCCCGAAACTTCCGAGGGCCCACGACGATGCCGGGCAAGATCGACGACGACCCCCGCGCCGCCCCCCCCAGCACGGGCGACGAGCTCCCCGCTCGGATCGGCCGCTTCATCGTCCTCGGTCCTCTTGGCCGCGGGGGCATGGGCGTGGTGGTGCGGGCCTACGACCCGACCCTCGATCGCCAGGTGGCCGTCAAGCTCATGCACCCGGGCCTTGGCCGGCGTCACCGCGGGCGCCTGCTGCGGGAGGCCCAGGCTCTCGCTCGCCTCTCGCATCCCAACGTGGTGCAGGTCTACGAGGTCGGCGAGCACCACAAGCAGCCCTTCATCGCCATGGAGCTCGTGTTCGGCCAGACGCTGATGGAATGGAATCAACAGCGCCACTCGTGGCGCCGCTGCCTGGCGATCTACGCCCAGGCCGGCCGGGGCTTGATGGCGGCGCACGCCGCGGGGCTCACCCACCGCGACTTCAAGCCGAGCAACTGCATCCTCGACGACGAGGGTCGCGTACGCGTGCTGGACTTTGGGCTCGCGCAAGGTCGCGACGCGACCGAGCCCGAGTCCAGCAGCTCCACGGCCCCGCCGAGATCCGGGATCTCCACGGAGGATCTGGAGCGGATCGGACTGTCGGACGACAGCCACCGCGCCTTCTCGGAGCCCCTGACCCGGCCCGGCGCAGTGATGGGCACGCTGGCGTACATGGCCCCGGAGCAGATGCGCAGCCAGCCGACCGATGCCCGCACCGATCAGTTCAGCTTCTGCGTGTCGCTCTACGAAGCGCTATTCGGCGAGCGCCCCTTCGAGTCCAACCCCGTAGGGCTGCGGCTGGACAAACCCACCGGCAAGCCAAGCCCCCTGCGACCGCCACCGGGCCGCCACGGGGTCCCCAGGTGGCTGCTGCGCGCGCTGGGCCGAGGCATGGCGGCCGATCCCGACCTGCGCTGGCCCTCCATGGACGCGCTGGTCGACGAGCTCCGGCGACGGCGACGTCGTCGCTCGTGGGGTTGGCTGGCCATGGGCGTCTCGGCGGCGAGCCTCGCCGTCACCATGGGGATGGGGATCTGGGGAGCTCGATCGCCGTGCGCCGATGAAGGCCGCCACGTGGCCGGCGTCTGGGGTCCGGGACCGCGGGCCCGGGTCGTCGAGGCGCTCCGGGCCACGGGCGTCGGCTACGCCGAGCTGACCGCAGTGCGGGTGAGTGAACGACTCGATGACTACACGGACGAGCTCTCCGGGGCCTACTTCGAGGCATGCGAGGCCACCAAGGTGCACTCCGAGGAGAACAACGACGAGCTCGAGCTCCGCCAGGCGTGCCTCGACCAACGGGTCGCCGCGGTACGCCAGAGGGTCGCGGTCCTTGCCCAGGCCGACGGCCAAGTGGTGGAACGCGCGGTGCAATCAGTGATGGACCTGCCCAGCCTCGAGCCCTGCGCCCATGGGGCGGCGCTGTTGCGGGTGGCCAAGGCGGCGCCCCCTCGGGATCTCGACGAGGAGCAGCAACTCCGTGACCTGCGCGAGCAGTTGGAAACCGCACGGAGCCTACAGTCCATGGGCAAGACCCTCGAAGGGCTCGCCCAGGTAGAGCTGGTGGTGCGTGCGGCCGAGGATCTATCCGATCCGCCGCTCCTGGCCGAGGCCCTGCTGGTGACCGGCCTGCTACGCACGGATCTCGGCAAGCACGAACGCGCGGAACAAGATCTACGACGGGCCCTCGATCTGGCACTTGCTCACGGCGCCGACCCCCTCCGGGTGGAGATCCTGTCGACCCTGGCCGCCCTGCTGGGCGTGGAGCAAGCCGAGAGCAGCGCCGCTTTGTGGCTGGCCGAGGTCGCCCAAGGCTTGGTGAAGCGAACCAGCGCCGATCTACGACTACGAGCCCGCGTCATGATCGCCATGGGTCAAGTTCGAGCCGAGCGCGGAGATCATGCGCACGCTCAGGCCCAATTCGAACAGGCGATCGCGCTACTGACACAAGCCCGAGGTCCCAACCAGCTCGCCCTGGCTGTGTCCCTCGATAGTCTCGGCGTGAGCCTGCGCCGTCAGGGTTACCTGGACTTGGCGACCGAGAAGTACCGGCGGGCCCTCGAGCTTCGTCGGCAAGTGCAGGGGGATCGGCATCCGGAGACCGCTCATCTGCTGGTCAACCTCGCGGTCGTATTGAACGAGCAAGGCAAATTCGAACAGGCCGAGCGGTGCCTGCACGAAGCGCTCGACATCCTCGGCGCCGACCCGGTGAAACGGCACGCCAAGATCGCCCATGCCCACACCATCTTGGGGATCATGCTCGAGGCACAAGCGCGATTCGAAGAGGCTCGACATGCACTCGAGCGGGCCGTCACGGCCTGGGAAGCCGGTCTGGGGCCCCAGCATCCCAAGGTCGCCCGCGTTCGTCTGAACCTCGGAACCGTCCTGGTGCGGATCCACCAGCGCGAGGCCGCGATCGATCAGTTCGAGCAAGCGCTGTCGATCCTCGAGGCCCATCCACGCACCGCGAAGAATCGAGAAACGATGACCGAGGTGCTCGATCGCCTGATCGAGCAGTACGAGACGCTCGGCGATCATCAACGAGCAGCCGCGCGTCGGAAGTCCCAGGAGCAACTCGAAGGATCCACCGCCGTCGCGAACCCGTAGCCAGCTCCATGGCCAGCTCCATGGCCAGCTCCGTTGCCCGTCGCCCTCACCATTTTTTCAAAACACTTCGATGTCCGCATCGACTGCCCAATTGAACGCAACACCGGGCATCGACCCGATAACCCGGGGCAATGCGCCCCACTGTGACACTGGCCCACAGGGACTTCGCTTCGACGAGACCTTGGTCTCCTTGGTCTCCGGCAACGATCACGCCACGACGTGATCGGTGACCTACCGGTCCGGGATGGAGATTCCAACCCGGTGAACCGCTCGCCTTGGCGACGCGGGGCCCTGTGCCATTGGCAGCGAAAAGGACGTGAATGTGATGAAGACGACGATCGTACATGGACGAGGTTTGGTTGGTTTGGCTACGACGACGCTGTGGCTGACGGCATGCGATCCCGTAAGCGAGCCGCCACGGGGCCTCGAGGACGCGATGATGACCGATCGCTCGGCCTCGGTCCCCGGGTTGGCGGACGACGAGGACGACGCGATGGCCGAGCTCGACGCCTCGCCCCTCGGGACGGGCACGACCAGAACGACCAGAACGACAGAAACGACGAACGTCGTCTCGATGGGGCTGGGCGATGGAGAGTCCTGGGCCATCATGTCCGATGGCCTGGTCAAGGGCTGGGGGAAGCGCTACTGCTCCCAGGCCGAGTGCTTCGTACCGGCCGACAACGAGCCGCTGGCGCTCGACGATGCCGCGCTCGAGATCCACAGCAACGGATCACAAGGGGTCGTGCGGCTCGCCAACGGCGACGTGTTCGTGTGGGATGAGGAGATCGGCGCACCCACGCAGTTCCATCTGGCCTCGTTCGACGGCGAGCCCGTGCAGGTAGCCTTGGGGCTCGACTTCGTGTGTGCTCGGCTCGACCGAGGCCAGGTCGATTGCCAGCCCCTTCCCGGACAATCCGTGTCCCCCCCGGAGTGGCTGGACCAGTTCGACTCCCCCGCCGGGATCGTAGAGCTCTCGGCCGGAGCTCACCACGCCTGTGCCCTCAAGAAGTGGGGGACGGTGATCTGCTGGGGAGACAATGACACCGGTCAGCTCGGCCCACCATCGAACAAGAACTCGACGCCCATCGAGCTCGACGGCCCGGCCCGCTCCATCGCCGCAGGCGGGGCCCACACCTGCGCCCTACTCGAAGACGGGACCGTCCAGTGCTGGGGTGCCAACGGCGAGGGCCAGCTCGGCCACACGAACCCGGGCGTCGGCCGGGTGCCCATCGAGTCCGCGATCGCGATCGCGGCCGGGGCCGAGCACAGCTGTGCCATCGACGAGGACCACGACCTGTACTGCTGGGGGAGCAACTCGCTCGGCCAGCTCGGGGCGGACGGATCAGACGACGACGGGATCCGCCGCGTCGATCTGGGCGGACACAAGGCCGCCAAGGTCTTCGCCGGGGCCAACGAGTGGACGACATTCGCCGTGCTCGAGCACGGGGGCCTGCGCGGCTGGGGTCACGACGATCGTGGTCAGACCGGCTACGGCTGGACGCACGACGGCCCCGGCGGGCACGAAACCCTGGGTGTGGGGGACCTCGACGACATCCCCATCATCGGCAAGGACCACGGAGACAAGAGCCAAGGCTGACTGATCCGTCGGGCGGGCAACCCCGGCCGCCCGCCCGACGTCCGCCGGTCGGTCGAAGGGCCCGGTTGGGGTATCCTCGCTCGCATGGGCATGGATGCCGAGCTCCTCTATGCCTGGCGTCGCGGAGACACCCAGGCCGGCCAGCGGTTGTTCAGGCGCTACTACGAGCCAGTCGCCCGCTTCTTTGCCAACAAGCTCCGCGACCCCCCGGCCGACCTCGTGCAAGAGACCCTGATGCGCTGTGTCAAGGGTCGCGACCAGATCCGCGAAGACAGCAACTTCCGCTCGTACCTGTTCGGCGTGGCGTATCGGGTGCTCACCGATCACCTGCGGGCCCAGTACAAGACCCCCGACGCGATCCACTCGGTCTCGATCCAAGATCTCGATCCAGGCCCCAGCACCATCATCCATCGGGCCCAAGAAGCTCAATTGCTGGTGCAGGCGCTGCGCAGCATTCCCCTCGAGCTGCAGGTGATCCTCGAGCTTCGCTACTGGGAGCGAATGAACAGCACCGAGATCTCCCATGTGCTGGACATGCCCGCCGCCACGGTGCGAGGCCGTCTGCGGCAAGGCCGACAATTGCTCGAGGACGCCCTGCGCAAGCTCGCGGCCTCACCGCAGGTCGCCCTCCAGACCCTGAGCGACATCGATGCCTGGGCCGAGAAGATCCGCGAGAAAATGGCTCAGACCCCGTAGAATCGGGCTTGCGCTTCTTGCGCCGGTCGGCCACGGCCCCCCCCGAGGTCGGCGAAGAACGGGGACGGCGCCACGCCCGCCAACCGGGTGACCAGTCGCGAGGACCAGGCCCTGGACCCGGTGCGCGCCGATGGGTAGCCGGGCAACCACGAAGTCGAATACCGTAGAGTGCACGGTGACCGCAGACCCGACCCAGCTCTCGGAGTCATCGGTCTTGAGCGAGTCGGTGACCGGCTCGAAGACGCCGACTCTCGTCAACCTGCCGGGCACGGTGCTGTCCGAGCGCTACGAGCTGGGAGAGATCCTCGGTGCCGGCGGGATGGGAGCGGTGTTCAAGGCCCGAGATCGTCTCTTGGATCGCACGGTCGCCGTGAAGGTGATCCGCCCCGCCCTGCTGGACCGTGAAGAGTACATCAAGCGGTTCCTTCGGGAGGCGAAGGTCGCCTCGAAGATCAATCACCCCAACGTGGTGATCCTCCTCGATTACGGGCACGCATCGGGGCTGGTGTACTCGGTGATGGAATTCTTGGAGGGCCAAGACCTCAAGGCGGTGCTGCGGGAGGCACCCGACCGGCGGCTGCCGTGGGAGCAAGCGTGCGAGTTGCTGCTCCAGATCGCCCGCGGGCTCAAGGCGGCACACGCCGAGGGAGTGATCCACCGGGACATCAAGCCGGCCAATTGCTTCGTGACGATGCACGACGGTGAGCCCTTGGTGAAGCTGCTGGACTTCGGCATCGCCAAGCTCGACGCCGACGAGAACTCCCAGACGCTCACCCGTACGTCGCAGGTAATGGGGACGCCCAGCTACATCGCCCCCGAGCTGGTACGCACCAAGCAAGAGGCCAGCCCACGCTCCGACGTGTACTCGCTGGGGGTGATGGCCTACCGGATGCTCACGGGACACCTGCCGTTCATCGGGGAGACCTCCTTCGAGGTGATGTACCGCGCGTGCACCGACCCCGTACCGCCGCTGAGCAAGATCGCCCCCGACCTGCCCGCCGCGGCCGAGGCGCTGGTGCTGCAGATGCTCGACAAGCAGCCCCAGCGACGCCCCGCGGACATGAGGGAGGTGCGCGAGCGACTCAAGGCGGTGAAGGCGTCGCGGCGGCGCGGCGGGTGGTGGACGCGCTTGGCGGTCGTGGGGGTGCTCGTGGGGGTGATCGTAGGCGGCGGGGTGGTGTGGGCGGTGCGTGGGTCCACGAGCGAGGAGGAGGTGGGTGGGGGGAGTGAAGCGGTCGTCGGCGAGCCGGCGGACGCCGAGCCTCGCGCGGCGTCGGGCGAGCCGGAGGGTGAGGCTGAGGCCCGCGCCAGTGGCTTGGGTGAATCGGTCGACGAGAGGGCGGCGGACCGCGGTGGCTCGACTGGATCGGAAGACACCGACGCGTCGACGACGAGCTCCGAGGAAAAGACCGCAGCGGGGCAGCCCCAACCCAAAGCGAAGAGATCACGTCGTCGACCGTCGGGCCCGCCCCCGGACGGTAAGGTCATAAAACAGCTAAAGCGCAAGATCGCCAAGCTATGCCCGAAGGGCGGGGGCATCACGCTGCGACTCAGGGTCAACCCCGAAGGTCACGTCATTGCCTCCTCGATACTACCCAAAGGAGAACGTGCGACTTGTGCTGAGCCACTTGCCGTACAGGCGAAATTCCAGCCGCGGGACCGCCCGGCTCCCCTCGTCATCAGGATGGACTAGTCGACCAAATGTCGGCTTCGACCCCGTCGAGGCGCAAGCGCCGAGCCATCGACGCGGCGTCCACTGGATCCTTCGACCATGTTCGAAGATGATAAAGTTCGGACGATCGCCGAAATGGACGCCAGGATCCACCGCAACCGCTGGCGAGCATCAGCCACGGTCGCCCTCGTGCTGACCTCCTCCGCCTGGACCGTCCACCCGGTCCATGCGGCCCTGCCCTCCGTTTCCTTCGCCGTTTGTGCTCCGTCGACTACCGGCTCCCCTAGATCCGAGCTCTCCTCGACCGAGCGAGCTCGGCAGCAGCGCGAGGCGGGCGATTACGCCGCAGCCGCTCGCTCCTACGCAGCCGCCTTCGACGCGCTCTCCGAGCCCGAGCAGATGGGTGATAGCGGCACGATCATGGTTGATGAGGCGACTAAGGATTTTGCTCGGGCCCAGCAGCAAAACCCGCAGGATCTCGCGTTGTTGAACGAAGAAGCCGCCTTGCTCGAACGCTACCAGGAGGTACGAGCTCGCGGCTACGAGAAGGGCCTGTGTGACCCCATCGAGCCCGATTTCGATGAGGAACTCAAACGGGTGCGTCGCCGGATCGACAAACTGCACGACAACGAGAAAATTCGTCGCCTCACAGAAGCCAACGAGGAGCAACAAGCCAAACTCAATCAATTTGAGGCCGAGAAGCTCGACGCCGAGCAGATCGCGGCCGAACAAGCAGCACGCCAACAACGAGCTGTTTCCCCTCCACCCGCCGAGCCCGAGCCCGTGCGACTCGCCGTTCATCGAGCGGATCTCGCCCTCCTGTCCTCCGGCTCGCTCGCCGTGCTCGGAGGCACAGCACTGATCGTCGTCGGGGCGTGGGACCTCGACAACGTCTCGAAGGAAGCGGCGCGGCTACGTGAAACGCTCGACCGCGCCCCGGCCGACAATGACCCCGAATCTGACCAGACCAAAGCTGACGTTAGTACACAGATCAAAGAATGGGAGCAACGCTACACCCGGACCGGCACCGCCTTCGTCGTCTCTGGCGCGATACTCGCCGCCGGGGGAATCGGCCTGCTCACCTGGGGAGCAATCCGACACCGCCGCCGTACGATTTCGGGGCAACGAAGAGCCACACTGGATCCGATGCTTTCGCGCCGCGTCACCGGCCTTAGGTTTTCGCTACGATTTTGAGTGAGCTCGAACCTCAATTATCGTGGGGGCTTCGGGATTTCGTGTGGGTCGATAGACTTCTTGGCCGCCTTGTGACGAGGTCTTGTCCTGTAAATGCCAGGAGCACGCCGCTGCCACACTGCTCGCCGCGATCCAGGGCAAGCTCGCTCCGCTCGTCGCTATGCGCCCCTGGACAGCGTCTACGCTGCGTGGCGAGGGGTAAGGAGGGTCCAGGGTAAGGCCTGGACCCGGTACCGATACCCGCCCATTCAAGGGCCGGCGCACGCGCGAAAGTCGCGTTCTGTCCACACGAATCCTGAAGCCCGTTGTCGAGTAGTCCATCTAGCTAAATAGGCGCTCCAAATTTTCGTCATCAACGTCATCGAGTCAACGAAGAAAGCTTCGCCCATTGGCTTAGCGAAGGGATTGGATTAGGGATTCGAGTCATAGGTCCCATTCGCAAGCCATGTACCTCTCATCGCCTTCCACTGGAGGAACGAATGGATCGAACGTGCAAATTTCCACGGGATACCGTTGTTCATCCTCATCACCATTACTCTCCTCTATATGAACTTCCCATATTTCGATACAGTTAGCAAGTTCCTCTTTGCCTTCATCACCTTCATAGTCGAGCGCACCCGAAGCCCCATTGATATCGACAACCACATCATTGCCAAGCTGCTCCAACACCGAGGACCAACTCTTAGGACCGACATCAAATGAATCCAGACTAGAACTCGCAGCGGGAGGAAAGAGCTTGCGCAGACCCCTGGCGACAGTCTCACCAGAGATCTCACCGGCAAGACCGCGATTCAGATGCGCCCATGCAGTGCCATAAAAGGCCAGCCATGCTGCATCATACGCATAGGAAGTAAAGCCCGAGTTGTCAGGGTCGAATTCCGGTTCCCTCCCGTCGACATTGAACGTTCCTTCATAGGCATCGGAAAAGCAATCGTAAAGATAACCGTTCTCGCACCCCTTATCATCATAACAACCGCCAGGAGAAGGCCGACTCCCCCGCAATCTATTGTGAAGTTCCCCCGCGCTATCTCTAGTCTGCATGAAAATATCAGCATCGTGTCCAATATCGGCGAGAAACAGCTCTGCGTCACTATAATTACTTGTAGCGCTTTGCCCGAGAAATTGGACGATATCTTCTTTCTCCGACGAGATAAAAAGCACCTCCACTTTCATCTCGTCCTCGCTGCCATTCTGCATCATGACAGCGTCAATAATACTATCTCCAATATCGTTAATACAAGTGGACAATCCAGAACCGCCCCCCCCGGACCCCGTCTCAAATGAGCAGCAAAGCTTACAAGTGGTTATATCACGACTACTATCATCGAAGAAATTGATCATAAAGGTCTCGGTCAGGCCTTCGCCATAGGGTCCTTGCTCATAGATAATCGCGGCATTCGTGACCCCCCGCCCTTTCATGTCTAGCGCGATGGCTTTCCCCTGAATATCATCAGGTGGAGCCGTCCGCCACAGCAACCCTTGCTCTCCGTCCAACTCAGTCAATTCGGGGCTAGTAGCCGAATGTGAGATAAAGAGGGTATTGAGGTTCAAATGACCCACAACCTCGTCGTATGCAGCCTCGGTGCGGATCGAGGTACTCGCCCCCACAATCACGGGAACCTTCAGGTCATCGGCCAAGAAACGGGCCATCTCGATGTTGGCCTCATCCCGACTGAGTCCATCGTAATCCTTCTCTTCCTCATCGTCAACAGTATTACAGTGCACATAGGCCAACCGCTGAGCCAGCTCATCATCTAACCCGCGGACCTGGCGAAACGCTAATTCGACGGCTTTCTCCTCCAAGGAAAACTCGCTACTATCTATGAGACTACCCACCACTACGAAATCGCTATAGTCTTCGCGCTGTAACAAACCTTCGGGGATGGTCTTGCTGCAACGGGAGAAGAGCCACTCGGACAACTCAGGGACACTAGCCCTCGAGCACCCCGCCCCACCCGCCAGAATCGCGAGCAACCCCGGCCCCACCCACTTCCACGATCGACGGACCGGCTTGGCGACGACACGACCACTGCACCGCCCCTGAGGCTCCACATAAATAGTCCGAATATTCGCGTCCTTGCGTTGCATGCGCATATTCCTCCATTGAGAACTTCGCCCGACGAGCACGTCGCGCCAATGATACTCCCTTCGGCACAAGGGAGACATACGCCGATCGACCGCACTGATTCGAAGCACAATGGTCCCAACCATCTGCATCGGGCTCGCTCTGCCTGGCTCGAATGTTCTACAAGGCAGTAGAGCAACAGCCCCTTTTGATTGCGTTGCTCGAATAAACGTTGATTTCATGCCACGAGACTGCCTTTTTGAGCCGGACCGCCGCCGAGACGGCATTCACCCGTGACCGGAGATCTTCACCGAAAAGTCGTTCATTGTCGTCAATGCAACCACACAGGAGCCGCAATCCTCCTGTTGGCACCAGTCACAACAAGTCCAGCGTCCACGTCGCTGTCGTCCCTTGCTGACTCTCGGGGAACTTCAGCATCAACACCTTCTGGACCACACAAGTCCCCACCGGGGTCTCTTTCATCGGCGCCAACGCCCTAACATCGGTCGCCGAACCATCCGGCTGGATCACGATCTTGAGCTCGACATCGGGCATGAGCGCACCGTGCAGCTTGCCGCAGGCGCGAGCCGCCCGTTGTGCGACGCGCTTGGCCGGGGCCAAGTCAGCGGCCGAGGGCCGCTGCACCATGGTGAGCTCCGCCCCGGGGTCACTCGGTGCGTTCGCATCCGCCTTCGACTCCGCTGTCGACTCCACCGTCGACTCCGCCTTCGACGCGGGCGTGCGGGACTTGGAGGCTCTCGCGCGGGGAGCCGACCTCTTGCGGATCACGATCCGCTGCCCATCCTGCTCGATCACATCCTCGGCAATCACGGTACGCTCGCTCGTCGCCCGCACGATCCACTGCTGGCCAAAGGTGGTCGTGACCTCCAAGTGCTCGCCAGCCCCGAGATCCGCATAGTGCTCGTCGTCCCCCTCATCGTTGCGCGCGTAAAGAGCAATCGTGCTCCCCCGGCGATTCTCGAACTGCACCCTGGCGGTCTTGCCGAGTGTGGCCAGGGCTCGGGGTTCGATGGTCTGCTCGGTCCAGCGCAAGTCGAACGCTCGCAGCAATCGATTCATTGGATAGTCGTCGAGGGTCACCGGCGACTCGCCCTCGCCTCGCTCGCGGCTCAGCCACGCGCTGCCCTCGCCCAACGCGAGCACGCCGCCGCCCCGACGCACGAATTTCTCCACCGTGGCCACTTCCTTTTCGGTGAACGCCTGCCACCGGTTGTCGATGATGAGCACCCCCACCCTCGAGAGCCCCTCGAGATCATCGAGCGACGGGTTGTATACATGCTCGTACTCCAGCTGCTCGAGGCCACGCTCCATCGCCCGCAACCGGGCGTTGGCTCGCGGTCGGTGCGAGACGATCGCGACCCCCCGCCGGGCCTGATCCCCCAGCAGCCAGTGAAGGGTGACCGCCGCCACGCTCGACTCTCCGCGCTCGTCTCGGGGCAAGACATCGACCTGAGCAAACGCGACGATCCGGCCCCCCGTGTCCACCACGGTGGCCGCCGCAAAGACCCGCTCCTCCGACGCGAGCAGCGTGGTCCAATGCTTGCCCACCTCGAGCACCCCGCTCCCGGACCCTTCTTCGCCCAGTCGCTGGATGAAGGGCAACAGCGCCACCTCGAACATCTGGCGCAACACGCTGCGAACCAGTCGCTCATTCGCCTGTTGTACCCGCTCGGCCTGCTCCTTGGCCTGCACCGCCTCGTCCTTGGCCTGCTCGGCGTTCCGCTGCGCGGCCACGGCGATGTCCTTGGCCTGCTCCGCCTCCTTCTGAGCCGACTCCGCCTGCTGCTGCTGCGATTGCGCCCGACCCTGCATCACCCAGGCCACGCCTCCCATGCCCATGGCCACGATCGCAAAAATGCCGAGCACGACCATGAACACCAGCATGCGCCTTCGATGCCGCGCCTGCCCTTGCCGCATCGCCTGCGACTGCGCCAGGAACTGCTGCTCGGTGCCGGTGACCTGAGCCGGATGCTCCTGCGCCCAATCGAGCGCGCTGGGCAATGCATCGGCCCCCAGCAACAGCGCCCGAGCGCGCCCGCCGTGGTCCCATAGCTTGGCCTGCACCTGCAGCGGGTGAAGATGCGCCTGCTCCCATGCCTTGTTGTCCTCGAGGATCGGCTCCACCAACCGGTCGTGACTCAGCTCGATCCAGTGGGCGCCCGCCCGCTGCTCGCTGCGCAACAAATAGGCATCGAAGAGCTTGCCGAGAATAGGCCAGCCGAGCGTGGCGACGGTCCCCCCGTCCTGGCGCACCTGCGAGCGGTGGCCCCCCACAATGAGCTCGCGGCCCATCCAGTCCCGAATGACGCGCTCGAGCGCGGTGCTGCTGCCGGCGATCGTCCGCACGGCATCGGCGTAGTAGCCGGCGAGCGACCGGGACACGTCGGCAAACCGCTCGATGTGCTCCTTGTCGATGCTCCGCGCATTGGGGGGCATCGCGCCCCACAGCCGACGGCACACCACCTGCAACTGCACCGGCTCCACGTGCCGGCCCTGCTCACGCACCAAGCGACCGTCGGGCTGCTGCACCTGCACGGTGGACAGATCGAGGATCAGATCATCCACCGCGGGAAAGCGCCGCCCCTTCGAAAGCGCCAGGTACTCCGCCGCCTCGCGGGCGCCCTCCAGCCCCAAAAGACCCAGCCGAAACGTATTGGCCAGGTGGGTGGGGATCTGGTCGCGATACGGAGCCAGCGCGGCCAGGTAGTCCTCGCGAATGATGAACAGCGCCCAGATGGTCTCGTGCTCGAGCGCCTGCCCCACCGCGGCAAAGAACGCCTGCTTGGCCTCCACCGCCCGCGGATCCACGGTGAGCACCTCCTCGAATTGATCGAAGAGCAAGACCACCTCGCGCCCCTTCATCCGCTTGCGACGCGGACGGGTGCGCACGTACTCGTCGAGCGACAGCGCAGCCAGCTGGGCAGGCGTGCGGCGATGCTTGGCGGGCAGTTCCTCCTCCAGGCTCACCAGCGCGCTCAGCAGATACCGGTTGGCCCCCTCGGGTACCCCCAAGAGCCCATCGGGATCGAGATTCACACGGATCGGCTTCCACACGTCGTACGATCCGTGCCGAAGCCGGGGAACGAGCCCCGCCTGGACCAGCGAGCTCTTGCCCGCCCCCGAAGGCGAGTGCAAGACCACGATCCGGCGCGCCAGCAGCCGGTCGTAGAGCTCGTCGATCTCGGCATCGCGCCCGTAGAGCGCCTCACCCCGCACGATGGGCCGCGGCCCCACGAAAGGGTTGGAGTCCGACTCCATGGTGGCCGTCAGCCAGGTGATCTCGCTCATACCGACGGCGGCGGCGGCGGCGGCCCCCGGGACTTGCCTCAACGAGCGCTCAAAGTTCCCACTCATCGCCATCTTCCGTGTCGGACTGATCATCGACCCCCAGGTCCCCCACCGCCCCGAGCTCCCGCCGCAACGCCACCAAGAAGTCCTCGGAGCTGCCCCAGTAGATGTCGATGTTGGCCTCCTTGCCGAAGTATTCGGCCAGGTAGGCCTTGGCCGCCTCGATGTCGGCCAGGGTCTGCAGGTCGGGATCGAGCTGTACCGCCACGTGGCGATACTTCTTGAGCCGCTCGCGGCCGGGCAAGCTCATCATCAGCCGAAAGAGCACCCGAAAATGCCAGTCCGTGAGGCGAAAGCCCAAGAACAAGAGCGAGTTGTCGACCAGGGCCGCCTCGACCTTGGGGGGAACGAGCTGGGCCGCCGTCGCTTCGATGAGATAGTCGAAGTGGTCGTCCTCGGTGAGCACCAGGCCATCCTCGGTCTTGGCCCCGAAGGCCCCAAACACGTGAAAGACCAGCGGCGCCTTGACGTAGGGCTTTTGGATGGCCGCCTCTTCGGCGCTCTGCGGGTTCTTTTGGTAGCGCCAGCGAGTCAGCACCTGCTGCGGCACCCGGTCGTTGGCCTTGAGCGCCCACTCCAGGAGCGGATCGAAGTTGGTGGTCACATAGACCGAGGCCGGCAGCTCGGCCAAGATCCGATGCGGATCGGCCGGCCGCTGGCGCAGGTGATCGCCCACCAGGGCCAGCAGCCTTCCCAGCTTGGGTCGGTTGTTGGCCGGGGGGATCTCCTCGGGCGGCAGCCACCCTCGGTGCTGCTCGATAAGATCCGCCAAGAGCTGATCTTGATAGGCCCGCACCACGTTGTAGCGCGACTCCTTGACGCTCATGTACTCGGTGACCCGCGGCAGGTCGTCCCACTCGTGGGGCCCGAAGGGATAGCCGTTGGCGCCAGCGAGCCGCGTGGCGGTGTCGTGAGCCGCCCCGTGGGCCGCCTCGAGCAGGCGCGGCCCGATGATCGGGACCACCTTGCCGTCGGCGACCGGCTTGAGCAGGTGACGCCACACCTCGGTGCCCGTGTCGCCGCGAAAGCCGGGCGTGTACCAAAGGCGCCCGCCGACGAGCCGAGTGTAGAGCGCGGGCATCCACGCATCGGGGTGCGTGGCGACCTTGCCCCGAGCCACCGCGAGCGCTCGGTCGAGCTGCCCGTCGGCCACGAGCTCCGTGAAGAACGTGGGCATCATCTGCGTCACCGTCGCCATGGAGATCTGACCCTGCATCGCAACGACGGCGGGGACTCCCGCGTCCGCCAGGCGAGCGGCCAGCGTGGCCTGGACCGAGGTGCGCTGCGAAGGCGCCACGGGGCGTCCGTCACCCGCGCTCTGGCACGAGGCGAGCACGACAAGCCGCGGCTTGCGATGCAGCTCGCTCATCGCAGCGGCGAGCTCGTCGCCCTTGACCACGGCGGCGGCTCCAGTCTCGTCTTGCAGGATGAGGGCCGGGATCCGGGTGACCCGCCCGAACTTCCCGTGACTGACCAGGTAGACCAGATCAACCTCGCGGAGCGCGTGCAGCAATCGCTCGACCGTCAAGGGGCCGTTCGACCCGCCCAGGGTGCGCACCTCGATGTCCCCCAGCGCCGCCACGACCCCGGCGACCTCACGGTCGAAATCCACCGCAGCGAGCCGCAAGGACTCGAGCGTGGCCGGGTCCGGCGCCGAGACGGCCACCAACGCGACCAGCTCACTGCGGGCCCGTAGCTTGACCGGCCGAAAATCGCGCGAAACCATGAAACGCGACAGCAACACCGTCTGCGAGGTGCTCAGGAGCACACCCGACCGGGGATGCCGCAACAGCTCCCAGCGCACCGCGTGGAGCTCCTGCGCCGAGCGATCGATGCACACCAGCACCCGCAAGACCCGTCCCGAGGCCTGGGCCGCGGTCTCCACCTGAACGAAGCGCTCCTGCACCTGCGGCGCAAAGAAGAGCTGCCGAGCCAGCGCCCGGCCATAGGCCTGGGGGGTGGTCAGCGCGTCCCACAGCTCGGCTTCGTCGAACGCGGCTTCTCCCCAAAGCGGAGCCACCCGCGCATCGCTGCCGGGGTCGGTATGGGCCAGCTCCACCCGATACGACTCCGCAAGCCGGTGGATGGTGATGCTCAGCGTATAGTACTCGTCGTCGATCACGACGGCTCTGACTCCACCACGATATCATGGGCGCCCACCCAGCGACCCCGCTCGAGGCTCTGTCGCCGTGGCAGCTATACCGCGCCCCGGGCATCACGAGCGCCTCCGAGGCCGTCGGCCGCCCGCCCGACCGTAGGCGATCCCCAGCTTGTTCATGCGATGGCGCAGGGTGCTGGCATTGACGCCCAGCACGCTCGCCGCCCCTCCCGGCCCGTGCACCTTGCCGTTGGTCCTCGCGAGCACCTGCCGGATGTGCCGCGCCGTGACCTGGTCCAGCGTGAGCACGACCTCGGCGGACGAAGGCGGCGCGGCCCCAGCCGACGATGGAGCCGCCCGCAGGTCATCGAGCCGGAGGGTGGCGCCGTCACTGACGATGAGCGCCCGCTCGATGATGTTCTCGAGCTCGCGGACGTTACCGGGCCAGGAGTACGCCATCAGTCGTTCGACGGCGCCCGGCGTCAGCACCGGCGTACGACCGAGGTTGAGGCGTCGAGACTTTTGCTGCACAAGGTGCTCGGCGAGAGCCGGGATGTCGCTGCGGCGTGCCCGAAGCGGCGGCACCGTGATGGGGAACACGTTCAGCCGAAACCAAAGATCTTCGCGAAAGTCGCCCGCACGCACCATGGCGTGCAGGTCACGATGGGTGGCCGCGATCACGCGGATGTCAACCTCGAGGGTCTGGTCGCCCCCGACGCGCTCGATCTCCTTGTTTTGCAGGACTCGAAGCAGGCGGGTCTGTGCCGGCGCCGGGAGCTCGGCGATCTCGTCCAAGAAGATCGTCCCTCGATGCGCACGCTCGAAGCGGCCGCGCTTTTGACTCAGCGCCCCGGTGAAGGCCCCCTTTTCGTGACCAAACAGCTCGCTGTCCATCAGCGCGTCGGGAATCGCCCCGCAGTTGACCTTGATGAGTGGCCCGTCACGCCGCGACGAGATCCGGTGGATGTGGTTGGCGACGACGTCCTTGCCCACGCCGGTCTCCCCGAGGATCAACACCGGGCTGTCGTGCACGGCGACCTGCCGCGCCGCTCGCATGACGTCCGCCAGACCAAAGTCGGCCCCGATGATCCGCTCACCGCTGTCCTTGATGAGCTCGCGCTGCAGGTAGCGATTATCGTCGGCCAGTAGCTCCTGCAGCCGCACGATCTCGCGGTAGCGGACCGCGTTCTTGATGGCGATCGCGAACGGACTCTTGAGCAGCCCCAGTCGCGCCGCATGGTCCTTCGAGAATCGATGCTCGCCGGGCGCGGTCACGACCACGCTCCCCACGACCTGCTCGTCAATGGACGGGTAGGTGCCCAGCACCGACGTCTCCAGGGGCTGACCAAGCGCGCCGAGCATGGTGCGACAGACGGCATCGGCCTTGGGCTCGTTGACGATGAAGACGTTGTCCAGCGGGGTCTGATCGCGAAAGCCGGTGATGAGGGCCCGCTGCGCCTCATTCATCGGCACCAGCATGTCCATGGCCTGACCCTCGGTGGGCGTGGCCATCGCAATCGATCGAATGGCACCCAGATCGTGCTCGTACACCTCGAGGTACATCGTGCCGACGGGCATGTAACGGCTGAGCAGCTTCGCACACGCACGCAGACCGTCTTGTGCCCGCAGATGCCGGCAGATCGCTGTCGTGGCCGCGTGAAAGAACGCGTAGCGGTCACGGATTGTCATATTTCGCAATCTTTCATAGAACTGCGAAATATTGCAATTCAATATTGTCACATTTCACAATTTTATGTTCAAAGAACACCATAAACTCATGAAATCATGAGTTTTTAAGAATAGGCATGCCCTATGCTCAAAGAGCCGGATGACCACGATACGCACGCCATTGACGAGGGCTGACCATGTGGCTGGAGACCATCACCGTTCGTATGCCCAAGAGCGCTGAGCTCGAGCGTGACCTGCCGACCCTGGTCCAGCAGCTCACGCTCGACGCACCCACCGTCCATTGGGCCATCTATGCCCGCCACCCGTCGAGTAGCGATCTGTCGCTTCATTTCCAGCACCTCGATTCACCCGTCGAGCCGAGCCCGCACGGGCTGCGACTGGCCGAGGCCTTTCGAGCCTACGGCGCCGTCGACCACGTCCTTTGGACATCCATCGGAGCGACTGCGGCCACGGCCCCGAGCCGATGAGGACCGTCGCGGCTGGGGCCAGATGCACGGCTCGTCGTGGCTCGACTCCCCCGGTCCACCCGGTCCACCCGATCCACCCGTTCCACCCGTCAACAACCAACCCGACCATCACCACCCACCATCGTCACCTGAGGAGTAGTCCAATGTTTGCACGACCCCATCAACGAGCAGCCGCTTGGCTCATCATCTGCGCCGCCCTCCTGGCGACACTGATCCCCGGCGGCCCGATCGAAAACCGAGACTTTTCGTCGCTTCATCCCGCCGTTCTCGGCGTCTTCAACATCGTACTGACCGCGCTGAACCTCGGCTCGCTCGTTTTGGTGCTCTTCGTGCTCCGACGTAAGGTCTGGGCGCTACAAGCCGCGTTCGTCGCGGCGATCACCTACTTTGGCGTGTATGCGATCGATCTGGCCCAGATCTTTCCACGCTCCCCCACCCCAATGTCGCTTGCGCTCTCGCTGGTCGAGGTGCTCGGCATGACCGCGGCGGTGCCCCTGATGTTCTCGGTGCGTCGCGCCCTGCACGACGGCGCGCAACCGGTCTCACCGCCAACCTCTGGGCCAGTCCCACCGCCGGCGTCGCGGCCCCTTCGCGTCGCGCTCGTGGCCGCAGTCGTCGCCACACTCGTCATCGGAGGCATTGGCATCGTGTGGTTTGCGACCAACGCCGCCATGCACAGCGCCACGGTCAGCCTCGCCTCCCCCACCGCGCTCACCGACTAACACCACGCCCGGGCTCACCTCGACACGACACGCTCGGAGCCGCTCCGCACGGATCTACCCCACGGGTCTACCCCACGGGTCTACCCCGCGGATCTACCCCACGGAGCGGCCCGAGCCCGTCGTCGTACGCGCCCCATCACCAGACCACCTCGAACACACCCATGAGCACCATCACACCCATGAGCACCATCAACTGGAACTATCCACCGCCACGCACCGGCGTATTCGGACTACTGGACCGATTCGTCGGCCCTGGCGCGACCCGAGTCGAACTCGCGCTGCAGTTTGGCGCTCCGCTGGTCGCGATGATCGCCGCGGCCCTCCATGGAGCGACCGTAGCGCCCGACTGGGGAGTGCTGCAGTACATCGTGTCCGTGGTACTCGCGTTCGACATCCTCGGAGGCATCATCACCAATGCCACGTCGAGCGCCAAGCGCTGGTACCATCGGCCGGGTCGAACGGCCCGCGATCACCTCGGCTTCGTGATCGTGCACCTCGTGCACCTGAGCGTCGTGTCCTGGGTCTTCGAGGGCGGACAGCTGGGCTGGGCGATCACCCCGGGCGGCTACCTGCTCGTCGCCGCGGCGATCATCGTGGGGGTACCGAGGTACCTCCAGCGCCCAGTCGCCTACACGAGCATGGGCGGCGGCCTATTGCTGGCGATCTACGCCGTCCCCGCGCCGCTCGGCCTCGAATGGTTCTTGCCGCTGTTCTACCTCAAACTGCTAGTCAGCCACCTACCGGTCGAGGAGCCGTATCGGCCAACGGCCAACAACCATGGCACCGCGCTACCGACACCCGGCACCGTATCGCCGCAAGACAAAACCGCAGGCAAACGCATCCAGACTGCCCGCGATACATTCGCGTGACCATCGACCGATGCCCACGCCTCGAGGGCAGCAAGCCGTAGACCCATGCCGATCGTAATCGTCGGCCGCCAGGCTCCTGCTCCCCGAAATTGCCGTCCATCGAGGCTGACCTCCGGTCAGCGCATCGGCGCAAGAAGTAATTCGCTGACATAGCGTCCAGCGACCTCGATCCCCTCCCACCCGAACGGCCCTCGCCACAGGTAGGTCAACGTAGGCAGCAGAACCTTCGCGAGCGTTCAATAGGCACCAAAACATTGTTCAGAAACACTAATTCGCCTTTTCGTTCTCATCGCAAAAATCCATCACGAACATCGAAGGAAACTCGCCATCGAATCCATCCATCTGGCAGGATGGTGCAATGGTGAATCTCGATAGCCCCTGGCTTTGTGCAGCGCTGACGAGTCTAGCCCTTTCGGTGGCGAGCTGCGGTGACGAAGCCCCCCCCGACGAGGAGCTGGTCGAGGAGGAAGAGGAGACCCCGCCCGAAGACGAACAAGAAGCCGGACCCGATCCGGTGGAAGCGTGCGTGGGTACGGCCGATGCCCTGGTCCACCTGGGCAGCAGCGACCATGACGGCTCGATGGACGGTCTCCAACACCTCGCGGCGCTCGACGACATCGTCTATGGCTGTGCCCAAAATAGCGGCATGGCCCTGTGGGACGTGTCCAACCTGGCCACCCCCGAGCTGACCCGAGGCGATCCCTTGGGTCCCACGGCCACGTGCCACGGGCTGGCGGTCGACAAGAACAGTCGCACGATGGCGGTGGCCCGGCCCGAGCAGATCGAGCTCTACTCACTTGAAGACGAGACCACCCCCACGCTGCTGAGCACGCACCCGCGCGCCGGCGTGGTCGACCTGGCCTTCGACGCGCAGGGGCAGCTCTATGCCGCGGCCGAGGATGCCGGGGTGTTCGCCTACCAAGTCGAGGCGAGTCAGCTGGCCGAGACGGCGCGCTTCTCCGACGCCCAGTCGGACGCTCGCGCGGTGGCGGTGGTCGGCAACACGCTGACCGTGGCCGAGGGGCGCACCGGGGTCCGGGTCTACAAACTGGCCGGCGACATGCTGACCCCGTCGTCAGCTCTGCCCGTCACCGGCACGGCGGTCGAGGTGGAGATGAACGGCGCCATGGCCTACATCGCCACCCTCGAAGGGGTCGCCCAGGTCGACACGGCCGACCCCAGCGGCCCCCGCCTGACCGGGTTCAACCAGAGCCCCGGCACAGCCATGGCCATGACGGTGACCGACGACGCGCTATGGGTCTCGGACTGGACCGCCCTACGGGCCTTCGACCTGAGCACCATGGCCTACGCGGCCGACGAGACCCTGGTCAACGACATCCCCACCAACCTCGACCGCACAGCCACCATGCTGGAAGACGAGGGTCGGGTGTTCGTGGCCCACTGGACCGGCCTGCGCACCTACGCCCCGTGCACGCCGAGCGCCCCGTCGCTGTGGCCCGAGATAGCGCGCATGGAGTTCAACAACGTGGCGGTGGACGAGCCCAAGGTCCGGGTGCTCACCCTGCGCAACCTGGGCAACGAGCCGCTGCGCATCAGCTCGCTGAGCACCGACCACTCCATGTTCACGGTGAGCGGGGACGGCTTCGACATCCCCGCGGGGGGAGCCACCCCCATCGAGGTCACCTTCACCCCAGCCAACGACAGCCCGACCACCGGCAACCTCATCATCACGTCCAACGACCCCGATGAGCCCGAGCGCCGGGTCACCGTCGCGGGTAACATCCCGCGGGCGGTGATCGGCAGCAAGGTCGAACCCTTCCACGACGTCGACACCAACGGCCAGCCCTGGCGACCCAAGGATCTCGAGGGCAAGGTCGCTGTACTGGCGTACTTCGCCTTCTGGTGAGCAAGCTGTGTACAGGAGTTTCCTGTATTCGAAACGGAGATCTGGCAGCCCTACCAGAGCAACGATGTCATGATCCTCGGCCTGAGCGAGGAGGATTTCGTCCGCGTCGATGGCTTTGGCCAAGAAAACAACATCACCTTCCCGATGTTGCTCAATAACAACCCGGTCAACCCCTACGGGGTGCCGCTCGATGGCAACTACGCGGTCGAGGTCGTGCTCGATCGTGAGGGTAAGGTCGTCTACTCGGGCTTGGGCTCGACGGCCCAGACCTTGCTCCCCGTGATCGAGTCGGTGCTCTAACGCACTCGCCACGCGGCGTTCACGAAGGCCCGGGGCTCCCGCCTCGGGCCTTTGCTCGTGGTGGATCCATCGTGGATCGCGGTCACGATTCAGGGACTCCTCCACGCTCCTATGCACAGAGCCCGACGAACACCACCGATCATGACAAACCCAACCATCGAGTGATGCGATCACCGATCGCCGATCGCATCACTCGATGGGGCATTCTTCTCTCGAGCGTGTGGCGCAGGTTTGCACCACCTGCGTGATACCGTCGGCACGATGCTGCGTTCGATCGTCGCTTTATCTACGGTATCCATCATGACCCTGGCTGGCCTCTACGGAACAGAGGCTGCGGCGGCGTTCGGGGGACCCGATGCCTTCGGGTACTCCTTCGTCGACCAGGACGACGGCGCGGTCTACAACTACGTCGATATCTCGACAACGGGCATGCTCGTCATCTCCGGTGACGAGGCCAACGGGCCGATCGCCCTAGGCGCGCCATTCGAGATCTACGGGCAGATGCTCAATGAGATCGGCGTCAGCGCCAATGGCTTCATCACCGATGTGGCCGGGGCGGTCGGCGATTTCAGCAATGATTGCCCCCTTCCCCTCCCGCCCGACGCGAGCCCTGGCTCGTTCCGCGTGGCCGTGCTTCACGACGACTTGTTCACCGACGTCTACTATCAGTACTTTACCGAGGCCGAGGCGGCCGCGATCGGCTTCCCGGGAGAAGTGGCCGGGGTCAGCATCATTGAGTGGGTTGGCGATCACTTCGCGGGCCCGGCGGACGATTTCGTCGCCATGGAGTTGGTGCTCTTCCACGACGACTTTGACATGCTGGCCATGGTCGCGCTCGATGCGGAGGCCGGCTCGAGCGGCACCATGGGCATCCAGAATCCCGACGCCACGCTCGGGCTCAACTACGGCTGCAACACCCCGGGCTACGTCGTGCCTGGGGTCACCGCCGTCGCGTACACCCTGGGGCCTCCCCCCGACAGCGACTGCTGCACGCCCAGCCCGACCGGGGTGGGGGGGTGCGCCGATCTGGCCTGCCAAGCGATCGTCTGCCAGTCGGATCTGACGTGCTGCACCATCGACTGGACGATGACGTGCGCCGACGCGGCGGCCATGACCGACTGCCCGATCTTCTGCGGAACACCCCCACCCCCGGTGACGATCAACGAGATCCGAGTCGACCAGCTCGGAGACGACAACGACGAGTTCTTCGAGCTGGTCGGCCCCCCGGGCACCCCGCTCGACGAGCTGACCTACATCGTGCTGGGCGACACCCCCACGGGCGAGATCGAAGCCGTGGTGCCGCTGCTGGGCCAGACGATCCCGGCGTCGGGCTTCTTCGTGGCCGCCGAGGACTCCTTCACGTTGGGCGCGGCGGACCTGGTCACCGACTTGGCCTTCGAAAATGACGACACCGTCACCCACATGCTGGTGTCCAACTTCTCGGCGAACCTCAGCGAAAACCTCGACGGCGACGGCGACGGCATGCTCGACTCCACACCGTGGGCCACCCTGGTGGACACGGTCGCGATCCTCGAGCCGGGAGGTGAGGAGCTACCCTACGGCCCACGAAGCGCCTGCATGATGGGTCCCACCTGCCAGGAGGTGGCCGCTCCCGCCGACACGCCCACCCAAATATACCGTTGCCCCAACATCACCGGCCCGTGGGAAGTAGGCAACGTCGACATCACCACGATGCCTTCGACCGACTCACCGGGCCAGCCCAACTTCGGCTGCCCTTTTTGCGGCGACGGGATGGTGGAGGCGGGCGAAGATTGCGACGACATGGGCGAGTCGGCCATGTGCAACTTCAACTGCACCCTGGCCATGTGTGGCGATGGCGTAGCCAACATGACCGCCGGCGAGGAGTGTGACGGCGACGGCATGGGCATGCCGGGGCAGACCGACGCCTGCGACGACGACTGCACCCTGGCCATGTGCGGCGACATGGCCGTCAACATGGCCGCGGGCGAGGACTGCGACGACGGCGGCGAGTCGGAGGTGTGCGACGACGACTGCACCGCGGTGGAGTGTGGCGACAGCACGATCAACACGACCGCCGGCGAGGAGTGCGACGACGGCAACACCGACGACGGCGACGGGTGTGCGGCCGACTGCACCATCGAGGTGGTGGGGTCGTCCTCCTCCGGCGATGGATTGGACTCATCGGGTCCCGGCGGCGGGCTGGACTCCTCCGGCAGCGGTACTTCGGGTGGCGCGGATCCGACGGTAGATCCGACGGTAGATCCGACGGTAGATCCGACCGCGACCCCGCTGACGGTCAGCGCAGGGGGCAGCACCTCCGACGGGGACACCGACACCGATTCCGACGGCCTGCCGCAGCTACCGGACGACGCGGGGTGCAACTGCTCGGCGCCCGACCAGCATAACGGCGACAACACCCCGTGGTCGATGCTGGTCGCGCTGCTGGGCCTGGGGGCGCTGCGCCGACGTCAGCGCGGCGCGTGAGCGCGCGTGACCTCGAACGTCGATGCCGCACCGATGCTCTAATGGATGCTCTACTGGATGCTCTACAGAACGAGGGGCAACGGTACCGCCTTGGGCTCGCCCTAACGCCAGGGCGGCCCCGAGAAGATCTCCACCAAGAACTGGAGACCCACCCGCAGCTTTGCCGGCGTGTGCGTGGCCGAGGGGTAAAGCGCGAAGATCCCCACATCGAAATCGGTGGCGGTGGCCTCGAAACCGGGCAACAGGCGGACCAGATCGCCGCGCTCCAGCTCTGCGGTCATCATCCATGCCGGTAGCAGCGCGATGCCCAAGCCCTGCCGACAGATCTCCAGCAGTGCATCGGCGTTGTCGGCCGCAAAGCGACCCGAGACCTCGATGCGACGCAGCTCGCCGCCTCGACGAAAGCGCCAGGCCATGCTCCCCGTGTCGTAGCGATATAGGAGGCAATCGTGGCCGGAGAGATCGGCCAAGCGCCGGGGACGGCCGCGACGCTCGAGATAGGCGGGGCTGGCCACCAAAAACCGCGGGTGATCGGCCAGACGCCGGGCGATCAGGCTGGAGTCGCGCAGGTGGCCGATGCGGACGAGCAGATCGATCCCCTCACTGACCGGGTCGACGCGGCGGTTGTTCAGCGAGACCTCGACCCGCAGCTGTGGGTAGCGCTCCAGCAGGCGCGGCAGGGCCGGGACGAGGTGGCGCTGCCCCAGGGACGCGGGCGCACCGATCCGCAGCAGACCCCGCGGCGCCAGGGCGTGCTGCAAGAGCTCCTCACGAAGTTGCTCGAGCTCTTCTATCAAGGTCGAGGCACGACCCAGTAAGACTTCGCCCGCCTCGGTCAGGCGCAGGGCGCGGGTGGTGCGGTGGAACAACCGCACCGACAGCGCGTGCTCGAGGCCGTCGATCTGGCGCGAAACGCTGGACGGAGACCGCCCCACCCGGCGCCCGGCCGCGCTGAAGCTGCCCTGCTGGGCCACCTCGACGAACAAGCCCATCGTCGCAAAGAGGCTCGATTCACTTTTGCGTCGCATGCAAAGAAGATTGTCGGACTTTTGCGTGGTCTTGTGGTCGCGGGATCGTAGGTTGAGCCCGAGGCCGTCGCTGGGGGACCTGCCACCCCGGGGCGCACCCGACCGCAGGGAGTGGTCGGGGCGTCCCGGGGACGCGGGGAGCCCTCGCGCGAGGCCCAAGACAGGCGACATCATGACGCTCTCACCCCTTGCCATCACGCCCCTCGTCCGCCCGCCCCTCTCGCACCCACCCCTCTCGCACCAGGTTCTGTGGCGTCTAGCTCTCGGCTCGGCGCTCGCGCTGCCCGCATGCAACCCAAGCCACCCCGAGCTGACCGAGCCGCTGGCCGAGGAATCACCGCGCCAGGTCTCCCTGCCCGGACAGGAGATCTTTCCCGAGGGCATCACCGTGGACCGCAGCGGGAGCCTCTACGTCGGCAGCATGACGCAGGGCACGATCTTCCGCGCCGAGGCCGGAGCCGAACAGGCCGAGGCATTCATCGACAACGTCGGCGCGGGGGTGATCGGCCTGCTCGCCGACGACGACCGGGATCTGCTCTGGGTCTGCCAGTCCAACCCGCTCAACTCGCAAACGCCACCGTCGGTGATGGCCTATGGGCTGGCCGAGGGGGATCTGCGCAGCACCCACGCCTTCCCGGGTGACGCGGGGCTGTGCAACGACATCACGCTCGACAGCGAAGGCAACGTCTACGTCAGCGACTCCTTCGGTCATCGGATCCTCCGGATCCCCGCGCCGGGCGTCGAGCGCGACGGCGTGGCTGAGACCTGGCTCGACGATCCCCAGCTCGAGGTTCCCGAGGGCACCTTTGGCGTCAACGGGCTGGTGGTCGACGACGGTGCGCTGTTCGTCGTGCTCTACGAGACCGGCCGTCTGTTGGAGGCGCCCCTTTTGGCATCGGGCCAGCCCAGCGCGGTGACCGAGGTCGAGCTGGAGCGCCCTCTTTCCCGGCCCGACGGGATGAAACGAGAGTCTGGTGGGAGCCTGTTGGTGGTCGAAGGAGGCGAGGGGCGCCTGTCTCGGCTGGAGGTGGGACGACGCAGTGAAGGGCCGGTGGCGGTGGAGCCCGTGCTCGAGACGCTCGACTCACCGACGACGGTCGCGCTTCACGAGCAACGAGCCTGGGTGGTGGTCAGCCAGTTCGATCACCTGTTCGGCGTCGATCCGTCGCCCGCGAGCGCACCATTCTTCGTGGTGGGCTACCCACTGGCGGATCGTCGACAGGGCGAGTGAGCGCACGGTCGTGGCCACGCGACGTGAGGGGTTGCCCCGCACCCAGCGCTACACCGCGTCGCTTACGCTCGTGAACTCGAACTGTGAGACCACCATGGGCGGCACCACGGTCACCCGCCCGGTGGTCAGCCCGGCCCGCTGCGGCCGCCCCAGCGCGACCACCTTGCGCAGCAGCGTCAGCGGGCTGTCGTTGAAGCGCAGGTTGCGGATCGGCTCGACGATCTTGCCCTTGTCGACCCAAAAGGTGCCGTCGCGGGTCAGGCCGGTCACCTGCAGCTGCGAACGATCGACCATGCGGGTGTACCAAAACCGCGAGACCAGCACGGCCCGGTCGACCCCCGCCACCAGGGTGTCCAGATCGTCGGTGCCCCCGGCCATGTGCAGCGACGAGGGCATGGGCCTCCCCTCGACCCCCTGCTTGTCGGCCCAGTAGCGGCTGCTGTGTAGGGCCTGCAGCACGCCGCCCTTGACCCAGTCGACCTTGCGATGGACTCGACCGCCACGACTAAAGGGCCGCGCCGGGTGAGCGCGATCGGTAGGATCGCTCCACAGATGAATGCGCTCGTCGAAGAGCGTCTCGCCCACTCGGCTCCCGCCGCCGGGTCGCGCCATGACGCTGCGCCCCTCGTCGGCGGCCCGAGCGTCGAGCGCACGCAAGAAGAACCCCATCAGATCGGCGACCGCCTGCGCGGTGAGGATGACGGGGTAGCGGCCGGGATCGCGACGCATGGGCAGCTGAGCCCTTTGGGCCCGCTGCGCGGCCTCGTGGACCAGGGCCTCGGGCAATAGCCCCGAGAGCGCGTGGGAGACGTGACCCGCCCGAGCGCTCCCGGTGCCATCCTCGGTGCGACAAGTAGACGAGAGGCTGACCGAGGTGCCCGTGTGGTGCGCGAACAGGCCGGTCCGGGTGGCGACCACGTCGGTGCGGTGCGCGTGCTGGAGCAGCCCCGCCACGTCGACGCCATCGGCCTGCGCCCGGCGTATGGCTCGGCCCACCAGATCGGCCCGGGCCGGCGCCTCCAGGTTGGCGACCGCCCGATCCTCGGCCTTGACCCGCGGGATCTTGGTCGCCCCCAGCGGGGGCATATGCTCGGGATCCACCGGGGACAGACCCGCCAGGCCCTCGGCCCGCTGGACCAACAGGGCCACGGCCGCCTCGTCGGTCCGGCTACCGGTCACGGTGGCCGTGCGCCCGCCCTTGCTGGCGGTCACCGCCACGGTGACCGCCTCGACGTCACCGCTGGTGGTCGGGCGCCCCGCGCCATAGCGCAGGTGCCCCTTGCGTGAGGAGGTCACCCGGATCCGCAGATCCTCGAAGCTGGCCTTGGACAGCACCAGGTCGACCAGGCGCTTGGCCTTGGACTTGGACAGGGTCATCGCGGAGCTCCCTGGGTATTGACGATCGTGGCGCGGAAGCGGGCCGGGGGGCAGCCGTGGCTGACCGCGTTGGACTGGCCGGGCTGCCCCTTGCCGTCGTTGAAGGTCGCGCCCAGCCGGTAGGTGCCCTCGCCGCCGAGCATGTCGCACGAGCTCCAGAACTCGACGGTGTTGGCCTGGTAGGCGACGTCGCGCACGGGCCGGACCAGCCGCCCCCGCTTGATCTCCCAGCACATCTGACCGGTGAACTGAAAGTTGTAGCGCTGCTGATCGATCGATCCGCTGTCGCGCCCGGTGATGTACAGGCCATCCTCGGTGGCGTTGATGAGATCCTCGGTGGTGTAGCCCTCGGTGCCCGGCTGGAGGCTGATGTTGGGCATGCGCTGGAAGGGTACGCCGTCGTGCTCCTCGCCATAGAGGCAGCCGTGGCTCGCATCCTGGCCGATCCACTGGGCTTGATCGCGGGTGGTCTGCCAGTCGACCAACACGCCCTCGCGCACCAGATCCCAGCGCTGGGCGGCCACCCCCTCGTCGTCCCAGCCCACGGTGGCCAGCCCGCCGGGCTGGGTGCGATCGGCCACCAGGTGGACCCGCTCGCTGCCGATCCGCCGCGTTCCGGCGTCGTCGCGGCGCAGGAAGCTGGTGCCCGCGTAGTCGGCCTCGAGGCCCAAGACCCGGTCGAGCTCGGTGGGGTGACCGATGCTCTCGTGGATCGTCAGCCACAGGTTGCTCGGGGCCAGCACGACCGTGGCCGGGCCCGGGGTCACGCTGACCGCATGGAGCTTGCGCACCGCGTCCTCGCCGACCTGCGGCGCGTCGGCGACAAGGGAGAGATCTCGGACGTACTCCCAGCCCGCCAGCATGGGCGGGGCCTCGTGGCTGCGCGAGGCAAAGCCTCCGCGGCGGCGATCCACCGCGGTGGCGGTCAGCTGCGGCGCGACCCGGAAGAAGATCTGGTGGACCTCGGTGCCGTCGGAGGTGACCAGGAGCTTGTCCTCGGCCACCGCCTGCAGGCTGGCCTCGGCGTGGCTGACCCCCCGCACCGCGCGGACGGCCGCGGTCAGATCTGCGAGCAGGGACGCCTTGTCGACGGGGGCGACGTCGAAGGGATCGATCTGGTGGGGGGTGACCCACTGGCCCTTGACCGCCGGCGCGGCCACCAGCTCCACCGGGGGCTGCCCCAGATCCTGGCGGAGCGCTCCGGCGGCGCGGGCCGAAGCGACCGCCCGCCGGGCCGCGTCGATCACCGCCCGCTCGCTGAGGGTGGACACCGCCGAAAAACCCCAGCCCCCGTCGGCCACGGCCCGAACGCCCAGCCCATAGCGCTCGCGCAGGCGGACCGGCTGCGATCGCTCGTCGCGGACCGAGACCCGTTCGCGCCGCATCAACACCAGGCGTGCGTCGGCATAGGTGGCGCCCGCCTCCGTGGCGGCCTCGACCGCGCGGCGGGCCAGATCCACGTCGCTGGCCACCGGGCTTTGGGCCAGCGCTCGCGCCGCCGGCTCGTCGTAAGAAGGAGCGGTCGCAGGAGCCGGCGTACGCGCCCCGGCAGGCATCGCCCGGCTTTGGCGGGCATGAGCCCACCAGACCGCCGAGCCCACGCTGGTACCCGCCATGAACTGCCGTCGAGAGGTCGGCATGATGGCGGCGATGATAGCGGTATCCGGGCCGCCGTGGTGGTGATGGTGGTGATGGCGGCGATGGTGGCGATGGAGGCCAAAACCCGCCATGCTCCCATCCGTCGCGGCCACCCGCGGGTCGGCGCGGCGTTCCCGGACCTCTCACCCGGACCTCTCACCCGGACCTCTCACCCGGACACCCAGGAAGGAAGGACCCCATGTCCCGTACCTCGTTGTTCCTCGCCGCCCTGTTGGTCGTGCCCGCCTGCGATCGGGGCACCTCGGACGAAGTCACCAAGTCGGCCACCCCCAAGGACCAGACCAACTCCAACAGCGCCGCGAACAAGACGGCCGCCCAGTCCGCTACCAAGTCCGCGGCCAAGCCGGCTGCTGCTATGGATCCGTGGAAACAAAAGCTCGACCGCCGGGTGCTGGCAAAGAGCGGCCTGGGCAAGGACGGCAAGCTCACCGCGTTCGACATCGTCAACTGCGAGTCGGGCGAGACCTACTGCCAGGTCTGTCGCTTCGGTGGCAGCCCCAAGCTGATGGCGGTAGGCCAGCTCGACGACGAAGCCTTTCACGAAGACCTCAAGGATCTCGACGCGATCGTCAAGAAGTACGGCGACGACAAGCTCAAGGGCTTCGCCGTGATCACCGAGATCGTCGACGGCAAGGGCGTGACCTCCAAGGACGTGGCCACCCTGCAACAGCAGGCCAATGCGCTGCGCGAGAAGCTGGCGATCTCGCTCCCCGTGGTGGTGCCCGCCCCCAATGAGCAGGGCCAAAACCGCGAGTGGGACGAGTACTACAACATCACCAGCAGCCGCACCGTGATGTTCGCCGACGGTCGCAACGCGGTTAAATACTCCGCGGTAGGGCCCGAGGACTTCTCCGAGCTCAACACCGCGATCCAGTCGGTCCTCGAAGGTTAGAGGAATTTCTATGCCGAGGCCGGCTCGGGATGCGCGACTGCGTCGCGCCCGGCCTCGGTCTTTCGCACGCGACGCTCGAGCCGGACGCGGCGTTCCTTTATAAGGAACGCCGCGTTTCGTTTGGCCTCGTGTCCGCGGCCTGGCCCCGTGGCCCCGTGGCCCCGAGCCCCCGTGCTCCCCCGGACCATGGACTGCGATCCACCGCGAAGATCGTCTACCCGCACACCGCTGCACACCACCGCACGGCACCGCACCGATTGACCGACCTGCACCAACGCGCACCCTGATTTCGACTCCACGGGGCAATTGAGAGGTTTTGGTCATTCGAACGAAACCGTCATGCACCCGGCATCAGCTCAGCGCGAGCGAGCTCGCGAAGTGCGGGGCGCGGCGCTTGAGCACGACACTGCGTCCCGCTCGATCGACGCTGGCTGCAACGATGGTGTGGCCGCCCAGACCGACCGGCATTCGAAGACCCGAAGATCGACCCAATGAGGCGATGCGAGGCCTCGAACCGTCCCATACGCTGATTGGGTGCCCCGACGCGAGCTCGAGGACGAGCCCGATCCCTCATCGGAAAGCGTCGAGCCGAGAACCAACCGTAATCGGCTCTACTCATCGCTCGGAAGCCATTGGCCGTACGTGGAACCCTCACCCCCACGCCGGCCCCCTCAGCGCCCGTCCCGATCTGACCCGCCGTCCCTCCAGCGACGAGCCTATCGATGACCATCAACGACGACCCCCGCCCCAGTGGCGAACCTGCTGACCGTCGCTCGAGCGACGCCGAATTGCTGCACCTTTGGCAGTCAGGCGTGGTCGAAGCCGGAACCACCCTCTTGCGGCGATACGAACCCGTAGTACGACGCTACTTCGTCCCACGAGTCGCCGAGCCCTGCGACCTGGTCCAGCAGACCTTCCTGGTCTGCACCCAGAACGTCCATCGGATCCAAGACTCCCGCAAGTTCGCCCCCTTCTTGATGGGCGTCGCCCGGCGGGTCTGGCTGGAGCACGTTCGCAAGGGTCGCGCGCAGACCGACCGCGTGACCGCGCTGTCCCACGAGCCCTCCCCCACCGCGAGCAGCCCCGTCCAGGTGGTCTCGATGTTGGAGTCCGGCCACCACCTCGAGGTGGCCGTCGAAGATCTGCCACCGCAGTGGAAGCAGGCCGTCGTACAGCATTATTGGCATGACCGCTCGATCGCCGAGATCGCGCGGCTGGCCAGCGTGGCCGAAGGTACGGTCAAGAGCTGGCTGGCGCGGGCCCGATCCGCCCTCAAGCGCAAGCTTTCCAACTCCAAAGAGATAGTGGAGCCTTTGGCGTAGCCGAGGGCACGAAGAAACTTGCAACCTCGACGCATCGGCACAACACATACATGTGCTACCTGGTCGGACAGGTAGGTAGATGTTCCCCCACTCCCTCCCACCCTCCATGGGAGGCTGGCACGGTGAACGGTCGACCCAACGAGCAGGTCGTGCTCGGTGGTGACGCCTCGACCCCACGGGGGCCGTGCGTATCAGAGGTGATTGTAGTGTCGAATCATTCCCTCAGCTCATCAACTCCCGTCCTTCAAACCCTGGGCGGGCGCTTCCGGTTGCGGCGGGTCGTCGGCCACGAGACCGGCATCGGAGCCACCATCTACCTCGCACAGGACCTAGGAAGCCGATGCAAGGTCCTGGCATTGCTCAGCGACAACGAGCGGTCCTCGGGCAATGTGGACTCGCTTCGCGCCTGGGTGCCGGTCTTGCGTCACCCCGGCCTGGTCGACGTGCTAGGCGTCAACGAGCCCGGTGAGCGCCCGTACCTGGTCCTGGGGATGCCCGAGGGCGTTCCGATGGGCCGGATCGTGGCTCGGTACGGCCGCTACGACGCGGCCGCCTTCGCCAACATCGGCGCCCAGCTGCTCAGCACGGTGGGCTACCTGCACGACCGAGGGCTGGTCCACGGCGACCTGCACGTCGACAACATCTACATCAATGGGAACGACCCGCGAACGGCCAAGGTCACGGTGGCCGGCGCCCACCGGTGCGGCCGGGCCGACCGCCTGACCGCGGTCGATGACCAGGAACAGACCCGACTGGCCCCGCTCCCCGAGGAGCGCCCCCTAGACCCCCGTGACGACGTGTACGCCCTGGGGACCCTGCTCGAGTCCGTGCTGGAACTGACCGCCGACACCTTCGACGGCAGCGACCTGCTCCACGTGCGGCTGCGAGCCCTTTGCAACCGCTGCCGGTCGTCCACCCGGTCGCGGCGCCCGGCCAACGCGGGCGAGCTGCTGGGAGCCTTCTCCGAGTGCTTTGGGCGGCTTTCGACCGAGATCGAGCTCCCCGCGCTCCCCGACACCCCCACGCGGGTCCTGTCGACGGGCACCGTCAATGGCTCGTTCGAGTCGACCCCCAGCACCCCCGTCGCGCAACGACCCACTCCCCGGCCGATCGCGCTGACCGTCCCCGCCCCACCCCCGCCCTTGCGACCCGCCGCGGCCACGATCCCCATGCCGTCGCCGGTCGCCCCCGCCACCCCCC